>JAUIIR010000040.1 GCA_030431485.1 Alphaproteobacteria bacterium
ATTATGTTTGGCAGGCTCAAGGATTGGCGACGCGTGGCGACACGCTATGACCGCTGTCCCAAGGTCTTCCTCTCAGCCATCGCACTCGCTGCTGTCGTGATCTACTGGTTATGAATCCTGACCCTAGAGGTAGATTCTCAATTGCTGGATAGACTCGTGCCGCGACCCTGAACGCAATCACCTGTGTAATTTCATCGCTTTGTTTGCTTGCCCAAGACCTAATTGATTCATCATTTGGAAAAAATGACATTTTGTCTCGCCCCTTGAGTCATGCAAGAATTATTTTCTGTAGAGAGTCCAAGTTGTCAGTTTGCAATATTCCAATCAAGTTGAAATTTTACAATCGCGATTGCATTTTTTGGTGGTTGGTTGGCTAAAGAAGCGATTGCCAATGGTTCTTTGATCGACCAGAATTTTAGTAGACCAACCCGCAATCACCCCCGCTTCCTTCTCCTCACCCGACCGCCGTCACTCCCATCTCCCTGCGTGTTGAATCCGACGACGGGCAACTCCACCACCTTGCCCAGTTCCGGGAACGGGTCGGTGGCGTGGGGGATGGCGTTGGCGGCGACGAAATGTTCCTGGAATTTCGGCTCGATGGCGGTTTCGACCTTGGTGATCTGGCGCACGGTGCGGGTGATCTCGGCCCGGGCGGCCAGATTGCAGAGAGCGATGCGCGCGCCGGTGCCTGCGGCGTTGCCGGCGCTGCTCACCTTGTCCAAAGGCACGTCCGGGATCATGCCCAGCACCATCGCGTGTTTGGCGCTGATATGCGCGCCGAAGGCACCCGCCAGCACCACGCGGTCCACCACGTCCACACCCATCTCGTCCATCAACAATCGCGCGCCTGCATAGAGCGCGGATTTGGCCAGCTGGATCGCGCGGATGTCGCCTTGGGTGACGGTGATGCGCGGTCCGCCCTCGGCCGTGGCGTCGTGGATGAGGTAGGCGTTGGTGCGGCCTTCGGCAAAGCAGCGGTCGGTCCCGGTCTGCGCGGCCGATCCGATCAGGCCCGAGGGGTCGAGCAGACCCGCGATGCGCAACTCGGCCACCGCCTCGATGATGCCCGAGCCGCAGATTCCGGTGATGCCGGTGGCGGCGGTCTCGTCCCAGAAGCCGTCCTCGTCCGACCACTTGTCACAGCCGATCACGCGGAAGCGGGGCTCCTTGGTCACGGGGTCGATGCGGATCGCCTCGATCGCACCGGGCGCGGCGCGTTGGCCGGAGGAGATCTGCGCGCCTTCAAACGCGGGGCCGGTGGGCGAGGAACAGGCCAGCACGCGGGTGGTGTTGCCCAAGAGGATCTCGGCATTGGTGCCAACATCGACAATCAGCACGAGGTCTTCGGATTTGCCCGGCTGTTCCGACAGCGCCACAGCGGCGGCATCGGCCCCCACATGGCCCGCGATGCAGGGCAGCAGGTAGATCTGGGCGCTGGCGGGCAGGGCGGTGAGGTCGAGATCGCGGGCCGCCAGATTGAGGTGGTTCGACGTGGCCAGCGCAAAGGGCGCCTGTCCCAGTTCCACGGGGTCGATGCCGATGAGCAGGTGGTGCATGACCGGGTTGCAGACGAAGACGGTTTCAAGGATGAGGCTGGTTTCAATGCCTGCTTCCTTGGCAATCTCTTCGGCCAGCGTGTTGATTGCCTCGCGCACCGCGCGGGTCATCTCGTCATCGCCGCCGGGGTTCATCATGGCGTAGGAGACACGGCTCATCAGGTCTTCGCCAAAACGGATCTGCGGGTTCATGATACCCGAGCTTGCCACCACTTCGCCGGTGTCGAGATTGGTCAGATGCGCCGCAACAGTCGTGGAGCCAAGGTCGATGGCAAGGCCGTATAGGCCGCCCTCGTGCAGCCCCGGCCATACGGCGATGATCTGCGGCGTGGCGGTGGCAGAGGTCTTGTGCAGCGCGACGGTGATCGTCCATTTGCCTTTGCGCAGAACGGGTTGCAGGCGGGTCAGCACCGGGAAGGCGCAGGTGACGCCGTCGATCTCCCACTGGTCCTTGAGCGCGCGCGCGATCCGCTCCAGATCACCGGTGGGGGTGTGCATGTCGGGCTCATCGACTTCGATGTAGTAAAGCCGGGTCGCGGGATCCATTTCGATCACCCGCGCGCTGGCGGCCTTGCGGACAACCTGACGATGGACTTGGGATTCAGGCGGCACGTCGATCACGATGTCGCCCTGCACCTTGGCCTGACAGCCCAGACGGCGACCCGCCTTAATCCCGCGTTTTTCGTCGTAGCGTGCCTCAACGGCGTTCCACTCGGAGAGCGCGCCTTCCTTTGCGGTGACACCGTGTTTGGGAAACTCGCCATAAGACGGCGTGATCTGGCACTTGGAGCAAATGCCACGCCCGCCGCAGACCGAGTCCAGATCGACGCCCAATTGCCGCGCGGCGGTCAAAACCGGGGTGCCGACAGGAAACCGGCCGCGTTTGCCGGAGGGGGTGAAGACGACGAGCGGGTCTTGCTGGGCCATGGGATTCTCTCTGGTCTTGGTTGAGGCGGACCATAGCGTTCCGAGCGTGCGGAAAAAGGTGAATTGCGTCATAATCTTTATGCAGAGCGTCACTCTGTCTGCCGTTGACGGAACCACAGAGGCCGTGCACGGTGGTCGCTCAGGACATGGGGCCAGTGATATGCGCAATCTCTTCAGACTGATCACTCATGGTGCGGCCTTTTTTGCCGGTCTGGCATTGGGGATATACATCCTGCCGATCCTCACCGCGGCTCCGGCACCCGATGCTGCGATGCTGGAGGAAAAGGCCTCTCGTGCGCTCTATTCCGTCGAACTGACGCGCGATTTGCCTGGGAGCGATTTTCTGCACTGGGGAGAGGGCATGATCAGCGTCACGCCCGAAGAAATTGTGCATGAGGGCAAGCTCGCTCCGGGACCGGATTACAAGCTCTACCTGACTAAGGAATTTGTGGACCACGAAGACGCTTTCGAACCGATCAAATCCGAGGCGGTGTTGATCGGGGATGTGAAGTCGTTCTCGGGGTTTCTGCTACAAGTGCCGGACGGCGTCGATGTGGCCGCGTACAACACCGTGGTGGTCTGGTGTGAAGCGTTTGGCGAATTCATCACCGCCGGGCAGTACAAATGACACGCCCAACACCCCGCCGCACAGATGCGGGCAGGGTATCAAGCTTTTATGTTTCGAGTGGAAGCGGCGCCGCCCCAAGGGCCTGACCGTTCTCTCATGCGTCAAAACCTGTGGCTTTGGACCTGTACCCTTTGAAAGGGCCTTTTGTGACCCGTCTCTCATGGTCGTCCCCCAATCCGGGGCGTCTGAGAGTGATGTCAGTTCTGGTGTCGCGGTAAGGAGGTGAGCCTTCCCGCTCAAAAGCTTTTGTGCCGGGTAAGGTGTGGCAGAGGTGTTAAGGTTTCGGAAACCGGGCGTGCGGTGCCGGCTAGTCCATTGCAGCCTGCTTTATCAGGCTCAATTCTTGTCCTGAAGCCAACGGAGAATCTCGCCCCGGTCGCCATCGAGATCCGGAGCGGCGGGGCGTACGGACGGATCGCCCAGGCCGGTCATTTTGATTGGATTGCCCGCGGCCTTGAAGGCAGGGCGTCCGTTCCGGTCCAACACATCCACAACCATGTTCCGTGCCAGAATCTGCGGGTCGCGCATCGCCTGAGCCACGTCCTGAATAGGTCCGGTCGGTATACCAGCAGCGCCAAGTTTTGCGATCCAGTGGGTGCGTGTCTTGTCGATGGTCACTGCCTCAATCAGGCGCTTGAGTAAACGCGCATTCTCGACGCGTGCAGGATTGGTGGAAAAGCGCGGATCGTCCGACAAAGGCAGGTTCAGAGCGACACACAGCTTTTCGAACAACACGTCATTGCCTGCTGCAATCACAAACAGGCCGTCCGAAGCGTGGAAGGTCTCAAACGGGGCAATCGACGGATGCCGGGCGCCGGTCGGGCCGGGAGGTGTGCCGGTTACGGTGGTGATGGCAATGGCGTGTTCGAGGATCGCAAGTTGCGAGTCGAGCATCGAGATATCTACCTTGCGGCCCGTGCCGGATCGTTCCCTGTCCATCAAGGCTGCGAGTACGCCCTGACACAGGAACATGCCTGCTACGATATCGCCGATGGAGGCGCCAACGCGCACCGGCTCGCGGTCTTTCTCGCCGGTGATCGACATCACCCCGCCGCGCGCTTGAACGACCATGTCGTACGCAGGCCGTTTGGCCTCGGGGCCGGTGTGCCCAAAGCCAGAGACTGCGCCATAGATCAGCCGCGGATATTGTGCGTGAAGATCGTCCCAACCATATCCCAGCCGGTCCATGACGCCGGGGCGATAGTTTTCAAGGATGACATCGGCCCGTGCCAGAAGACGCTCGAAGATCTCGCGATCCGCATCAGCTTTGAGATCAAGCGCGATGGACTTCTTACCGTGATTGATTGCGGCGAAATAGGCGGATTTCCCTTTTGTAAACGGGGGAAAGGCCCGGGTATCGTCTCCGGTTCCGGGCCGCTCTACCTTGATCACATGCGCGCCAAGGTCACTGAGCGTCATGGAGCAGTAAGGCCCCGCCAGAACGTGGGTGAGATCAAGAACCGTGATGCCGGAGAGCGGTTGTGTCATGGGGCCTGCCGTGTCTGTTTTTCCTCTTTGAACGCAGTCATGACGGCAAGTGCAACACCGTGATGTCAGATCGGCGGGAATCTGTCATCGCGGGTTATGCTGTTTGTTGGCTGCGGGCGTGGAACACAAAGCCCAGAAGGTTCATCAGCACCTGCGCAGCGAGGATCGAGGTCGATCCGGTCGGGTCATAATCCGGAGCAACTTCGACAAGGTCGATCCCGACGATCTCGTGCCGGTTGGCCACCTGTTGCAGCAGTTCCAAAACGTCGTAGTAGTGGAAACCACCGTGACTTGGCGTGCCGGTGCCAGGCGCAATCGACGGGCAGAAGGCGTCGATGTCGATGGTGATGTAGACGGGCGCGCCGTGTGGCAGCCGGTTTGCAAAACCTTCGGGACCAAGGGCGCGGGCCTGTCGCACAGACAGGATGTCCGAGCCGCGCGCACGGGCGTCCTCGTAGCCTTCACGCGCGGTGGAACTGACATTGCGAATGCCAACCTGGGTCATGCCGCTGACCCACGCCTTTTCTGACGCGCGGCGCATCGGATTGCCGTGGCCGTTGCGCACGCCGTGGCGTTCATCGACGAAATCCAGATGCGCGTCGATCTGTAAGATGTGGAAGGGATCAGCGCCTTCGAAAGCGTCTATGCACGGGATATTGATGGAATGGTCGCCGCCTATCACCACCGGCAACGCCCCGGCCGCGCGGATCGCCTCAACGCCCGCCCGGATATTGGCGTGGCTTTGCACCGTGTCCGTATGCACGATATCGGCATCGCCCAAATCGACGATGCGCGTGTCGGCCAGATAGGTCACGTCGTCCTCATGGTCATAGGCTCCGGCGTGACCAAAGCTGAACAGCGTCGAGGCTTCACGTACCCCGCGTGGACCGAACCGGGCACCGGCCCGCCATTGGGTGCCCGCATCGAAGGGCGCGCCAAGGATTGCGACGTCGGCGTCGATGCTACTCCAATCCGCCACATAGGGGTTGCGCCCGAAGGTGCAGATGCCGGTAAAGGGCAGGTTCAGGCGTCCTGCCTCGTATCCATGTGCCATGCGTGGTGCTCCTGTTGGTGTGGCTGCAGACTGCGGCAGCGGCACGCAGGCGTAAAGAGCCGATTGGGGCTTTCCCCCACTGCCAAGCCATGCGATAGGGACGTGTCTAACGATGCTGTCCGTGGAAAGGGATTCCGATGGAGATTCGCGAGGCTCTCACCTTTGATGATGTTCTGCTGGTGCCGGGGGCATCCGAGGTTTTGCCGGCCACCGCCGACACCCGGACGCGCGTGACAAAATCCATTGCGCTGAACATTCCCTTGCTCAGCTCTGCGATGGACACCGTCACCGAAGGCCGCATGGCGATCACAATGGCGCAGGCCGGCGGCATAGGTGTGATCCACAAGAACCTCAGCGTCGAACAGCAAGCCCGCGAAGTGCGCCGCGTCAAACGCTTTGAGAGCGGTATCGTCTACAGTCCGGTCACGCTCAGGGCCGATCAGACCCTTGCTGACGCCAAGGCGCTCATAGACCGGTACAATTTTACGGGCTTCCCGGTGGTCGACGATCAGGGGCGTGTCGTAGGCATCGTCACCAACCGCGACATGCGCTTTGCGACCTCGGATGACACACCTGTCAGCGTTATGATGACGTCCAAGGATCTTGCCATTCTGCGCGAACCCGCTGACCGCGAAGAGGCGATCAGTCTGATGAAATCCCGCCGCATCGAAAAGCTGCTTGTGGTGGACGCGAATGACAAGTTGACGGGGCTTCTGACCCTGAAAGACACGCAGAAAGCCGTTTTGAACCCGACCGCGTGCAAGGACGACCTGGGTCGTCTGCGCGTTGCTGCGGCCACATCGGTTGGGGATGCCGGGTTTGAGCGGACGCAAGAGCTTGTCGCGGCAGGTGTGGATATCGTGGTTATCGACACCGCGCATGGTCACAGCCGGGGCGTGATCGAGGCCGTCACCCGCGCCAAGACCCTGTCGAACGAAGTGCAGGTGATTGCGGGCAACGTCGCCACCGCCGAAGCCACCCGTGCGCTGATTGATGCCGGCGCCGACGCAATCAAGGTGGGCATCGGTCCGGGCTCGATCTGTACCACGCGTATGGTCGCCGGTGTGGGTGTGCCCCAGCTGACCGCCATCATGGATTGCGCCAAGGCGGCAGGTGATATTCCGGTGATAGCGGATGGCGGGATCAAGTTTTCCGGAGATTTCGCGAAAGCCATCGCTGCCGGTGCCTCCTGCGCCATGGTGGGGAGCATGATCGCGGGGACGGACGAATCTCCGGGTGAGGTGATCCTCTATCAGGGCCGCAGCTTCAAATCCTATCGCGGCATGGGCAGTCTGGGTGCCATGGCACGCGGTTCTGCGGATCGTTATTTCCAGAAAGACGCCGCCAATGACAAGCTGGTGCCTGAGGGGATCGAAGGGCAGGTGCCGTACAAGGGATCGGCTGGGGCAGTGATCCATCAGCTTGTGGGCGGTTTGCGCGCAGCGATGGGGTATACCGGCTGTGCCACGATCGAAGAGATGCGCCGCAACTGCCAGTTTGTGAAGATCACCGGAGCTGGGCTGAAGGAAAGCCATGTGCATGACGTCCAGATCACCCGCGAGTCCCCGAACTACCGGCTTGCGTGATCTCTCTGTATGACACCCGCCGCGAGATGGGCCGCTGCGGCCGACATTCTGGATCAGATCGCAGGCGGCGAACCAGCGGAAAAGGCGCTGACGACCTGGGCGCGGAAATCGCGGTTTGCAGGGTCCAAGGACCGGGCGGCGATCCGCGATCATGTCTTTGACATCCTGCGGTGTTGGCGCAGCACAGCTGCGCTTGGCGGTGGAGAAACGGGCCGGGCAAGAGTTCTGGGACGATTGCGGCAGACGGGTGTTGATCCGACGGCGGTGTTTACCGGCGATGGCTATGCGCTGTCTGCGGTCACATCCGAGGAGTTGGCGGCAGGATCGGAACCGGACGGCGCGGTCGCGCGTGATCTTCCGGATTGGCTTTCCGAATTGTTTTCAAATGATTTGGGTGATGAAGCTGATGCGGTTTCCGAGGCGTTGAGGCATCGGGCCTCGGTTTTTTTGCGGGTAAATCTGCTGAAGACCGAGCGCGTCATATCACAGAATGTCTTGCGGGCAGACGGGATTGAGACCACCGTGCATCCGCTGTCGGAAACTGCGCTGGAAGTGACCGAAGGCGCACGGCGGATATCGCAATCCGAAGCATTCCGCACCGGTCTTATTGAAATGCAGGATGTCGCCAGTCAGGCGGTGGTGGATAGCCTGACCCTGACACCGGGAATGCGCTGTCTCGACTATTGTGCGGGTGGAGGTGGCAAAACCCTGGCGCTTGCCGCCCGGCTGCGTGGCGCGATTGAAGCGCATGATGCCGATCCGCGCCGGATGTCTGACCTGCCATCCCGGGCCGACCGCGCCGGGGCCGAGGTGCAGCAGGTCGCGAACCCAAAAGGGCCGTATGATCTGGTTCTGTGTGATGTGCCTTGTTCCGGAAGCGGTTCGTGGCGCCGTGCGCCCGAAGGCAAGTGGCGTTTGACGCCTGAACAGCTCGAAACCCTGACGCTTACTCAGGCTGATATTCTGGACAGGGCCACCGCGCTTGTGGGACCGTCGGGCACGCTGGCATATGCAACGTGTTCGGTCCTGAACTGCGAGAATGAAGCGCAAATTACGCAGTTTCTGAACCGCCATCCCGACTGGACCTGTCTTCAATCCACCCGCTTTGGGCTCGACGCTGGTGGCGACGGGTTCTTTGTGGCTCACTTGACAAGAAGATAATTCTCAAATACAACTTAAGCGTGTTTTCTTGTTAAGCGTCGCTTAAGGCTCTTGGGGTCATATAGCGAGGAACCTGTTCCCAAGGGCCACATTGATGCATTTCCTTAACAGTGCCGGTGATTTCGCCAACAAATCCGCTTCTACTGTGTTGGCGCCCTTGGTGTGTTCCGCCATTCTGGCTGTCCTCTTTATGCTCGCCCCGGACGGCGCGATGCGACAAGTGTTTGCGACCGCAGGTGTGGTATGCCTTCTGGCAGCCCTAGGCTTAGCGGCGTGGAATGGTATCTGCAGGCTGTTCTTCAAACGAACGCTGCGCAACATGGCCCGATTGGTTGAACATGACGTTCTACCATGCATCATCACAGGCACCGATGGCGTCATTCGGGAAGCAAATCGGATCGCCGCGAAAAGCTTACAGGCGCGACGGGGGCAATGTCTGCGCGACGTGGTCGGCGCGCAGGTGGCGGACGCATCAGGCCTCATACACAGGGTTGAGACTGCGGCATCGGTTGATGGCATCGGAACGGAAAAGGTGGTTCTTCCGGATCGGCATCTGCACCTTAGCGCACATCAGGTGGGTGCAGGTGCGTTGCTTTGGCGCCTCGAAATGTTTCTGGCCCAAGATGATCCGGCGGCGCAGGGACGTGTACAATATCCCGCGCTAACCCTTGGGCGCGGGGGCACAGTGCTATGGATGAATGGTCCTGCCCGCGCACTGGCAGGCGGTCGCATCCGGACCATTAAAGACCTGATCACCGATCCACCTTTGCGACCGGGTCAAACGCATCGGGTTCGAACCGATGGCGCTGCGCAGGATTTCACCGTCAACGTGCATCCGGCGGGCATGGGGCGCGAAGAACTGGTGTTCGTGCCATCGAACCAGAGTGATACCGATGCCGATCCGGATATGGGGTTTGAAACACTTCCGGTGCCTCTGCTCAAGGTGACGCCGGAGGGCGAGATTGCCAAGGCCAACCGATCCGCGCGTGATCTTTTGCACGCCGATGCCGAGAATGACCGGTGTCTCGCCGATCTTATGGAGGGGTTGGGGAGGTCCCTGCCAGACTGGTTGTCAGATGCGGCCGCAGGAAAAGGATTGGGCCGGTCGGAATTCCTGCGACTGACCCGTCCGGAGCGAGAGGTTTTTGTGCAGGTCACCCTGACCCGGGTTGTCGAAAAAGGCGAGGTGCTTTTGGTTGCCGTATTGAACGATGCGACAGAGCTGAAAAGCCTTGAAGCGCAATTTGTGCAAAGTCAGAAGATGCAGGCCATCGGCCAGTTGGCGGGTGGTGTGGCGCATGACTTCAATAATCTTTTGACTGCAATTTCAGGCCATTGCGACCTGTTGTTGCTGCGCCATGATCAGGGCGATCCGGAATATGGCGACTTGGTACAGATCCATCAGAACGCAAACCGCGCCGCCGCTCTGGTTGGGCAATTGCTGGCCTTTTCAAGGAAACAGACCTTGCGGCCAGAACGGCTTGAACTGCGGGATATCCTGTCCGACCTGACACATCTCCTCAATCGTCTCGTTGGCGAGAAAGTGGCTCTGGAATTGCGCCAGACACCCTCTCTTCCCCCCATTCGCGCCGACAAACGGCAATTGGAACAGGTGATCATGAACCTTGTCGTCAATGCGCGGGACGCCATGAGAAAAGGCGGCACCATTTTGATCGAAACCGATCAGCGGGTATTGGACAAACCGATGACACATGGGCGGGCCCGCGTGCCGACCGGCGCATATGTGGTGGTGCGGGTCCAGGATGAAGGTATTGGAATCGCGGTCGATAAGCTCGAAAAAGTGTTTGAACCCTTCTACACGACCAAGCGCACCGGAGAGGGAACCGGATTGGGTCTTTCGACCGTCTACGGCATTGTGAAACAGACTGGCGGTTTCATTTTTGTCGACAGCACGCCTGACAAGGGCAGCGTGTTCACCTTGATGTTCCCGGTCTGTGACGAGCCCGAGCAAACTGTCGCTCTTGCACCGGAACCTGTCCGCACTGCGCCGCCTCGCTTTGGCGACGGCGTTGTTCTTCTGGTCGAAGATGAAGCGCCCGTGCGTGCCTTTGCGTCCCGTGCCTTGGCGCATCGCGGGTTTCAGGTGATCGAAGCCGGGACGGCAGAGGACGCGCTTGAACTGCTCGAAGACCCGGACCTGAAGATTGACATCTTTGTCACCGATGTTGTGATGCCCGGCCTCGATGGCCCAAGCTGGGTGCGCCAGGCGCGGCAAACGCGGCCTGACGTGCCGGTGGTGTTTATGTCAGGCTACGCCGAAGATGTTTTCAAATCCCAAGGCGCGCGGATTGAAGATTCCGCGTTTCTGGCAAAGCCGTTCTCACTTGTTGAATTGACGGCGATCGTCAATCAACAGATGGCGGCAGCGCCACATGTCTGCGACGCAGTTGCGGTGCAATAGATTAGACCGCCGGGGTGTCCCGCACCGGTATCGACTCCCATAGCGCGAATTCCGAAGCGCGCGCCTGCCTGATCTGATTTTCGATCCGGGGCGAGATCTCCAACGGCATCCGGGGCGACACATTGGCATCAGGAATCGCGGGCAAAGTGCCTAGGCGCTCTGTCAGAAACGCCTGTATTCCGGGTTGATCTTCGTAGCGAAAGAAATGCCGAACGGCCGTGCCATTCGGCCGCGTTTCGACGAATTTGGCCTGATTGCCGACATTTGCAAAAGGCGGTGGTGACGGATCGCAACAGGCCTCAAGAAAGGCATCAAAAGCGACGTCCTTGGTCGATGTGGGCCGACCGTCCAATGCCGGACGCTGGCGGTAGCGATACCAACTGCTCAACCAGCTGAGCGGCTCGCGGATCACTGCCATCAACTCCAGATCCGAGGCCCCCATTTTTTCAAACATCGGGCGGAAGAAGCGGTTGTAGCGATAAAGTGGCGCATGTTTGAGTTCGGGAGGGTCACTCACCACCACGGATGCCCTGTGCGCCAAGGCCTGCATATAGGCATGCGTGCCGGTCTTTGGCACCGACAGAAGAACCAGCCGCTCGTTCCAGAAGACCATCATACACGCCACCTCGGTTCATTCCGCGCGTTTATAAACCACTCCTTAACCAAAGCGCGCAACAGTGAGCGGGAAAATAATCATTGAAATGTTCGCGTTTTGATCTCATAAGGAATGAGAACAAGAGGCGAACAAAAGCAGCAATTGCCGCCCCGGACGGGGTGTGGAATAAGGATCGAAAGCAATGGCAACGGCAGATCTTCTTACCATGGATAGCAAGCGAGACGCGAACAAACAAAAGGCTCTCGATTCGGCGCTGGCACAGATCGAACGCCAGTTCGGAAAAGGGTCGATCATGAAGCTGGGTGGCGAAAACGCCATGCGCGACATTGAGGCGACCTCGACGGGCTCGCTGGGCCTCGACATTGCGCTTGGGATCGGCGGGCTACCCAAAGGGCGCATCATTGAAATTTATGGCCCTGAAAGTTCGGGCAAGACAACGCTGACGCTACATGCTGTGGCGGAAGAACAGAAAAAGGGCGGCGTTTGCGCCTTTGTTGACGCGGAACACGCGCTTGATCCGCAATACGCGAAAAAGCTGGGCGTTGATCTGGACGAGTTGCTGATTTCGCAACCCGATACCGGCGAACAGGCGCTTGAGATTGTCGATACGCTTGTGCGATCAGGCGCGGTAAACCTCGTCGTGGTCGACTCGGTTGCGGCGCTCACGCCGAAATCCGAGCTTGAAGGTGATATGGGCGATAGCAGCGTTGGGGTGCATGCCCGTCTCATGAGTCAGGCGATGCGCAAACTCACCAGTTCGATTTCACGGTCGAACTGCATGGTGATTTTCATCAACCAGATTCGCATGAAAATCGGTGTGATGTTCGGCAGCCCCGAGACGACCACCGGTGGTAATGCGCTCAAGTTTTACAGTTCTGTGCGTCTGGACATCCGCCGCATTGGTGCGATCAAGGATCGGGATGAGGTGGTCGGCAACGCAACCCGCGTGAAAGTGGTCAAAAACAAGGTGGCCCCGCCGTTCAAGCAGGTCGAATTCGACATCATGTATGGCGAGGGTATCTCAAAGACCGGCGAATTGATTGATCTTGGCGTCAAAGCCGGTGTCGTTGAAAAATCCGGCGCCTGGTATTCTTATGGCGATGAACGCATCGGGCAGGGGCGTGAAAACGTTAAAACCTTCCTGAAAGAAAACACCGCAATGGCGTTGGAGATCGAGGATAAGATCCGCGCGGCGCATGGTCTTGATTTCGACATGAGCGCTTCTGACGAGACGGATGACGACGTGCTGGACGGGTAACACAGCTCGGGTTCACATGTCGGGAATGTGAAGCAGGGTGGCGGATGCGTCACCCTGTTTGCGTATCCGGGCGACCTCTGCTGTGGACAGCCCCGTAACCAAGGGCTATTTCAGGCCAAACCCGGAACGCCCGGACCCCGAATACCTAGCAGGTCAGGTCTCACATGCCCACGCTGAACGATATCCGCTCAACTTTTCTGAATTATTTTGAGAAACAGGGACATGAGGTGGTGGCCTCAAGCCCGCTTGTGCCGCGCAACGACCCGACGCTGATGTTCGCGAATTCGGGCATGGTTCAGTTCAAGAACTTGTTTACCGGTGTCGAGCACCGCGACTACAAGCGCGCAACGACAGCCCAGAAATGTGTGCGCGCCGGCGGGAAACACAACGACCTCGACAATGTGGGATACACCGCGCGTCATCACACCTTCTTTGAAATGCTGGGGAATTTCAGCTTTGGCGATTATTTCAAAGAAGAGGCGATCCCTTTCGCTTGGGAGCTGATCACCAAGCATTTCGGCATCCCGGCCGAGCGTCTTTACGTCACAATCTATCATACCGATGACGAGGCGTTCGAGATCTGGAAAAAGGTCGGCGTGCCGGAAAGCCGGATTATCCGCATCGCTACGTCGGACAATTTCTGGCAGATGGGTCCAACCGGTCCGTGCGGTCCGTGTACCGAGATTTTCTATGATCACGGGGACCACATTTGGGGTGGCCCTCCGGGCAGTCCGGAAGAAGACGGCGACCGGTTCATCGAGATCTGGAACATCGTTTTCATGCAGAACGAGCAGTTCGAAGATGGCTCGATGAAGGCGCTCGACATGCAGTCGATCGACACCGGCATGGGGCTGGAGCGGATCGGCGCGCTGCTGCAGGGTAGCCATGACAATTACGACACCGACACGATGCGCGCGCTGATAGAAGCTTCTGCGGATGTGACCTCGTCCGATCCCGATGGTCCGGGCAAGACCCATCACCGCGTGATCGCGGACCACCTGCGGTCGACCTCGTTCCTGATCGCGGATGGCGTGATGCCGTCGAATGACGGGCGCGGCTACGTGCTGCGCCGGATCATGCGGCGTGCGATGCGCCACGCGCACCTGCTGGGTTCTCAGGATCCGGTGATGCACCGATTGGTGCCCGCGCTGGTCGGCCAGATGGGCGCAGCCTATCCCGAACTGCCGCGCGCACAGGCGTTGATCGAAGAGACGTTGCGGCTGGAAGAGACACGGTTCAAGCAGACGCTGGATCGGGGGCTTAAGCTGCTCGATGACGAATTGAGCGGTCTGGCCGAAGATGCCCCGCTGCCGGGCGCCGCTGCCTTCAAACTCTACGACACCTACGGTTTTCCGCTTGATCTGACGCAGGACGCGCTGCGGGAAAAAGGCCGGACGGTGGACACGGACGGGTTCGATGCCGCGATGGCGGAACAGAAAGCCAAGGCGCGGGCTGCATGGTCGGGCACAGGCGAATCCGCAGACCTCGCGATATGGTTTGATCTGGCCGAAACTCACGGCGCGACGGATTTTCTGGGCTATGACACCGAAACCGCCGAAGGCCAGATGCTGGCGCTGATCAAAGACGGTGCGGTGGTGGATACGCTCTCTGAGGGTGACACCGGCTGGATTGTGCTGAACCAGACACCGTTCTACGGCGAATCCGGTGGTCAGGTGGGTGACACCGGCTGGCTGCGTCGCCTTGAGGACGAGGACGATCAGGCCGAAGTGACCGACACCCAGCGTATGGGGGGCGGCAAGGTGTTTGCGCATCACGTCACGATCAAGAGCGGCACGTTTAAAAAGGGTGAGGCGGTGCAGCTTGAGGTGGATCACAGCCGCCGCACCGCGATCCGCGCGAACCATTCGGCCACGCACTTGCTGCACGAGGCGCTGCGCCGCGCGCTTGGCGATCACGTTGCACAGCGTGGCTCGCTCAACGCGCCGGACCGGCTGCGGTTTGACTTCAGCCACGGTAAGGCGCTGACACAGGATGAACTGCGGCAGGTTGAGGCGGAGGTGAACGCCTATATCCGGCAGAACGCGGCCGTTGAGACCCGCATCATGACACCCGACGATGCACGGGCGATTGGCGCGCAGGCTCTGTTTGGCGAGAAATACGGCGACGAGGTGCGTGTCGTGTCGATGGGCACGCAGACCGGCTCGGGCAAGGGCACGAATGGCAACACCTATTCGCTGGAGCTTTGCGGCGGTACCCATGTTCAGCGCACCGGTGACATCGGTGTGTTCGTGACGCTGGGCGACAGCGCGTCGAGTGCGGGTGTGCGCCGGATCGAGGCACTGACCGGGGCCGATGCGTTCCGCTACCTGTCTGAGCAGGACCACCGTCTGGCCGAAGTGGCGCTTGAGTTGAAGGCGCAAGCGATCGATGTGCCGGCACGGGTGCGTGCGCTGCTCGATGAGCGCAAGACGCTGTCGAACGAGGTGGCGCAACTGCGCCGCGAATTGGCGATGGCCGGTGGCGCGGGGCAGGGCGGCAATTCCGAGGCGCGCGAGATCAATGGTGTGAATTTCCTGGCACAGGTTCTGACTGGCGTGTCAGGTAAGGACCTGCCGCCGCTGATCGACGAGCACAAGCAACGGCTTGGCTCCGGAGCGGTTCTGTTGATCGCGGATACCGGTGGCAAGGCGGCTGTGGCCGCTGGGGTGACCGATGACCTGACCAGCACTGTGTCGGCCGTTGATCTGGTCAAAGCCGCCGTGCCAGAATTGGGCGGTAAGGGCGGCGGTGGCCGTCCGGACATGGCGCAGGGCGGTGGTGCTTCGGCGTCGAATGCCGATGCTGCGATCAAGGCCGCCGAAGCCGTTTTGGGAGGATAAACAATGCCTGCACTCTGGATTGCCCATGTCACTGTCACGGACCCCGAATCCTATGCCAAATATGCCGAGCTCGCAGGCCCGGCGATTGCCAAACACGGCGGGCATTTCATTGCCCGCGGTGGTCGGTATGTGCAGCTTGAGGGCCAGGAACGGCCGCGCAACATTGTTGCCAAATTTCCGTCCGTTGAGGCGGCGGAGGCGTGCTACAACAGCCCAGAGTATCAGCAGGCGTTAGACCATGCCCGCGATGCGTCTGAGCGCGAATTGCTGATCGTCGAAACAACCGAGTGATCAATCTCAAAAAACTGATGTCCCGCCACGCGCAGGACGGATGTTTGGAATGGATCGGCGTACGGCCTGAACGGCACGCCGATCTTTTGTTTTTGGACGAGGCTGAGATCACTTTCGGCGGTCTGGCCGGGGATCACGCACGCCCCGGAAAGCGTGCTGTAACACTGATCCAATCTGAGCATATTCCGGTTATTGCCGCACTGGCCGGTCACGGAACAGTTGCGCCAGAGACCCTGCGGCGCAATCTGGTGGTGTCACGGTTGAACTTGGCAGCATTGCGTGGTGCCGTGATCGCGGTTGGAAGTGCGCACCTTCATATCTCGAAGATCTGTGCTCCCTGTTCACGGATGGAAACGGCCTTGGGGCACGGGGGCTACAGCGCGATGCGCGGGCATGGTGGCTGGTGTGCAGAAGTGATCGAACCGGGTCACGCCAAACTTGGCGACCCGGTTCGAATTCTGGAACATGGTTTGAAATCAGCCTCTTGAGAGGCATTCTTCACTTAAGAGGACTTCGACATCCGCTTGCGTTCGTGCGGATCAAGATAACGCTTGCGCAGACGGATCACGTTCGGCGTGACCTCGACCAGTTCGTCGTCGTTGATATAGGCGATGGCCTCTTCCAGCGAGAAGTTGATATGTGGTGTCAGGCGCACAGCTTCGTCTGAGCCGGATGCGCGGACGTTGGTGAGCTTCTTGCCCTTCAACGGGTTCACTTCCAAATCGTTTTCGCGGCTGTGCTCACCGATGATCATGCCAGTGTAGACCTTGGCCTGAGGGCCGACAAACATACGACCGCGCTCTTCAAGGTTCCAAAGCGCGTAGGCAACAGCTTCGCCGTTTTCCATCGATATCAGAACACCCGCACGGCGACCCGGGATCGGGCCTTTGTGCGGCGTCCAGCCGTGGAACACCCGGTTTAGGACACCTGTGCCGCGTGTGTCTGTGAGAAATTCGCCGTGATAGCCAATCAGACCGCGCGACGGGACATGGGCGATGATACGCGTCTTGCCAGCCCCCGCAGGTTTCATCTCGACCAGCTCACCCTTTCGTGCGCCCGTGAGCTTTTCGATCACGGCACCGGAATAGTCGTCATCCACGTCAATTGTGGCTTCTTCGACCGGCTCCAGCAGCTTGCCGTTTTCGTCTTCCTTCATAATCACCTGCGGACGGCTGATGCTCAGCTCAAATCCTTCGCGGCGCATGTTCTCAATCAGAACACCCATCTGGAGTTCGCCACGGCCGGAGACTTCAAATGCCTCGCCGCCGGGGGTGTCCTTGATCTTGATCGCGACGTTCGATTCCGCCTCTTTCATCAGACGTTCACGGATCACCCGCGACTGCACTTTCTTGCCGTCGCGGCCGGCAAGCGGGCTGTCGTTGATGCCGAAAGTCACTGTGATGGTGGGCGGGTCGATGGGTTGCGCCTCAAGCGGCTCATCCACGGCGAGCGCGCAGATCGTGTCGGCCACTGTGGCTTTCGACATACCCGCGATGCTGACGATGTCCCCGGCCAATGCTTCTTCGATGTCCTGCATGCCGAGACCCCGAAAGGCCTGGATTTTGGTGACGCGGAACTGCTCGATCTTCTGACCGACCCGGCTGAGCGCCTGCACAGTGGCACCGACCTTGAGACGGCCGGTTTCCACGCGACCGGTCAGGATGCGGCCCACAAACGGGTCAGCCCCCAAAGTGGTTGCCAGCATCCGGAAATCTTCGTCCTGATGTTTGATCTGCTTCGGGGCTGGAACGTGATCGACGATCAGCTTGAACAACGCATCCAGGTTCTTGCGGGGGCCTTCAAGCGACGTGTCCGCCCAGCCGGATCGTCCAGAAGCGTACATGTGCGGGAAATCCAATTGATCTTCGTTGGCATCGAGGTTCGCGAAGAGGTCAAAGCATTCGTCCAGCGCGCGGTCGGGTTCGGCGTCCGGCTTGTCGACCTTGTTCAAAACCACGATCGGACGCAGGCCAAGCGCCAGCGCCTTGGAGGTCACGAACTTGGTCTGCGGCATCGGGCCTTCGGCGGCATCGACAAGCAGGACCACGCCATCGACCATCGACAGGATGCGCTCTACCTCGCCACCGAAGTCAGCGTGGCCGGGGGTGTCGACGATGTTGATGCGTGTGCCTTTCCATTCGACCGATGTCGCTTTGGCCAGAATGGTGATGCCGCGCTCGCGTTCGAGGTCGTTGCTGTCCATTGCACGTTCGGCAACAGCCTGGTTGGCGCGGAACGCGCCGGATTGCTTGAGAAGTTCGTCCACCAGCGTCGTCTTGCCGTGGTCAACGTGGGCGATGATCGCAATGTTGCGAAGGTCCATGAATCTTGGTCTCGTAAAGGGAAGAGTTGGCCGGGGGTTACAAGGGACCGCCAGAGAAGGCCAGCAAAAAAGCCAAGGGACATAGGTGTTGCCCATCGGGCACCACAGGCGGTTCACGACAGCGTGACCGGGAACCGGCAATAAAGCACTGATGAGACGGGGTTTTTAGGCGGGGTTTGGCCTGAAACAGACCGCTGTGCAGAAAGCGCTGCCACAGGCGTTGAAACAGGATCAAGGGTGCCGACGTTTAGACAGCAGCACGGCGGACCGGCACTTGGTTCGATGTGAAACCTGAGGCAAACGAGAAAGGACTTCTCATGAAACGCATTCTGCTTGGAACGGCTTTGGTGGCCACAGCAGCAACTTCGACCTATGCAGGCAGCGCAGATCCCGCTCCGGCTGAACCCATGATCGTCGCACCAGTCGAGACCACGGCAGCGCCAATGGGCGGTGACTGGACCGGCGCATATGGCGGTCTGAGCTTTGGCAACCTGTCCGCTGACGCAGACGATCTGGATGATAACGAAGGTGTCTACGGAATCTATGGCGGCTATGACTATGACTTTGGTCAGTTCGTTGTGGGTGGTGAACTGGACTACCAGACCGGTGAAGACATCCAACTGGGTGGTGTTGAGGTGGATGACGTCCTCCGCGCGAAAGTACGCGGCGGGTACGACCTTGGCCGTACACTCGTGTACGGCACCGTCGGTGCGGCGCAGTTGAACACCAATACCGGCGATGACACCGGTATCGTTGGCGGTGTGGGCGTCGAATACAAAGTGACGGAACAATTCACCGTGGGTGGTGAATACCTCGCCCATCGCTTTGACGATTTCGACGACACTGGCGTTGATGTTGAAGCCGACACCGTGTCGATCCGGGGGAGCTTCCGCTTCTAAGTCGGAAAAACTCGTAAGGTACAACAGCGCGCAGCGGTCCCTCCCGCTGCGCGTTTTTTAATGTGTCGCGGTTCCGGAAAAGAGGTTGATCACAAGGATCCCGGCCATGATCAGGGCAATTCCGAGGATCGCTGCCAAATCGAGCTTTTGCCCGAATACTGCAAAGCCGATTATGGCGATGAACACGATCCCCATGCCCGACCACATCGCATACGCGATACCGACAGGGAATGTGCGCAGCGCAATGGCCAACAGATAAAATGCGGCGCCGTAGGCCACAACCACGATAACCGATGGCAACGGGCGGCTGAATTGCTGGCTCGCCTGCAGAGCGGTCGTGCCGATGGTTTCCGCCAGAACGGCGAACATGAGAATGAGATAGGGCATGAGGTGTCTCCGGTCCGATATGGGTGTCATGGCCCAAGCCGCGCCCGGGGACCAGCCCCCAGCGCGCAATTGTCGGATCAGTGCAGGTGGATATTGAAGCGACTGCGGATTTCGGCATCGGTCAGGGCGTCAAACCGGGCGCGCGACGGTTTTGACAGGATTATCTCTTTCCGCTCGGTCGCCTTGTTCACGAGGATCGGCTGACCCTGTTCGACCCATTCCTTTGGTGAGGCGCGATTGCCCAGCACCGGATAGACGTAGTCGCGTTGCATGCGGCTGAGTGTGTCATCACTGCCAAGATAATGTCCCGGCCCGCCAAGGCAGGTCGCGCGCATCACATCAAGGCTTAGATCGTCTTCGGTCACTTCGACCCCACGCACACACCTCAGCGCCTGACCGATCAGGTCGTCGCCGAGGATCAGGCTCTCGTGACAGAACCCCAGCAGCGAGGCGTGCATGCCCGCGGCCTCGTAGACCATGTTGAGACCCGACAGCCCGGCCATCACGTTCGAGCACATCTGTTCCCATCCCGCCTGCATGTCGGGCAGCTTTGCGTCCGCAATCCCGGCAGCGGCGCCACCGCAGAGGCCGTAATACCGATGCATCTGAGCACAGCCAGCTGTCAGCAAAGCCTGTTCGCCGGAGCCACCGGACATCGCACCCGTGCGCAGATCCGAGACAAACGGCCATGTGCCGAAAATTGTCGGGTGGCCCGGCGCCAGGGCATTCACATACACCACGCCTGCCAGACATTCGGCCACTGCCTGCACGATGGCTCCGGCGATTGAGGCGGGTGCTGTCGCCCCGGCCTGACCGGCGCTGAGCAACAAAACCGGCATGCCGCCGCGGATACAGGCCTCCATCACTTCGCAGGCCTCGGTCGCGAATTTCATCGGAGGCACAACAAAGCAATTCGAGTTTGATACGAAAGGCCGGGCGCGCCAAGCATCTTCACCACCGGCAATCAGGTGCAGCAATTCCAAGGCATCGGGCACAAACGATGGCTCGGTGAAAGAGGTGCCAACGTGTTTGAAGGTTCCGGAACAGCAGGCATAGATCGTATTGAGATCCATTTCGCGATTGTCGGTGATATCGCGGGCCACCATCGGGCGCTGCAGGAAGTGGATGTTGTCCAACTGGTCAGCGATACGGGCAGCATCGTGCAGATCCTGTACGGTGCTTTCGCGATAATTGCCGGTGTCGACATCGACCATGTGCACGGCGGCTCCGGCGGTGCCGTAGTGCACGCGGGTGCCTGACAGGTCCAGATCGTACAGCGGATCGCGGCCACAAAGCGTGACGGTCCGGTTGGCCTTTGCCAGCATGTCCTCGACCAGGGCACGGGGAAAGCAGATGCGCCCGTCATCGCCGAGAATGGCACCTGCATCGGTCATGATCTTGATGCCGGAGGCAGGAGCTTCCGACAGGCCAATTTCCTCAAGAGCGGTCAGCGCGGCATTGTGGATGCGATCAAGATCTGTTGCGTCCAGTGGCTCGTAGCGCCCGCCGGACATGCCGGGTCTGATCGGACGAAGGTTTTCAGCCAGGGGATTGGCGCGCGCAAGCCTGCGGGCAGCACGGCCACCAGCGCGACGAGGGGATAAATCGGTCATAGATGTCTCTTACGAATGGGATGCTGGGACGGGTTTGGTCGTGTCCTGCTCAGGGCCGACCGCGTGCCGCGCGTCCCCGGCGCGCTCCGATGGTGCGCAGAACAAGGGACAGGGCGGACCGATCACCGCGCATGTGCATCTCCATGTGACTAGGAAGATGCTGCCGTCAGGACCCATCCCGATCTGTGCCAATTGCGACAAAGTGTCGTTTTTGGCTATTTTTTGTGCGGAAATGAATCAGGATCTGGCGACGTACCGGTCGCTTCGGTGATTGATGGTGACAATCATGTTGAGAATCACCGCGCCCAGCAGAGACCACAAGACCACGTCTGCAGGCAGCACCCAAAAGGCGAAACCGAAGACGAACACGTCAAAGAGCAGCTGAGTATTGCCAGCCTGAATGCCGCGGGTGTCTTGCAGCCACAAGGCCACGATACCGACGCCGCCCAGCGTTGCGCCGTGCCGGAACAGCGAAAGCAGGCCGATGCCCGCCAGAACGCCCCCCAGAACAGCACCAAAGGCGGGATGCAGAATTTCGAGTGTCAGAACATAAGGGAAAAGTTCGGAAATTGTGGACATCAGCGCGACGGCAGCGAATGTTTTCAGAGTAAATGTCCAACCCAGCTGGCGGATCGCCAGGATATAGAAGGGCAAGTTCAGGACAAAGAACACAAGCCCGAATGGCCAATCGCTCACATAGCTCGTGATCAGAGACAGACCGGCGATTTGCCCGGTGAGGAGGTTCGCCTGAGACAAAAACTGAATAGCAAGCGCCACAAGCGTAGCGCCGATCAGTATGCCCTGGATGTCTTCGAGCGCTGTGTGCCGATCGGCTGGGGGTTTGCTGAGCAGAAACATAGGTCAGCATCTATGACATATCCCGCCGCTGTCAACCGTCTACCAGCGTCCTGACGCTCCACCACCGCCAGAGCGCCCGCCACCAAAGCTGCTGCCTGAGGACGAGATGCGCGAAATCGTGTAGGTCTGAACGTCACGATAAGAGCAGGCGCTGCATCGCGTGACAGCCTCGCCGCTGCCCGTGCTCGTGCGGGTTGGACTGCGCAGTGTTTTTCGTTTCCGGCTGAGCGTGCGGCGACCGCAAGACGGACAGGGACGAAATCGGGTGATCAGGTCGCCGAGCATGCGCCGGGCTGCAATCAGCAGCGCGCCAACGACCGAGACAATTATCATCCAGGGAGGCAGATCATCGCTGGCGGGGGCTTCGGTTCCTTCCGAGAACGGCAAGGCTATGGAAGCGATCACATCTTCAACGCCATTGGTGATGCCGGTGGCGTAATCATCGTTTGAAAACGCTGGTAGAAAGGACCGGTCGACGACGTTGGCTGCAACGCGGTCCCAGTCACGGCCGTAGCCTGCGCCCAGTTCGATCCGCATGGCACGATCCTCGGACAGGACCAGAACGAGGATGCCATCATTACGGGTGGCGTTGCCGATGCCCCAATGGTTGAAGAGGCCGGTTGCGAATTGCTCCAGCGTTTGATCCGCTGCGTAGGGCACTTGCGAGGGCAGGGTGAGCACAGCGAACTCGATGCCGGTGTCGTTCCGAAGCCCATTTAGCCGGGCGTCCAGCGCGGTTTCCTGCGCATCGGTCAGCAGGTCGGCCCGGTCTGTGATCGTCGTGCGGTCGTAATCGGGATAGGTTTGTGCCCAGAGAGGGGCAGCCAGAAAGATCAGTACCGCCACCCATCTGTGCATCATCTTACCCCGTCAAAGCCGCGTTCAATCTCTCGTCGAGCTTTTCGAGAAAGCCCATCGTCGTGAGCCAGCTTTGCTCAGGCCCCACCAGCAAGGCAAGGTCTTTGGTCATGTAGCCTGCCTCGACGGTTTCCACGACGACCCGCTCCAGCGTTTCTGCAAAGGCCCGCAGGCTGATATTCTCGTCGAGCTTGGCCCGATGCTTGAGTGCTCCCGTCCATGCGTAAATGGACGCGATTGAGTTGGTGGAGGTCTGTTCGCCTGCCTGATGCTGGCGATAGTGGCGGGTGACGGTGCCATGCGCCGCCTCGGCCTCGACGATCTTGCCATCAGGGGTCATCAGAACAGATGACATCATACCCAGCGATCCAAAGCCCTGCGCCACCGTGTCGGACTGTACGTCGCCGTCATAGTTCTTACAGGCCCAGACAAAGCCTCCGGACCATTTCAGAGCCGAGGCCACCATGTCGTCGATCAGGCGATGCTGGTATTCGATGCCTTTGGCCTCGAATGCCTCGCGGAATTCGGTGTCGTAAATATGCTGAAAGATCTCAAGGAACCGACCGTCATATTGCTTGAGAATGGTGTTCTTGGTCGAAAGGTAGACCGGCCAGCCGATATTCAGGCCGTAATTGAACGAAGCGCGTGCGAAATCGGTGATCGACTCGTCTAGATTGTACATGCCCATGAACACCCCGGCGGAGGGGGCGTCATAGACTTCGCGCTCGATAACTTCGCCGTCAGCGCCTTCGAATTTCATCGTGAGTTTACCGGCACCGGGGAATTTGAAATCGGTGGCCTTGTACTGATCTCCAAAAGCGTGACGCCCGACCACGATGGGTTGTGTCCAGCCCGGAACGAGGCGTGGCACATTGCGGCATATGATAGGCTGACGGAAGATCACACCGCCCAGAATATTGCGGATCGTCCCGTTGGGGCTGCGCCACATCTTCTTGAGGCCAAACTCTTCAACCCGTGCTTCATCTGGGGTGATCGTGGCGCATTTCACCGCGACGCCGACCTTTTTGGTCTTTTCAGCAGCGTCGATAGTGACCTGATCTTCGGAGCGGTCCCGCTCCTCGATACCAAGATCATAGTATAGCAGGTCGATATCGAGATAGGGCAGGATCAGCTTCTTTTTGATGAAGTCCCAGATAATCCGGGTCATTTCATCACCGTCCATTTCGACGATGGGATTATCGACTTTGATCTTCGACATTGGAGGGTCCCTTTCCTTTGCCGTGTCAGTTCATCGGCGACGGCGTCATTTCCGTGTCAGCCTGCATCATCAGCCGCATCAGCCAAAGCCCCACGGCCGCTTCGAGGAAGATCGACACCGCCAGTGGAACAGGGGTGCCGTCAAAGAGCAAGCCAACAGGGATCGCCAAAGTTACCCCGACAACGCTTGCCACCGCCCCGATCACACTGGCCGCCATTCCGGCTATATGGCCCATTGGTTCTTGTGCGATGGCTGCGAGGTTGCCCAGCGTCATGCCCGCTTGAAAGAACACCGACACCTGCCAAAGCACGAAGCAGCCAAAGAACAGCGTGGTCGAAATATGTCCCGTAGCTGCCGCATAGGCTGCAAGGATCATGCCTGCCGAAAGGCCCACTTGTGCCAGCAGCATGGCCCGCACGAGAAACATCATACCCAGCCGCATCACAAGGCTCGCGTTGAGGAAGCCGGAGCTGCCCGCAACAACGGCAACTGCGCCGAACCACAGGGCAAAGGTATCCGCACGGTCAAAGGTGATGTCGTAGATCTGCTGGACGCTCGACAGCATGGAAAACAGCATCGCAAAGCACAGCGCCTGTACGGCAATCGAAAGCCGCACCACGGGGTGTTGGAACATCTCGACCACGGCACCGCGCAAGGCATGGAACCGAAAGGAGCGGCGGCGCTCCAGCGGATGGGTCTCGGGTAGTCTGAGCGCCAGCCACAACGCGGAAACCAAGGAAAACAGCATGAAGCCATAGAACACCGCTCGCCAGCTGTAGGCGTCGATGACAAAAGAGCCAAGCAGCGGCGCAATTGCGGGCACCAGTGTAAAGATGATCATGATGAAGGACACGATCTGCGCCATGCCGCGTCCCATATACAAGTCACGCACAACAGCCATTGCAACCACGCGTGGGCCGGCAGCCCCCAGACCCTGGAACACCCGTGCAATCAAGAGCACTTCAAGCGTTTGCGCCGTCGAGGCAATATAGGCGCTGACTGTGTAAAGCGCGGCCCCCCAAAGCATCACCGGTTTTCGCCCAAACGTATCTGACAGCGGTCCGGTGAAGAAGGTGCCAAGCCCCATGCCGAGCACAAACATTGTCAGGATCAACTGCGCCTGATTGAGGTTCTCTGGCGTCAGCTCTGCACCGATCTGCGGAAGCGCGGGCAGCATCGCATCGATGGACACGGCGACCGTGGCCGCAAGCATCGCCATCAAAGCGATAAATTCCTTGCGCGGCATGGCATCGGGCATCGAACTGGTCCTGAAAGGTTTGCAGTTGCGTAGCACCAACTTCAGCCAGGGAACAGAGCCGCGCCGACTTATCTTTCGCCCGTGCGCGATGACCCGACGTCGGATTCGGGGTCATCGTCCATATTCGCGATGTCCTGCGGCTCCTGAAACCGGGCCACAAGCCATTCGGTATGCTCTTCACGTTTTCGCATCGCGAATTGGCCGAACTGCTGTACGGCAACAGCAAAGACACCAAGCCCCACGAAAATCAGTGCGGTGGTTCCGATCTTGCCCAGAGCGGTCACCGGGACGAGGTTGCCGTAGCCTACAGTGGACAGCGTCACAACGGTAAAGAAATACGCATCGAGCCAGCTCCAGCCTTCAACCCAGTGAAAGAAAATCGTTCCGCCGGTGACAATCAGCACAAGCGTCAGGATGAGCGTGGCGATGCGTACCGGCGTTGTCATGCGTCGAGCGATGTGCCCTGTGCGATGTCGTCCAGCACTTTCAACCAAAGCTCTGTGGGCTGCGCGCCCGGGACCGCATGTTGGCTGGCGACGATGAACGTCGGAACCGAGTTGACCCCCATACCTCGTGCGGCAGCGTCACGTTCGACAATCTCGCGTGTGTCTTCGTCGGTGTTCAGCAAACGGCGTACAACACTGGCGTCCATGCCCGAGGAATCCGCGATATCGGCCAAGACTTCCGGATCGCCGATATCGCGGCCTTCGATAAAATAGGCCGAGAAGAGGGCATCGACCACAGGGGTCTGGTGTCCTTCGATCCCGGCCCAGTGGATCAGTCGATGTGCATCCAGAGTATTCGGTGTCTTTTCAATGCCTTCGAAGTTGATCTTCAGACCCGCCTTCTCGGCATGCTCGACCACTGGCGCATAGGCTTTGACGGCGCCGCCCTTACCGCCGAACTTGGTTTCGAGATACTCCCGTCGGTCCATACCTTCTTTGGGCATGTCGGGGTTCAGTTGAAATGGGTGCCAAGTGATGAGAAAGGCATGATCGGGGCGCTGTTCCAACGCGCGGTCGAGGTTTGTCTTGCCGATGTAGCACCACGGGCAGATCGGGTCGGACATGATGTCGAGCTTGACCATTTGAGTTCCTTTCCATCCTTTTCGACCATCTAACAGATCAAGTCCGGAATGATAAGCAGGGGCCTCTAGAGGGCGGGTTGGTCGGGCAGCGCGCGACGCATCAGCTTGTTGTTGGCATTGCGCGGCAACGCCGCAATGCGCCGGAACACCCGGGGCTGTTTATAACGGGCCAAATGATCCGCCGCGAACTGAGCGAGCCTTTCTGTGTCCAAAGTGTTCTCCGATACATAAAAGGCCGCGATCACGCGCGTGTCGGCTTTGATTTCGATATCTGTCACGCCGATATCAAGGATGTCTGGGTGTCTGAGCAGTGCTGCCTCAACTTCAAGTGGGCTGACCCTAAAGCCACCAGCGTTCATCATATCATCGGCGCGACCGTGGTAGAGAATGTCGTTGTTTTCCGTCATTTCACCAAGATCGCCCGTGAGAAACCACTCGCCCTGAAAGCGCGATGCTGTGGCTTCAGGTTGGTTCAGATAGCCCAGCATGAGCCCAGGATCTGATTGGTGCACCGCAATCACCCCAGTTTCACCCAGAGGCATCGGGCCATCTTCGCCGAGGATCGCGATGCGGCGACCGGATTGCGGATGACCCAGGCTTTCCGGGGCGAGACCGGTGGTGCCGGGGACGGTGGAAATGAAGGTGGAGCATTCGGACATGCCAAATGCTTCGTAGATGCCAAGGCCAGTGGCTGTGTGCCATGCGGAACGGATGGATGCGGGGAGTTTTTCGCCAGCAGACAGACCGTGCCGCAGTTTCGGAACGTCCAATGCGCCTGACTTGAGGATATTACGGTAAACACCTGGGGCTGCGGCAAATATTGTAGCCTCATGCCGCTTGATCAGCAGCGGGATTTGCGCATGTTCAACGCCTTTTGCCGGGATAACCGCTGTTGCGCCTGCAGTCCACGGATCCAGCAGACCCGTGCCCAATGTGTAGGTCCAGTTGAACGCCCCGGCGTGCATCAGACGGTCAGCCTCGGTCAGCCCGTACCATCCGTCAAACATCATACCGCGCGCCCAGATGGCGCGGTGGGCATGGCAAACGGCGCGGGGCGTGCCTGACGTGCCAGAGGTGAAGATGATATAGGCAAGGCGATTTGGATCGCCGCAGTCATACTCAGCGGGTGGCAGACCGTACCATTGGGACATCTGATCCGTACGGACCACCCGTACCGTCTCGGGACAGGCCGTCTCGCCGTCATGCAGCACGGCGGCAGGCTGGGTGATGTCGATCAGAACCTGAACCTCTGAGGCCGTCAATTGCGCCGAGGTCGGGATCGGGACAATGCCGACGGCAATGGCTGCCAGATAGGCGACTGGAAACTCGACGCTGTTTCCGACCCGCATGAGCAATCTGTCGCCAGAGCGCAGACCCGCATCAAGCAGCCCGGTGGCGCAGCCCAGAATGGATTGCTGCAACTTGCCATAACTCCAGCGCTGCGCGCCAGTGGGTTTGACCACAGCAAGCGCAATCTTGTCGGACAAACGATCCGCCTTGCCCAGAACATGCGCCGTCAGATTGAACTCCGCTGGGCAGGGTGGATAGGGTCCAGTGTCGAAAAGCGATGTCATATCACAGCCCTAGGCCGCAATTCCAAGCGTCGCAAGCGCTGGTTGCCTGAGCGGCAAGGGGCGACTATAGAAAAGCGCATGTCCGACGATCCAAAGAACCTGATCCGCATCGCCCGCGACAGCGGAGAGCTTGACCAGCCAGAGGTTTTGAACCTCGGTGAGCGCGTGCGCGACCTGCGCAAAGCGCGCCATTGGACGTTGGAACAAGCGGCGCAGCAGGCGGGGCTGGCGCGGTCCACGTTGTCGAAGATTGAAAACGGACAAATGTCACCGACCTATGACGCTCTGCGAAAACTGGCGACGGGGTTGCAGATCAGCGTGCCACAGCTTTTTACTCCGCCGCAGCGGGAAAAGGTCAATGGACGTATGGTGGTGACGCCAAACGGGCAGGGGCAGCACCACGCTACGGCCACTTATGAGCACGAGCTTCTGGCAGAGAACCTGACCAAAAAGCAGATGTTGCCCTATCGCGCGCGGGTGCGGGCGCGATCCGTGGATGAATTCGACGGCTGGGTGCGCCATGACGGTGAAGAGTTTCTCTATGTGCTGACCGGCGTCATCCGGCTTTACACCGAGTTCTACGAACCCGTAGAAATGCGCCGCGGTGACAGCGCCTATTACGACGCGACAATGGGGCACAACGTCATCTCGGTGTCAGATGACGACGCGAGCATTCTTTGGGTCACGTCACTTTCTTCGTGATTTGCGAAAAATAGCTTTTGTTTTTCAAGAATATTCTAAGAAAGCGCTGCGGTCAGAACCAGGTTTGCACGGTACGTGAGCCAGCCGAGATGTCCTGACCTATTCCGTCCACAGTGGCGCAGGCGCTGAGCGCGCCTGCGAGAAATGTTATCAGTACCCTGCGGCGCAAAGGGACTTACTCCTCTTCCCACCACCAGACATTCGGCTGCCAGCCGATCCAATCGCCATAAATCGGAAGCTCTTCTGGGTATTTCAGCTCTTTGACATGGGCGATACGGCTGATGTTCCATTGGTAGATCGGGATGACGTAGCGACCCGTGGTCAGTACCCGGTCAAGCGCCCGCGTGGCTGCGATGAAATCGTCGCGGCTCTCAGAGTTCAGGATTTCGTCGATCATGGCCTCAGCAGCCTGGGAACACATGCCCATGTAGTTTCGCGTGCCTTCTGCTTCGACACCGTCGCAGCCCCAATACAGCTTTTGTTCGTTGCCGGGGCTCAGAGACAGACCCCAGCGGTTGTAGGTCATGTCGAAATCATAGGCGTTGACGCGTTCACGATACTGAGCGTTGTCGATGGTCGTCACAGTGGGCTTAATGCCCATGCGTTCAAGACCCTGCACAAAGAGATCAATAATCGACTGTTCTTCGGTGCTGCCCTGCTGCAGAACGATTTCAAAGGTGAAAGGTGCTCCGTCCGGGCCGACCATTTGACCATCTGCGATGGTGTAGCCTGCCACTTCCATCATGGAGATGGCCTGACGGATATTTGCGCGGTTGCGCTCGCTTCCGTCACTTTCGGGCAAGCTGTATCCGTCCAGCGCACCTGGGAGCAATTCGTCCGCGAATGGCTCAAGCAAATCACGCACCCGCCCGTCTGACGGACCGTCCTGCATGCCCAGCACCGAGTTGGAGAAATAGCTTGTGATACGTGGCTGCTTTGAGCCCGTCATGGTTTCGTTGATGTATTCAAAGTTGAAGGCATGCAGCATCGCATCGCGCACGCGCCAATCTTCGAACGCGGGGGTCCGAGTGTTCATGACGAAGCCGGTCATCCCTGACGGGCGTTCATGCGGCAGTACGGACTTGACCACATCGCCCCGGTCAATCGCCGGGAAGTCATATTGGGTGTCCCATTTCTCGGCGCTGAATTCGCGGCTGGAGTTCAACGCGCCTGCTTTGAACGCCTCGAACATGGCAGTGCCGTCGCCGTAGAATTCCATGCGAATCTCATCGAGATTGGCTTGTCCCCGCATGAAATTGACGTCCTTCCCCCAATAGTCAGGGTTCCTTTTGAGACTGACAAAACGGCCGGCCTCGAAATCGTCGATCACGTAGGGCGCCGTTGAAATCGGGATCTCGTCGATGCCCGAGGCGTCAAACTCCTTGCCGTCCCACTGCGCCTTCTTCAGGATCGGCCGCATACCGATCAAGAGCGCCATTTCGGGATCATCTTCGTTGAAGGTGAACCGGATGCTTAGGGGGCCGGTCTGCTCCATCGACGCGATCTTGTTCCACGCTCCGTGATATCGGGGATGCCCAGCGGTGCCGAGGGTCTCATAAGACCACATGACGTCCTCAACGGTCACAGGGCTGCCATCCGAGAACCGGGCTTCTTCGCGAAGGACGAATTCGACCCATTCTCGGTTTTCGCCAACCTCGATTGATTCGGCCAAGAGGGCGTAAAGCGTGAACGGTTCGTCCCAATTCCGACCCATCAGGCTTTCATACGCCAGAAAACGCAATTGCCACGGGACCGATCCCTTGGCGATATGCGGGTTCAGACTGTCAAAACTCCCAACCTCTCCGGTGACAATGCGCCCGCCCGTGGGGGCGTCGGGGTTGGCATAGGGCAGCGACACAAAATCCGGTGGAAGCACTGGGTCGCCATACATAGCTATGCCGTGCTGCGGGTCAGCCAATGCAGCATGCGCGCTAAACGCGAGTGTTGTAGCGGCAATGCTCACGTGCCGTTTCAAGAAAAAAACCGATCTCATTTGCGCAACAATCCCTGTCTGCCCTTGTTTTCTTGATCAAGACGGTAACGAGGCTTTTGTGGGTTTTCAAACTTTTAGCTTGGATCGCTGCGAAAGATTGCCTATAAGGGAGTTACTGCTCGATAGGTTTCTTGCCTGTATGAAACCTGCCTCAATAACTTAACCCCGGCTTCGTGCCGGGGTTTTTTTCTTCTCAACACGCGTGTGATCTGCAAGGCTGCATCAACAGCAGGAGCGTGATCATGGACAACTTATCCCAAGTTCTAAAGGCCTATTGCGACGCCTGGTCCGCGCCCGATGAAGAAAACCGCCGGGCTTTGCTTGAGGCGGCCTGGGCAGATGACGGTCTTTATCAGGATCCATCATGCGAGGCACGGGGACGCGATTCGCTGGTGGCGCATATTGGGCAGGTTCATGCGAGCATGCCGGGCTGTCGGATTGAACTGACCTCAGGAGCCGACACGCATCATGATCGCCTCCGGTTCACGTGGCAACTTGTCCTCGCAGATGGGACGGTCCGCGTGACGGGTGTGGATTTCGGGCGGATCGGTGCGGATGGCCGGTTGACCGAGATCATTGGTTTCTTTGGAACGCAACCGCCTGCGGCGTGAACCGACAAGCTTTCTTTGTGTTATGCAGTTGCAGCATGTAGCGTGCTGCACAAGCAAACACGACGAAAGGAGCGATCATGTCGCTGAAAGGAAAAACCGCTGTCATCACCGGATCGAATTCCGGCATTGGTCTGGGCGTGGCGCATGAATTGGCGCGTGCCGGCGCTGATGTGGTGATCAACTCGTTCACCGATACTCCGGAAGACCATGCGCTGGCCGATGCGCTTGCAAAGTCGCACGCCGTCTCGGTGCGCTACATTCAGGCGGATATGTCAAAACCGGATCAGTGCCGCGCCTTAATCGAACAGGCCGGGGCCTGTGATATCCTTGTGAACAATGCGGGCATTCAGCACGTGGCGCCGATCGACGAATTCCCGATCGAGAAATGGGACGCGATCATTGCGATCAACCTGAGCTCTGCGTTTCACACCACCGCCGTAGCCCTTCCCATGATGCGTGACGCAGGCTGGGGCCGTGTCATCAACATCGCCAGTGCCCACGGTTTGACCGCGTCTCCGTTCAAATCCGCCTATATCGCGGCCAAGCATGGGGTTGTCGGGCTGTCGAAGACCACAGCTTTGGAAACCGCGCGGGAGGCGATCACCTGCAACGCGATCTGTCCGGGCTATGTCCTGACGCCGCTGGTCGAGGCGCAGATCCCCGATACAGCAAAAAAGTACGACATGAGCGAGGAGGAGGTGACGCAAAAGGTCATTCTGGAACGCCAGCCTTCCAAGGAATTCGCGACGGTCGAGCAGATCGGCGGCACAGCGGTTTTCCTGTGTTCAGACGCAGCGGCACAGATCACCGGGACGACGATTTCGGTCGATGGGGGATGGACCGCCCTCTGACATCGTGTCGATGGCACTGTGCGAGGGGCCATCCGGTCGCACGTGCCAATGTATTTCCTGAGAGATGAGGGAGCAGGTCAGACCATGGCAAAGATCAATCTTGCCCTTCAGGGCGGCGGTGCGCATGGCGCCTTCACGTGGGGCGTGCTGGACCGCCTGCTTGAAGAGGACGATCTTGAGATCGCGGCGATCACCGGCACATCTGCCGGTGCGCTGAACGGAGCGGCGTTGAAGGCCGGATGGCTCCAGAACGGGCGGCAGGGCGCCCGGGACAATCTGGATTGGCTTTGGGCGCAGGTGGCGCGGCTGGATGATTTGGCGGTACCGAAATGGATGCAGGCATGGTTGCCAAGCCCCGGTGTCATCAGCAAGAGCATCGAATTTTCGCCGATCTATCAACTGGGCGATACCTTGGGTCGAATGCTGTCGCCCTATGCGTGGGGACCGCTTTATGACAATCCACTTGAGAAGATTGTCGACCAATTCGATTTCGGACGGGTTTGTGCGATGGAAGGCCCGAAGCTTTACGTCTGTGCCACACAGGTACGGGACGGCAAGGTGCGGATCTTTGAGGGCGACGCCATCAGCACCAAGAGTATTCTGGCCTCGGCCTGTCTGCCGACACTGTTTCAGGCGGTTGAGGTTGAGGACCCGCAAACCGGTGTGGTGGAGCCGTTCTGGGACGGTGGATATACCGGCAACCCAGCGCTTTTCCCGCTTTTCGAGGACGATTTACCCGATGATGTGGTGATCGTGAACATCAACCCGCTCGAACGCTATGCCGTGCCGGTGATGCCGAACGAGATCCAGAACCGGATCAACGAAATCAGTTTCAATTCATCTCTGCTGAGGGAACTGCGCGCCATCGAATTTGTGCAACGCCTGATATCTGACGGCAAGATACAGGAGGGCGCGATGAAAAACCTCAGGGTGCATATGATTGCGGATGACGATCTGATGAATGATCTCTCAGTCGCCACCAAGCTTGTTCCGGTGCCTTCGGTGATTGCGGAGTTGAAAGAGGCAGGGCGCCGGGCGGCAGGCACGTTTCTTGCGCATCACAAGGATGATCTGGGGCAGCGGCAGACGGCGGATCTGGTCAAAATGTTTGGCTGAGCCATGCCATGTAGGCGGCGTAGGTCAGCAGGAACACCAGTCCCGAAACGCGACCGAGGCCGCGCCGCCAGTAGAGCAACACGAGCAGGAGCGCGGTTGTGGCCAGCATTACCGCGATGTCCTGCAGAAGTGCTGCGTCGACGGGCAGAGGGGCGACAAGGGCCGTCACGCCGAGAATGCCAAGGATGTTGAAAATGCCCGAGCCGAGGATGTTGCCGAGTGCCACATCCGACTGGCCACGCCGCGCGGCCATCACGGTGGTTGCAAGCTCTGGCAGGGATGTGCCGACGGCGACCAGTGTCAGGCCGATCACGGTTTCCGGCACACCATAGGCGCGGGCCATGCCGGTGGCACCATCGACCAGCGCGATGGCCCCGCCGAGGGTCAGCGCCAGCCCGATCATCAGAAATGTTGCGGCTTTCGGCAGCGGATCGGTGGGGATGCCCGGCTCGTGGTCCGGTGCGGCGGCACTGCGGAACGCGCCCCAAAGGTAGGTGCCGAGCAGTGCAAGCAAGGTAATCCCGGCCAGTACCGAAATCTGACCCAGCATTGCAAGGACGGCAAGGCCAATGGCGCTGCCGCCGACCCAGGCAGCTTCGCGGGGCAGACCCGCCATCTGTGCCGTCACAGGGCGGATCATCGCAGCAACGCCAAGGATCAGCAGGATGTTGGCGATGTTGCTGCCCACCACATTGCCAAGCGCAATGCCCGGCGCGCCGGCAAGTGCGGCGCTGACCGATGTCACGAGTTCCGGGGCAGAGGTGCCGAAGCCCACCAGTGTCAGTCCGATGACCAGCGGCGACACGCCCAGACGGCGGGCCACGCCGACGGCTCCGCGCACCAGAAGATCGCCGCCTGCCAGAAGCGCGACAAGCCCGAAGGCCACAAGGATCAGGTTCACGGGAGAAGACCTCAGCGTGTCGGGCGCGAAACTGCGCGGGACCGTATCGCGTAGATGTGGAGCGCTGCGGGCTGCGTCAAGCAGGACGCAGAAAGATTTACGCCGCCTTGGCGGGCTGCGTCGGGTCTTTCGCGTTGGGGTAGACAAGCCCCGCCGAGATCACTAGCTTGGCCGCGTCTTCGATCGACATATCAAGCTCGATCACATCTTCCTTCGGGAAGAACAGCAGGAAACCCGATGTCGGGTTCGGCGTCGTGGGCACAAAGACCGAAATGAGTTTGCCCATGGTTTCGGCGCGGTCCGAGATTTCGCCCTTGGCTTCGGTCGAGATGAAGCCGATGGCCCAGATGCCCTTGCGCGGATACTGGATGAGGCAGGCTTTTTCGAAATTCCGTTCGGACTGGGCAAAGATCGTTTCTGCGATCTGTTTCACGCCGCTGTAGATCGAGCGGACGACCGGCATCCGTTCGACGAGGCTTTCGGCAAAACGGATCAGCGACCGACCGATCAGGCCCTTGGCGATCCAGCCCACCACGACCGTGAACACCAGAAAGAAGATCACCCCCACGCCGCGCAGGTTAATGCCGATATATTGTTCCGGATTGAATCGGCTAGGCACCAACGGCAGCACAAAGCCATCGACCCAGCCCATGATGGTCCATATCAGCCAGATCGTGAGGCTCACAGGCGCAATCACGACGATGCCCGTGAGGAAGCTGGCCCGAAGTCGCGAAAACAGACCGGGTTTGCGTCGTTCGGGCTCGAAGGGGGTCGTCATGTCAGGTCCGTCACTGGTTCTGGCAAAACCTAGGGGGTCCAGTGCACGTCTACAATGGGTCGCGGTTGCAAGACGCTGTTTTTCAACGCAGAGACGTCAATTCCTGTGCAATTTGTGCACCCAGACGAGCATTGTTCAGCACCAGTGCAATATTGGCGTCAAGCGACCGACCATCGGTCAGTTCAAATATTCGTTGCAACAGGTACGGGGTGAGAGCCTTGCCGGTGATACCATGCGTATCGGCGTCCTGTGTTGCACGGGTGATGATCGGGTGGATTTCGGAATGCGGGATCTCGGCTTCCGGCGGGATCGGATTGGCCACAAGTTGTCCGCCTGGCAGGCCCAGAGCCCCGCGCATGTGATGCGCGTGCGCAATTTCGGCAGCGGTATCGGCGCGCAAGGGCGCTTTCAGGTTTGATCCCCGTGACCAGAAGGCAGGCAACACGTCCTGACCGTAAGCCATGACCGGTACGCCCAGCGTTTCCAGCACTTCGAGTGTTTTTGGCAGATCGAGGATCGCTTTTGCGCCTGCTGCAACAACTGTCACAGCTGTTTGCGAAAGTTCCTGAAGATCTGCAGATATATCAAAGCTTTGATCGGCACCGCGATGCACCCCGCCGATGCCACCAGTGGCAAAAACTTCGATCCCGGCAAGGCGCGCGGCGATCATGGTTGCGGCGACAGTGGTCGCGCCAGTGCCGCCTTTGGCGATGCAGATAGCCATGTCCGCACGGCTGAGTTTTGCGACTTGTTTGGCCTGCGCGAGTGCTTCAAGCTGTTCGGCGCTGAGGCCGACGCAAAGACGGCCTTCGATCACTGCGATCGTGGCAGGTTCTGCTCCGGCCTCGCGCACTGTGGCTTCGATGGCCCGGGCGGTTTCGAGATTCTGTGGCCAAGGCATGCCGTGTGTGATGATTGTGGACTCGAGCGCAACAACGGGTTCGCCGGCGTCCAGCGCGTTTTGAACGGCAGGCGAGATGTCGAGGGGCAGGGTGGTCATGTCAGGTTCCTCCGGCGACATAGGCCGCGGCTGTGGCAAGGGCGCGGTGAAGCGCGGTGGGTCGATCGGCGCCGCGCAGTTCAGAAGCAATATGGGCTGCCATGAAGGTGTCGCCTGCGCCGGTGACGCGGGTGACCATAACCTCGGGTGGACGTTCAGCCAGGATGCCGTCGCGGGTGGCATCGCAGGTGACGTTGCCGCCGTCCGTGACCAGCGCCCGGGCTGCTCCGCGTTCGACCAGAGCGGCACCGGCTTGGGGTGCGTTGGTGAACTCCGTCTGGCAAAGCAGACCCGCCTCTTCGAGATTCACATAAAGAACACCTTTGCCCGCCCGGATGAACGGCAAAAGACGTTCCGCCTTTCCGGGCGATGCTGGGGCGATCCGAAGATCGGCTTTGGCAAAGGCCGGGTGGTGCACGATCTGGTCGAGCAGAGATTCGGTCAGGTTGCCATCAAGCGCAATAGGACCTGGGAAAGGCGCCTCGACAAAGCCAAGAGGCCCGGTGATCAACGGACGCAGAATCTTGTCGCCGGCCTGTTCCAGCGAATGAGCATCGGCGATGGCGGCGATCAAGCCATTCGCGCCTTCGACGGCCATGTATTGATCGGTTGGCAAATCGTCAGAGCGGTACAGTTGATCGGTGATCAGACCCAGCCGTTGGCAGGCGGCCACAAGCTCTTTGCCCTCGGAATCGCGACCTACAACACTCAGGAGTGCGGGATGAAGATCGAACCGCGCCAGCGTCATGGCGATATTGAGCGCGACGCCACCGGGCAAACGGGTAATATGGCCGGGCACATCTGCGCCCTGTTTCATGTGGCGGTCGGATCGGCCAATCACGTCCCACAGGACGGAACCGATGCAGAGGATATCAGGGCGTTGCGTCATGTCCGTCTCTTGGCCCGAGTGCCGGTTTTGCGCAAGGGCGTGATTGCAGAACGTGCCGTCGCGCGGCCCATTGTTGCCGCCTGTGCTTTGTGGCAGGCCTGCGGACAAGAATTGAACGGAGTTTTGCGACAATGATGAAACGGACCCTCATGCGCCCCGGTGGTCTTCCCGTAAGTGCTTCAACACCTGTGGTGACGCCACTGATACCATCGGTGGTCTATGCGAGCGAAACGCCGGATCGCCTTGACGATCAGTATGAAGGCCGGGTTGACGGCTACACATACGCCCGTGAAGGACATCCCAATGCCGACGTGCTGGCCCGTCGCATCGACG
>JAUIIR010000130.1 GCA_030431485.1 Alphaproteobacteria bacterium
TATTTATGGAATTTGGTTGCGGGGGTAGGATTTGAACCTACGACCTTCAGGTTATGAGCCCAAATGGCCGCTAAACTGAAAATAAATTGAAATCAGACACTTAAGGCGTAAGCCTTTGAACTGTGGGAATTCTCACACCCACATCCGGCAACATTCGAGCAAGTTGGCAGGCACCCACCTCCAAAAAACCTCGTTCGACTGTTGATGTGGCGTTGATGTAGCCCTGCCCATTCATTGCAATCGACCACCCCTTCGCCTCGCTCAAAAGCGACTTGATCGGCCCATTGCTGCCGTTGACCAGACAAAAGGCACGCTGCGGTTGCAATCCGCATTGCCGGCATTCGCCGCGTACGCGCTATAAAGCGTGGGTCAGGTGAACACCTTTTCACAGGCCTCTGCGAGTTTATCGACAACTTCACCAATCTGTTCGTCAGATATGATAAACGGCGGGGCAAGCAGGACATGGTCTCCAAGATTGCCGTCGCGGGTGCCGCGCATGGGGTAGCAGATCAGACCGGCCTCAAATGCGGCTTTCTTGAAACGGCCCGCGATATTCAAGGTTGGGTCAAATGGCTTTTTGGTGTCTCGGTCTGCAACAAATTCCAGACCACGGAACAAACCTTTGCCCCTTATGTCACCGATATGCGGATGTTGGCCAAAACGATCTGACAAAGCCGCAGAGAGCTTTGCGCCTTGATCCCGCACCTTAGGGATCAAGCCACGTCTCAGCATCGCGGTTACAACCGCCAACGAGGTCGCACAGGCAACGGGATGGCCCAGATATGTGTGCCCGTGCTGAAAAAACCCAGACCCCTGTGATACTGCATCGTAGATCTGCTTGGTGCACAGCATCGCGCCTATGGGTTGGTATCCAGCGCCCAACCCTTTTGCGATGCACAGAATATCTGGCGTTACGCCGTCGACGTCGCAGGCAAACAAGTGCCCAATCCGGCCCATGCCGCACATGACTTCGTCAAGGATCAGCAATACGCCATAGCGATCACAAATCTCGCGGATGCGCTTGAAATACCCGTCCACCGCCGGGACAGCGCCCATTGTCGCCCCGACCACGGGTTCGGCGACAAAGGCGATCACGCTGTCTGTGCCCAGCCGCAGGATTTCGTCCTCAAGCTCTTGGGCTACGCGCTGTCCGTAGTCATACGCGCTTTCCCCCACGGCGCGATCTACGTATTCGTAACAGGGCGCGATGTGCGACACGTCCATCAGGATCGGTTCAAACTGCGCACGTCGCCAAGCATTGCCACCCGTCGCCAAAGCCCCAAGGGTGTTGCCGTGATAGCTTTGGCGCCGCGCGATCACATGCCGACGCTGGGGTTGGCCAATTTCCAGAAAATACTGGCGGGCAAGTTTCAAAGCCGCTTCAACCGCTTCGGACCCACCAGAGACGAAGTAGACGCGATCCAATTCGCCGGGCGCTTCACGCACCAGAAGATCGGCCAGGTTTTCTGCCGGATCACTGGTAAAGAAGCCCGTATGCGCATAGGCCAATGTCGATGCCTGATCTTGTATCGCCTGAATAATCTCAGGATCGCCGTGCCCCAGGCACGACACAGCCGCACCACCTGACCCATCGAAATACTGTTTGCCGGATTCGTCATACAGATAGCAGCCCTCACCGCGCACAGCCTTCACCGGCGGCGCGAGGTTATGGCGGGGGAATACATGGCTCATGGAAACTGCCCTGTTGGCGATAAAACATGTTGCTGGATCACCCGAATAACAAAGCAATGCAAGCACGCAAGTGCGCAAGCGCTGCACACGTAAGAGGGTGGCCCATTTGGCGCGAATCGCATTCTATGAGCGCAGAGACGTTATGACTGCCCGGCAGCCGCGCAGGATGCGGTTGCAAAGGTAGGCGGAAAATCATCGCACACGTTTCAAATGACTGGGCTTCAGCCCGACAATCAATTGGGAGAATATCATGACCGTTCAAAAACTTGCGGCTGGCTTGGTCGCGGCAGCTTCGATCACACTTGGCGGTGCCGCGATGGCGCAGGACCAACAATTCATCTCGATCGGCACCGGCGGTGTAACGGGCGTTTACTATCCAACTGGTGGCGCGATCTGCCGTCTGGTGAACCGCGACCGCAAAGAACATGGCATCCGCTGCGCTGTGGAATCGACGGGCGGGTCGGTCTACAACATCAACACCATCAAAGCCGGTGAGCTTGAGTTCGGCGTAGCGCAGTCTGACTGGCAGTATCACGCGTTCAACGGCACGTCCCGCTTTGAGGACAACCCGTTCCCGGAAATCCGCGCAATGTTCTCGGTCCACCCAGAGCCGTTCACTCTGCTTGTGCGCGGCGACAGCGGCATCACCTCGTTTGAAGAGATCGCGGGCAAGCGTGTCAACGTCGGCAACCCCGGTTCCGGTCAGCGCGCGACAATGGAAGTTGTGATGGATGCGTTCGGCATCAGCATGGACGATTTTGCTCTTGCGACCGAATACAAAGGCTCCGAGATGGCCAAGCAGATCTGCGACGATAACATCGACGCAATGATCTACACCGTGGGCCACCCGGCGGCTGCCATTCAGGAAGCGACCACAACCTGTGACGTGCGCCTTGTGTCCGTCACCGGGGCACCGATTGACAAGCTGGTTGCAGACAATCCGTTCTACCGCGTCGCGACCATTCCCGGTGGCATGTACGCAGGCAACGATCAGGAAACCACCACATTCGGTGTCGGCGCAACATTTGTGACCAAGGCCGACATCCCTGAGGAAACGGCGTATATTGTGGCCAAGGCCGTGATGTCGAACCTTGACGATTTCCGTGGCCTGCACCCTGCTTTTGCCAACCTTGATGCGGCTGAGATGGTCAGCGACGGCCTGTCCGCGCCGCTGCACCCGGGTGCCGAGCGTGCGTACAAAGAGCTTGGCCTGATCGACTAAGGCGCATTGCGTGACCTTGTAAACCATCAACGCCGGCGCATCCCCAAGGTGCGCCGGCGTTTTGCCGAAGAATGACGCGGAAACCGCGCAACTGAGGGACATTGCTATGACCGAGACACGCTCTGCCGAAGACATGGTGGCCGAAGCCGATACAGGCGCACGGCAGGCCGGACCCTTCGCCAACTCCCTGATCTTTGCGCTGTGTATCGCGTGGTCATTGTTCCAGCTGTATATAGCCTCCAAGCTGCCGGGCGTTCTGGCACAGGCCACCGGCGTCGGCATGTTCGCCAATATCGTGGCGCAAGCGCGCTTTGTGCACCTAGCCTTTGCCATCGCACTGGCAACGCTGGCCTTTCCCATTTCCGGCCACCGCAACCGCATCCCCGTCTATGACTGGCTCTTGATGATCGCGGGTGTTGCGGCCTGTCTTTATCTGGTCGTGTTCCGGTTTGAAATCGCAGATCGCCCCGGATTGTGGAGCATGTCTGACATCGTCATGTCAGGCATCGGCATGGTGGTTCTCATGGTTGCGGTGTTGCGGTCGCTGGGCTTGCCACTTGTGATCATCGTCTCGGCGTTCCTCGCGCTTGCGTTCTTTGGTGGTTATTCATCATGGATCGGTAGTATCACCAACTACGGCGGGTCATCGTTCAGCAAGGCCATGGGGCATTACTGGATGCAGACCGAAGGCGTGTTTGGTGTGGCGCTTGGTGTGTCCACATCTATGATCTTTCTCTTCGTTCTGTTCGGCGCGCTGCTCGAGAAAGCGGGCGGCGGCAACTGGTTTATCAAGGTGGCGATTTCCCTGCTTGGCACATTGCGCGGTGGTCCTGCGAAAGCCGCAGTCCTGTCGTCGATGATGACGGGCATGATCTCGGGCTCGTCCATCGCGAACACGGTGACCACTGGCACATTCACGATCCCGCTGATGAAGCGGATCGGGTTTTCGTCCGAAAAAGCGGGCGCTGTTGAGGTGGCGTCATCGACCAATGGCCAGCTGACCCCACCGGTGATGGGCGCTGCTGCGTTCCTGATGGTCGAATATGTGAACATTCCGTATATTGAGGTGATCAAACACGCCTTCCTGCCTGCGGTGATTTCCTACATCGCGCTGCTCTATATCGTGCATCTGGAGAGCCTGAAGCTAAAACTTGAGGGGCTTAAAAAACCCGGTCGCCGCATTGGAATCCTGATGATCATGGTCCTGTTCCTTACCGGGTTTCTAGCCATGGCATCGATCACGTTCCTTGTCGTCGCGTTCCGCGCTATGCTGGAGCCTATGATGCCCGGCAACACCGTCTATGCGGGCCTTGTCCTCTTGCTGATCGCGTACCTGGCTCTCGTCTATGTCGCGTCCAAATTCCCCGATCTGGAGGTCGATGATCCCAACGCCAAAGCCGTCTCCGCCCCGCGTTTGACGCCCACATTTTTCGGTGGCGCATATTTCGCCCTGCCGATCTTTGTACTAGCGTGGAACCTGATGGTGCGGACAGAATACCTTGATCGCCTGTCGCCTGCCTTGTCGGCGTTCTGGGCCACGGTGGCGATGATTATCGTTGCGGTCACACACCGCCCGCTCAAGTCAATGTTCCGGGGGGAATCCGAACTCGTCAATCAGGCCAGGGCAGGGTTTGTGGACTTTGTTGCAGGCCTCGAAAGCGGCGCGCGCAATATGATCGGAATTGGTGTTGCAACGGGTGCCGCGGGCATCATCGTCGGCACAATCTCCCTTACCGGTGCGCATCAGATCATCGGTCAGGTGATTGAAACGATTTCGGGTGGCAATCTGATCATCCTGCTGGTGCTGGTGGCAATCCTGTCGCTGATCCTTGGCATGGGCCTGCCCACCACGGCCAACTACATCGTTGTTTCGTCGCTGATGGCGCCGGTCATCGTGTCGGTGGGGGCGCAGTCAGGGCTGATCGTCCCGCTAATCGCGGTGCACTTGTTTGTGTTCTACTTTGGCATTCTTGCGGACGATACGCCGCCGGTGGGTCTTGCCGCTTATGCCGCCGCTGCGATCTCAAGGGGTGATCCGATCATGACGGGTGTTCAGGGCTTTGCCTATGACATTCGCACGGCACTTTTGCCGTTCATGTTCATCTTCAACACGGACCTGTTGTTGATCGATGTTGGGCCGCTCAAGGCCCTGTTCGTCTTCATCATATCCCTGATCGCGATGCTGACCTTTTCTGCGGTCACCCAAGGCTATTTCATCACCAAGATCCGAAAATGGGAGGGCGCGGTGATGCTTCTCGTTGTCTTCATGCTGTTCCGACCGGATTTCTTCCTGGATCTATGGCAGGACAAATACACCGAATTCAACGGGCCTGCTGTGATCAGCGCGGTTGAAAGCGTGCCCGTGGGAACCGACGTGCGCCTTGTGGTATCTGCACCTGACTTCGACACTGCGATTGTCGGGACAACGACCATCGTTGTCACGCCAGAGGCCGAAGCCAGCGGCATCGACCGGCTGGGCGCAGTCGGGCTGAGCGTCATGGAAGACGGCGATATGCTGCTTCTTGACGAACCGTTCCCCGGAACGCCATTCTTTGAGAGCCTTGGCAATGAGTATGATTTCTACGGTGACGACCCGGCGCAGATTGTTCTGGCACAGGTTGAAAATGACCGGATGCCCAAGGAAATCTTCTTTATCCCGGCTCTTCTCCTTCTGCTTATGATCGTCGGCTTGCAAAGCCACCGCATGACCCAAGCCCCGTTTTAAGAGGAGCTGACATGTTTGCGAAAATACTTGTTCCCGTCGACGTCTCGATCGCGGATGAGACGCAGAACTTGCTGGGCAAGGCCAAAACCCTTGCCGAGCAATGGTCCAGTGACGTGCATGTGGTATCGGTCATCCCCAATGTGGGGATGCCGATTGTCGGATCTTACATGGACGCAAGCTTCGAGGCGACCGCGAAGTCCGAAACCGAAGCCGAACTGGCGCGCCAAATTGCGGCATCAAGTATTACGGCACAGCAGCACGTGCTGACCGGCACTGTCTATGACCGTGTCATTGCACTGGCGAACGCATTGAAAATCGACCTCATCCTCATTGGTGCGCATCAGCCCGAACTGAAAAACTACCTCTTAGGATCAAACGCGGCGCGCCTGGTGAGACACTCGCACAAATCAGTGCTTGTTATGCGTGATTGAACGCTTCGTTTTTGCCATTCCGCGCTGAAACGCCGATGGTCGCATCCAGTTGATGGCATCTACGGTCTCCATAGACAGACAAAGGTCAGCGCCGTACCTCTTTTGATGGTCGGTTGAATGTCCGCTCTACAATAATCGAAAAGGTCGTTTCGCACCCGCAGAGAAAGCCCGGTTCCCGCCCTTCCTGCGCGCGCTGCAACCGGCCCA
>JAUIIR010000041.1 GCA_030431485.1 Alphaproteobacteria bacterium
TGCGCGTCGGCACGCGCTACCTTGCCGGTCTGCTACTCGTGTTCTCGTTCTACATGATGCTGCGCGGCCATAACGAACCCGGTGGCGGCTTTATCGGCGGGCTGACCGGGGCCACCGGCTTTGTCCTCTACGCCATCGCTTGCGGCACACAAGACGCTCGCGCAGCGCTGCGCGTGATGCCACAGACTATCGCGATCTGGGGGCTGGGCATCGCCCTTGCCGCCGGTCTTTTCGCGGCACTCTTTGGCGATGCGCTCTTCACCGGGCAATGGTTGTTCATCGGGGCAACAGAGGATGACAAGGGTCTGCCCCTGTCGTCGGTGCTGGTCTTCGACATCGGCGTCTACCTCGTGGTCTTCGGGTCGATCCTCACCCTTGTCTTCGCCATGGAGGAGGAAATCTGATGGAGTTTCTCTTTGCCATCACCATCGGCGTTCTGGTCGCGTCAGCGGTATATCTGATGCTGTCGAACCACCTTCTGCGGTTCATCTTCGGCCTCGTACTGATCTCGAACGCTGCGAACCTGACGATCTTCGTGGCAGGCCGCCTCACCGATGGCGCGCCGCCCCTGATCCCCGAAGGCGCGGATGCCCCGGCCCTCGCGGCCAACGCCCTGCCACAGGCGCTTGTGCTGACCGCCATCGTGATCGGCTTTGGCCTTTTTGCCTTTGCCATTGTGCTGGTCTTCCGCGCGTGGACCACCCTGAACTCCCTGACGCCGGACGACATGCGTTTGGCCGAACCCGAAGAGGCACATAAGTGAGCTGGCTTCTTGCGCTTCCTGTCGTCCTCCCGTTCCTGACGGCTGTCCTTACCTTCCTGACGCGGCAAAGCCCCTTGGGTCGCTGGATTTCCGTGGCCGGGTCCTCCGTGCTGCTGGTGGCGTCAATTGTTCTGATGGCGACCGTTCTGCGCGAAGGCGTGATCGCCGGGCAGATGGGCAACTGGCCCGCGCCCTTTGGCATCACTCTGGTGGCCGATCTTCTGTCTGCCGTCATGGTTCTGATCACCGCCATCGTTGCCGTTGCCGTGTCGATCTACGCCATCGCAGATGTCGATGAAGGGATGGAGCAGTTGGGCTATCACGCGCTTATCAACATGCTGATCGCCGGTGTGGTCGGCGCGTTCATCACCGGTGACCTTTTCAACCTCTATGTCTGGTTCGAGGTCATGCTGATCGCGTCCTTCGGCCTGCTGGTGCTGGGCGGACGGCCCGAGCAGATCGACGGTGGCGTAAAATACGTGGCGTTAAACCTTGTCTCGACCATCATGTTCCTGACCGGCATTGGCCTGCTCTACGGCATGACAGGCACGTTGAACATGGCCGACTTAGCCAGTGCTGTAGACAATGCAGATCAACGCTTGCTGACCATCGTCGCGGTGCTCTTCATGATCTCGTTTGGCGTCAAGGCGGCGGTCTTCCCACTCTTCTTCTGGCTGCCGGCCTCTTACCACACTCCCGCGTTTTCGGTGTCAGCAGTGTTTGCCGGACTGCTGACCAAGGTCGGTGTCTACGCCCTGCTGCGGATGTTCACACTGGTGTTCGACCATGACATCGCCTTCACCCATACGATCCTTCTCTGGGTCGCGGGGTTCACGATGGTCGTCGGCGTTCTGGGTGCCGCCGCGCAATCCGACATGCGCAAGATCCTGTCGTTTCACATCGTCAGCCAGATCGGCTACATGATCCTTGGTCTCGCACTCCTGACGCCGCTCGCCATCGTTGGCGCAGTCTTCTACCTCGTGCACCATATAGTGGTGAAAGCGAACCTGTTCCTGATCGCAGGTGTCGCCCAGCGCATCGCAGGCGGGACCGAGCTGTCGCGGATCGGTGGCCTCTACAAATCCGCACCCCTTCTGGCTGTTCTTTTCGTGGTCCCGGCTTTCTCGCTGTCGGGCTTCCCGCCGCTTTCGGGCTTCTGGGCCAAGTTCCTGCTGGTGAAGGCAGCGCTCGAGGTGCAGGGCTGGATCATCGCGGGCATCGCGCTTGCCGTGGGTCTGCTCACAATCTACTCCATGACCAAAATCTGGGCGCAGGCGTTCTGGGAAGCGCACCCCGACGGAATTGACCCGAAGCTGACATCACTCAGCAACCGCGACCGCGCCGCCATGCTGTTCCCGATTGCGGGGCTCGCTGTGCTGACCGTCATCATCGGCACCATGCCCGAACCCTTCGTGCAATTCGCCGAAGCCTCTGCCGCGCAGCTTCTTGATCCGACGGCCTACATCACCGCGGTGTTGGGAGAGCAGCCATGAACACGTTTGGACTGAACATCATCCTCGCCATCGCCTGGGTCGCGTTTACCGGGTCGGTATCGCTTGTTGGCCTCACCACCGGCTTCGTTATCGGCTATGGTGCACTGTGGCTGATCCAACCGCTGATCGGGACAAGCACCTATTTCCGGCGCGTTACTGCGTGGATCAAGCTGATCATCATGTTCCACTATGAATTGATCGTCTCCAGCCTTGCAGTGGCCTCTGACATTCTCACCCCCCGCCACCGCGCCCGTCCAGCAATCATCGAAGTACCGCTTGATGTAAAAACGGACACCGGCATTCTGCTTGTCACAAACCTCATCTCCCTGACACCGGGCACACTCAGTCTGGATGTGAGCGAAGACCGCAAAACCTTGCTGGTGCATGCAATGTTCGCCGATGATCACGATGCCCTGCGCAAGAGCCTGAAAGACGGAATGGAACGCTGGGTTATCGACGCCGTGGAGGGCACATCATGACAGGTTTTCTGGAACTGAGCCTTGAGATTGGCTTTCTCTGTATTGTGGCCTCGGTCGTGATGGCGTTTGTCCGTCTGATAAAAGGGCCAAGCTTGCAGGACCGCGTTGTGGCGCTGGACTTCATGACCGTCGCAATCGTGGCCTTCTGCGGGCTTGCTGCGATCCGTTACGGCACCCTGGCTTTCCTTGATGTCGCACTGGTTCTAGCGCTGGTGGGCTTCCTCGCAACAGTGGCGTTGGCACGCTTTGCCGAACGAAACACGGTTCGCACCCGAAAGGAGACTTCAGATGAGTGAAGTGGTTGCAGGTTGCCTGATCATTCTCGGCGGTCTTTTTGCCGTGGTGGGCGCGCTTGGCCTTTTGCGTATGCCTGATGTCCTGATCCGGATGCATGCCTCAACCAAGATCGGCACATTGTCCACCGGTCTGATCCTGCTGGGCTGCGCTGTGATCTTCGCAAGTCCGGACATCATTATCCGGGTGATTGCGATCGTGCTGTTCATTCTTCTCACCGCCCCGATCGGGGCGCACATGATGGGCCGCTCGGTCCTGTCGACCGGTGTCCCGTTGTGGAAGAATGAAGATGTGCCGCAAGATGCCGTCGAAGAGAAACTGCTTCGCGAACACGCCGCGCCTGAAGAACGATAAAACCAAAAAGGCCGCTCAGATGAGCGGCCTTTTTCAAAGAAATTGAGTATCGGCTCAGCCGTTCACACTGTCCTTGAGCGCCTTTGCGATGGTCATCTTGACCACCTTGTCGGCCTCTTTCTTGAACTGTTCGCCGGTCGCCGGGTTACGCACCATACGCTCAGGGCGCTCACGGCAGTAGATCTTGCCAACGCCCGGCAATGTCACAGCGCCACCACCCGAAACTTCTTTGGTGATGATGTTAGTGACTGCGTCCAGCGCGGCTCCAGCGGTTTTCTTGTCGCTGCCCATTTCTTCGGCCAGAGCGGCCACAAGCTGGGTCTTTGTCATTGGTTTCGCCATTTCGTGGTCTCCTTAACTGCCCGATCTTGGGCCTCGTGGGGAAAAACTAACCGTATATTGCGAAGAAACACAACGGTTGGTAGGCGTTTCCCCGACGTTTTTCGGCTTTTTCAAAGGATTTCCGGCGGTATTTGGCGGCCTCAGCAAGGTCAAGCCGTCATTTCACGCCGCAACCGAAGAATCGCTATAGAAACGCGGTCTCCTCAAAGCTGCGCAGCTTCCGGCTATGGATGCGCTCAAGAGGCATGTCGCGCAGGTGTTCCATGGCGTGGATACCAATCATCAGGTGCCGCGCCACCTGCGTTTTATAGAAATCTGACGCCATACCCGGCAGCTTTAACTCGCCGTGCAGAGGCTTGTCACTCACGCAGAGCAAAGTGCCATAGGGCACTCGAAACCGAAACCCGTTGGCCGCTATCGTGGCACTTTCCATATCCAAAGCAATCGCCCGCGACTGGCTCAAACGCTGGACCGGACCACGTTGATCCCGCAATTCCCAATTGCGGTTGTCCACGCTGGCCACCGTGCCTGTCCGCATAATCCGCTTGAGATCGTACCCCTCAAGCTGCGTCTCCGTAGCCACCGCACGTTCCAACGCAATTTGTATCTCGGCAAGCGCCGGGATGGGCACCCAGACCGGAAGATCATCATCAAGTACGCGGTCCTCGCGCAGATAGGCATGCGCAAGCACGAAATCCCCAAGGCTTTGTGAATTCCGCAGACCTGCACAATGTCCCACCATCAGCCACGCATGAGGGCGCAGAACCGCGATATGATCGGTGGCCGTCTTCGCGTTGGATGGTCCGACGCCGATATTCACCAGCGTGATCCCGGCTCCACCCTTTCGCTTGAGGTGATAGGTCGGCATCTGAGGCATCTTGTCGACCGCAGGCAGCGGCGCGTCCGCCTCGAAAATCTCGGCATTCCCGGTGCTGACAAAACTCGTATAGCCGCTTTCGGGCTCGGCCAATTGCGCCCGTGCATAGGCTTCGAACTCGGCAACGTAGAACTGGTAGTTGGTAAAAAGAACGTGGTTCTGAAAATGATGCGGGTCCGTCGCCGTGTAGTGTGAAAGCCGCGCCAAAGAATAGTCGATGCGTTGTGCGGTAAACGGTGCAAGCGGTTCGGTTCCGTCCAGCGCAGGCTTGGCGACACCGTTGACGATGTCATCATTTGTGGTCGCCAGATCAGGCACGTCGAACACATCGCGCAGAATGAAGTCAGCGGCGCCTTCCTGCGGAACTGAAATCGCAGCGTCGTTGGCCACTGCAAAATGAACCGGCATCGGCGTGTCAGACACCCCGACCTGGACCGGGACGTTGTGGTTCTCAAGCAGCAAAGAGATCTGTTGCTCCAGATAATGCCGGAACAAGTCGGGACGGGTGATTGTCGTGGCATGCGTTCCGGGATGCGCAACGTGCCCAAAGCTCAAACGACTATCGACCTTGGCAAAACTGGTCGTCGTAATGCGTAGCTCTGGATAAAACGCGCGGTACCGCACGCCCGGATGGCCCTGTTCCATGGCAGCCTGAAAGCTATCACACAGAAATCGCGTGGACGCTTCATAGAGCGCGCACAGCCGATCAACGGCCGCCTTCGGATCATCAAACCGCTCCGGTGCCGGAGCGTCCGGAGTGACAATATCAAGATTGATTGACCGGTCCTGCATGCACTGCCTTTCTTGGGTCTTCGCCTGCCTCACCCGCAGGTTGACAGCTTGCATGGGTGGGATCAAGCTGCAGAAATGGTCAGCACTGCTGACTATTTAACGGAGCCCATAAATGGACTACGAAACGGTTTCCGCCGACGCCTTCGGTGCAAGTCTGAAAGGCTTGGGATTGAACCTGCTGACCCGCGACGTGCGGCGCATGGTACAGCAACTTACGGATGTCTTTGCCATGACCGCGCATCGCGTGTCAGATGACTTTGCGATCCTGCGCTACGGCGATCAGCTCTTTCAACTCCATTCTGATCAGACCTTTGGCGCGCATCCTCTGCTCGGGCTCTTGCCGGAAAATCCACCGCGTGGCGCGGGGCTGGAAATCCGGCTCTACGAAACCGATCCGGACTGCGCCTTTGAACACGCGGAGAACTCAGGGTTTACAGTGCTTCAGGAACCCACCGACAAACCGCACGGATTGCGGGAATGCACATTGCTCTGCGCGGACGGCTACGCTTGGGTGCCGTCCCGCCAAATCTAGTCTGGAACCCTCGCAATCAATGTGCGTTTCGATGTCATGTCGAGTGCTGCGCATCTAGAATACTATCCGGACAACCGCCCCGGCATCCGTCGAGAAAGGCGCGGTCGCGGGTTTTCCTACATTGCGCCGGATGGCACGCGCATCGAACAATAAGCCGAACGCGCACGGTTGAATGCGCTTGCCGTGCCACCCGCATGGGAACAGGTTTGGATGTGTCCTCTGGTCAATGGTCATCTTCAGGCAACAGGCCGCGATGTCAAAACCCGCAAGCAATACCGATATCACAAGGAGTGGAGCGCCTTTCGCTCCAAACGGAAATTCGCCCATCTACCGGCCTTCGGAGAAAAGCTGCCCAGCCTTCGCCGCCGCATTTTGCGCGAGCTGCGCAACGCCGATGCTGGCGACCGCACATTCGCAATCGCTGCCGTGCTTGCCCTGATCGACCATGCCAGCCTGCGTGTCGGGGCACCGGACTACACACAGGCAAACAAGACATACGGAGCGACAACATTGCGGAAACGTCATCTGTCGCTCGACTCCCATGCGCTGCGTCTGTCCTACACTGGGAAAGGCGGCGCCAAGATTGAGAAAACACTGAATGACCGCACACTGAACCGCGCACTGTCACGGCTTGACGATCTGCCGGGCCCAGAACTGATGTCGTGGGTTGATGAGGATGGTGCCGCTCGGGCCGTCACGTCTGGCGAGATCAACGCCTTTCTGACCGACTACCTTGAAAACACCGATCTGACAGCCAAGACATTTCGCACCTGGAATGGATCCGTCGCCGCAATGGAAATTGCCATGCGGGATGAATGTCCTACCATCAAGTCCATGATCGAGGCCGCAGCACAACGCCTGGCCAACACACCTGCGATTTGCCGGTCGTCCTATGTTCATCCTGCGGTGATAGACCTGCACTCCGTTTCCGACGCAACGCGACACGCCGTGCGCGACAAAGCTCCTGAAATCACGGGTTTGCGCAGAACCGAAGCACAGCTGCTTCATCTGCTGGCGGCAAACACAGCTTGACTTTGCCCATCCGAGGGCGTGCTCTGAACCGAGAAACAGGAGGGTCCTATGTCCGTCACCAAGCTCGCGCCGAATATGGAGCATTGGGAAGAACGCGTTGATCTGGCCGCCGCTTTCCGCTGGACAGCACGGTTCAACATGCACGAAGGCGTCGCAAACCACTTCAGCCTGTCGATCAATGAGGACGGCACGCGGTTCCTCATGAATCCCAACCAGATGCATTTCGGCCGAATCAAGGCCAGCGACCTGATCATCGTCGACGCGAACAATCCCGACACGCTCCTAGGCCCCAATGCCCCGGACCCGACGGCATGGGGACTGCACGGCGGCTTGCACCGCCATTGCCCGCATGCCCGCTGCGCCATGCACGTCCATTCGATCCACGCAACCGTTCTCGCCTGTCTGCAAAACCCGCAATTGCCACCCATCGATCAGAACTGCGCCACGTTCTTCAATCGTTGTGTTGTTGATACTCAGTATGGTGGGCTTGCCTTTGAAGAAGAGGGCGAACGCTGCGCGCAATTGTTCAGTGATCCAAAACAAAAAGTGATGATCATGGGCAATCACGGGGTCATGGTGATTGGTGACAGCGTGGCAGACACGTTCAACCGTCTTTATTATTTTGAACGTGCGGCCGAGACCTATATTCGCGCGCTGCAAACCGGGCAACCGCTCAATATTCTGTCCGATGAGATCGCAGAAAAAACGGCACAAGAGCTGGAAAGCTATCCGGAACAGGACGCGCGTCATCTGTCGGAATTGAAGAAAATCCTGGATTCCGAAGGATCCGATTATGCGTCTTAAACGTTGACGAGTCCGTGGGCAGGACGTTGTCCCGCTTGTATTTGATCGTGGGCACACCAACTTCGCACTATGGAAAAGACACTGCTTTCTCTCGGCCACGGCTACAGCGCGGCCTATCTGGTGCGGCGATTACTGCCCAAAGGCTGGAAGATCGCGGGCACAACACGCGACCCGGACAAGTTTGAAACGTTCCACGCGCAAGGGATCACGCCACTTCTCTGGGACCGCGACGCAATCCTGCCGTGGCTGGAAAATGCCAGCCACGTGCTTGTTTCTGCAGGTCCGACAGACACCGGTGACCCAACGCTGGCGTTGCTCGCACCCGACATTGCTGCACAAGCACAACGCTTGAAGTGGCTGGGCTACCTGTCGACCACCGGTGTCTACGGAGACGCGCAAGGGGATTGGGTTGACGAAAATGCACCTCTGACACCCGCGACCGAGCGCGGACGCCGTCGTGTTCAGGCGGAAGCGGCTTGGTCGGCCATTGCTGATTTGCCGCTGCACATCTTCCGCCTGGCGGGCATCTACGGCCCGGGGCGCGGTCCATTTTCCAAAGTGCGCGACGGCACTGCCCGCCGGATCATCAAGCCGGGGCAGGTGTTCAGTCGCATCCATGTCGAGGACGTCGCCCAGACACTGGAAGCCTCAATGGAGCACCCAAACCCGGGGACAGCCTACAATCTCTGCGACGACGACCCAGCTCCGCCGCAGGACGTCATCCTGCATGCCGCCACGCTGCTGGGGGTCGAGCCACCGCACGAGATTCCCTTCGATGAAGCCAACCTCTCGCCAATGGCGCGCAGCTTTTACGCCGAGAGCAAACGCGTCCGGAACGACCGGATCAAAGCTGATCTTGGGGTTGTCCTGAAATACCCCGACTACCGGGCGGGTCTGGCCGCGATCCTTGCAGAAGAGCGAATAGGACAGTGACCTCTGAAAAGGCGGCACCCAGGTCGCTGACAGACCTTTTGGACACGCTGGACCCAGACAACCCGGCCACGGGAGTCGAGGCGCGGCAGCACGACGCCCATCATGGGTTGACGATCCAGGACATGCTGGACCGCGTCGGAGCGCGCTCATTTGGGGCGGCCTTGCTCGTGCCGTCTCTGATCCTGGTATCGCCTCTGTCGATTATTCCGCTGATGCCCACAATTGGCGGGCTGGTGATCCTGACAATTTCAATTCAGGCCTTCTTTGGCCGCAGCCACCTCTGGCTGCCGCGTTTCTTGGCCTCCCGTCGGCTCACGGGACCACAATTGAAACGGGCGGTCACATACCTGCGCAAACCTGCGGCATGGCTTGACCGGAAAAGCCGCCATCGGTTGCGCTTTCTCTCGCGCGCACCGATGGACAGGATCGCGCTACTGGCTGTGATGGTGGTTGCTGCCACCTGGCCGTTTCTCGAAATCCTGCCCATGTTCACCTCGGTCAGTGCCGGAGGTGTCGCATTGGTGGCGTTCGCGCTGATGGTGCGCGATGGCTTCGTTCTGATCGCCGGGTATACAGTACTCGGCCTGTCTTTGGCTGTGGTGACAGCCCTTCTCACAGGGATATTTTAAGCGCGCTTGCCAAGCGAGGCGACGCCCAGAACATCCAGCACCTTCTTCTCGATCTGCTCCGCGTTGAGCCCTGCAACATCATACATGGCCTTCGGGCTGGCCTGGTCGATGAAGATATCGGGCAAGACCATTGATCGGAACTTCAGCCCGTGGTCGAACACCTCTTCTTCGGCCAGCAGTTGCGCGACATGGCTGCCGAACCCGCCGACAGCGCCTTCCTCTATGGTGATCAAAGCTTCATGATCTGCACCCAATCGCAGGATCAATTCGCGGTCCAGGGGCTTGGCAAACCGGGCGTCGGCGACAGTCGGAGTAATGCCTTTGGCCTCCAATGCCTCACAGGCCGTCAGAACCTCTCCCAATCGGGTGCCAAAAGAAAGGATCGCGACACGTTTGCCCTCGCGGATTATCCGTCCTTTACCAATTGGTAAAATTTCGCCACGCTCCGGTAGATCGACGCCCAGCCCTTCTCCACGCGGATAGCGAAAGGCGATGGGCCCGTCGTTATGAGCCACAGCCGTTGCCACCATGTGCTTCAGCTCGGCCTCATCCGCGGCAGCCATGACAACAAAGCCCGGCAAATTGGCGAGATAAGCAATGTCGTAACTGCCCGCATGGGTCGCCCCATCCGCACCCACCAGCCCGGCGCGATCAATCGCAAAGCGTACGGGCAATCGTTGAATGGCAACATCATGCACAACCTGATCGTATCCGCGCTGCAGAAAGGTCGAATACATCGCGCAAAACGGCTTGAGCCCACCTGCAGCAAGTCCGGCACAAAACGTCACACCGTGCTGTTCTGCAATGCCGACATCAAAACTGCGCGACGGATACCGCTCGGCAAAAAGATCAAGACCGGTCCCATCTGGCATGGCCGCCGTCACCGCACAAACTAATGGGTCATCTGCCGCGGCCTGACACAGCGCATCTGAGAACACCTTGGTGTAGCTCGGTGCATTCGACGCAGCTTTCGTTTGTTCACCCGTCAAGACGTCGAACTTGGCGCGCGCATGCCCACGGTCTGCTGACTGCTCTGCCGGAGCATAGCCTTTGCCCTTTTGCGTCACAGCATGGATCAGGATCGGTCCATCGGCCCGATCTTTGACCGTGCGCAGCACCGGTAAAAGCTGCTCCAAATCATGGCCATCAATCGGCCCGATATAAGAGAACCCAAGCGCCTCGAAGAGCGTCCCGCCAACGGCCATGCCCTTCAGTAAATCCTTCGCCCGTTTCGCTCCCTCGCGGAACGGCTCTGGCAGGAAGCTGACCGCGCCCTTGGCTGCAAGACGCAAATCTTGAAACGGTGCGCCCGCATACAGCTGCGACAAATACGAGGATAACGCCCCTACCGGCGGGGCAATGCTCATATCATTGTCATTGAGGATAACAATCAGCCGTTTCTTCAAATGGCCCGCGTTGTTCATCGCCTCATAGGCCATACCGGCCGTCATCGCGCCGTCTCCGATCACGGCAATCGCGTCACCATGCCCGGTGTCGCAATTGCCGCCAAGATCGCGCGCCACTGCAAAGCCCAATGCGGCAGAAATCGACGTAGAGCTATGCGCCGCCCCAAACGGATCATATGGAGATTCTGACCGTTTGGTAAAACCTGACAAACCGTTCTCTTGCCGCAGGGTGGCCATCTGCTGACGCCGCCCTGTGAGGATCTTGTGCGGATAGCATTGGTGCGACACGTCCCAGATGATTTTGTCGCGTGGCGTATCGAAGACAGCATGCAGCGCAACGGTCAGTTCGACCACACCCAAACCGGCCCCCAGATGCCCCCCGGTCTTGGACACTGCAGAAATCGTGTCCCGCCTCAATTCGTCCGCCAGCTGCTCAAGCTGCGCGTCAGACAGCCGCTTCAGATCTGCTGGAGATGTGACGGTATCCAAAAGCGGGGTTTCGGTGGAAAAAGACATCGGCCGCGCCTCCCGGTCGCATCAGGTGTCGCGCGAGATAACGAAGCGCGCCGCGTCATTCAAGGTTTGCGCCCGGTCTCCGTAGGGCGACAAAGCCTCACAGGCCGCCTCGACCAGTTCCGCTGCACGGCGCTTGGCACCCTCGATTCCCAAAAGAGACACAAAGGTCGCCTTGCCGCGATCCGCATCCTTGCCCACCGCTTTGCCAACCGTCCTTTCATCGCCTTCCACGTCCAGAATATCGTCGGCGATCTGGAACGCGAGGCCAAGCGCCCTGGCATAATTGGTGAGTGGTGTCAGGTCCGCCTGCGCCAGCCGCGCACCGGCCTCCGCGGACCACACGATCAGAGCGCCGGTTTTGCCCGCCTGCAATTCGGTGATCTGGTCCAGTGTCAGCGGCGCTTCGGCGCTTTCCGCCGCGATATCGAGCGCCTGCCCCAGGACCATGCCCGCGCGTCCCGACGCCCTGCCAAGGCTCAATGCCAGGTCTGCCCGCACCTCGGCACTTGGGTGGCAGGCGGGATCAAGCGCCAGCTCAAACCCCAAAGTCTGGAGGGCATCGCCCACCAAGACCGCTGTGCCATCATCCCATTTGCGATGAACGGTCGGCAGGCCACGGCGCAGATCGTCATCGTCCATGCAGGGCAGATCATCATGCACAAGGCTATAGGCATGGATCGCCTCTATCGCCGCCGCAGGCCATATGGCCTGCTCTTCTGGCACGCCGTGCAACCGCGCACCTTCCATCACCAGAAATCCGCGCAGCCGTTTTCCCCCGGCCACCGCATAACGCATACCTTCCATAACCGGCAGGTTAGGCCCGGCCGACAGAACTTCCTCAAGATGCGCGCCAATCTTGGCAGCGTCGCGGTGCAACGCGTCGGCAAACATCGGGCTGTCTTACTCTGGATCGAAGGGCGTCGTGCCCTTGGGCTTGCCATCGGCATCCAAAGTGATGGCCGCAACCTTCTCCTGAGCCTCGTTCAGCTTGGCCTCGCAGCGTTTCTTGAGCGCCGCACCCCGTTCATAAAGCGCGATGGATTCTTCAAGAGCCACATCACCCCGTTCAAGCTGACCAACGACCTTTTCAAGCTCGGCCATTGCGGCCTCAAAGCTCATGTCTTCCACAGGTGTCTGGCTCATGACGCAGCCTCCATTAGGTCTTCCACATGCGCACGTGCGCTTTCTGCGAGGGCAGACAAATCATAGCCCCCCTCCAGAGTCGAGACGATGCGCCCCTCACACAGCTCAGCAGCAAGTGCGCAAAGTTGCTGTGTCAACCAGCGGAAGTCACCCGTCGACCACTGCAGTTCTGCCAGCGGGTCATCCTGATGTGCGTCAAACCCGGCGGAGATAATGATCAATTCCGGCTTAAAGTCCCGCAGACGTGGGAACACTTGCGCCTCATAGGCTGCACGCATCTCTGCCCCGCCAGAGCGCGGAGGCAAGGGCACGTTCAGAACATTGTCATGCGCCCCCCTCTCCGACGGATCGCCAGTGCCCGGCCAGAGCGGCATCTGTTGGCTGGTGATGGTCAGCGCCCGCGCCTCGGCCCACAACAGGTCCTGCGTGCCATTGCCATGGTGCACGTCGAAATCCACCACCGCGACACGGGACAGCGCATGCGCCTCAAGCGCGTGCTTGGCCCCGATTGCCGCATTGCCAAACAGGCAGAACCCCATTGGCGTGGACGTTTCCGCATGGTGACCCGGCGGACGGATGGCGCAGAACGCGTTGCCCACCTCTTTGTCCAGAACCATATCCACGGCCCGGACAACCGCGCCCGCCGCGCGAAAGGCGGCGTTTATACTGCCTGGCGACATCCAGGTGTCTGCATCAAGCTGGCGAAGCCCCTCGGCAGGTTGCGCCGCAACAATCGCGTCGATATGTGATTGCGGGTGCACATATGCCAGATGCACCGGATCCACCAAAGGTGCCGTTTCGCGCTGAAGGTCCAACCCCTGCAAAGCGTGCAGCACATGTTCCAGCCGCGCCACCCGCTCGGGATGCCCGTCCGGCGTCACATGCTCCAGACAGTCCGCGTGTGTGATCAAAGCTGTCGCCATGGGCGCACCCCCCTGCTTCTTCTCTTTTCAAATACGCAAAGACCAAACCCGTCAGTCGGGTGCAAGCATATACCCGGCGCCGCGCACCGTTTGCAGGTACCGCGGCTGTTTGGGGTTGTCTTCCAGCTTCCGGCGCAGCCGTGTGATCTGCACGTCCACCGCGCGCTCCTGGCTCTGCCCCCGGTCGCGGCCCAGTTCCTCGACAAGTTGCGAGCGGCTGAGCGCAATGCCCGGTTTTGCAGCAAACACTTTCATCAACTGGATTTCGGTCGATGTCAGGCGAACCAGATCATCCCCGCGCCACATCTCGCCCCGCTCGGTGTCGTAGCGGATCGGCCCCAGGCTCAGATATTTCGGCGCGCTGTCCGCAGCCGATTGTTCCGGCATTCTGCGCAGGATCGCATTGATCCGCAGCAGCAGTTCTTTGGGCTCAAACGGCTTCGCCAGATAATCATCCGCGCCCGCCTCAAGCCCCGCAATGCGATCTTCGGTTTCAGCCCGCGCGGTCAATAGCAGGATCGGTGTGGTGGATCGCTCCCGAATGCCTCGCGTCAGACTGATACCGTCTTCGCCTGGCATCATCACATCCAATACGATCAAATCAAAGTCGAGCCCCGACAGAATGCGCCGCGCATGCGCCGCATCGCGCGCCGCGCTGACAAGGAACCCGTTGCGGATCAGGAATTTCTGCAGCAGCCCGCGAATGCGTTCGTCATCATCGACAATCAACAGATGGGCGTCGGGATCGGCCATGTCATCGCCCCTCCCGCAGCGCCAGATACGCGCGCTTCATATCGTCATCCATCATTGCTTCCAGCACCGTCTTGAACCCAGCCACCGCGTCAGGCCCGGCTTTGCGATAGGCATCCCGCATGCGGGCGCGTTGCGCATCCGACAACTGCTGTTCCAGCGCTTCTCCGGCCTCGGTCAGGGTCAAATGCCGCTCTCTTTTGTCGCTGCGTCCCACATGGCTTGTGACAAGACCATCTTCGATCAACGTGCGCAACACACGGTTAAGCGATTGCTTGGTGACCCCGAGAATCGCGAGCAGGTTGTTTACTGTTGTCCCCGGCGCGCAATGAATGAAATGGATCGCACGATGATGTGCGCGCCCATAGGACATGCCTTCAAGAATGCGGTCGGGGTCGGCCGTGAACCCCCGATAGGCAAAAAACATCGCCTCGATACCCTGCCGCAATTGCTCATCCGTCAGATACAGGAGCGCCTGTCCGCTCGACGTGTTCTGCGATTGTCCTTCCACCATGGCCTGCCGTCCGATCCGTCTTAGTGCTGCCTCCGAAAATACGTCAGTCTTGTTGACATTCCAAGGATCAAATGGTAGCGAATCTCAGTTTTGGCGCAAGATTATGTCCGATGCGGACCTAATTTGCGCAATTTATGAAAATCCGGGCGAGGAGATTTGAGATGGCCGGAACCTATGACGACCGCGACGGAAAGATCTGGATGGATGGCCAGTTGATCGACTGGCGCGATGCAAATGTCCACATCCTGACTCATGCGATGCACTACGCAAGCTCGGTCTTCGAAGGTGAGCGCGCGTATGGCGGCACGATTTTCAAATCGCGCGAGCACTCGGAACGGCTCAAGCGGTCGGCGGAAATGATCGACTTTGAAATTCCCTACACAGTGGATGAAATCGAAGCCGCCAAAAAAGCTGTGCTCGAAGCCAATGGCCAGTCGGATGCCTATGTGCGCGCGGTCGCATGGCGTGGTGTCGGCGAAGACATGGGTGTCGCTTCCGCGCGTAACCCGGTTCGCATGGCCATCGCCAGCTGGGAATGGGGTGCCTATTACGGCGACGCCAAGATGAAGGGCGCCAAGCTCGACATTTCCAAATGGAAGCGTCCGTCGCCGGAAACGATTCCAAGCCACGCCAAGGCGGCGGGTCTCTACATGATCTGCACCATGTCCAAGCACGCCGCCGAAGCCAAAGGCTGCTCGGATGCGATGATGTTCGACTACCGCGGTTACGTGGCCGAAGCGACCGGAGCCAATATCTTCTTTGTCAAAGACGGCGAAGTGCACACACCGGACCCTGATTGCTTCCTCAACGGCATCACACGCCAGACCGTGATCGGCATGCTCAAGGATCGTCAGATCAAGGTGCATGAGCGCCACATCATGCCGGAGGAGCTTGAAGGCTTCGAACAGTGCTGGCTCACCGGTACGGCGGCCGAGGTCACTCCGGTGGGCAAGATCGGTGACTACAATTTCGAAGTGGGCTCACTCACACGCGAAATCGCCGAGAGCTACGAAAAGCTCGTCCGCAGCTGAGCCTGCTTCAACGCAAACGAAAAGGCCCTGCACGTCGGTGCAGGGCCTTTTTCTTTGAACGCCAAACCCCGGCGGAGGAGCATGCCGCCTTAACTTGGCGACATCCCCCGGAGCCGTTCGGACCGCCGGCGCAGGATCTCGACCGATGTCAGCAAGCAGATCGAGATCGCCACAAGGATCGTCGCAGCCGCAAGGATCGTCGGTGAGATCTGCTCACGCAGACCGGTGAACATCTGCCACGGCAGGGTTTGCAATTCCGCCGATCCGATGAACAAGACCACAACCACTTCGTCGAAAGATGTGATGAAGGCAAAGAGACCGCCCGAAATCACGCCCGGAAGGATCAGCGGCATCTGCACCTTGAAGAAGGTCGTCACCGGGTTCGCTCCCATATTCGCAGCAGCCCGCGTCAGAGACCGGTCAAAGCCGACCAGCGTCGCCGTCACAGTGATGATCACGAACGGGATCCCCAGAACTGCGTGTGCCAGAACGATGCCCCAATAAGTGCCCACTAGACCGATTTTGGAGTAGAAGAAGTACATGCCGGTGGCCGAGATAATCAGCGGTACGATCATGGGCGAAATCAATATCGCCATGATTGCACGCTTGCCCGGCACGTGGCTCTGGCTCAGACCGATGGCCGCCAGCGTGCCCAGCGAAACCGAAATCAATGTCGCAACCGGGGCCACCAGCAACGAGTTCTTCACCGCATTTGTCCATTCCGGGTTGGTCAGAAAGTCACGGTAATGTTTGAGGCTGTAGCCCGCCGGATCGAAGGCCAGCATTTCAGGTGTAAAGGTGAAGAAGTCCTCAGCGTTGAACGACAGCGGCATCACCACGATGATCGGCGTGATCAAGAACACGAAGATCGCGCCACAGATCACGCGGAACGTGTAGTGCCATAGCACTTGGCCAGGTGTCAGGTAAGGCACGAGATGCGCGCGGTAACGCCCCATGCCGACCCAGTAGATGAACCAGCCGAAGAACCACCCAAAGAGGCCGCCCATGATAAGGCCGGGGATGCCGTTGAACAGAAAGCCCGCAACCGCCGCCACGGCGATCATGACCCAGCGCACGGGTTTTTCCAGTGCTTCGCCGAGGACCTGCATCGCGACAAAGGCCAGTGCCGCCATCAGCGCAGCGCCTATGACGATGCCCAAGAGGCCCGAACCTTGCGCCGTTCCGAGGAACAACCCGGCAAACCCGCCTGCTGCGGCCAGCACTCCGGCCGTGAACCCGATAGGTTTTTTCTCGATTGGTGTGAGAATGGCTTCCGACATGGCTCAGCCCCCCAGTTTCACGTTGTCGATGCCGACGATCTTGTCGTAGGCCCAGTAGAGCACCAGAACCACCACCAGGAGGATCGAGCCCAAGGCAGCCGCAAGGCCCCAGTTCAGCGAGCTTGAGATGTGATAAGCAATCCGGTTCGAAATGAAGATACCCGACGTACCGCCCACGATTTCCGGCGTGATGTAGTAGCCGATCGACAAGATGAACACGAGGATCGAGCCAGCACCAATGCCCGGCACCGATTGCGGGAAATAGACCCGCCAGAATGTCGTCCAGTTGGTCGCGCCAAGTGACTTGGCAGCTCGAACATATGACGGCGGGATCGTCGACATCACAGAATACATCGGCAGGATCATAAACGGCAGTAGAATATGCGTCATCGCCACGATTGTGCCGAACTGGTTGTTGATCATGGTCAGACGCGCGTCATCCGCCACAAGGCCAAGCCAGACCAGAGTATCGTTGATCACCCCCTGTTGCTGCAACATCACCTTCCACGCACTGGTCCGCACCAGCAGAGACGTCCAGAAGGGAAGCAGCACAAGAATCATCAAGAGGTTTGCCTTGCTCGCAGGCAGGTTCGACAGCAAGTACGAGATCGGGTACCCCAACAGGATACAGCTCAGCGTAATCACGAGGCTCATGAACATGGTGCGCTGGAACAGCAGACCATAAATCCGCTCGTCCTCGTCACGCAGCGCCGGACCTTCAGCCGTTTTCTGCATGTCGATGGAGTTCAGGAAGTAGCCGGATGTGTAGGCCGGGCTGTAAGTCTTGATGGTTTGCCAGATTTCCGGAGCAACCCAGTCTTCATCAATCTCTTCGAACCCGTCGCGGAACGCAATTGTTTGAAAATCCGCGCTGGCGACCAACGCGTCTGCCGCCTGAAGCATATCTGCACGGGGGCCGGTGTATCCGCTGACATCGCCCTCGGCGAGGTCTTGGTAGAGCGCGGTGTGCACGACACTCCAGGGTTCTTCCTCCAGCGGGCTGTCACCCTCTTCAGTTTGCATGAAACGCGCGAAGATTTCGTAAGTCTCAGCAGTGCGTGGCAGGATATCGGAAATGTCCGAACGCAACTCGAACTCGGGCATCGACCCATTGCCATTCCAAGCATCCTGCGCCGCAATCCAGTCCGGATCACCCATCAGTTCTGCCCAGGGGCGTGCTTCGTCCCAGTTTTCGTCAAGGTCCTCGAACTGGTCAAGATAGACCTCGCCGATATCGTCAATGCCACGGCCCGATTTGCGGAACAGCGAGGACGCGCCGGTCTTTTCGTAATTCAGACGTGACCCCAAACGTGTATGTTCCTTGCGCTCGGCGGCGAAGAAAACGTCATAATACGCCGCCTCGAACACTTCATCACGGGGCAGTTCGCCAGAGGCAGCATCATAATCGGCCAAAGCGGCGACGGTACGCGGCAGGGTATCCCGAACGATCTGGTTTTCGACCGAGCGGAACAGCATGTCACCAATCGGCGCGATAAAGCTCACGAGAACAAAGATCAAAAGCGGCGCGATCAACATCAGCGCGCGAATCTTCTGTGCTCGCAGAGCCCGGTTCAGCGAGCGCTTCAGTGGTGTTCCATCTGCCGCCAGTACGGGGCCGGAATCTTCCTTATCTGCTGCGCGCAGCGCGTTGTCGGGTGTCGGTCCCGTGACCTTGTCAGGTTCGGTTGCTGCGTCCGTCATGGCTCAGGTGCCCTCGACTAGAATGATTGTGCTTGTCGCGGTGCGCCGGCGAATCTCGGCGACCTCCTGATAGGCAGGGTCGTGATACGCGCGCTTCGCTGTCTCGAAATCTTCGAATTCTATGACGACATGGCGATTTTGCGTCTCGCCTTCCATCGTCTCGGACTGTCCACCCTGGACAATGAATTTCGCTCCGTAGCTTTCAAGGATCGGCGTGTCGCGCTCGATATATTCCTTGTAGGCTTCGGGGTCGTTCACCGTGATATGGCCAATGATATAGCCTTTGGGCATGTATCTGTCCTTCTGGTGCGGGATGGGCCACGCGGGCCCATCCCAAAGCCGTCAAAGGCTTATTGTGCCAGCCACGCCTGGAACTTCGCGTCGATGTCGTCGCGATAGTCAGCCCAGAACTCGTAGTTATAGAGGAACGTGTTGGCTGCGTTGTTAGGATCGGTCGGCATATGCGGTGCCATCTCGATGCCAAGCTCTGCGTGCGTGGACACCAGCGGTGCCGAGGATGCACGTGCCGGGCCATACGAGATGTACTTGGCCTGATCCGCCAGACGCTGGGTGTCTGTTGCAAAACGGACAAAGTCCTTCACGCGGGCCAGACGGTCTTCCGGCAGGCCGGTTGGGATGATCCAGCCATCAAGGTCGAACACCTGAGCGTCCCACATCATGCCAATCGGTTGGCCCTGCTCGACGATCGCCGAGAACAGACGACCGTTATAGGTCGAACCCATGAACACTTCACCGTCCGCCAGAAGCTGCGGCGTGTCCGCGCCGGCATTCCACCAGATCACCTGATCCTTGATGGTGTCGAGCTTGGCCAGAGCCTGGTCCTGACCTTCGTCAGTTTCCAAAACGTCATAGACGTCTGCCTTAGCCACGCCGTCGCAGAGCAGCGCCCACTCCATGTTGTTGATCGGACGCTTTTCGAGCGCGCGCTTGCCCGGGTACGTTTCCAGATCGAAGACCGAGCAGATGTCGGACGGCGGCTCAACGCCTTCCGGAACCATGTCGGTGCGGTAGCCGAAGGTTGTCGAGTACACGATCTGCGGAATGTAGCAGTCGGACACGATCAGATCACCAAAGTCGTCGCTCGCGTCGGTGCCGTCGGGCGCCGGGGCCAGCAACTCGTCATGGTCGATTTCCATCGCCAGACCTTCGTCGCACAGACGGATTGCGTCAGCCGCAACGACGTCCACGAGGTCCCACGTGATGTTGCCCGCTTCATTCATCGCGCGCAGCTTGGCCACGGCTTCAGCCGAGCTTTCGTCCCAAGTCGCCGAAACACCTTCATTCATCGCGATGTAGGGCTCGACATAGGCGTTCTGCTGCGATGCCTGATACGCACCACCCCAGCTGACCAGAGTCATGCTGTCCGCCATGCCATGACCGGCGGCGTATGCACCTGCGGCGGCAACGGTCAGTGCGCTGGTCGCCAAAAGTGTTTTAGACAGTTTCATTCATATTCTCCCGTTTCGACCCGCTTATGACACATGGCGCTGGCGGTCGGGCCGACCCAGCAACGCCTGTAATGACACGGGGGCGATGTTCGTCCCCGCGGCAATTCCGTTATTTGGGCGCGTCCAACGCGCGGCAGTCATCGGGCAACCACCCGATTTCGATCTGCGTGCCCGGCTCAAGACGCACCTGGTCCGGTGCGTTCCGGGTCTTGATGACAAACTCATCGTTGCCCGCCACCTTGAGACGGGTGCGGAAGATATCGCCCATATAAATGAACTCAAGCACTTCGGCTTTGAGCGTATGCGCGCCTTCCTGAAGGCGGTCCTTGTTGATCTCGACCCGTTCAGGCCGAATTGACACGCGGGTGCGCTCTCCGACTGTTCCGACATTGACCGGCTTCGCGTCGATCAATCCGCCATCGTCAAGCTGCACAACACAGCGATCACCCTTGATCTCGCGGATTGTGCCTTCAAGCGTGTTATTCTCGCCGATGAACTGCGCGACAAAGCTGTTCTGCGGCTTTTCATAAAGCTCATCCGGCGGAGCGAGCTGCTGAATGCGGCCATCGTCGAACACCGCAACGCGGTCCGACATCGTGAGCGCTTCGGTCTGATCGTGTGTCACATAAACCACAGTGATACCCAGACGGTGCGCAAGGTGCGTGATCTCGAACTGCATCTTTTCGCGCAGCTGCTTGTCCAAAGCGCCCAGAGGTTCGTCCATCAGAACCAGTTCGGGCTCAAAAACCAGCGCCCGTGCCAGCGCAATCCGCTGCTGCTGACCACCCGACAATTGGGCTGGACGGCGGCCACCGAAGGCCCCCATCTCCACCATATCCAGCGCGCGTTTGACCTTGGCTTCACGATCCGACTTGCCCATGTTGCGCACCTCAAGCGGAAAACTGAGGTTCTCGGCAATCGTCATGTGCGGGAACAAAGCGTAATTCTGGAACACCATCCCGATACCGCGCTTGTGCGGCGGAATATTGTTGATGGGCCTGCCATCCAACCGGATGTCGCCATGTGTGGCGGTCTCAAAGCCCGCCAGCATCATCAGACAGGTGGTCTTACCCGATCCCGACGGCCCGAGCATCGTCAGAAACTCGCCCTTCGGCATGGTGAGGTTGAGGTCTTTTACGACAAGCTGAACGCCGTCGTAGCTCTTTTGCACTCGTTCAAATTCGACGAACGCGTCACTGTTTGACGTGTCGGGCAAAAACGAACTCCCTGTTTTGTCCACGGATTTGTTCCGTTTGTCTTCGTGAAATAAATCGCGTTGCGATCCGCATTGCAACACGGTTGCCCACCTTTCGCCGAAAACGCACGATTTGCGGGAAATTTGGGCAGTTTATGCGGTTTTGTTCGGGAAAAACGTCTGTGCCAGAAGCTTTTTTGGGCCAATCGCTCAAATCAACTTGGGTCACTTGGGCTCTGTATCCTGAAAAACATGCACACCTGAGAGCAAAGAAGACAGAGTCGCTGCTGACCGTGTTGGCGATTCGCGACCCTTTATGCATCAAAAGGGCCACGCACACGCGCATAGAAGAACGGTGGCAGGTCGGCGCGGTCCTTTGGACGCTGGCATCCATCCAGAGACAATACCCGCTTTTTGCTAAGGATTGGCCACAATCCAGTCAAACTCGACTTCTAAACCGAATGGAAACCAACCCGTGCAAAGTCTGACCGGGTGCAATTCGGGGTTTCCATGCTTGAATTTGACAGTGTGAGCAAATCGTTCTGGACGGGGTCGCACCGCAAGGTGATCCTGGATCGGGCGTCGTTCCGGGTCGAGTTGGGGCAGTCGCTGGGGATACTGGCGCCCAATGGCACCGGCAAGACCACGCTGATCAAGATGATGGCGGGGCTGGAAAAGCCCGATGAGGGAGAGATCCGCAAGACCAGCCGGGTGTCCTTTCCGCTGGGCTTCATGGGTGGTGTCGTGACCAAACACACGGCGATGGAGAACTCCCGCTTTATTGCCCGGCTCTACGGGCTCGACCCCGATTACGTCGAGGCCTATTGCCGCTGGCTTTGTGATCTGGGGGAATATTTCGACCAGCCTCTGGGCACCTATTCCTCGGGCATGCGGGCGCGGTTCACCTTTGCGCTGATGCTGGCGCTCGATTTCGACATCTATCTCGTCGACGAGGGCATGCCCACCTACACGGATGTGGAGTTCAACCGGAAGGCCGGCGATATCCTCGCCGAGCGGTTGCGCACCACCACCATGATCATCGTCTCTCACCAACCCGAAACGCTGGCGCGATTTGTCAGCAAGGCCGCTGTCCTCATGGACGGCCAATTGCACATGTTCGACAGCCTCGAAGAAGCGAAACAGCTCTATGACTACGAAACCCAAGGCTAAACGCTTTCGCATCCGCCGCAGCGAACCGGGCCCCGGCGCCAGCCAGATGGCCTCCGCCGGTCATCCCGCAGGTCAATCGTCTGCCGCCGCGCCCGAGGCGCCGCCACCCCGCGTGCCGAGGCACGCAGATGGCGGTGTCGAACAAGCCGTGCTGGCCATTCGCGACGAGGGGCTGACGGGTCGCCAGCTCCGCATGGCGCGGCGCATCGCACAGAAACACGGGCTTGAGCCGAATTCCGACTTCGAAGCGGTCTACCTGTTGCGCCTGCGCGGCATCGACCCGTTTCAGCGGGAGAATGCGCTTGACCTGATGGTGCCGGCAAACGCGCAGCAACACGCCAAGGTCAAGACACCGCCTGCCGACACGGCGCGCCAGACCGCGCCACAATTGCCGCAAACCACGGATGCCGGACCCCAGACGCTTCCAGCGACGGACACGCGCAGCCCGGCGGAGCGGCGTCAGCAGGAGATCATGCAGATCCAGAAGGACATGGCGCGCCGGCGCCGGCGCCGGATGCGCATGCTCTTTGCCCGGCTGGCCGCCTTCGTGCTCCTGCCCACTCTGGTTGCAGGCTGGTACTTCTTCACCCTCGCCACCCCGATGTATGCCTCGAAATCCGAGTTCCTCATCCTCAAGGCCGAATCCAGCGGCGGCGCCATGGGCGGGCTCTTCTCGGGCACGCAATTCGCCACCAATCAGGATGCCATCGCGGTGCAGAGCTATCTCACCTCGAAAGACGCCATGCTGCGGCTGAACGAGGACGAGGGCTTCCAGGCGCATTTCTCGCAGCCCGACATCGACCCGCTGCACCGGCTCGATCCGGACGCCACCGCCGAGGAGATGTACAAGCTCTACAAGAAATACGTCCAGATCGGGTATGACCCGACCGAGGGTGTGATCCGCATGGAGGTGGCCGCCGCCAATCCGCAGGTCGCCGCGGATTTCTCAACCGCGCTCATCGGCTATGCCGAGGAACGTGTCGACAACCTCTCGGCCCGCAAGCGCGAGAACGCGGTCAAGGATGCCCAGCTGGGTCTCGAAGAGGCGGAGCAGGCCCGCCGCGTCGCGCAGGAAAAGCTGGTGCGGCTGCAACAAGACAGCGCCGTGCTCGACCCCCGCGCCCGCATCGGCGCGCTGCAGGCCCGCATTGAAGCGGTCGAAACCCAGTTGCAGGAAAAGAACCTGCAACTGCAGGCCCTGCTCGACAATGCCCGCCCCAACCGCAGCCGCGTCGAAGGCGTTGAGGCCGATATCCGCCGTCTCGAAGCGCTCAAGGCCGAGATCAACACCGAGATGACCGCCGAAAGCGAAGGCGCGGGCTCGCTGGCGGAAACCGCCGTGCAGATCCAGCTTGCCGAGGCCGATCTCGCCACCCGAGACATGATGCTGGCCGCCGCCCTCGAACGGCTCGACCAGGCCCGCCGTGACGCCGACAGCCAGGCCCGCTACCTGACCACCTCGGTCTACCCCCTCGCCGCTCAGGACCCAAGCTATCCCCGCGCCTTCGAAAACACCCTCCTCACCTTCCTCGTCTTCTCAGGCATCTACCTCCTCATCTCCCTCACCGCATCCATCCTCAGAGAACAGGTCGCGAACTGACGGGGACGCAGCGTCGACGCTCCGGGAGACCGCGTCGGCGCGGTTTCCGCCGGACGATGCCGCAGGTGCAAACTGACACAGGTGACAACCCGGATCGCGCGCCCTATAAGGCGCGCGACCCGATTTTGGCAGAGCAGAGGCCCGACATGACAACCCTCGTTTTCGGACATAAATCCCCCGACACCGACAGCACCGGCAGCCCGATCATCTGGGCGTGGTACCTCAATCAGATCAAAGGCGAAGACGCCAAGCCAGTCCTTCTGGGTGAACCCAACACCGAAGCCGCGTTTGTGCTCAAGCACTGGGGCCTCGACAAGCCTGAGATCATCTCGACCGTCGACGCTGACCAGCCGGTCGTGATCGTCGACACCAACAACCCCGCCGAACTGCCCGACGCGATCAACAGCGCCGACATTCGTGCAATCATCGACCACCACAAACTGGTCGGCGGTCTGGAAACCAAAGGCCCGATCGACATCCGCATTGAACCCGTGGCCTGCACCGCAACCATCATGTGGAAAATGATCGGCGACGACCTCGCGCAGGCCCCGCGTGGCATCAAAGGTGCGATGCTGTCCTGCATCCTCAGCGACACGCTGGAATTCCGCTCGCCGACGACCACACAGGAAGATAAAGCCATAGCTCACGCCCTCGCGGACGATCTTGGCGTGTCGATCCCCGACTTCGCTGGTGAGCTGTTCGCGGCGAAATCCGATGTGTCGGCATTCTCCGACGCCGAACTGCTGCGCATGGACAGCAAGGAATACGAGGTTGAAGGCACCAAATTCCGCGTGTCCGTGCTTGAGACAACCGCGCCGAAAATGGTGCTTGACCGCAAGGACAGCCTGATGGCGTCCATGACGGACGTGGCCAAAGAAGATGGCGTAGATCAGGTGCTCCTGTTTGTCGTGGACATCCTCAACGAGGAAGCGATCATGCTGATCCCGAACGACCTGACCAAAACCGTCGCCGAAAAAAGCTTTGAGGCCACCGTGTCCGGCGACACCGTGGTTCTGCCCGGCATCATGAGCCGGAAGAAGCAGATCATCCCGAACCTGAAGCTCTAATCGCGCAGGACGTGGCGCTTACGCCGGTCACGTCCTGGCTCCTGCTTGCTGGCGGGGTCGTTGCATGTGTCAATGGCCTCGCCTTTTTTATGTTTCGCCTCGACAAGGACCGCGCCATCCGGGGCGAATGGCGTGTGTCCGAAACCACGCTTCTGACTCTCGCTTTTCTGGGCGGTTGGTTCGGCGCGAAAGCGGCGCAACGCCGGTTCCGGCACAAGACGCGCAAACAGCCATTCCGCATCTTCCTAAACCTGATCCCGGCGCTCTGGTTGCTGTTGATTGTCGTTTGGGCCCAGGACACCGGGCTCCTGGACACACCCATCGCGCCTCCCGTGCAATAGACAGCCTCTGCTGGCATTCCCCTCCGGTTCGCGCGATATGTGGGGCACCCAATTCCAATCAGGTGCCTCCATGACCCAGATCATCTCGTCTCTTGCCGACATCGCCGACCGTTACGACGTGCTTTTGGTTGATCTTTGGGGCTGCGTGCACAACGGTGTCACCGCGCACGAAGAGGCGGTCGCGGCCCTTCGCGGGTTCAAGCAAGGCGGAGGCACGGTGGTCCTGCTGACCAACGCCCCCCGGTCGCGCCACGAGGTGGCCAAGCAGCTTTTGCGCCTGAATGTGCCCGAGGATTGCTATGACAGTATCGCCACCAGCGGCGACAGCGCGCGGGCGGCGATGTTTCGCGGCGCGGTTGGGGAAAAGGTCTGGTTCATGGGCCAACCCTTTGACGAGTCATTCTTTGCCCCGATGGAGCTGATCAACGATCCGGTCGATGTTCAGCGCGTCGCGTTGGAAGAGGCAGACGGCATCGTCTGTTGCGGCCCGTTCGATCCGCACGCCGACCCGGCGGTCAATCGCCCGGAGTTTCTTTATGCGAAGCAGAAAGGTCTCAAACTGCTCTGCGCCAACCCGGACATTGTGGTGGATCGCGGCGAAAAGCGCGAATGGTGCGCCGGGGCACTGGCTGCGCTCTATACCGAGATGGGGGGCGAGAGCCTCTACTTCGGCAAACCGCACCCGCCGATCTATGATCTCGCCCGCCGTCGGATTGCGTCGCTTGGAATCGATGTGGATTCAAACCGAATTCTTGCAATCGGAGACGGGGTCCACACCGATATCGACGGTGCGATGGGCGAAGATATCGATTCCCTTTTCATCTCGGGCGGATTGGCCGCATCGGAAACAAAAACGTCGCACCAGCCCGATCCGGATGCGCTAAGCGATTATCTGGAAAAGGAAAAAGCCGCGCCGACCTATACCATTGGACAACTCCGCTGACGCAGATTTTGCTTGCTTTTCTGCGGCTGCAAAGTAATAAAGTTGCCAAATTAGGCATTGGACTTAGTTTTTTATTACTTTGTCGCCTGTGAGTGGAGAGCGGAATGTTGGACAACCTGCCACGCGGAACGATCTGCATCGAAGACATCGAAATGGGGATGTCCCGTCACCTGCGCAAACAGGTGACAGATCAGGACATCGAGATGTTCGCGCAAGTGTCTACAGACCGGAACCCGGTACATCTGGATGACGATTACGCGCAGGACACCATCTTCGAGGGCCGCATCGCGCATGGAATGCTGACTGCCGGTCTGATCTCGGCGGTCATCGGCGAACAACTGCCCGGGCACGGGACAGTCTATATGGGTCAGACGCTCAAGTTCCTGGCTCCCGTGCGCCCTGGCGACATGGTCTATGCCGAGGTCAAGGTGGTCGATATCGACATCGCCAAGAGGCGTGTAACGCTGGATTGCCATTGCTCGGTCGATGGCAAGAAAGTCCTGATCGGCGAAGCCAAAGTGCTCGCCCCGTCCCGCAAATTCGACTGATCCCACCGCGGGCGCGCCTGCGTCGACGCACGCGCGATTTTCCGTCGACGGAAAATCACACCCCAAGCCAAGGCGCGGGGATTGCAACCCCAACAGACGCCCGCTAGTCCTCTGCGCATGAAGATCGTGCGGGATTATCAATTCGTCTCTGAAGGAGACAAGGGCGCCACCGTTGCCATTGGCAATTTCGACGGTGTTCATTCCGGGCATCAAGCGGTCATTCAGATCGCCCGCAAGGCGATGCCCGATGCGCCTTTGGGCGTTGTCACGTTTGAGCCGCATCCCCGTGAATATTTTGCTCCCGATGCGCCCCCCTTCCGATTGATGAATGCGACCGCTCGGGCAACCCGGCTGCGCAAGCTTGGGGTGAATGTGCTTTACGAGCTGAACTTCAACACGCAATTGGCCGAGCTGACGCCTGAAGGTTTCGCTGCGAACGTCATCTCAAAAGGGCTTGGTCTGCGGCATGTTGTGGTTGGCGAGGACTTCTGTTTCGGAAAAGGTCGCGCGGGCGATGTGGACGATCTGAAGATGTTTGGCGAAAAAATGGGTTTTGGGGTGACCGTGGCAGAATTGATCACCTCTGCGTCTGGCGCAGTTTCTTCAACCGCGATCCGGACAGCGCTGTCTGACGGCAATCCTCGTCAGGCCGCCGACATGCTGGGCCACTGGCACCGCATTGAGGGCACTGTAATCGGCGGCGAACAACGCGGGCGCGAGCTGGGCTACCCCACAGCCAACATGTCCATCGACGGGCTGCATCCCCCGAAATTCGGTGTCTATGCTGTGCTTGTCGATGTGCTCGACGGGCCCCATGCCGGGTCTTATCACGGGGCATCGTCGATTGGGGTGCGGCCGATGTTCGGGGAAAACCGAGCCAATCTTGAGACCTTCCTGTTCGATTTCACCGGCGATCTTTACGGGTCGACAGTCTCGGTTGCGCTGGTCGACTACCTACGGCCCGAGTTGAAGTTCGACAGCCTAGAGGCACTGATCACTCAGATGGATGCAGACTGCGCGGAAGCGCGCGGAATCCTGTCAGCCCTATGAGCAAAGACCCGATTGATCGCACAGGTCTCGCGCCCCGTTTCTGGGAACGAAAGGCATTGACCGACCTCAATCCGCAGGAGTGGGAAGCACTGTGCGATGGCTGTGGCAAGTGCTGCCTCAACAAGCTCGAAGACGAAGACACAGGCCATGTGGAGCTGACCCGAGTCGCTTGTCGGCTGTTTGACGACACCACCTGTCGGTGTGCGCAATACGAGATCCGGCACCAGTTCGTGCCAGAATGCATTGTGCTGAAACCATCGAATATCGACGACCACGCCTACTGGATGCCCAAAACCTGCGCCTACCGGCTTTTGTGGGAGGGAAAACCGCTCTACGATTGGCACCCGCTGATTTCGGGCACGCCGGATACGGTACATGAGGCCGGGGTTTCGATGCGAAACCGCACCGTCGCCGAATTTGAAGTCGACGAAGACGATTGGGAAGACCACATCATCGAGGAGCCGATCTGATGTTTTTTGCCTCCGACAACAGCGGACCGGTGCCGCAGGCCGTTCTGGACGCGATGGCCGAAGCCAACCAGGGCCATGTGATGGGCTATGGTGCCGATCCCATGATGGACGAGGTGCGCCAGCGCATCCGCGATCTGTTCGAAGCGCCCAATGCGGCGGTGTACCTTGCCGCGACCGGCACGGCGGCTAACGCGCTTGCACTGGCGACGCTGGTCGAGCCGTTCGATACGGTGTTCTGCTCCCCGATGGCTCATATCGAAGAGGACGAGTGCAACGCGCCCGAATTCTACACCGGCGGCGCCAAGTTGACGCTGGTGCAGGGATCAGACCGGATGACGCCCGACGCGCTGACGCGCGCAATTGAAAGCCAAGGCAATCGGGGCGTGCACGGCCCGCGTCGGGGAGCGGTGTCGATCACGCAGGTGACCGAGATGGGCAACGTCTACAGCCTTGCGGAATTGCAGGCGCTCTGCGATGTGGCCAAGTCTTACGATCTCCCTGTCCATCTCGACGGTGCACGTTTCGCCAATGCCGCGGTGGCGCTTGGCTGCACCCCGGCTGAAATGTCATGGAAGCTGGGTGTCGATGTTGCTGTGTTCGGAGGCACTAAGAACGGGTTGATGGGGGTCGAGGCTGTGGTCTTCTTCGACCCGTCCAAGGCCTGGGAATTCGAGCTGCGGCGCAAGCGCGGTGGGCATCTTTTCTCAAAGCACCGATACCTGTCGGCGCAGATGGCGGCGTATTTGAGGGGTGACCTGTGGAAAGACCTGGCGCAGCAAGCCAACGCCAAGACGGCGCATCTGCTGGACGGGCTGCGCAAGCGCAACGAAGTGGAAATCGCCAACGACGTCACCGCCAACATGATCTTTTTCCGTGCACCCCGCGCCCTTCACCAGACGCTCCAGTCTGGCGGCGCACGGTATCACGTGTCGGGAGGAGACCTGGCGGACGGGCCAGCCGACGGTGTGCTGACCGGGCGACTGGTCTGCGATTGGTCCTTGCCAGACAGCGAGATTGACCGATTTGTTTCGCTGCTGAACGCGGCTTAAGAAAAGGGCTCCCAACCGGGAGCCCTTACTCGTTAAGTACAGCAAACCAAGAGAGAGAGTTTAGTTGTACTGGAAGTGCAGCTCATAGCTGCCGTCTTCGAACGCACCAAAAAGGTCAGGCACATCCGGATGTTCCACAGGTTCGCCGGAATAATCGGCGATCAGATTCTGTTCCGAGACATAGGCGACGTAAAAACTCTGCTCGTTTTCTGCGAGCAGATGATAAAACGGCTGTTTCTTAGCGGGACGGCTGTCCTCGGGAATGGCCTGATACCATTCTTCGGTATTGTTGAACTCGGGGTCCACATCAAACACCACCCCCCGGAACGGGTGGCGGCGATGGCGAACGACCTGGCCGATATTGTATTTTGCGCGTTGTCTGATCATGAGTCCTGTCCGTTGCCACATACCTGCCTGATTTTCGCCAAATTGTCCAATTTTCACCGCGATTTTTCAGGAAACAATCTGTGATACATTTCGACACAAGAGTTTTTCCTGTCATGGCAAGGGCTTGCCGGTCCGAGCAATTGTGATTTCCCCCTGAGCGGCTTTGCGCTAAACTGGCCACAACCCGAAAGGCGGACCAACCGTCTTCGAATATATTGCGAGAGGCCCATGAGCAGATTCTTTCGCGCCTTGGTGATTGTCCTTCTGGCGGCCTCTTGCGGAGGCGGCGGCGGGACATCGGCGCCCCGAAACTTGGACAATGCCTGCTCCATTCTGCAGCAGCGTCCCGGCTATTTGCGCGCGTTTCGTGCCGCCGAACGGCGCTGGGGGGTTCCGGTGCATGTGCAGATGGCGTCGATGTATCAGGAGAGCAAGTTCAAATCCGATGCCCGGACGCCGTTTCGATATACGCTCGGCGTGATCCCGATGGGGCGGCAAAGCTCGGCCTTTGGGTATAGCCAGGCTCTGAACGGGACATGGGAAGAATACCAGGAAGACCAGCGCAGGTTCCGGGCGCGGCGCAACAATATCAATGACGCGGCCGATTTCATGGGGTGGTATATGGCCGAGTCCAATCGCCGCCTGGGCATTTCAATGGCCGATGCGCGGAACCAGTATCTGGCCTATCACGAAGGCCGGACGGGGTTTGCGCGCGGCACCTATAATCGCAAGGCGTGGCTCTTGCGCGTGGCTGACGAAGTTGCTGCGCGGTCGGTCATGTATCAGGGCCAGTTGGCGGCCTGCCCGGTGCGCAGATAGGTCCGAAATGGACCCAATGTTTCGCGTGCGAAACATTGGGACAGTTGCACTGACCCTTTAACCCTTTGTTAAAACATCAGTCTGTGAGCTTGGGTGTGTCCAGCGGCGCCAAGAGTTTGGCGATCTGATCGCGCATCCAGATATGCGCCGGATTGGCGCTGTTCCGACGATGCCACACCATACAGAGCTGCGCGTTGGGCACCGGCATGGGCGGCCTGTAAATTTCCACTCCAACGAACGGCGCAACTTCACGGGCCATTTGAACCGGCAACAATGCCACCAGATCGGACCCTGCGACCGCGCGATAGACGCCGGAGAAGACGGGCATCGTCATGACGACACGACGCGAGCGGCCGACCCGTTCCAAAGCCGCATCGCCAAGGGATCGAGAATTGCCTTCGGGCGAAAACACCACATGCCCAAGATCGCAGTAGAGGTCGATCGGAATCACCCCGCCCGGCGTTATGCCCGCACGTCGGAGGCGCGCATTGCCTTTGCGCGCGATGACGGCAAAGGCAGACTGAAACACCTTCTGGCATTCGACCCAGTCTGGCAGGTCAATCTGTGGGATCAACGCAATATCCACTTGGTGCCGGTCGAGCGTGTCGACGTAGGAGTCCGCGACAAGATCAACGAGATGCACCCGCATCCCCGGTGCTGCAACCTGCAGGTGCTCTGCCAGTTTGGGCATCAGCATCTCGGCAAAGAAATCGCTGCCGGAAAGGCGAATGCCGTCGGTGCAGGTCATGGGATCAAAACCGTCCGGTCCGGCCAGCAATCTGCCAATATCATCAAGGGCATTCTGCACCGGCACTTCTAGTGACAGGGCGAAATGTGTGGGCACAAGACCCTGCCCCTTGCGGAAGAACAGTTCATCCCCGAACGCGTCGCGCAAGCGTTGAAGCGCGGCCGAGACCGCAGGTTGTGACAGTCCAAGCCTCTGGGCCGCACGGACCGTTGAATGATCCTGCAGCAAGGCGTCGAGCACGCGGAGGAGATTGAGGTCGAAGGTTCGTAAATTCGCCATGCAAATAGCTTAAATACAAACAATCGATTTTTCACATAAATTCTTCTGCGCTAGTGTACTGATACGAAAGCGCTTTCGTTTCCCGGAGACCTTTGGAGGAAACGATGTCTCATCCCATATTGGGCCCTGACACCATCTCTTGGCAGGGCGTTCACTACCTGACGCTCTTGTCTTCCGCCGAGAGCAAAGGAGCCTTGTCGATCACCGACTCGGTGTCGCCGCCGAAATCGGGGCCGCCGCGGCACATCCATCATGATGCAGATGAAACCTTCGTTTTGCTGAGCGGCGATTGCACTTTTTGGATGGCTGGTGAAACCTTCGACTGCGGCCCTGGGCGGACCGTCTTTGTTCCAAAAGGCGTGGAACACACGTTTCAGGTCTCAAGCGATCTGCCCAGCCGTCACCTGATCATCCTGACACCCGGTGGGTTTGAGGGATTTTTCGCCGAAATGGCGCGTCATGACTACCGGATTCCCGAGGACATGGCCGCCATCGAGGCCTGTGCCAAAGCGTATCACCTGACATTCACCGGACCGCCGCTAGACGCGTGATCCGACACCACCAGAGAGGACCAACCATGAAATCCATTGCTACTCCTTTTTTCGCCACCGGCGCGCTGTTTGCCCTGATTGGCATGGCCTGGGGTATCCAGATGTCGGCCACACACGATCACAGTTTGTCGCCAGCGCACGGACACCTGAACTTGATCGGTTTTGTCGCCATGTCTGTTTTTGGGGCGTATTACGCCTTGTCACCCAAGGCTGCAGCCTCTGGTCTGGCAAAGGTCCATTACGCGCTGACACTGGCATCTGTTGTGGTGCTGATCCCCGGGATTGCTTTGGCCATCACGGAGCAAGGAGAGACGCTTGCCAAGGCCGGGTCGGTTCTGGCGTTGCTCTCGATGGCGCTTTTCTGTTTCGTCGTTCTGCGCAACGGCGTCGGACCTGCGCAGGCCGAGGCCTGAGCTTGTGGCAAACGCCCCGACAATCGGGGCGTTTGCAGCACCGCGCGCGGGCGGTGCGTGATGAATCGGTGTCCTACCGGTTTGCGCGGCGCTCTTCTTCGATGTTGAAGAGACTGTTTGGCAATTGCTTGCGATCCAGCGCCCCCAGCACCACCGTTGTCTGACCGCCTCCATCATCTGTTACGATCCACTGGCGCAGCTCGACCGGGTTGTCGGTGAACTTGAGCTGGATGCTGCCGTATTCCGGGTTTTCGGGGTCTTGCGCTGTCACCGTCGTGGCGGTGCCGTCATAACCGTGTGCGACCACCATATTGGCGCGGGAGAGGTTGACGTCGCGGGCCAGAATCAGCCCGAGCGGCGTGCGATTGAGCGGATAGGTTTCCGGCTCGCCTCCAAGCTTGCGGTCAAAAACCACAACAGCGCCGTTGTTGGCCATCACCAGAGCCTGCTCGGGCGGATTGTATTCAAAGCGCATCTTGCCGGGCCGACGGATGAAAAGCGTTCCCGTGGAGATTGTGCCGTCCGCGTTGATCTGGGTAAAGCTCGCCTCGGCGCTGGTCAGCTGATTGAGATAATTGGACAGCGTGTTGAGGGACAATTGCTGGGCTGCTGCGGGAAGGGCCGTCAGCATGAAAGCGGTCAGCATGGCGATGAAACGCATATGGCAAGGTCCTGTCTTCTGGGGTCGTCTTTGACCCTATATGGCAAGCATGCCGCTGTTATGCGATAGCAGTGGGGATTATTGCCGATGTAGCATGCCGGACCGGGGCTCGGCCCCTGCCCGGCACTGGTCCGGATTTACTGCTCTGGCACCAGAATTTCGCGTTTGCCCACATGGTTGGCCGCTGAGACCACGCCCTCATCCTCCATCTGCTCTACAAGACGCGCCGCCTTGTTGTAGCCGATGGCCAGCTTGCGCTGGATGTAAGAGGTCGAACACTTGCGGTCGCGGATGACAATGGCGACGGCCTGATCGTAGAGTGCGTCTTCTCCGTCGGTGTTGCCGCCGGTGTTGAGGCCCAACACGGCGTCGATGCCGTCGGCCTTTTCCTCATCCGGGCCTTGCACCACGCCGCTGACATATTCGGGCGGGCCGTAGGCCTTGAGGTGGGTGACGATTTCCTCGACCTCTTCATCCGAGACAAACGGTCCGTGGCAGCGAATGATCTTTGATCCACCGGCCATGTAAAGCATGTCCCCCTGCCCCAAAAGTTGCTCGGCGCCCATTTCGCCAAGGATGGTGCGGCTGTCGATTTTCGACGTGACCTGGAAAGAGATCCGTGTCGGGAAGTTCGCTTTGATCGTGCCGGTGATGACATCCACGGAGGGCCGCTGCGTCGCCATGATAAGATGGATGCCCGAGGCACGCGCCATCTGGGCAAGACGCTGAATGCAGGCCTCGATCTCTTTGCCTGCGACCATCATCAGGTCGGCCATCTCGTCGACGATCACCACGATGTAGGGCATCTTGACCGGCTGGATTTCCTCGGTCTCGAAAATTGGTTCGCCGGTTTCGTCGTCAAAGCCGGTCTGCACCGTGCGTTCGAACATTTCACCCCGGCTGAGCGCATCTTCGACGCGGCCGTTGTACCCGTCGATGTTGCGGACGCCCATCTTGGACATCTTCCGGTAGCGGTCTTCCATTTCGCCGACGACCCATTTCAGGGCGACAACGGCTTTTTTGGGATCCGTGACAACAGGTGACAACAGGTGCGGAATGCCATCATAGACGGAAAGTTCGAGCATCTTGGGGTCGATCATCACGAGGCGGAGATCCTGAGGGCTGAGCTTGTAGAGCAGCGACAGGATCATGGTGTTGATGGCGACCGACTTACCCGAGCCGGTGGTGCCAGCAATCAGCAGGTGAGGCATCTTGGCGAGGTTTGCGACGACCGGATCGCCGCCGATATCCTTGCCCAAGGCGAGTGGCAGCTTCTGGTTTCCATCGCCATAATCGCGGGTCGAGAGGATTTCACGGAAGCTCACCATCTCGCGCTTTTCATTGGGCAGTTCGATGCCGATCACGCTGCGGCCCGGGACGGTGGAAACACGAGCCGAGAGAGCGGACATCGACCGTGCGATATCATCTGCCAGACCGATCACACGCGAAGCCTTGAGGCCCGGCGCGGGTTCAAGCTCGTACATAGTGACGACGGGGCCGGGGCGGACGCTTACGATCTCGCCTTTGACGCCGTAGTCATCCAACACGGCTTCGAGCATACGCGCATTCTCTTCGAGAGCCTCGTCGCTCAGATGGTGGCGTTCGATGCTGGCCGGGTCCATCAGGAGGCCCAGTGGCGGCAGTTCGTAGTCGGCCCGACTGTCTTCGAATTGCAGTTGCGGCTGGGCTTCCTGCTGCGCCCGTTTGGACGGCTGATGCGGCTTGCGCTGCGGCTGCTGCACCACCTTTTTGGCGGCGGGCTGCGGTACTGGGGCAGGTGCGGGCGTGGGCGAGACCGGCGCAAAGGCCTGCGGTGCGTCCTCGTAATCGTCCCAGTCGGTCATGTCGTCGAAGATGTTTTCAGGCGCGTCTTCGGGCTCCGGCATCTGCGACTGCGGTTGATACCCGGCGCGCGGTGCGGTGACCGGCGGTTCCGCGCGCAGCGGTGCACGTGCGGTCACAGGCGGCTCGGGTGGCAGATCGGCGGTTGGTTTGAAAATCAGCGGATCTGGTCCGCGACCGCGTCCCTTGGTCAGTGGCGCGGCTGCGGCGGAGGTCACCGCCGGGTTCTGGCGGACGCGTGATTTGATGGCATCGGCGATTTTGGCGCGCACCCGGTCATCACCGGGCAGCGTTTCGGGAAGGTCGCCGCTTGGATAGGTTTCGACAAGCTCCGGTTCCGGATCGGCACGACGGATCAGCGAAGGCATCTTGGATAGGAAGCCGGTTTTCTGGGGGGCAAGTTCCGGCTGCGGGTCCTCGATGAGGCTTTCTTCTGCGTGAAGTGCGGAGGACATCACGGGGGCCACGCGAGTGACGCGCGGTTCGGATTTGACCGCCTCTTGCGCAGCGGCCCATTCGGCCGCCTCGGCCTCTTCCTGAGCGCGTTGGGCGCGGCGTTCTGCAGATTTCGCCTGCATCTCGCGTGCTGCCCCTAATGCGCCCGATGCACCTTTGCCCAAGAGCGACAACAGAGTCGCGTAAACCATGATCACGCCAACCAGCAAAAAGCGGGCAAGGCGACCAAGTTCGGCCTTTGTGAAACCCAGAACAAAGGCGCCCATGACCAAGACAATCGCACCCAGCAGCAACATCATCAGTTTCAGCGCCAAGGTGGTGCCAAGCGGAAGAATGGTCAGGATCGATCCCATCATCATGTCACCGAACAAACCACCCAGGCCAAAGCTGTGGGTCCAAGCGGTGCTTTCGGGCACTCCAGCAGCATAAACGGCCGCAAGGGCTATCCAGATCGGTGCGAAGATCAGGCATGACACGGCACGCTCTTCACCCCGGTGCAGGGCAAAACGGGCTCCCCAGACCAGCAGCACAAGCGCCAGACCCCAGCTTGCCCAACCGACGATCATGAAGAGCGGTGCGGCGACCGAGGCCCCTGCCCGGCCCAGCCAGTTCTGAACAGGCGCGTCTGTGGCGGACAGCCAGCTTGGGTCCTGCGGCGAGTACGAATAGATCATCGCGGCGGCCATCGCCCCCAGCGCCATCAGTACGAAGCCACCCAGCTCTTTGCCGCGCTTTTCCAGCGCAGCCTGCATGTTGCTGTCAAAGAGGGGGTCCCGCCCCCGCGCCTGATATGCCATCGTTCGCCTCTTTATTGGTCTTCACTGCCGTAAAGGCAGTCCCTGATCTGCGTCAGGCCACGTTCGGTTTCTTCTTTTGGGGCCACCAGAGCGACCCGGAT
>JAUIIR010000042.1 GCA_030431485.1 Alphaproteobacteria bacterium
CCTTGAGCAGGCTGGAAAGATTTGTTGTCTGATCGAGCATGAGGTCCCTCCGGTTTTATGCTGGTAAAGGTGGAACACTTGCGACATGCAATGACAAGTGCTGATCATTCGGAGACGTGCCGTGGAGTTGGACGACGCCTACGCCAATATGCCTTATATCCCCAATGGAACCGGGTTCCCAGACAACTGGCGTCGCGACTCGGATACCTTTCGTCGACGCATGTCCGTGCTGGGGCGGGCGCGTCTTGGCGTTATGTATGGTCACGGCCCACGGGAGATTGTGGATTTGTTCATACCGGACGGCGCGCCAAAAGGTCTGTTCGTTTTTGTGCATGGCGGTTTCTGGCGGATGTTCGACAGCTCCTACTGGTCGCATTTTGCCGAAGGTGCGCTTGCGCAGGGATGGGCTGTGGCGATGCCAACCTATGATCTGTGCCCTCGTGTCCGCATTGCAGATATCACACGCCAGATCGCCACAGCCATCAGCGTGATCGCGCGTGACGTATCCGGACCGATCCGGTTGGCCGGACATTCCGCCGGAGGTCATCTGGTTGCGCGGATGATTTCACCGGGCGTTTTGCCGGATGACGTGCTGGCGCGTGTGACAAAATGTGTTCCGATCTCACCACTGTCGGATTTGCGTCCGCTGATCAAAACCAGCATGAATGACGATTTCAAACTGGATGAGGTATCAGCCGCAGCCGAAAGTCCGGTTCTGATGGCCCGACCTGCAGTGCCTGTCACTGTGTGGGTCGGCGGCGATGAACGGCCTGCTTTTCTGGATCAGGCCAAGTGGCTGGCAGATGCCTGGAGCTGCGACTGTGTCATTGATCCCGACAAACATCATTTCGATGTCATTGACGGTTTGGTCACGTCCGACAGCGCGTTGATGCAGGCGATTTTCGACACCCGAGCTTGACAGCGCCGTCCAATCGGAAAAACCCTGCCGGACGGAACGGGGGACGAGACAGTATGCGGTATTCTGGCTTTCGCTTGATCAAAGAGGCATTGAACGGTCATCGAGGCTGGGGGCCAGCGTGGCGGGACGCCCAACCGAAACCCGAGTATGACTATATCATAGTCGGTGGTGGCGGGCACGGCCTTGCAACCGCCTATTATCTTGCCAAGCAGTATGGTCAGTCTCGTATCGCCGTCCTCGAAAAGGGTTGGATCGGCGGCGGAAATGTTGGCCGCAACACAACGATTGTCCGGTCGAACTATATGCTCGACGAAAATGAACCCTTCTACGAATTTTCGCTCAAACTCTGGGAAGGGCTTGAGCAGGACCTGAACTATAACGCGATGATGAGCCAGCGTGGCATCATCAACCTGATGCATTCCGACGCCCAGCGCGATGCATATATCCGGCGCGGCAATGCGATGATCCTCAACGGTGCAGATGCACAGCTTCTGGATCAGAAGCAGGTCCTGGAGCTCTATCCTTTCCTCAACGTGAACAATGCCCGCTTCCCTGTGATGGGCGGCCTGTTGCAGCCACGTGCCGGTACAGCGCGGCACGACGCGGTTGCCTGGGGCTATGCCCGCGCAGCCGACCAGCGCGGGGTGGACATTATCCAGAACTGCGAAGTCACCGGCTTCAGATTTGACAACGGCACCTGCCTTGGGGTCGAGACGACACGCGGATACATCGGCGCCAAAAAGGTCGGCGTTTGCGTGGCAGGTTCGTCGTCAAAAGTGATGTCCTACGCCGGGATGCGCTTGCCGATCGAGAGCCATGTGCTTCAGGCGTTTGTCACAGAAGGGCTCAAGCCGATCCTGCCCGGCGTCATCACATTCGGTGAGGGGCATTTCTACTGCAGCCAGTCCGACAAGGGTGGTCTGGTCTTCGGCGGCAATATCGACGGCTACAATTCCTACGCTCAGCGCGGCAATTTGCCGATGGTCGAAGAAGTGATGCAGGAAGCGATGGCGATGTTCCCCATGCTGGGCCGGGCCCGGGTCTTGCGCATGTGGGGCGGGATCATGGATATGTCGATGGATGGCTCCCCAATCATCGACAAGACACATATCAACGGGCTCTATTTCAATGGCGGGTGGTGCTATGGCGGGTTCAAAGCGACACCAGCAAGTGGTTTTGCATACGCCCACCTTCTGACGACGGACACGCCACATCATACGGCGACGTCGTTCAGTTTTGATCGGTTCGAAACCGGGCACATGATCGACGAAAAAGGCATGGGCAATCAACCCAATCTGCATTGACCGTCTTGCGGTCAGGACGCGCTGGAACCGATTGCATGCTGACGGGTTCTTTCCGTGAAAGGAGATTTCCCATGACCGCAGAATTCATTGTACCGCTACTCGCCTTGATGACGATGCTTGCGTTTATCGTGTTCGCGCTTGTCAGCAAGCACCGGACCGAAGAAAAGCTGGACGACCCGAACGCACCAAAATCGCGTTTGGCCAAGGACGCGCCGAACTCGTGATGTGATTGCGCCACCGTATAGATTTCTCAAGAAGCGCTCCATCCGATGGGGCGCTTCTTTTTTGTGATGAGCTTATTCCGGCGAAAATGGTTGGTACGCGAATGTCAGGCTGAGCCTGTAGCGTTCGTCTTCTTCGATCTGTTCAATCTGACCATCCAATTGACTTACAAAAGCAAGGATGAGCCTGTTGCCCAAACCCGAGCCGCCGCTTGTGGATGTCTTGGGATCAATGCTGTTTTCGATGGTCAAATTGACCGTGGTCTTGTCCTCACTGGCGGTTTCTTTCAACGAGATGCTCAGGCGGAACACGCCGTCCCGTCCCGGGCCACCATATTTGAACGCATTAGACAGCGCCTCTGTGGTGACCATCGCAAGAGGGCTGGTCTGATCCGGCAAAAGCGTCACCGGGTCCAGGTCCATCTGGATTTCTACCGGGTCCTTGTCTCCGGTGCCCAAGGTGTTCACCTGCTGGACCAGATCGCCCAGCAGCACGTCAAATCGGATCTGCGTCAGTGATGGTTCCTGATACAACGCGCGATGAACTGATGCGAGACTGGTGACCCGATCCTGAAATTTCCGCAAAGCCGCCACGGCGTCGGGGCTGCCAACCTGCCGCACCTGCATGTTGATGATCGAAGAAATGAGTTGCAGGTTGTTTTTGACCCGGTGGTGCACTTCTTTCAGCAGCACTTCTCGTTCGAACAGCGCGTTCTCAAGGTCAGCCTCATCACGAAGCAATTGATCCGCCATCGCTTCGAAGGTCGCATTGATCGACTGCAACTCGCTTGGCGCGTCATCAATACGTTCAGACGTCTCGACAGAGCGATGCAACGCAAATCCTTTCATTCTGCGGCCAAGGTCGCTGACATGACGCAAGACGAGGCGGTTCAACGAGACCACAGCAACGACAATCCCCACAAGCCACATCAGGAACGGGAACAACAAGGTTGTCGCGGTAAACCACGGTGAGTTTGTGCGCTGCAGCGCCGCCTGATTCCAACTGCCCAAGGCATAGACCTCGCCGGCAAGGATGGGGACCACCGAGATCAAACGCGCCTCACCGGATTGCGTTGTCGCCGTAAAGAAAGAGTCGTCTTGGTTGACGAAGCCTTCAAATGCCAGTCCCTCTGGCAGATAGTTCGAAATCGGACCTTCGGGCGTGAAGGTCGACAGGATGTCGCCAAACTTGTTGAAGGTTAACAATGCAACGTCCCCTTCAAGCTCTGCCGCACTGTCGGACTGAAGTAATGGCTCAGATGCAAAAGAGATCGTTACGAAGCCTTTGAGCTCCTCATCCGGATCGAACGTCGGGTAGGCAATGATGATCACCGGTAGTTCGGTTGCGGACCCCTGAGGGTTAAACGTGATGTAGGGTTCAGGGTTCGCGAAAAGCGCATCAGATCGCGGATCAGAGATGAAATCAAAAGTACGTCCGGCACTGTTGCACCGGGAAATCGAGCCCGGCTCTACAAGGCCAGCAAACGCCAAGCGTGCATCTGTCTGTTGAACGCGCTGCATGATTGAGGTGCAGTCTTCCGTACTGAGGTCAGCCGCGCCCAACGTGTTTGCCAAGGCCCGTGCGGTGCCCATTTTGCTGAACAATGCGCGCCGTTCCGGCTCGACTAAAGCGCTGGTGCGAGCGTGAATCCCAGCCTCAAGGTTGTCGCTGGTGATTGTCAGCGCGCGCCAGCTCTGTCCCATGGCGACCAGGCCAATCGGCAGAAGGGCAAGCGACAATAAAAACGCAATGCGCACGACAAGCTTTTGCCGCAGCTTTCGCACTGGGCTGTCCCTGGTCTCCTGATCACTGTTTTCCGAATTTGGCTGTTGCATGGCCTTCAGGGCGCTGTTCCGTGGTCATGCATTTCGGATACGCGCAACACAATGCATGCGGGCAGGTCTTTGATCGCCGGTTTCGAGGTCAAAATCATGAGGCTGCCCGTTGAAGTGATTGCTAAGATACCCGTAACAGAACGCGGTGTGCCGCAATGGGTTCCCATAAACATGGGTATAAACTCGGCGATATCCTAAGAAAAATTTGCTTGATGATGGTCTGCGTGGAAAATGCCACAGGGTAAATTCGCGCCATCAGAGAGCGGTCTGACGCGCGCTCAATCACAGGGTATTTGCAGTCGCCAGACATTTCGGCCCCGGTCACTGTTCTACTGGGTACAAGCAGGGCGGAAGGCTCACTCAAGAGCCTTCCAAAAGACCCGTAAAAGTGGCGCCTTGCGTTTACTGCTTTGGGAAATAATCCTCGCAATCGCCGTCGCGGTAGACATCCGCAGTGCAGCAATGCAGGCCGCCGCCAAAGGCATAGGCATCGCGCAGCTCGACCGGGACCACTTCCATCCCAAGCTTGTCCATTTGCTCCATCTGGTAGACCTCAGAGGCCTCAACACAAACCGTTTTTGGATCAAGAACCAGAACGTTCATGCTAAGCCAGGTTGAAGAATAACACAGCGGCGGCGGGGTGTTGTGCGCGGGCTGCGCGGCGTCGACGATTTCCCAATCATTCTTGTTGAAATACTCTCTCTGCTCTTCGGGCAACCGGCGGTTCGGGTTGTTCAGGATCAGACCGGGTCGCAGCGGTGTGAAGGTCGCGTCGATATGGATCGGGTACGGATCACCCGGGAAGTTCACCGCTCGGACGCGATGGTCAGGGAAGTGGCGGCGCAGCCATTCGATGCCCTTGAGATTCGTGGTGAACCCGTGCTGCACGATCAGGTCCTTGCCAAAGCGCAACACGTCAGCAGCGTCGAACAGCGGTTCTTCTTCCGTGGTGACAAAGTGCTTTTCGGCCGTCCACTTAAGGCGCTTTTCGATGCCGATTTTCTCGGACAGGTAATCGGCGTGATAATCCGCATCTGTCAGCCGAGGCTTGGGCGCGGATTCGTGGCGGAAGCTCACGTCTTCTTCCCAATATTGCTGCATCAACGGCCGGTAGCAGAGATATTCGAACCAGCGGCAGCGATATGACATCGTCGCTTCGAGGATCTCGTGCCCCACGGTCAGCAGCACATCGCGCGGCGGCATGCAGCCGAACTGGCTGTCTGTGTGGAAATCGGGAGTCGTAACCGGTTTGGAGAAATCCGTAGGAGTGGGGCGATCCACCCGGATGCCCCGCTTGCGGAGCATATCGGCGAAATTGTCCAACAGTGCATTCGCGCGGTCGATGGTTTCCTGAGGCCGCCGCCCCCATTGACCGCGCATGTCGCTGTCCTCGGGCACCTTCGCATCCAGTGCCGGTTCCTCCGGCGGGATGTGACAATCATCAGCTTTGCCCACAATCACGTGGCGCAGCGTATCCCATTCGTTCCAGCTTTTGACTTGTGTCTTTTCCGGCGACCAATCCATGCCCGTCCCTCCTTTTGCGTGCGGAAGCCATGCGGAAGACAAAGGCAAACGGCAAGCTCAAAGACGACGAAAGGCGTCGCAGGAAGGACGCCTTTCGATTTTTTACCATCCGGTAAAATTTCTCAATTGCCGAAAGACGACAGCTCCTTGAAGTCAATTTGCTCCATAGCCTGCAGCAACAGAGCTTCATCACCACCCTCGACGGTGACAAGGATGCGGTTGTTCACAAGTGCCATCGCCTGACCATCGTTCATTGCGATCCGTTGCCGACCCACACGCTCTACCCGCATGCCCATCGCGGCTGCGTTGGCCACCATGCTGCCCATGCTTGCGACCATTGCGTTGTCAGCCATCATCGTGACGGTGTAATATTGTGACCCATCCGGTGAGCGGTACTCGGCACTGGCGCCCATGCCGCCTCCCATCATCGCGAGACCGGCCTGCATTTCTGTTTCCAAGTCGCGGGTCCAGCCCTCTGGTGCCTCGGGAAGATAATCCTGAAAGGCTTCAGCGCGCAGCGCCATGAGCTTTTGACGTGCGTAGTCCAATTCTTCGAGCGCGTAGGTCACATCACCTTCATTGTAAGCCTCGAGCGCGGCTTCAAGCGTGTCGGAAATTTCGTCCGCCTGCGCAGCAAGCGGCAACGACATTGCAACAGCAGCGATCAGTGTAAGAAATCTGTTCATTTCAAAAACTCCTTTCAAAACTAGAGCGACGCAGCGAACCGCTGCACCTTGTCCACTTTAAAGCGCGATCGGTGCTTCCCTTTCAACCGTGCTTTTGCGAGACTTTGTCCAGGCCCGGTTCAACAGCGCCGATTAACGATTACGTTGGACTGGTTGGATTGATTGGAGGATTTGGAATGGCGGATTTCGACACACAGGTGCGCGAAAGCCAGGCGCAGGTGGCCGAAGCACAGGCCAAGATCGCGGAACTGACCGGCCGCATCGAAACCGCACGTGCGAAGATGAAAACCGGCGATGATGTTACCTTCGACATCGAGAACGCGACACTCGAAGACGTCCACGCGCATACAGATGTGATGAACGCGAATATCGCGGAACTGATCATGGGACTGGATGACGTGACCGCCGCATTTTCCAAGGATTTCGACGAAATGCGCTCGAAGACGGGGTGGGAAAGCTTTGTCGGCATCTTCTCAAAAGGCAAATCCGAGTCGATGCGGCAGGAGCGGATGAAGACCGCCTCGATCGACGACAAGTTGCAGGATCTGATTGCAAAGTCGGACGTGATTGTGAACCTGCTGCAGGGCCAGCTAAACCTGCTCAACGAGCAGAAGGACAAGGTGGAGGTGAACCTTGCCGAAACGCTGGACGAGCGCGAAGCCACCGTTGGTGAGCTTGAAACCGTGCGGGCCGAGATTCTGGCGATGGACCCCAAGATCATCGAGTTGGAAAACAAGATCAGCGTCGAACAGGACGCTGCCGCACGCACCAAGCTGGAAACCGAACTGGCCGAACTGAATGCCGCATACAATGCAATGGTGCAGGACGAACAGGTCAAGCTGGCCAAGTCACAGACGCTGGAGCGCTATATCGAAAAGGGAAAGACCTGGATCGACTCGCTGCAGAACCAGGCAGCGACGCAGATGGTGCTGATCAACAAGCTGCAGACGGATACCAAGCAGCGGGTTGTGCTGTATGATGCCCTGTCGAAGTCATTGAAGACAGCGCAGCAGCAGGACGTCGCCCACCGGATCAACGAAATCGGCGTGAAGACTGACCAAGAGGCTCAGTCTGCAATGGCCGGGATCGGGGCGGCGACCAATCAGAAAATGGCAGATATGCTGGAGAGCCACGAAGACCACATGGTCTTCGCCCGCGAGGTGCTTGAGGCCAAGGCCAAGGCGGATGAACGCTTTGCCCGCCGGTTCCAGGCGATTGTCGAGAAACATGACAAGAACCTGTATGGGGCATGACCAACGCGGCCAACGATCACCGCGGGCTGCCTGACACCCAGGCCAGCCGCCGGTATTTTGCGAAGTTCGAAAAGATCCTTGTCCATCTGGGCCGGGTCGCCGCGATGCTGCATGTGGAGAAACGGCTGACCAAAGACGAGGTTGAAGTGCTGACGCGCTATGTGACGGCACTCAACCTGACCTTCCGGGCGCTGTCGATGAAATACCTGCTGGTCGGGCGGGACACCGGGCAGTTTTTCGGCTCCCTGACCATGGATGTGAAGGACAGCGGGTTTCCAACGGCGACGGAATTGCTGGTGATGGCAAATGACGCCGCTCAGGTGGATCAGCATTTGCGGACCATGCCTTCGGTCGATGCGCTGAAAGACCAGATGGTGGCCGAGATCATTGGCGACAAGGCTATACCGACTCGGTTGCAGTTCACGATGAGCCAGCGGCTTTATTACGAGGAACTGACGCGCGGGAAACTCTTCTGGGCGCGAAATGACCCGCAGTGCCTTTGGCTGTCGGGGACAGAACCACGGCGGCGCTATCTGTTACATTGGGGTGTCTATGACAGCCAGGTGAATCTGCCGACGATCTACCTGATGGAGGTCGAGGACAGTGGGGGCGACGCATTGCCGAAGGACGACAGGCGCTGGCCCGAGGTGCAGGCGCATCTGATGGCGCAATCCTTGGGCGGTCTGAAGTTATTGACGATTGCGCAGGGGTTCGACGAGACCTTTGACGACCTGCACCCCAAGCGGCTGCGGCGGTTTCACATCGGTCCGATGTATTCGCATTCCTTCACCCAACAGTCCGGCCCGATCCGCTTGGTGCTGGAGCAGGCGCGTGCGCCCGAGGGGCAGGACTGGGCGCTGGCCTGGACGCTTGAAGAGCTGGAAAGCGAGCGGGTGCGGCAGGAGAAATCGGGCTGGTTTTCCAAAGTGGACCGCGAGGTGTTTGCACTGGACCCGTTTGCGGGACGCGGGGCGGAGACCGGGACAACGGCGACCGAGCGCATGGTGATCCTGCCAGAGCGGCCGTTTCAGGCGCTGGCGGAATTGAACCCGCCGGGATTTGCCAGCGTGCGCAAGTTCGTCGTGAACGATGCGGGGCGGGTGTTGAGTTATTGACCGTCGCGTTTGCGTTTGCTGCGGGAGCCTCCGGCAGGAGTTTATTTGGCAAGATGAAGCATAGGAGCGTCGCAAGATGTCCGTAACGTCCGATTTGATGGAACTGCGCGAAGAAGCAATCCGCAAGCATTACGCGGCGGCCAATGCGATGCTGGAGGGGTTCGACCATACGCCGCGTGTGGCTGCAGCGTCGGAGCCTGCGGCGGTGGAACGGTCCTCGGGGATCGGCACGCGGCGGCGGTTCCGGTCGACGACGCCGGGATTGGTGACGCGGTTCACGGCGCGGCCCGAGGGCGTGCATCTGCTCGACCGGATCGCCGGGGCGGATGGGGAGGATCCGTTGATCTCTCCGGCGCAGGCCACGGTGATGCACGGGCTGCGGCGGGCGCTGGGGATTGCGCTTGCGGTCGGGGAGGCGTTTTCCGAGGCGACGCCCTTGGGCGAGATGAAGCGGGCGAATTTGCAGGGGTCGCTGGCAGCGGATCGGAAGGCGGAGTTTTCGGCTTTGCTTGAAGGCGAGGCGCTGGCGGTTGGGTATGTGTTCGCCAATGCGACGGCGTTTCTGTTGGCGTCCCAGGCGTCGGAGGTGACGGTCGATGTGGGCGAGGTGCAGGAGGTTCTAACCGACAACGCGCAGCTTGCCCTGCATGGGGCGCTTTGGGAGTTAGATCAGAAGCTTTCGCTGCACGCCACTGATGAGCCGCGCATGGTGGCCACTTTGCTGGCCTTTGCCGAGCAGTTGATGGAGCGGATCGCGTTGCGCGCCCAGAACGGCGCTCGGACCGGGGCGTTTACCAGCGCGAATTGGCGGGTGGAGGCGGATGATCTGACGCTCCGGGGGTTCACGCCTGCGACGAAGGCCCGTGGCACAGTCCTCACCATGCAGTTCAAGAAGCCGCATCAGGTGGTGGGCAACCATATCGCCAAGTATCAGGCGATGCGGCTTGCCAAGATGCTGATGGCGTATGATTTCGAGCGGCGGCTGAACCCGTTTGCCGAACTCGGAGGCTTCATCTTCACCTTCATGGGGGATGGCGCGCCGGGGACGGGGAAGACGACGCTCATCCAGATGATGGCGGGGATGATCCATGAGTATTGCCAGAACGCGGGCTACACGTTCCGGTATCAGAACTTTGGCATCGACAATATCGACAGCTATCAGGGCAAGTCGGGGCAGAACGCGAAGGCGTTTATCAACAACGTGCTTGATCCGTCGGTGATCGGGTTTGGGACGGTTGACGACATCGACCAGATCGCGGGCAAGCGGGGGGACAGGCAGTCCAGCGCGGGCCAGCAGGAGGTCACGGCGGTGTTCATGGAGGCGTTTGCCGGGGCGAATACGGTGGTGCGGGGGAACTGCACGTTCGGGATGTTCTCGAACTTCCCCGAGAACGTGGATGACGCGCTGCGGCAGCGGGCGGGCGCGCGGTTCCTTGTGGACGGGCCGCAGACGCGGGAGGATTACATCGACATCCTCGCGCTACTCATGGGTAAGAAGCACGACATCCCTCTGGGCGATCACGAACTTTACGCCGCACAGCAGATCCAGAAGGCGGTCGCGGCGTCGTTTGACTCGCACAATCGGCCCAAGGAGCCGGGGCTTTTGGAGGTGTTCGACCGGGTGTCGTCGCAGATCGGCGAATTGAACACGATTGCCAAGATGGGCACCTATCTCAAGGCCATTCAGGAGGCCGACCCGCGCTTTACGGGCCGCGCGATCAAGAACATCACCGACGCGGTGAAGGTCCGCGCGATGGATTTCGAACTGCCGGATGAATGGATGGAGCAGCCGGACCTGTTCCTGTTCAAACCCTATGACGAGAAGGCGGCGATGATCGAGGAGCTGCGGCGGCCGATCACGGTCGAGATGGTGATCCAGGAGATCAACCGCTACGCGGATTCCGAGTTCCGCTATGCCGACAAGTCGGATGAGGTGGCGATCGAGGCGATGGTGCGGGGCTTCGGACGTCAGGAAGAGGCGAAGAGAAGGTGGTTGGAGGGGAAGGGGTAGAACGACTATGCGCTACATTGCCTGGCCACTTTATTGGGCTGTGACATTTATCCTTTGCAGCATTATTTTTTGGCAACGTACTGAAAGTGAGACAATCAGTTATATCGAGAAATTCATCGTTAAGAACTCAGGTATTCTGACGTCTTTAGGAACACTCTTTGCGCTATCGTTTATTGCCTACGCAACAACAATTGTTGCAGGCCAATTGGCTGAACGTCGTGAAAAAATAAACCGCAGAACACAAGTTGAACTAAAAATATCGGAATTCCGGCAAAGCTGGATAGACGAATTCAGAAATGATTTATCGATTTACAGCGTGCTCCTCTTCAAACGAAACCCGGACAAAGAGGAGAATAATCAACGCATGCGCTTAGAGTTTAAAATATTCGCACGCCTTAATCTTGATGAACCTAGAGCGAGAGACCTTTCAGACAAAATATTTGCAGCTCGCGGGTTGGCGGATAGCGATGATGCAACGGCTCGGAATGATGCGTTTACGGCATTGTCATTGGCAAGTAACAAGTTTCTTCGTTTCGAGTGGAAAAGGCTAAAGCAAGACATCCGCAGAGCTAGATTGCTAGATGAGGACCGGTTATAATGAGTTCAATTTCATGTAAATTGACTTTTCGTACTTGCGTCAAACCGATCCGAAAATCGAAGCCGCGACGCGCCCGTCCCGCCCCCCAGGGCGGGCGCGTTCCGCACCCACCCTCGGGCCGGGCGCATCGCTTTGTGCTGTGTGATAGGTGTTGGACATGAACCGCCTCATCCAATCCGGCCTGATGTTCGGCAACCTGATCCACGTCGCCTCGCCAGCGCTCATCGAACGGTATAACCGCGCACTCAAGCACCTCACCGGCAAGACCACGAGCCAGACCGATTTCCACATCGACATTTCCGGCTTCTCGCCCGAGGTGGGGGACGAGCTGGGCGACCACCTTTACCTCAACCACAACGGGGTAAACCGGCAGTTCATTCTGCTGACGACGCAGCAGAAGACGGCGCCGCTGCTCGATGCGAAATTCTCGACCTCGCGGGATATTCTGCGGCAGTTCATCGAGGCGAACGAGAGCCAGTTGTTCGCGCTCACCGCCAAGGATGCGGTGGCGGGGGAATTGGTGAACACGGTGTTCGACGTGTCGAACCCGGAGCGGCTGTTCGACATTCACACGATCCGGATCGAGGCGGACACGACCAGCGGCACGTTGCGCGATGCGGAAAAGCTGGGCGCGCTGGTGGATCGGTTCAAGACGGAGCCTGACGGCTGGCACGATGATGTGCTGATCGCGGACATGATCGGCCTTGCCAAGCGCACGGGCGATGTGGTGCGCAATCCAGTGCGCCTGCGGCAGATGGAGTTCAAACAGGAGAACTTTCACACCAGCCATTTCGGCGGGATCTATGCGTTCCGTCAGGTGGAGCATCCGGCGGCGATCTGTGCGGGGGATGTCGTGCCCGGGTTGCCGATTGCCTACACGTTCGGGCTGGAGCAGCGGAACAAGGTGGTGAAGTTTCTGGACCTGAACGGATTGGTGGAACCGATTGTGAAGGCGCGGGGGATCGATGCCTCGGCCATTCTGCGGCAAAAGATGGACTTCATCGTTGTCGATATCGCGCAGGAGGCGGAGATCGACCTCACCGGTGCCACGCGGCGCGACATTCGCGGGCTGGCGCGGCGGTACTCTGATCGGCTCCCACCCGAGTGGCACGCGCTGAACCAGTTGGTGCAATGGTCCGATGGGGATGCCAAATGGCCCCGGATCGCGAGTGATCATCCGGCCTATTTCTACACGCTGCGGGCCAGTGACACGCCCAATGCGACGCTGGTGAACATGCTGCTGTCAGAGCTATCGCACAAGGATATCCGGCAGCTTTATATCTGCCAAAAGGAGGCGTTCTACGCCGCCTATCGCGGCTGGACGGACACGAAACGCGCGTATGTGGTGGATTTCCTCACACGGGAATATGTGGCGGACAAAGCCGGTGCGCGGGAGGCGCTGTTCGGCCATGATGCGCCGCTTGAAGAACCAAAGCCCGTGCGCGAGGATGTCATTGCGCGCGTCGGCCCCTGGGGCGCGGTTCGGAGGTAGGGAATGTTTGCACTCGCACGGTTGATGGTGATCGGGTTTCTGGTCCTGAGCGTGGTCTACATCTGCCTCTCGCTCTATTCCCGCGCGGTGCGGCGCGACAAGCTTGAGAAAGAATGGGACGAGGAGATTCAGCAGGGGGATCGCGAGACATTTGTGAAAGCGGGTCTGCGTGACTACGACGAGTCACTGCGGAGAAAGCTCATTCTGGGGGTGTATATCGTGCCGCTGACGGTTATCTCTGTCATCATCTACTTGACGAATTTCCACTGAGGGGACGACGCCGTGGGGTATATCAAATGGGCCATCATCCTGACCTTCTGGGTCCTCTTCGCGTCGTTCCTGCATTACACGCTTCCACAGCATGACATCGCGCGGATCACCGATACCGAGGTGCGCCGCATTGATCCGGGCGAGAATCGCTGGTTCTGGGCGTCCGCTGACGTGGGCAGCGATGGCAGCCTTCCGAACCGCGACGTGTTCTTTATCTCGGTTGTGCGCGATAGTGGACGGGTGATGGTGTATCGCAATGAGGACACCGGTTGGGGGTGGCCGCCCTATTTCAAGTTCGACACGTCGAACCTTCAGGCCGAAGCCGCCGACCTGCGCAGCACGGCTGCCGACCCGCAATGGGTGGTGATCAAGCACTATGGCTGGCGCAACGAGTTCCTGACGATCTTTCCCAACGCGATCAGCGTGCGGCCAGTGGACGGTCCGGATGTGCGGATCATTCCCTGGATCAACATCATCATCCTGACAACGCTTGCGGCGCTCTTCTGGGCGATCTGGGTGCGCTGGCGGCGGTTCCGCATCGCACGGATTGATCCGGTGCTTGAGGATGTCGAGGAAGGTTTTGAATCCGTTGGAGACGGCATCGCGCGTCGCCGCAGTGGCTTCCGTCGCTGGCTGGACAGCTGGAAATCGAAATGATTTTGGCGCTCCCGGTCAACCCGGGAGCATATGGCTCAGAAGGTCAGCGCATGCCGTAATAGAGGCCGACAACGTGCTCGGCCTCGGCAAAGAAAAGCCAACGCGACACCAGCACGCCCGCGATATGGCTGAGCAATGCCAAAACTCCGAAGACATGCGGATAGGGCAAGAGCAGCAGAAATACCGGGACCACCAGCATCAGCAGTAGCGAAATCATCCGCAGCTTTTGCGCATGTTTGCGCCCCACTGTGTAGACCATTTCGTTCAGCAGGTAGTTCGTGCCGGTATGCGGCGGCTCAAAGGCGCGGACCTCTCCGATCTTCCCGAGACCTGTTGCTGATTTCAGGTCGGTTCCGCTTTGCTTGAACCGTGCGTCGCCCGTTTTCCACCAGATCGCCTGAATCCCGCCTGCGACCAGCAAAAGGATCAAACCGATGGTCACTCGGCCCGAGATCAGCGCCCCGCCCGCGATTGACAATGACACAAACAGGACGGATGTCAGAGTCGTGTTCCAGCGTGGTACCGTCTTGAGCTGCGCGTAAATCATCGAGGTGGTGTAGACGGTCACCAGGCTGAAAAACGCTCCGATCCAGCCCAGTACAGCGATCTGCGTTTCAAAAAACACCAGAAAGAGTCCGTAGAGCCCCATGATCACCAATGCGGCCACAGCGCTCCAGGCTTCCCGGCTTAGCCAACTGGTCTGCCACTGCGTAAACGCTTTGACTGCGCGTTCCGGGCGGCCAAGGTGGAAGGTCGAGGAAATCAAGCCGCCGACGGCTAAGATGTAGGCGATCGCGAAGAATGCAAAAGCCACCCAGCCCGTGGGCGCGGTGTTGTCGACACCAAGCCAAAACAGTAGGCCGAGGCCCAGACCGGAGAAGGTGCTGAATGCGATAATAGACGGGGCCGGGTGCATCAGAGTTTCTCCAGCTTTTTATCGAGCCATCCGAGAAAGCCTTTTGGCTCTTCCGCAACCGGGGCAAGCAATGGGGCGAGGATGTCGATTTCTTCATTCAACCGGTCCTTTGGACGCGGCGGCAGGTACTTGTTGACCGGCTTGGTGCCCTGCTCCGGCATCAGGTCCATCCCGCCGCGTTCGGCAACAAGCTGGCTCACTTCGCTATCGGGATCGCCCAGATCGCCGAAGTGGCGGGCATTGGACGGACAGGTGCGCACGCAGGCGGGCACGCGGTCTTCTTCGGGCAGGTTTTCGTTATAGATGCGGTCGACGCAAAGGGTGCATTTCTTCATGACGCCTTCCGCCTTGTCCAACTCCCGCGCGCCATAGGGGCACGCCCAAGCACACAGACCACACCCGATGCAATCTTTCTCGTTTACCAGAACGATCCCGTCCTCGGTACGCTTGTAGCTGGCCCCCGTCGGGCAGACCGTCACGCAGGGCGCGTCTTCGCAATGCAGGCAGGATTTCGGGAAATGGATGAGCTGCGCCGGGCCGCTTTCTGGTTGGACCTCGTAGGAATGAACCCGGTTGAGGAACGTGCCCGACGGGTCCGCGCCGTAAGGGTTCTGATCCGACAGAGGCGCGCCGTAGTTTTCGGTGTTCCAGCCTTTGCAGGACACGACACAGGCATGGCAGCCGACGCAGGTGTCAAGGTCGATCACCAGACCCATCTTTCGGTCTGTCTTTTCAGGAAGCTGCGTCATGCGGTGCGGTCCTCCGTGATCTGGATGGTTGGTACTGGCGCGAACCCAACGGGCCGTTCCGCCTCTTTGTCCCAAGTTGCGACAAACCAGATGAAAGATCCGGCCATGCCGATCATCACGAAGGCGATGGCCAGAAGCGTGGCTTTGACTGCGCCGCTCATGGTTCCACCTTCCAGCGAAGTTCGTCTGGTCCCTGACCAACAGGCGACTTCAACTCATCGAACACCGGGTGGGATTCGGACGGCCCATCGACCTTTTCGATCTTCACCCGCAGGTCGAACCAGGCCGCCTGCCCGGTGATCGGGTCAGAGTTGGCCCAGCGCAACCCGTCGCCTTTGGGTGGCAGCAGTTCGTGAATCAGATGGTTGAGCAGGAAACCCTTGGTCGCCTCGGGCGCGTCCTTGTCCAGAGCCCATGCGCCTTTGCGTTTGCCGATGGCGTTCCACGTCCAGACGGTGTTTTCGTTCAGCGCCGCCATGTGCGCGACAGGCACGGTGATGTCACCATGGGCTGACGTCACGCGCGCCCAGTCGCCGGTTTTGAACGCGTGCTTTTCCCAAAGCTTCGTCGGCAGGTAAAGCGGGTTGCGGCCATGGATCTGCCGCAGCCACGCGTTCTGGGTGCCCCAAGAGTGATACATCGCCATCGGGCGCTGCGTAAGCGCGTGGATGGCGAATTCTTCGGTATCAACCCGGCTGTCCTCGAATGGCGCGTACCAGATTGGCAGTGGATCGAGCGTTTCTTTGATCCGTTCACGCAGGTGATCCGGCGGCTGGCGGTCGCCATGCCCTTCGGCGGCCAATTGGAATTTGCGCATGGGTTCGACGTAAAGCTGGAAGATGTAAGGCGCCGCCGCATCATAGAGGCCGATTTCCACCGCCCAGTCCTGATAGGCTTTGTTCCACGGTTTGTAGTACAGCCCCTCCTCGGGCACATGCGCCATCCAGAACCCGCCATTCGCGATATAGCTGTCGATCTGCGCCTCGTTCACGTCGCCACGTCCACCGGTCAGGCCGTCTTCACCCATGCGCCATCCGGCAAGGGGGCCAACACCGGGACGGCGCTGGTGGTGGGTGATGTAATCGGCGTAATCGGCGTATTTCTGGCTGCCGTCGTCGTTCACAAAACCGGGCAGATCGAGCTTTGCGCCCAATTCACAGAGCACGGATTGGAACCCGCGCACATCGCGGTCCGGTTCGACCACCGGCCAACGGATCGCATCGGCTGCCGCGTCCGCTTCGCAGATCGGACGGTCGAGGAGCGAGATGCAGTCGTGCCGTTCCAGATAGGTCGTGTCGGGCAGGATCAGGTCGGCATAGGCGACCATCTCGGACGAATAGGCATCGGAATAGATGATGCGCGGGATCACGTAGTCGCCGTTTTCGTCCGTGTCCGTCAGCATCTTCATCACGCCCGACGTGTTCATCGTCGAATTCCACGACATGTTCGCCATGTACATGAACAGCGTGTCGATCTTGTAGGGATCACCGGCATAGGCGTTGGAAATGACCATGTGCATCAGGCCATGGGCGCTCATCGGATTTTCCCATGTGAACGCCTTGTCGATGCGCGCAGGGGTTCCATCGTCCTTGATGCAAAGATCATCGGGACCATGCACAAAGCCAAGATGCGGCCCGTCCAGCGGCTTGCCCGGTGTCACCTTGCAATGCGGCTTGGGATGCGCTGTCGCGGGCTTGGGGTAAGGCGGTTTGAACCGGAACCCACCGGGGGTTTCGACCGCCCCCAGCAGGATTTGCAGCACATGCAGCGCACGGCAGGTCTGGAAGCCGTTGGAGTGCGCGCTGATCCCGCGCATCGCATGGAAGCTGACCGGGCGACCCAGCATCTTGTCATGCTTCTCGCCACGGAAATCGGTCCAGGGCTGGTCAATCTCGATGGCTTCGTCAAAGGCGACGCGGGCAATCTCGGCCGCGATGCGTTTGATCTTGGTGGCAGACACGCCGCAGGTTTCGGCCACCGCTTCGGGGGCATATTGCGGATCAAGATAGCGTTCGGCCATCAGGTGCATGACTGTCTTGTGCGTGATCCCGGCATGGCGGTAGCTCGCACTTAGATCAGGTTTGACGCCGGACTGGTCGAACGGGGTCAGCTTGCCTGTCACACGGTCCATGACCAACGGCTTGCCGTTGTCATCCTTGAGGAACAGACCGTGTTCCGCCGACTTCGGATCGCCATTCACCAGCACAGGCGCGTTGGTGTAGCGGGCGAGGTAGTCGAGATCGATCTTCCCGGCCTTCATCAACTCATGCACCAGCGACAGAATGAACAACCCATCGGTGCCCGGCGTAATGCCAACCCAATCATCCGCAATCGCGTTGTAGCCGGTGCGGATCGGGTTGACGCCAATCACCTTGGCTCCCCGCGCCTTGATCTTGCCAAGGCCCATCTTGATCGGATTGCTGTCGTGGTCCTCGGCCACGCCGAACAGCATGAACAACTTGGTATGGTCCCAATCGGGCTGTCCAAATTCCCAGAAAGCGCCGCCCATCGTGTAAATGCCAGCAGCAGCCATGTTCACGGAACAGAACCCGCCATGCGCTGCGTAGTTCGGCGTGCCGAAATTCTGCGCCCAGAAGCTGGTGAAAGATTGCGACTGGTCGCGCCCGGTGAAGAACGCCAGCTTTTCGGGCGCGGTGTCGCGGATCGGCTTGAGCCAATCGGTTGCGATTTGAAGCGCCTCGTCCCAACTTATTTCCTCAAACTCACCCGACCCTCGCGGACCAACCCGCTTTAAAGGCGCACGTAGACGCGACGGCGCGTTGTGCTGCATGATGCCCGCGCTGCCCTTCGCGCAGAGCACCCCGCGGTTCACCGGATGATCGCGGTTGCCTTCGATATAGGCGACCTTACCGTCCTTCATGTGCACGTTGATCCCGCAGCGGCAGGCGCACATGTAGCAGGTGGTTTTACGCACCTCGTCCGAGACTTTTGGTGACAGGTTCAGCTCTGGCTGGACGTGGCCCATATCTATCCTCCCTGATCCGCCGGGTGTCGCCCCGGTCAGAATTGGTGACAGTGTTCATGTTTCTGCGCCGATGGTAAAGGCGCATAATGCAAGCGCTTACATTTCCGTCTTATCGGGCGTCAAGTGGCACCCAATTGCGCGGCTCCGGCCCGTTGTAGAGCGTGAGCGGACGGATCAGGATATTGCCGCGTTGCTGTTCGATGCACTGAATCACCCAGCCCGGCATCCGTCCGATGGCGAAGATCGGAATGTAAAGGTCCATCGGGATGCCATGCAGCTGGTAGATCACGCCAGAATAGAAATCCACGTTCACGTTCAGACCGTGGCGGCTATAGGGTTTCATCGCTTCGACAACCGCTTGCAGGATCTCGTACCATTCGGGTGCGCCCATTTCCTCACCCAGCTTGCGGACACCCTCACGCATGTGCCGCGCGCGGGGATCTTCAGCGCGGTAGACGCGGTGTCCAAAACCAGTCACCGCTTCGCGGTTGGCGCGCTTGGTCTTCACGTATTCGGCCGCTTTGTCCGGTGTTCCGATCTCATGCACCATCTTCATCACGTCTTCCGCCGCACCGCCATGCGCGGGACCCGCCAGCGTGCTAAGCGCGGTCACGACGGCACCGTGCAGGTTTGCCTCGGTCCCGACTGTCACCCGCGCTGCAAAACTGGAGGCGTTGGCACCGTGCTCGGCGTGCAGCACAAAATCCACATCAGCCAGACGCGCGGCATCCTCAGAAGGTTTCTCGCCCTTGAGCATCCAGAGCCAGTTGGCGGCATGGCTGAGGCTTTCATCCGGGGCAACAGGATCACGACCGTTGCGGATCGCTTCATGCGCTGCGACCAGCGTGGGCACTTGCGCAGTCAGGCGCATGCCGTTGCGCAAGAACGCTTCTTCGCCGGTAGCAAGGCCGTCCGGCTCCAATGCCGCCAGTGCTGACACCGCCGTGCGCAGCACGTCCATCGGGTGGCCGTCCTTGCACACGCGGATGATGTCGAGAACCGCATCCGGCACAGCCCGCGCCTCGCGCAGTTCTGCGTCGAAGGCTGCGAGTTCGGCCGCGTTCGGCAACTCGCCTTTCATGAGCAGGTGACAGACCTCTTCGAAGGTCGCGTGGGTCGCAAGGTCGTGGATCGAATAGCCACGGTAATGAAGCGTGCCCGCCGCCCCGTCGATGTCGCTCACGCCGGACCGTTCAAAATAGACCCCCTTCAAACCACGGTTGATCTTGACGTTTTCGGTCATTGAAGGCTCCTTTGCGGCCGGAAATGGGAGGGTGAGATGAGCGTACTGGACAAGGCACGTACCGCAGCAGCAGGGTCAACGACACGCGTCGTGTTCCCAGAACAGGACGATCCGCGTGTCGAAGAGGCGACGGAGAGATTGACTGCGGATGGGTTATGTGTCGTGCTTGGTGTGACCGAAGAGACCACAGAGGCGCAGGTTGCAGCCCTCGTCTCGGCCCGCGGGATGAAAGAGGCGCTGGCCCGTCGGCTTTTGCAGAAACCTTTGTACCGCGCCGCTGCAATGGTCGCGGCAGGCGAAGCGGACGCAATGGTCGCAGGCGCGGACAGCCCGACGCGACGCGTAATCGAAGCGGCCAGCATGGCGATTGGTCTGGCTGAGGACGTGGCGATCCCGTCTTCGTATTTCCTGATGGTCTTCCCGGACGGGCGTGAATTCGTTTTTGCTGATTGTGCGGTGAACGTGGCACCGGATGCAGCGGCGCTGGAAGCCATTGCGCGGGCGTCGGCTGACACGGCAAACGCCTTGCTTGGCAATGCGCGGGTCGCGCTTTTGTCCTTTTCGACGGGCTCCAGTGGCGCCGGCGACAGCGTGGAACGGGTGCGCGCAGTGGCGGAAGCAACCGGCTTTGTCGGACCGGTGCAGGCAGATGCGGCGCTGAACGCCACCATCGCCGCCAAGAAGGGTTTGGGCCAAGGCGAGGCAAATGTGCTGGTCTTCCCATCTCTGGATGCTGGCAACATCGCGTATAAGCTGTGCCAGGAACTTGCAGGCGCCCAAGCGATCGGACCCTTCCTGCAAGGCTTTGCCAAACCGGTCTGTGACCTGAGCCGCGGCGCTACAATAGATGACATCGTGGCATCTACACTGGTCACCATCGCTCTGGCGCAGCACAATTGAGTTTGAAAGCTCATTCAGCCTCCAACAGGGCCACGGCGTCCAAAGCGATCATACGCTCTTCCTCTGCCGGAATGACCCAAACGGAAACTTTTGAGCTATCGGAGTGCAGGCGCGGACCATTGCGGTGATTGAAGTCGGGATTTGTCCGCACACCCAACCACTCCAATCCCCGCAAGAGACGGGCGCGCACGCCTACAGCGTTTTCGCCAATGCCTCCCGTAAAAGCGATTGCATCAACGCCTTCGAGCGCGGCGATCAAAGACCCGGCATGGCGCAAGGTCCAATAACAGAAATGCTCTATCGCAAATTTACTATCGGCTGACGGATCGAGCAACAGTTTGCGCATGTCCGATTTGCCACCCGACAGGCCGAGCAACCCACTTTCGTGATTGAGGATTGCCTTGGTGCGCTCGACTCCGTTGACTTCAACAAGACGCAGCACTGCATTTGCATCAATGCCACCGGACCGCGTTCCCATCGTCAGTCCATCAAGTGGCGAATAGCCCATCGTGGTCGCAATCGACTGGCCATTGTGTATCGCGCAGAGGGACGCGCCGTTGCCGAGATGGAATGCCAAGAGCCGCGACGGCAGCGGTTCACCGGACACTTCCGGCAAACGACGCACCAGCGACGCATAGCTCAAGCCGTGGAAGCCATATCGACGGATGCCCTTGGTCTCCATCATCTTAGGAATGGCATAGCGCGTCGCCACGCTCGGATTCGTCGCGTGGAAGGACGTATCAAAGCTGGCAAACTGCGGCACATTCGGTGCAAGCCGGGACAGCTCTTCCATCGGGGCAAGATTGTGCGGATTGTGAAGAGGTGCGAGTGGCGTGCAGTTGCCAATCTCCGTGCGCACCTCGTCGGTGACGCGCATCGGCGCAGTCAACTTCCGCCCGCCATGTACCACACGATGACCCACCGCGCGCAACGCATCAGGCGTGATGCCACGATCTGCCAATGCTTTCAGAATGGCTTTCAATGCGGCACGGTGATCAATCAGAGGAAGGTCTTGGTCGTCGTCTCCTATACGGAGGCGTGACGCGCCGCCGATCGCCTCGGCCATGCCCGACAGGATCTCAGCGAACTCCGCATCGAACAGTGCGAATTTTATCGAGGACGACCCCGCATTAAGGACCAAGACAGGTCCGGTTTCTGCGGGGCCGGCCATAATCAGGCTACCTTTTGCGGGCGCATATCCGCCGGGTCAATTCCGGCAACCGCAACAGGTGTCTTCATTGCATCACGGCGGAACGGCTCGCCCAGCTCCTGGTTGATCATGGCTTCGATCAGTGTGGTCTTGCCGTTTTCCATCTGGTCCTTGATCGCGGTGTTCAGTGCATCGCGCAGCTCGTCCATCGTGCGGGCGACGATACCCTGCAGACCACAGGCCTTAGCGATGGCAGCATAGCTGACGCCCTCATCCAGCTCGGTGCCGACGAAGTTGTCGTCATACCAGAGCGTCGAGTTCCGTTTTTCCGCGCCCCACTGGTAGTTACGGAACACAATCTGGGTGATCGCTGGCCACTCTGGACGGCCAATCGCGGTCAACTCGGTGACGGCAATTCCGAACGCCCCATCGCCGGCAAATCCGACAACTGGCACATCCGGGCAACCAATCTTCGCGCCTACGATGGACGGCAAGCCGTATCCACAGGGGCCGAAGAGACCCGGCGCGAGGTATTTGCGGCCCTCCTCAAAGGTCGGATACGCGTTGCCGATGGCGCAGTTGTTGCCGATGTCAGACGAAATGATCGCCTCTTTCGGCAGCGCCGATTGGATTGCTCGCCATGCCATGCGCGGGCTCATCCAATCCGGTTTGGCAGCGCGGGCGCGTTCGTTCCAGGTCGTACCGGGATCGTCCTGCTCGTGATCCATGCTGGACAGTTGCTGCGCCCAGGTGGACTTGGTCTTGGCGATGTGCGCCTGACGGTCGTCGCGTCCTTCATCACCTGCAGTGTCGGACAGGCGAGCAAGAATGCCTTCTGCCACCTTTTTCGCATCGCCGACAATGCCGACGCTGACCTTTTTGGTCAAACCGATGCGGTCAGGATTGATGTCCACCTGAATGATTTTTGCGTCCTTGGGCCAGTAGTCGATGCCGTACCCCGGCAAGGTCGAGAACGGGTTCAAGCGTGTGCCGAGGCACAAAACGACGTCTGCGCCCGAGATCAGTTCCATCGCCGCTTTGGACCCATTGTAGCCCAGAGGACCAGCAAAAAGAGGGTGCGAACCAGGGAAGGCGTCGTTGTGCTGGTAACCCACACAGACAGGCGCGGTCAGGCGTTCGGCAAGCGACATGGATGCGGGGATCGCACCGGCAAGGACAACACCGGCACCGTTCAAGATGACCGGGTTCTTAGCGCTCGACAGAAGGTCAGCTGCCTTCTGGATTGCACTTTCGCCACCGGACGGGCGCTCGAATTCAACGACTTCGGGCAACTCGATGTCGATGACCTGCGTCCAGAAATCGCGCGGCATGTTGATCTGTGCCGGCGCGGACGCGCGCTTGGCGTTCAGGATCACGCGGTTCAGCACTTCGGCCACGCGGGATGCGTCACGCACTTCTTCTTGATAGGCGACCATGTCTTCGAATAGCTTCATCTGCTCGACTTCCTGGAAACCGCCCTGTCCGATTGTCTTGTTAGCGGCCTGCGGCGTGACCAGAAGAAGCGGCGTGTGGTTCCAATAGGCCGTTTTCACAGCCGTGACAAAGTTAGTGATGCCCGGCCCATTCTGCGCGATCATCATGCTCATCTTGCCAGATGCGCGGGTGAAGCCATCGGCCATCATGCCGCCAGAGCCTTCGTGAGCGCAGTCCCAGAAAGTGATCCCGGCTTTCGGGAATATATCCGAGATCGGCATAAAGGCCGATCCGATAATTCCGAATGCATGTTCGATGCCATGCATCTGCAGGACTTTGACAAAGGCTTCTTCGGTGGTCATTTTCATGGTGGCTCTCCCTGAGAAGGGCGCGGCACGAGCGGCCTGCGCGATTGCGCGGACACTAGCGATGAGTCGCCGCGGCCAATAGGGCCACTTTGGCGCGCCGTTTATAGCCAAAATGAAAGGTGCCTTATGAGCCCCAACGACATCGACGGCCATTGAGAGTCATGTATTTGCTACAATCCGGCACCATTTGTGACGAATTTGCCGAGCACTATGCTACGGAGATCAGAGACCAAACACTGGCACGCGCTTTGCTCGCGCGTTAGTCAACCAAGCACTCGCCCAGAGGCAAAATAATGGCGGGGTACCAATGCCAAACCCTTTGGCACTTCTAGCGCTGGCCATCTGGCCATTGGTGGCAGTTGTTCTGTTTCAGAAGCTGCCGCCCGGCCGTGCTGTGCTTGCAACCCTGATCGTAGGGTATCTCTTTCTCCCTGAACCTCCGGCGGGGTTCGATTTCCCGTTGCTGCCACCGCTCACAAAACACACGATTCCGGCGTTGAGCGCGTTTGTGATGTGGTTCCGGATGTATCCGCAAAACTTCAATCCGCTCCCGCGCAGCCCGGTGGCGATCGGATTGCTCTTGATGTTCTTGTTTTCGCCAATTGCGACAGCATTGTTCAACATGCAGCCCGTGTATTGGGGAAATTTCACAATCCAGGGGATGACAATCAAAGATTCCATCGGCTTCGTCATCCAACAATCCCTGCTTGCCCTACCGTTCCTTTTGGCGCGACGTTTTCTGAATACGGCCAGAGACCAAAGAGACCTGCTGATCGCATTGATGGTTGGCGGATTGGTCTATTCAGTGCCCATGCTGATCGAGATCCGCCTGTCACCTCAGTTGAACCTGTGGGTCTACGGCTACTATCAGCATGATTTCTCGCAAACGATGCGCTTCGGCGGGTTCCGCCCGATGGTCTTTCTGAACCACGGGATTTGGGCTGCCTTCTTTCTGCTGATGTCAATCGTAGCGGCGTACGCTCTTTGGAAATATGGCAACTTCAAGCGTAAATGGACAGTCTTTGGCGCGGCTCTTTACCTGACCACTGTCTTGGTACTCTCCAAATCCCTGGGAGCATGGCTGTTTGCCGCAGCGTTGATTCCAACAATTGTTGCATTCAGCGCGCGCTGGCAGATGCGACTTGCTCTGTGCATCGCAATCTTCGCAATGACCTACCCCGCCATGAAAGGCGTCGGTCTGGTCCCGGAAACACAGATTCTTGAAGCCGCTGCAAGCATTGACCCGGATCGCGCCGCGTCCCTGGAGTTTCGGTTCACAAACGAAAACCGACTTCTCGAACGCGCGCAAGCGAAACCGCTTTTTGGCTGGGGAAACTACGATCGCAATCAAATCATGAACCCGTCCAATGGTATGATCGAAACGATCACCGATGGTCGGTGGATTATTCTGATTGGTCAGTTGGGCTGGCTCGGCTTTCTTGCGGAATTTGGCTTGTTGCTTCTGCCAGTCTTCCTACTCTGGCGCGAGACTCGCCATCGCACAGCTGACAGCTATTCCTTTCTCCTTGCTCCGTTGGCGCTTCTGCTTTCGGTCAATGTGTTTGACCTGCTTCCCAACGCAACACTCACCCCATTGACCTGGTTGATGGCCGGTGCGTTGTTGGGCTACGCGGAAACCCTGCGCGATGGCAGGGAAGAGTTTCAATCAGAACAGCGGTTGCAATGGCGCCCCGTCATTTAGGAACACCTTGAACCTATGACCACCTTCAAATCAGCGCGCCCGCGGGTCCTGGCCATTGCCGAGGCCGCCAATCCAGAGTGGGTGAGCGTGCCACTGGTTGGATGGTCCATGGCGCAGGCGCTCAGAGACGTCGCAGACGTGCATATGGTCACGCAAGTGCGCAATCGAGATGCGATCCTGCGTGCTGGTTTGATCGAGGGGCGGGATTTTACTGCGATAGACTCGGAGACGGTCGCTCGGCCTCTTTGGGCGCTAGCTGAAAAGCTCCGGATGGGCGAAGGAAAGGGTTGGACCACCCTCCAAGCCATCAACGCACTGATGTATCCTTGGTTTGAGCATCTGGTTTGGAAAGAGTTCGGTTCATCGATATCCGCAGGACACTTTGACATCGTACATCGCATTACTCCTCTTAGTCCTACAATCGCCTCCCCGATCGCCAAAAAGGTTAGACGTGCCAGAGTACCTTTCGTACTCGGTACGCTGAATGGCGGGGTCCCTTGGCCCAAACATTTCGATGCCGAGAGACGGGCGGAAAAAGAATGGTTGAGCTATATGCGCAGCGCCTACAAACACCTGCCTGGCCGCGCTGACACACTTAAAAACGCGTCGGCGATCATTGTCGGGTCACGCCACACTCAAAGCGAAATACCTGACGCCTATCAGGAGAAAACGGTCTACATCCCCGAAAATGGCATTGACCCCACACGCTTTAACAAGATTGCGCAGCCCATTGGGGATGTGTTGAAAGCCTGCTTTGTTGGTCGTTTGGTCCCATACAAGGGCCCCGACATGCTGATCGAGGCTGCTGCGGACCTGCTTCGGAACGGTAGCATGACATTGGATATCGTTGGCGATGGCCCGATGCTCGAGCAATTGCAAGTTCAGGCGACTGCATTGGGATGTGGAGACACTCTGACCTTTCATAAATGGCTTCCGCATGAAGAGGTACAGACCATTCTCAGCCAGTCTCACATCCTGAGTTTCCCGTCGATCCGGGAATTCGGAGGCGGTGTTGTGTTAGAAGCGATGGCCTTGGGCGTGGTGCCGGTCGTCGTCGACTACGCCGGCCCCGGCGAGCTTGTGACGGACGATACCGGCTTCAAAACGCCCTGTGGGAGCCGTGACGATATCATATCGGGTTTCCGCGAGATTCTGACGAAACTGTCACAGAACCCTGCATCGCTTGACCACATGTCTAGGAAGGCGCGCCAGCGGGTCGAAGATTATTTTCTGTGGGACTGCAAGGCATACCAGATGCGCCGAGTTTATGACTGGCTTGTTGTGGAGAGTGACGCACCAAAACCAGACATTTTCGAGGCTGGATTAAGGCCAATTCGCTCAACAATTCCCTGATCAGCACAACACACTGTTTCGGAATCCCGCATTGCCGGAGCGGCCGGGAATGAAGTAATTTGATCAAACGGTGGGGGCCGTTCTTGTAATATTGTGGTAGCGTGTCAATCCAGTCCTCCCTTCGACTATCAGACGTCTTCGTTCTGAAAGACTCTGAAGCCGCTCGGTCCGAGATGCGGCAGTTCCTTCTTGCGCTTGCATGCTTCGCCTTTGTGCTTGCCGCGCTTGGGGCAGGACAAGTTGGCGCCGATGCATTTGCCAAGGATATGATCTTGGTCTTTTGCGGCGCTTGGTGCGCAAATCAGCTGATCAGAGGCCCTGAGATTTACCGAGCGCAAGTGATCTGTGTATTGCAGGCGTACTTCATTGGCGTCCTGTGCTGTGCACTGCTTATGTTCGCGGTCGGGTGGATGATATTTCTACCCGAGGAGTATAAGATCCTTGGGAATGCTCTGTTACAGGCAGCTACGTTCACCACCAATTTTGGGCTCGTCTTCTTTCCGGTGGACTCATCTCAACGGTTTGTCGGACTGTTTGATCACCTGTGGATTCCCGCCTTGATCGGGCAGTGCTGCCTGATCCTCAGCCTGCTCTATTGGCGCCTATCCAAGAATGTTGTTCGCTTGCTGCTGGTTCTCACGGCGATGGCTGGAACGTCACTGGTCCTGTCGACTAACGACAGCCCAGTTGTTCAGCTTCTTCCAATCGGCGGGTTGTGGGCCTTTTTGTTCGGGGCAATCCCCTTCATTATCATCAGCAAATTCCGTGTTCTTGAATACGCTACGTTGATCGGCGTGATCAATTTTGTTGCCGGAATCATGGTCATTGCCGCTACAGGTGACACGTTGGCAGCGCGGGCGCTTGTCGCAATTGGCCTTGCCTTTCTCTACCTTGGCAGCCGGCCTCGGGAGTTGCGGCCGGACATGACCGCCATGCGCAGGCGTTGGTTCGGTATGGTGTTGCACACATTCCTTTGGGCCGTTCCCTTGACCCATCTTGCATCGGCCCTGCGCGTGTCAGAAGTCACGCAGACAGAATACCTCGTCTTGATCGTTCCATGTCTATTGTTCGCCATTGGCTCCTGGACAATCTGGCAACGTATCGAGCAGCGTCGGGGATCAAATCAATTGGTGATCAGTGGCGCGGTTGCGGCGGTTCTGTTCATCAATGGCCTAATTGGTTTGACGACCCAAGGATTGCAACTGAGGTTTCCTGCGAACGCGCAGGCCTACATCCATGCGTTGGAGGCCGAAGCGCCAGCTTTCGTTTGCCCGCAAATGACTGACGGTCCGTTGGCCGGCCTTGATGTTTGCCGACTAGGGCCAGATGGGCCGCCCAAGGCCCTGATCTGGGGTGATCACCAATTGGACACTCTGCGCGTCGGTCTCGCAGAGGCGGCGCGGCGCGCCCAGTTGCCTACCCTGATTATTGCGCGGTCGAATTGCATCCCGCTGGACGGTTTGCAAAGTCGGTTTTCTGCCCACACTGAGGCATCCGGACAGCAGTGTGATCGACAATCTGCTCAGATTGTTCAGGCGCTTTCGCATTTGCGCAGCATTCGCCAAGTCACCTTGGTGGCAGATTGGACCTACTATCTTGGAATCACAGATGCCGAGCTTTTCCAGCGTGCCCCGGTTCGCCTTGGCCCGATTGATGGCAGCCCATTCGATATCACACGGCAAAACGACTATGTCGCAGCCGCTGCTCTCGACACTCTTGAAACACTGAGAGGAAAGGGCTTGCGTGTTTCGGTTCTTCGCCAGGTTCCCTCTCAGCCGCGCTTCAACGCCGAAATGGCGGCGCGGGCCAGTTTGCCTGGAGTGGGTATGTACCTGGGGATGCCAACGCTGTCTCATACCATTTCGCTGGCAGATGCTTCTGACCTGCACGCAGATGTGGACAGTCTATTCAATGGTTTTGCGCGGCTTGGGCTGATGACCTACGTGGACACTTGGAGGGCTTTCTGTTCAAGCACCCGCTGTGATGCAAGAGGCGGACTATCCAGTGACTACGTCACTTCGACACGGCTCAGTCAAAGCGGAGCACTCGCCCTGTCACCCGTCTTGGAAGAAGATCTCGCAAAGGTGCGCACACATGCACCTCAACGCCGCATGATTGACAGCTGATCACGCCGCTTGGGGAGCCATCAGTTCTTTCCAGCGATGGCAGGCCACGTCATGCCCGGTATCGTCCGTCTCAAGCTTTGGCTCGACTTGTTTGCAATGGTCAATAGCAAACGGGCAGCGGGTGTGGAACTTGCAACCAGATGGCTGATTTGTCGGTGACGGAATCTCGCCGGTCAGCTTTTGCGCTGTCCCGCGATCATCAGGATCAAGTGATGGGATCGCGGAGAACAGAGCCTTGGTATATGGATGACGCGGCGCCGCGAACAACTTGCGGGTTGGCGCAGTTTCGACCAGCCGCCCAAGATACATCACAGCGACATGGTCACAGGTATGAGCCACAACTGAAAGGTCATGACTGATGAACATGAACGTCAGACCCATGTCCGTCTGGATCTGCTTGAGCAGATTCAACACATCGGCTTGGATGGACACGTCCAGTGCGGCAACACTTTCATCGGCCACGATGAATTTCGGCGCTGAGACAAGCGCGCGGGCGATTGAGATGCGCTGACGCTGCCCACCGGAAAACGCGTGCGGAAAACGACGCAGATGCTCTAGATTCAGCCGGCACTTCGCGGCGATCTCCCGAACACGCGCGTCGGTTTCAGCCCGGGTTTTCGTCAAGCCCATAACTTCGAGTGGTTCCGCGATGATGTCCCGCACCGTCATACGCGGGCTCAGCGCTGCGTATGGGTCTTGAAAGATCAACTGCGCACGTTTGCGGTAATCTCTAAGCTGTTCCTTCGTAATGTTTTCAAGGTCATAGTCAACCTCTCCATCACTGTAGTGCGCGCCACCGCCAGTAATTGGAGCCGCTTTCAGCAAAGCACGTCCAAGCGTTGTCTTGCCTGAACCACTTTCACCAACAAGCCCAAAGAAAGACCCTTTCTCTATGTCGAGCGATACATTGTCTACAGCCTTGAGGATCTGCTTATTGAACAGCCCGCCACCAATGGGGAAACCCACCGAGAGGCCTTTGGCACGGATCAGAACATCACTCATGCTGGCACCTCGTCATAGATATGGCAGGCCACTTTATGTGCATTCTCAATCTGCCGCTCTGTCGGATCGACGGACATACAGACATCTCCCACCACTTTGGAACAGCGAGTGTGGAATACGCAGCCAGTCGGTCGCTCCAGCGGAGACGGGATATCACCCGGCACCGGTGTCAGAGGTGAGTCCAGATCATCCAATTTCGGGAGCGCGGCCAACAAACCTTGCGTGTAGGGATGCTTGGGGTTGCGAATAACCTCGCGGACCGGGCCTTCTTCGATCATTCTGCCAAGGTACATCACATTCACCTTGTCTGCAGTCTGCGCCACCACGCCAAGATCATGCGTGATAAAAACAATGCCCATGTGGAACTCGGACACCAGGTCTTTCATCAGGTCGATCACCTGCGCCTGGATGGTCACATCCAGCGCGGTTGTAGGTTCGTCAGCTATCAGGAGTTTTGGCTGGGTCGAGAGCGCCATCGCAATCATCGCGCGTTGACGCATACCGCCCGAAAGCTCGAATGCATATTGATCAAAACGCTTTGACGCATCGGAGATACCAACGCGGTCCAGCATTTCAATACTGATGTTTTTGGCTTGCTCTTTTGAGTAGTCGCCATGCAACTGCAATTGCTCGACCATTTGCTTGCCGATGGTAATCGCCGGCGCGAAACTGGCCATCGGTTCCTGGAAGATCATGGACACGGCACCGCCGCGCACAATGTTCAATTCGCGCGGAGTCTTCAGGGACAGGACATCCACCGGTCCTTTATCAGTGTGCAATGTGATTTTGCTCTCAGGACTGTAAACCGCATTGCGCGCATTCAGGTGCATCAACGATTTGGCGGTCACAGATTTGCCGGAACCGGACTCTCCGACCAGCCCCATCACTTCGCCTTTGTTCAGCGAAAAGCTCACGTTGTCGACCGCGGTGATCAAACCCTCGTCGGTCCGGAATTTGAGCGTCAGATTTTGAACGTCGATCAGGCTCATTTGTTGTTATCCGAATAGGGGTCTGCCGCGTCGCGCAAACCGTCGCCGACAAACACAAACGCCATCACCAATGCGATGAAGAAGATCACCGGGATGAAGTACCATTGATAGTTGAGTAGAACGTCCGCACTGGTCACATTCTGGAGCATGACGCCAAGGCTATTGACTGGGTCCTTCAGGCCAAGGCCTATGAAAGAAAGCGCTGTTTCTGACAGCACCATGTACGGGAACGAGATCACAAGATCGACGATGATATAGCTGGTGAAGCTGGGCAGCAAATGGCGCCGGATCACGTGGCCCGATGACGCTCCGCAAAGCTGAGCCGCCAGAACGTATTCCTGGTTCCGCTCTGTCAGAAGGTGTGTTCGCACACGTCGCGCCAAAGTGGGCCAGCCGATCAAACCAAGTATGAGCGAGATATAGAAGAACCGTTGTTCGGCCGTCATCTCAGGTGGCATGAAAGCCGCGACAGCCATGAACAGCGGGATCGCGGGCACTGTTCGAACGGCATCGGTGATCATTTGCAGAATGGAGTCCACCCAGCCACCATAGTAGCCGGACACACCGCCAATCACGAGCGCCAAAACGAACGCAATGAACACCCCGATCGTACCGACCTGGAGCGAGGTCCAGATCGCGTGGAACGTCCGAGAGAAGATGTCCTTGCCGCTGGCATCGGTGCCAAAGACATGCACGAAACCGTCTTGAGTGCCGAACAGATGCGTGTCCATCGGGATAAACCCGAACAGTTTGTACTCCCATCCCTCGACAAAGAAATACACGTAGTTGCGTTCGTCTTCATTGACGGTGGTCACCCACCGAAAGTTCGTCGCCAACGAGCGTTCGCGTTCGACAGCATGCACAAATGGCCTGAGTGAACAGCCATTGGTGTCGCAGAACATCGGCACCTGCGGCGCACCGTTCAGGTAATCGTCATTCTTGCCTGCAATCGTCGGATCGTAAGGTGACAGGAACGGCGCAAAGATGCCTGACAGCATGAGAAAAACCAGCACGCAAGCCGCAATCATCGCCGAGCGCTGTTTCTTGAACCGTGCCCAGATCAATTGCCCCTGTGACGCTGTGAAATAGGCCTCTTTTGAGCGCCGCTTAACTGAGTCCTCGGTTTCAACTACCTGCACATGCGGGCCGGTTGTCTCGGCAAGGTTGGGCTTTTGGGGATCGGGTGTCGTCGTCATGGCGTCACCTCACAATGCTCTTGCGGACGCGCGGATCAAGTACCGCCAGCAACACATCCGTCAGGAAATTGAGCGTCACGATGGACGCGGTCAAAAGGAAGATGATAGCTCCTGCAAGCTGCTGGTCGTTCGACCGAGCCAAGGCCTCGATAAGCAATGCCCCAGCCTCGGTCAGCGTCAGGATCAAAGCCACGATGGGCAACTCGTTGAAGATGCGGTTCAGGTCAAAGCCCAAGCTATTGACGATTGGCCCGAGCGCGTGTCGTGCAGGATAATTCCAGAGCAGTTTGCGTCCATGAACCCCGCGGGCTTCAGCCGCTGTGACATAGAGCTTGCCAATCTCGTCCGACATGAGCGCGCGTACGGTTTGAAGCGCGAATGCTGTGGCCGACCAACCCAGAATGAAGATTGGAAGCCACGCGTTGCTGAGCAGATCCAGCAACCTGTCAAAACTCCACGGCGCATCTCGATACTCAGCCGAGAACAACCCAGTCAAAGTGTCTCCGAAATACACGGTCGAGAATAACATGATCATCAGCGCGAGCAGAAAGTTCGGCATCGCAAGACCGAGATAGCTGAACAGGCGCAGCGAGTTGTTTAGAACGGCGTTGTTCGATGCCGCAGCAATGATGCCGACGGGTAGAGCGATGGCATATGCAAGAGCTAGCGACGCCAGGCACAAACCCAGTGAAATCCAGAACTTGTCACCCAGAAGCTGCGCGATATTCACCCGGAGGATACAACTGTCCCCGAATTCACCCTGAAATGCGTTGACGATCCACTTGCCCCAACGTTCGAGGAAAGGGCGATCCAGTCCGAGGCGCGCGCGCTCGGCTTCGATATCGGCGACTGAAATGCCAGAGCCTTGCGTGTTCTTGAACGCGAGGTAGCGTTCAGCGCAATCGCCGGGCACCAATTCCATCAGCGAGAACACGACAAGGGACACGATGACAAGTGTGATCATCGCAAGCACAGCGCGGGTCAGCACGAAACGCGCAAAATTCAACATGAGTGGTGCCCCTGCTAGATGTCCGTGTCCCGATTGACCCGGGTTTTTTCCAGACGACGGTCATTGGATAGGCCACTGCGGACAGACAGGATCTGCCCGCAGCGACATTCTTGCGGCTTTATTCGTCCAGCCACCACTGCGTGGCCCGGTACGGATAGGTCCGGTAGTACTCGTAGGAGTGCGTCTTGAAGTCTGCAAAGTTCTTCAGCTTGTTCTGCTGATAGATCGGCGCAGGTGCATTGACCGTCCCGATGAACATCATGTTTTCAACCATTGCCGAAACGAGGTCCGATGCGAGTTGTTCGAACTCGGCCGTTCCTTGTGCGGCGGACTGAAGCGCATTGATGTCGTCGATCATGTCTTTTGCCCACTGCGGCGGCTCAACACCAGCGGCACCGTCAGAGTCGATCCATTCGGCCCAAAGCATTGCGTTGCGAACACCGAAATAGTTCTCGTAGGGCGGCACCCACAGCTCGTTGTTGCCAAGAACAATGGCCAGCGGCTGCGACTTGCGCCACATCACAACGTCCAACTGGTTCGAAGATTGTGCCGAGCGATATTCGTCTGGAGTCACTTCTTTGACGACGGATTGAATACCAACATCGGCCCAGTTCTGCGCGACGAGTTCAACAGTTTGACCGGCAATCCCCTGGGTGGAGAAGTTCAGATTCAGAACAAGCTTATCGCCGTTCGGAAGTTCACGGAAACCATCTCCGTCTGTGTCAACCATACCAATTCCGTCCAGTGCAGCCTTGGCAGCTTCTGGATCGTATTCGGCTTTATACTGAAGCCAGCTTTGATCAACGAATTCCGGCAGAGGCGAAAAGCCAACGTATTGCTGCGGTGTACCTTGACCGAAGAAGCCGATCTCATTCAGTTCTGCGCGGTTGATGGCCACGGACATTGCCTCGCGGAATGCAAGGTTTCCAAAGACTTCACGCTTAGCCGGGTCTTCGTGCGTCACGTTGAAGCCGAACACGCCCATTGTGATCTCGGGACGCAGGTGGATGGTGTAGTCCCCCTTCTCCTGATTTTCGAGCAGGATCGGGGCAGAGGCCAGTTGCAGAGACTGAGACTTATAGTCGACTTCGCCGTTCACGAGCTTGAGGATACGTACCTCGTTGTCGTTGATGTACAGCTCATCCTGGGTCGAGATATAAGGCAGCTGTTGTCCTGTTGGATCGACCTGGAAGAAATACGGGTTCGCGACGAGCTTGCGGCCTTCTGTCGTGTCGCTGATGTAGATGTGCGACTCAAGAGTTGGGTATGTCGCCTTAGGCAGCCCATCGACGATATCCGCGCGCGACAGCATCGGTGTGGGCGTATCAGTCCAATCCGAGTTGCCGTAATAGGCAAGGATCGCATCATAGCCGTTTTCAAAGCCAAGGCTTTGAGCATACGCGTCCGCGTCCGGGTTCACATCTGGGTGGAATTGACCAAGGAAATGCTTCGGCTGGAAGGGCTGCGAATAGTGTGTCGCAAAGTGGGCAACCAGACCCGGCTTGGGTGCCGGAAGGTTGAAGATGACCGTTGTATCATCCGGCGCCTCAACCGTCATCGGCTCCCCAGCTACCGTGATGTAGTCTTTCGGCGTTTCAAAGATGTTCGTGTCGAGCATCAGATTGTCGTGATAGAATACAATGTCCGCACTGGTGAACGGAGCTCCGTCCGACCACTTGTGGCCTTCACGCAGCTTGATCGTCAGCTGGGTGAAATCATCATTCCATTCCCACGATTTTGCGACGTTCGGTACGATGGTCTGCAGATCGTCGGAATAGCGCATCAAGCTGACGTGACGCACTGACAGGAAGTCGGATGTGCCTGCTTCCGTCGCGTTCGACAGAACATTCAGCTCACCGCCATACTGACCGACGCTTTCATAGGGGATCACAACAAGCGGCTCTGCCGGGATACGATCCGCAAGCGGCGGAAGGTCCGGGTTGCCTTTGATCTGCGCGTTCAACGCCTCGATTTCGGGGTTCGCAGAGAACTCCATCGTGCAGCCAGCGGCTTCCTGGAAGGCACTCAGTTCGTATTGCTGTGGAAATTCTCCCGCGGCGACGCCCATCGGATCGGCGACGGTCACTGCCGGGCAATTGGCATAGGCCGCCGCCGGCAAGGCAATCAAAGCCACGCCTGAAAGTAGAAGTCGTTTCATTTTGTCTCCTGTTGGTTCCAAGTGGTGAATGGGGGCTGTTCCCCCTTTTTTCCCGGTGCGTTCAACGTCCGGTCATTGCGGATGGTCCTGACTTCGCGCGCTCAGTTGGCAGATCGATGCGCGAATAAATCTTCGTTCTGGCGAAACGCCTCCTTTTCATGCTCCGCCCGGTCGAAACAGCCGGGCTTTGTATCTCTGACAACCGTGACAGGTCCGTGACAGGACAAAGGATCACGAGGCCACCTTGACGCCATCTGCGGTAATCAGGGTTCGCGAAAATGTGCCATCGGTGTTTGCCATGCGATGGCAAAGCATATCCTGCATCAAATCAAGCATTGTCTGCATATGTGCTGAATTTTTTGCCAAATTCTGATCCTCATTGCCGTCTGAAACATCCATCAGGATTGGCGGCAGCCCCCCGGCAAACTGCACGAATCGCATCTGATCACGGCGCAGAACGGCCAGATTCGACGTATCTGGGGACAAATCATGATCGGTCTGCCACAGCGTCGGGCGAATGGGGTCGCCAAAATCCAATTCGGAAACTGACACATCGCGCCAGCGCTCTGGATGGCCACCATCCAGGAACGGCTTAAGGCTCATTCCGTCCATCGAATGCGGCGCATCAAGCCCGAGGCAGTCAAGAATGGTCGGTGTGACATCTATCGACTCGGTCGGCGCGGTTACCACGTGTCCACGCACCGATGCATTTGGCTGGCGTATGACCAAAGGCACTTGGAATGCAGCATCGTGGAAGGTCATTTTCCCCCACAAACCGTAGTCCCCAAGCATTTCTCCGTGGTCTGCAGTCAGAACGATGAGGGTGTCATCATACTGACCCGTATCCTTGAGCCAGTGCAGAATGCGTCCAATGTGATGGTCAACTTCCGTAGCCAAACCGAAATACAGTTTTCGGATCATGCGCGTCGTGGCATCGCAATTCTCAAGTTCCGGGAACCCCACCACGGTTGACGCCACATTGCTCTTCCGGCGAGCCGTTGCGACGTAGGGATGCCAGTCCGGCTGCCGTGCATCACGCGCCGCTGGCATGGCGAAGTCATCGTACATCGTATTGTAGGGCGCAGGCGCGACAAATGGGGGATGTGGCCGGATATAAGTGACCAACCCGAACCATCCTTGATCACGTTGGC
>JAUIIR010000043.1 GCA_030431485.1 Alphaproteobacteria bacterium
CACGGGGCTCAGGAGAGATGAGGGTTGCGACATCGCGGATCGCCAGTCCCAGCCGCGCCCTGCGCTTCGGGATAAGGGCCATGCACGATGATTGGTCGTCGCAAACCTCATAGGTCAGTTCATGGATCGCGGCATGGGAGTGACCCTTCCCGCTCGATGCGCATCGTGGGCGGGGGTATGGCGCGGCATTGGTTAACACCACGACACCCCACCGCGCGGTGCATGGTCCTTCGCAAGATCGCCACACGCTCTTAACCGTGACCCAAGCCCGGTCGAACAGGCTTGGGTCCAGAATATATCGAGGTTAGCCGATAATGGCGTTCAGCGTGGCCGAGGGGCGCATCACCGAAGCGGTTTTCGCTGCATCGGTGTGATAGTAGCCGCCCAGGTCAGCAGGCGCGCCTTGGGCCTCAGCCAGTTCGGACAAGATATCGCTTTCCTTGTCGGAAAGGGCTGCCGCGATCGGCGCGAAATGCGCCGCCAGCTCGGCATCCGTGTCTTGCGCCGCCAAGGCCTCTGCCCAATAGCGGGCGAACCAGTAGTGGCTGTCGCGGTTGTCCGGCTCCCCAACCTTACGCGATGGCGAACGGTTGTTGTCGAGGATGCCCTGCGTTGCCGCATCAACCGCTTTTCCCAACACGCGGGCTTTTTCATTGTTGCGGGCATCTGCGAGGAACTGCAGGCTTTCTCCAAGCGCACAGAACTCACCAAGGCTGTCCCAGCGCAGGTGGTTCTGTTCCATCAGCTGTTGCACGTGTTTCGGGGCCGAGCCGCCAGCACCGGTTTCGAACAAGCCGCCGCCATTCATCAGTTTGACGATGGAGAGCATCTTGGCCGAGGTGGCCAGTTCCAGGATCGGGAACAGGTCGGTCAGGTAGTCGCGCAGCACATTGCCGGTGATGGCGATGGATGTCTTTCCCGCCCGAATGGTCTCCAGCGATGCCCGTGTCGCTTCGCGTGGCGCCATGATCTTGAACTTGTCGGCCACGCCTTTTGCTTCAAGGATCGGCTTCACGTATTTGATCAGCTCGGCGTCGTGCGCACGGGTCGCGTCGAGCCAGAAGATTGCTTCGCAGTCTTCCGCTTTCTGGCGATCAATGGCGAGTTGCACCCAATCCTCAATCGGTGCTTTGCGCGCTGAGGCCGAACGCCAGATGTCACCCGCTTCGACCGAATGTTCATGCAGGACCGTTCCGTCCGCGAGGATCATCTTGACCGTGCCATCCTCCGGGATTTCAAACGTGGTCGGGTGCGAGCCATACTCCTCGGCTTTCTGCGCCATCAGACCGATATTCTGCACCGTGCCAGCCGTTGCCGGATCAAGCTTGCCGGTTTCCTTGAAGTAGGCAATCGTCTCTTCGTACACGGGCGCATAGGAGTTGTCTGGGATCACGCAGTTTGCGTCATGTTCCTTGCCATCCGGACCCCAGCCTTTGCCGCCAGCACGGATCAGGGCGGGCATCGAGGCATCGACGATGACGTCAGAGGGGACGTGCAGGTTGGTGATGCCACGGTCGCTGTCCACCATGTACATCTGCGGTCGATCGGCCATGACCTTTTCGATTTCGGCCTTGATTTCGAGTTTGTCTTCGACCCGTGCAAGAAGATCACCCAGACCGGAGTTCGGGTTGACGCCAGCCGCCTTCAACTCTTCCCCGAATTTGTCAAAAACCGGCTGAAGGAAGGCCTTGACCGCGTGGCCGAAGATGATCGGGTCGGAGACCTTCATCATCGTGGCTTTGAGGTGCAGAGAGAACAGAGTACCCTCTTCCTTGGTCTTGGCAATCTCGTCTGCAAGAAACGCATCAAGCGCTTTGGCGGACATGAATGTCGCGTCAACGACGGTGCCCGCCGGGTAGCTCAGGCCGTCTTTCAGAACGGTTTCAGAGCCATCTTTGCCGACCAGAACGATCTTGGCCGATGCTTCCTCTGCCAGCGTTGCAGAGGTCTCGTTCGACCGGAAATCGCCGCCCGACATGGACGAGACGCGTGTCTTGCTCTCAGCTGACCAGTCGCCCATACGGTGCGGATTGTTTTGGGCGTATAATTTGACGGCTTTTGCGGCGCGACGGTCAGAGTTGCCTTCGCGCAGGACGGGGTTCACCGCAGAGCCTTTGATCGTGTCATATTTCGCGCGGATCACTTTCTCGTCTTCGGTCGCGGGTGCTTCAGGATAGTCGGGCAGCGCGTACCCTTGGCTCTGCAATTCCTTGATCGCTGCAACGAGCTGCGGCACAGAAGCCGAGATGTTCGGCAGCTTGATCACATTGGCTTCCGGTGTTTTGACCAATTGACCGAGCTCTGCCAGGTCGTCGGATTGGCGCTGATCCTCGGTCAGGAATTCCGGGAACGTTGCAATGATCCGGCCGGCCAGCGAAATGTCCTTGGTGCCAACGCTGACGCCAGCGGCACTTGCGAATTTCTGGATAATCGGAAGGAAGGATGCGGAGGCCAGCTCGGGCGCTTCGTCTACCTTGGTATAGATGATGTCAGGGGTTGAGGTATCAGCCATGGGTCACGCCTTTCATGATTTGCCCCTGCCATAGGCCAAAGCAAGCGAGTCGTAAACAGCATACAGTGGTATACATTGCCGCAATCAGTGGCTCAGGTCGCCACGAACTCAACGCCGTCCGGTGTAATGACCGCAGCGGACAAGTGTCCGGTCGCATAGGCTCCGGTGTCGATGGAAATCCGACCGTCCCGCATGATGGGTTTGTCGACAATGGTGTGGCCATGCACAATCCAGAAACCATCCCGGCGGGGCACCTTGCGGAACTCCGGATGGCCCCAGATGAAGGTCTCAGGCTCTTGTTCCTGTAATGGCTTATGCGGGTCGGCACCCGCATGCACAACGGCGACATTGCCGGACCATGCAAAGCTTTCGAGGCCGGCAAGCCACAGAACCATGTCTTCGCCCATCGCGTCGAACAGGTGATCCCGAGTGCGCAGGAGATCTTCACCTCCAGAGGTGTCAGTGACACCCGAGACACCAAAGCTTTCCAGTGTTTGCAGCCCGCCATTCCGCAGCCAGCGTCGCCCGCCCGTCTCGGGCGATTTCATGAAGTTCAGCAAGAGCTGTTCGTGATTGCCCATCAGAGGCGTGATCATCCGGGTGTCTTTGACAAACTCCAGAACGTCCTTCGACTGATCGCCGCGGTCAATAAGGTCTCCGACACAGAGAATGGACATATTTTGTGGAAGCGCATCAACCAGTTTGGTCAGCAGGTCGAAACGCCCGTGCACGTCCCCGATCACACAAAAAGACAAGTCCGGTCGGATCGGAGCAAATCCGTCCTGCGGTAAAGATTTTTTGTGCGTCTTGAAAAGTTTTGAGAACATTGTGCCTGCGTTTTCCCGGGACGACGCCTGTGTGCCTCTTTGGTCGCGCCTGGAGGGCATATGGGGTCCTAGGTGCCAGAACAAAAGGTGGCGCGCATTTCCATTGGTGGTCGCGGCAGGTCTTTCGTGCTAGGCGCTCGGGCAATACCGCCACTGCAACATTCAGAGCTGCCATATGAAACGTGTCCTTGTCACCGGAACCGCCGGGTTCATCGGATTCTATCTTGCGCGGCTTCTGCTTGAGGACGGGTTCGTCGTTCACGGGTATGATGCGATCACCGATTACTACGATGTGACGCTCAAGGAACGGCGCAACCAGATGTTGCTGCAATCGGCGGGTTATAGCTTTACCCACGCGACGCTGGAAGAGGATGGCACGTTTGAACGCGTCGCGGGCGATTTCGCGCCTGATGTCATTGTTCATCTCGCCGGTCAGGCAGGGGTGCGGTACTCACTGGAAAACCCGCGCGCCTATCTGGAGAGCAATCTGGTTGGCACGTTCAACGTGATGGAAGCCGCGCGGCAGTTGCAGGTTCAGCATCTGCTGATGGCGTCCACATCATCGGTCTACGGCGCCAACGAAGACATGCCGTTTCGCGAAACCGACAAGGCCGATACCCAGCTGACCTTTTATGCGGCGACGAAGAAGGCGAATGAAAGCATGGCGCATTCCTATGCGCATCTGTGGAACATCCCCACGACCATGTTCCGCTTTTTCACCGTCTATGGCCCGTGGGGGCGGCCCGATATGGCGCTTTTCAAATTCACCAAAGGCATCTTCGAAGGCACGCCCATCGACATTTACAACCATGGCGACATGTACCGCGACTTTACCTATGTCGAGGACCTGGTGCGCGGCATCCGGCTCTTGATGGATGCGGTGCCCGGTGGGCCGGACACGGCAGTTGATGGGGATACGCTCAGCCCGGCAGCGCCGTACCGGATCGTCAATATCGGCAACTCGGACAAGGTGCGCCTGCTGGACTTCATCGAGGCGATCGAGGCGGAGACCGGGATCAAAGCAAAGCGGAATTACATGGAGATGCAGAAGGGCGATGTGTTCGCCACATGGGCCGATGCGTCGTTGCTGCGGAACCTCACGGCATACGCGCCCAAGACCGATGTGCGCGAAGGGGTGGCAAAGTTCGTAACGTGGTATCGCGACTATTATCAGGTCTGACGATTGATTGCGGTTCCAAGGCAATCACCTGTGATTATCAAGGAAAGCCGAAAAGTCTTGATTGCCGAAAGGCATGGTCGTGCAGCCTGCGTGGCGCGATACTCGGGCATCAGCAAGAAAGGGTATCGTGCATGACCACGTCGTATTTTGCGCCCAAAGGTGGGCATCCGGGGCAAGACCAGCTTTTGACGGACCGTGCCATGTTCACCGAGGCCTATGCGGTGATCCCGAAAGGCACGATGCGGGACATTACCACCAGCTTTCTGCCGTTCTGGGACAACACCCGCCTGTGGGTGATCGCTCGGCCCCTGACCGGCTTTGCCGAGACCTTTTCGCATTACATCATGGAGGTCGGTCCCGGTGGTGGATCGGATCGTGCCGAGACGGACCCCGGGGCCGAAGGTGTGTTGTTTGTGGTCGAAGGAACCATGACCCTGAACGTTGGCGGGCAGACGCACGAGATGAAGGCGGGTGGGTATGCGTTTCTGCCGCCGAAATCGGGTTGGACGCTACGCAATAACGGGACAGAGCCTGTACGCTTTCATTGGCTGCGGAAGGCGTATCAAGCGGTAGATGGGCTGGATCATCCTGACGTGATTGTCACCAACGAGGCGGATGTTGCGCCGACCCCGATGCCCGGTACAGACGGCAAATGGGCCACCACGCGGTTTGTCGACCCGAGCGATCTGCGGCATGACATGCATGTGACCATCGTAACCTTTGAGCCGGGCGCTGTGATCCCATTCGCTGAAACCCACGTCATGGAGCACGGGCTTTACGTTCTGGAGGGCAAGGCTGTCTACCGTTTGAATCAGGATTGGGTCGAAGTGGAGGCCGGTGATTACATGTGGCTGCGCGCGTTCTGTCCGCAGGCCTGTTACTCGGGCGGGCCGGGGAGGTTCCGGTATCTGCTTTATAAAGATGTGAACCGGCACATGCCGTTGCGGTTGGGAGCGGGGCGGTAAGGCCGTCGGTCGATTCTGCTGAAAGACCCCTGAAAAGCGCATCCAAACGGGTGCGCTTTTGATTTTCAAAAAATCATTTCATAATGTGAAAAATGCAAGGCACTGTTTTCACGTGTTTTTGTAGATTTTCAGAATATGAAAAATAATTTCGAAAAAATTGTGAGAGAGGCTTGGATCGCTTAGATTGCTCGCAATTGGAGGAGAGACACCATGAGTTTCCAAAACCCCGTTTTCATTCCCGGCCCGACCAACATTCCTGAATCGCTGCGCAAAGCCTGCGATATGCCAACCATTGACCACCGGTCACCGTTGTTCGGTCAGATCCTGCATCCGGCAAGGAAGGCGGTTCAGCAAATCCTGAAAAGCACCAGCGCGGAAGTCTTCATCTTCCCGGCGTCGGGCACCGGCGGTTGGGAAACCGCGCTGACGAACACGCTGAGTGCAGGGGACACGGTTCTGGTCGCGCGCAATGGTATGTTCTCGCACCGCTGGATCGACATGTGTGAACGCTTTGGTCTTGATGTTATCATCGTCGATGTGGCCTGGGGAAAAGGTATTCCTGCCGATCGGTATGAAGAGATCCTGACCAAAGATGCCGAGCACCGGATCAAGGCGGTTCTTGCCACGCATAACGAAACGGCGACAGGCGTGAAGTCTGACATTTCAGCGGTGCGCAAGGCAATTGACGCGGCCAAGCATCCCGCTTTGCTCATGGTGGATGGCGTGTCGTCGATCGCGTCTATGGATTTCCGCTTTGATGAATGGGGCGTCGACGTTGCCGTGACCGGATCGCAGAAGGGCTTCATGTTGCCTGCGGGTCTGGCTATCGTCGGGTTCAGCCAAAAAGCGATGGAAGCGACCAAGACCGCTGGTCTTTTCCGTACCTTCTTTGACGTGCATGACATGATGAAGGGATACGCCAACAACGCCTATCCCTATACGCCTGCCGTTGGTCTGATGAACGGCCTTAACGAGGCGTGCCGCATGCTGCAGGACGAGGGTCTGGAGAACGTATTCGCCCGCCACACCCGGATCGCCGAAGGTGCGCGCGCGGCGGTGGATGCCTGGGGGTTGAAGCTGTGTGCAGAAACGCCGGACCTCTACTCTGATACCGTGTCTGCGGTACGCACCCCAGAAGGTTTCAACGCGACCGATATCGTGACCCACGCGGCCAGCACCTATGGTGTCGCGTTTGGCGTAGGTCTGGGTGACGTCGCGGGCAAAGTGTTCCGCATCGGCCACTTGGGCAGCTTGACGGATGTGATGGCGCTGTCCGGCATCGCCACAGCCGAGATGTGCATGGTCGACCTGGGCCTTGATATCAAGCTTGGCTCGGGTGTCGCGGCAGCGCAGGAATACTATCGCCACGGGTCGCAGATTGCTCAGAAGGTGGCAGCAGAATGAAAGACACGGCAATGATCATCCCGACCTATGAGGATATGCTGGCGGCGCACGAGCGCATCAAGCCGCATATCCGCCGGACCCCGGTAATGCAGTCGGACTACCTCAACGAGCTGACGGGCGCGCAGTTGTTCTTCAAATGCGAGAACTTCCAGGAACCGGGGGCCTTCAAGGTGCGCGGCGGATCGAACGCGGTGTTCGGGCTGAGCGACGAAGAGGCAGAGCGAGGCGTTTGCACACATTCTTCGGGCAACCACGCTTTGTGTCTGAGCTATGCGGCAGGTCGCCGGGGCATTCCATGCAACGTGGTCATGCCAAGCACCGCACCGCAAGCCAAGAAGGACGCGGTGCGCCGTTATGGGGGCACGATCACCGAGTGCGAGCCGTCGACCACCTCGCGCGAGGCGGTGTTTGCAGAGGTACAGGCGCGCACCGGTGGCGAATTCGTACACCCCTACAACGACCCGCGCGTGATTGCAGGGCAGGGGACCTGTTCAAAGGAATTCATGGAGCAGACCGATGGTCTAGACATGATGGTGGCGCCCATCGGGGGCGGGGGGATGATCTCGGGCACATGTCTGACGCTGTCGACACTGGCGCCCGAGGTCAACATCATCGCTGCCGAGCCGGAACAAGCCGACGACGCGTATCGAAGTTTCAAGGCGGGGCACATCATTGCCGATGACGCGCCTGAGACGATTGCCGACGGGCTCAAGGTGCCGCTCAAGGATCTGACATGGCATTTCGTGTCGAACCACGTGTCCGACATCCTGACCGCGTCCGAGCAAGAGATCATCGACGCGATGAAGATCACGTGGAAGTACCTGCGCATCGTGATGGAGCCGTCCTGCGCCGTGCCGCTGGCGGTGATCCTCAAGAACAAAGAGGCATTTGCAGGCAAGCGTGTCGGCGTGATTGTCACGGGTGGCAATGTCGACCTTGATAAACTGCCTTGGATGACGCGTTAAACGCGCTTTCATTTCCGGAAAGTTTCCGATAGGAAACTTATGAGAGTATATGACACACGAGCGAGTCGGCTCTAGGATCGCGACCCGCTTTATCTTCGGAGAGATTCAATGAAAGACATGAGCATTCTGGACGACTATGAAGTCGGCTACGATATTCCCGCCAAACCGGGCATGAGCGAGTCCGAGGTGCAGACCCCTGCGCTTGTGCTCGATCTCGACGCGCTGGAGCGCAACATCAAAAAGATGGGCGATTACGCCAAGGCGCATGGCATGCGTCACCGTGTGCATGGCAAGATGCACAAGTCGGTGGACGTGGCCCTGCTGCAGGTCGAACTGGGCGGTGCATGCGGCGTCTGCTGTCAGAAGGTCTCCGAGGCCGAAGTGTTCGCGCGTGGCGGCATCAAAGACGTGCTCGTGTCGAACCAGGTGCGTGACCCCGCCAAGATCGACCGTTTGGCACGTATGCCCAAGCTGGGCGCGCGGACAATCTGCTGTGTCGACGATCTGGCCAACGTGGCCGACCTTTCCGCTGCAGCCGTCAAGCATGGTACGCAGATCGAGTGTCTGGTCGAGATCGACTGCGGCGCGGGCCGCTGTGGCGTGACCACCACGCCCGCGGTTGTCGAGATTGCCAAGGCGATCGACGCGGCAGAGGGCCTCAAGTTCGCGGGCATCCAGGCCTATCAGGGCGCGATGCAGCACATGGACAGCTATGATGAGCGCAAGGCGAAGATCGACATTGCGGTCGCACAGGTGAAAGACGCCGTGGACGCGTTGAAAGCCGAAGGTCTGGACTGCGACATCGTCGGTGGCGGCGGCACCGGGTCGTATTACTTCGAGTCGAACTCGGGTGTGTACAACGAGCTTCAGTGCGGGTCGTATGCGTTCATGGACGCGGACTACGGCCGTATCCTCGATAAGGATGGCAAGCGCATCGACCAGGGCGAATGGGAGAACGCGCTTTTCATCCTGACCTCGGTGATGAGCCACGCCAAAGCAGACAAAGCCATTGTTGATGCGGGTCTCAAGGCGCAGTCGGTGGACTCTGGCTTGCCCGTGATCTTCGGTCGCGATGACGTGCAATACGTCAAATGCTCGGACGAGCATGGCGTTGTCATGGACCCGAAAGGCGCGCTCAAAGTCAATGACAAGCTCAAGCTGGTGCCGGGCCATTGCGACCCGACCTGTAACGTGCACGACTGGTATGTTGGCATCCGCAATGGTGTTGTGGAAACTGTCTGGCCGGTCTCGGCGCGCGGTCGGGCATATTGATGTCGCCGCGCTGACGCGCGCCGACAGGCTGGGGGCTCTGCCCCCAGACCCCCGAGATATTTGAAAAACGAAGACGATCAGGGCGGTGCGCAGTGGGACTGTCGCGCCGCTTTTTCTGAGAGGGAGAGACCATGTATATCGTTCCGGAAGCGATGATCGCCGATCTGGTGTCCCGCGAGGCCTCGTTCGAGGCGGTGGAGCAGGTGTTCGCGGCAATGGCTGCAAAGGATGCCTACAATTTTCCGGTGGTGCGCGAAGCGATTGGGCACGAGGATGCGCTTTACGGCTTCAAGGGCGGGTTCGACCGGGTTGGCGGCGCGCTTGGTCTAAAGGCCGGGGGCTACTGGCCGCACAACCTCGAAAAGCGTGGGCTGATCAATCACCAGTCGACGGTTTTCCTGTTCGATCCGGATACTGGAAAAGTGCGTGCGATGGTGGGCGGCAACCTACTGACTGCGCTGCGTACCGCGGCGGCATCATCGGTGTCGATCAAGCACCTTGCGCGACAGGATGCCAAAGTGATGGGCATGGTGGGTGCGGGTCATCAGGCGACGTTCCAGTTGCGCGCGGCACTGGAACAGCGGTCGTTCGAAAAAGTGATTGGATGGAACTACCATCCCGAGATGCTCCCCAACATTGAGAACGTCGCGCAGGAGGCCGGCGTGCCGTTTGAGGCGGTGGATTTGCCGGGCATGCAGGAGGCGGATGTGATCATCTCGATCACCTCGGCGTTTTCTCCGTCCCTGATGGCGGATCATGTCAGCCTTGGCACCCATCTGGCCTGTATGGGCACCGACACCAAAGGCAAGCAGGAGGTCGAAGCCGCCTTGCTGGCGAAGGCCAAGGTGTTCACTGATGAGGTGGCGCAATCGGTCAGCATCGGCGAGGCGCAGCACGCAGTCACGGCAGGGCTGATTGCCGAGAGCGACGTGACCGAAATCGGCGCGGTGATCAATGGCACACATCCTGGGCGGACGTCAGACGACGACATCACGCTGTTTGACGGCACAGGCGTCGGGCTGCAGGATCTCGCCGTGGCATCCAAGGTGGTTGATCTTGCCATTGAGCGCGGCCTCGCGATCGAAGTCGAGTTCTGAGATTCCGATCAGCGCGTGTCAGGTCTGATCCCCCGAGGCGCAGTCCTGATTGCGCGGATTCGCAAAGAAAAGCGCGCCTGACCTTGTCCGGGCGCGCTTTGGCTTTGTGTGAGGTCGTTGCCGGTGTCTCAGCCGTCCTGCGCAGCGCGGAACCATGCCACGATCTGAGCACGCTGTTCGGTGTCCATCTGGATGGCATTCGGGGGTGGCATCGCGTGGCTGCGACCAGCCTGCAGATAAATCTGCTGCGCGTGCTGTGCGACGTCTGCCTCTGTCTCAAGATAGACACCTTTGGGCGCCCAGCGGATTCCGTCCCACAACGGCTCACGTGCGTGGCACATTGAGCAATTGCCCTGCACGGCGTTGTAGGCATCCTCAAACCCGTCTGCCGAGGCAAAGCGCATCTCGAAGTTGGTCAGCGGGCGCTCTGCCGCTTCGTCGTAGGTCTCGGCACCGCCCAGCGTCGACAACCAGGCTATCGTGATAAAGATCAGTGTTGTCACTGCCCAGGTCCAGTGTGGCTGGCCTTTGCCCGCATGCATGGAGTTGAAGTAGTGCCGGATCGTGACCCCCATCAGAAACACCAGCGACGCGATCACCCATGCGAACTCGGTCCCGAAGGCAAGCGGATAGTGGTTGGACAGCATCAGGAAGATCACCGGCAGGGTCAGGTAATTGTTATGGGTCGAGCGCAGCTTGGCGATCTTACCGTATTTCGGGTCAGGCGTGCGGCCTGCTTTGAGGTCGGCCACGACGATCCGCTGGTTCGGCATAATGATGAAGAACACGTTGGCGGTCATGATCGTCGCCGTGAACGCGCCCAGATGCAGCAGTGCTGCGCGACCTGTGAAGACCTGATCATAGCCCCAGGCCATCACCACGAGCATCGCGAACAAGAGCAGCATCAGGACCGTCGGCTGTTCGCCCAATGCGGACTTGCAGAGGAAGTCATATATCAGCCAGCCGATGGTCAGCGACAGGGCCGAGATCAGGATGCCCTGCCATAGCGCCAGATCGGCCTTGGTTGGATCAAGCAGGAAAAGTTCGCCACCGACCCAGTAGACGATCATCAAAAGCGCCGCGCCGGACAGCCATGTCGTGTAGCTTTGCCATTTGTGCCATGTCAGGTGCTCGGGCAGGCGCGCCGGGGCGACCAGATATTTTACCGTATGATAAAATCCGCCACCGTGCACTTCCCATTCTTCACCATACGCGCCTTCGGGCATATCGGGGGCGGGTTTCAGCATCAGGTCGAGCGCGATGAAATAAAAGCTTGCGCCAATCCAGGCCATCGCGGTGATCACGTGCAGCCAGCGAACGGCGAAGGCGATCCAGTCCCAGAGAACAGCGAAATCATACATGGCGGAGGCTCCGGTTGAGGGGTTTGCACCAGACTAGCGACAGAGCCATTCTTCTGCTATTCCGATGAAACTCCAAGCTGTATCAAAAATCTGCGAATAATGTCCTATCTCGACAACATCCGAACCTTCGTGCGTGTCTATGAATTGGGCAGCATGTCAGCCGCTGGTCGGGATTTGCGCATTTCTCCGGCCGTGACATCTACCCGGATCGCCCAGTTGGAAGAACATCTTTCGGTGCGGTTGTTCCAGAGGACAACGCGCAACCTGACGCCCACCGAGCAGGGCCGCCTTTTTTACACCGGTGCGGTCGAGGTTCTTGAAGCAGTTGAGTCGGCCGAGGCGCAGGTGGTCGAGATCACGGAAAATCCCCGGGGGTCGATTTATGTTGCGGCGCCGCTGGGTGTGGGGCGCCGTCTTATTGCGCCGCAGGTGCCAGCCTTTATCGAGCAGTATCCAGAGGTGTCCGTACGGTTGCGGCTGACGGACCGTAAGGTTGATCTGACGACGGAAGGTCTCGATCTGGCATTCTTCCTGGGCGAGCCTGAAGACAGCACGCTGCGCATTCGCAAGATTGCCGACGTGGACCGGGTGCTCTGTGCGGCGCCTGCATATCTGAACTCACGCGGGAATCCCAATTCGGGAGACGAGCTGATTTCGCAGAACCACGAATGCCTGAATCTGCGCTTTCCGGGTGCGACCGAGTTTCAGTGGCGGCTGCAGACGCGGGACGGGCCTAAGCGCTTCAAGGTTAAGGGGCGATACGAATCCGATGACGGCGATGTGTTGACCGACTGGGCGCTTGACGGGCACGGCATCGCTCTTAAACCGGTGTTTGAAGTCGCCGACCACCTGCGCTCCGGCCGTCTTGTCGCGGTTGCCAAAGAGACCCCGCCCGTTCCGGTGCAAATGGCTTGTCTCTTTACCCACCGGCGCAGGCAGGACCCCAAGACACGGCTGTTCATGGATTTTGTGATCGGGCGCGTCGGGGCGGCGATAAAAAGCGCCTGACGGCATAAACGACGCCAAGCCTAGATCGCGGCCTGATGTCGTGCCACCTGGGCGGTTTTGGAGACCTCGGCAAAGCTGCTGCGGATCAGCCATTTGGTCAGCGTACGTTCCATGAGGTCGTGCCCCGTCAGGGAAATGCGTCCGGCGTCAATTTCGGTTTCGAAGGTCGAGTGCCCCATCCATGCGGATGTCAGCGAGCGGAGTTCGCAGACGACAAAAAGGTCAACGTCGAACTTGGGATCGGTATAGCAGAGGTCGGTTTCCTCTCCCGGTTTCGCAACAAGCCAGTAATTTGCCGTTTCATTCGGCGCATCATTCAGAATGAACTGGATCACACATTTCGGCTTTGGCAGTTGAAGCCTGTCGATCTTTCCCCGGATCTTCCACATCAGCAGCCGCGCATCGAGATTTTGCAGTGACACCTCGCAGTCGATGTTGCGGTGTGCCCATTCGCCCAGCCCCCGGATCAAAGGCTCCAATTCGTCAGCAAGCGGCGTTGTCAGATATTCGGCATGACCGGAACGGTCACCGTGGCGTATGACCAACCCGTTGGCTTCCATCTCTTTCAGACGTTTGGACAGCAGGCCGGGGGACATGCCGGGAACTCCGCGTTGAATTTCATTGAACCGGGTGGATCCGGACCACATTTCGCACAGCAAAAGCATGGTCCAGCGGGGCTCAAGAAGACTGGCCGCCATCGCGACGGGGCAGAACTTCGGGTAATTCGACTCTGACATATCGGCACCTCCAGTTGCAGCAAAGCATCTTGGCCAGGTGGGCGTCTACTTCAGAAACTATAGTAAATTTACTCCATTTGCTGAACTGGTTTGCGCCGCGTGACCAGTGCGAGCCTCGGTGTACCAGAAATTGGATGCAACGGAGGTGAACCATGCCACTGGTAGATATCGAAGTGATCGAAGGCGTTTTTGACGATGCCCAAAAGGCCCAGATGATCGAGAAAGTGACCAACGCGATGGTCGAGGTTGAGGGTGAAAACATGCGCCCGGTGACTTGGGTGCGGGTCAAAGAAGTGCGCAGCGGTCATTGGGGGATCGGGGGTGACACTCCAAGCGCTGACGACATCAAGTCAATGGCTGCCGGCTGAAACAAGCTTTGGCCGGATCGTCATATCGCGTTTGCGATCCGGCCTGTTCCCAAATTAAGGAGACCCTGCAATGGACCGGAATACCCATGCTCGCCAGGCGCAGCTCAGGGCGCAAGCCGTTTACCTGCAACGCCCCGAAAGTGCGCAAACAATTCATCGTGGATCAGCAGTGGTGCGGGATGGGCTCACCTGCACCTACCAGCAAGACGGACATCGTGTTGTTCTTGATATGCCACATGCGATTGGAGGCAGCGACGACGGACCGTCGCCTGGATTTTACGCGAGAGCGGGGATCTGTGGCTGCCTTGCCATCGGGATCAAAATGACCGCTGTGCGGGAAAACCTGCATTTGGACACAGTGACGGTGAGGATCGAACAAGACTGGGACAATCGCGGTGTGCTGGGCATGGAAGGTGCGAACCCGGTTGCGAGCGGCACGCGCATCTGCATCGACATTGCAAGTCCGGCCCCAGAGGCTGCGATTTCCGAAATGGTCGCCCGGGCGCTGAACAGCGATCCGTGGTTCCTTGCATATCGGGATGCCCAACCGGTGCGCACCGCTGTTTCTGTTGTCGCAGATTTTGTGTGATGGACGCGCGACTTCAACTGCGCGTGCAACGATACGGCTGGGATGCGGCTGCTTCGCACTATCACGCGTCCTGGGCTGATCAACTGCGCGCGGCGCATGATCTCTTGCTTCACATGGCGGATATAAAATCAGGGGAGCGTGTCGTTGAGACAGCCTGTGGCAGTGGTCTGGTCACTCTGCGCCTGGCGGAGGCGGTTGGGGCAGATGGCCTTGTCTTGGCTACGGATCTGTCACAGGGCATGATTGACGACTTGACGGAACGGCTGAGCGGATTGCCAGTGACACATGTGAAAGCGGAACGCATGGCGGCCGAGACCCTTGATCTTGCCGATGGGAGCTTCGACGCTGCAATTTGCGCGCTTGGTTTGATGTATACGCCTCACCCCGCCGCGGCTGTCTCGGAACTGGCCCGTGTGACCTCTGCTGGTGGCGTGGTGGCCGCAAATGTCTGGGGCGAGCGGCGCAATTGTGGCTGGGCCGACGTGTTTCCGATCGTCGATGCCTATGTGGCATCCGAGGTTTGTCCGATGTTTTTCGGAACCGGCATGCCCGGTGTGCTCAGACAAATTTTTGAGGATGCGGGATTGGAACAGGTCACAGAGCACCGCCACCGCGAGACACTGGTCTTTCAGACCGAAACAGAGATCCTGGACGCCGTGCTGTTGGGAGGGCCAGTGGCCCTTGCCGTCAAACGATTTTCCACGCCGGTTTGGGAAGAGGTGCGCCACGCATTCCTTGCTTCTGTCGCGGCTTTCCGGAACTGCGATGGCAGCTATGGCATTCCCGGAGAGTTTGTCACCGTGCGGGGTGTCCGTGCAGCGCATTAGGCCATTCAAGGCAACGCAGTCTGCGGGTTAGCTGCCCCGGTAGGTCGAATACCCATATGGCGACAGCAGGAGCGGCACGTGGTAATGCGCGGCCGCGTCCGACATGCCGAACCGGATCGGCACTTGGTCAAGGAACAGGGGATCGTCGCCTGCCTGACCAGTCGCCCGCAGATAATCACCCGCGAAGAATACCAATTCGTAGGAGCCTGTCTGAAAGGCGTCGCCGGGGAGGATTGGGCTGTCCGTGCGGCCGTCATCATTGGTGACGGTCTCGGTGATCTGTGTCCGTTCACCATCGCTCAACCGGTAGAGCACGATCCGGATTCCCTTGGCCGGGCATCCTTTGGCGGTGTCCAGAACATGGGTCGTCAAATAGCCGGACATCAGGGCCTCCTGTTATCAATTGCCTCTTTATGCAGCCATTGGCGCCGAATGCACAAACCAGAAGCGATTTGAGACAGCTTTTGGGATTTCTTGAAAAACGGATTGCATTATTCGGAATATAGAGAGGACCAATCAGGAGGACCCCGACGTGCAACGCTATCCCCGCGATATGACTGGATATGGTGCCAACCCGCCCAAGGCCAACTGGCCGAATGGCGCGAAGATCGCCGTGCAGATCGTGCTGAACTACGAAGAGGGCGGTGAGAACAACATCCTGCATGGGGATGCGGCATCTGAGGCATTCCTGTCTGAAATCACTGGTGCACAGCCCTGGCCGGGGATGCGGCATTGGAACATGGAGTCGATCTACGAATACGGATCGCGCGCCGGCTTTTGGCGTCTGCACCGTATGATGAAGGATCTGCCGATTACCATTTACGGCGTCGCGACTGCTCTTGCCCGCGCGCCTGAGCAGGTCGCCGCGATGAAGGATGCCGGTTGGGAAATCGCGTCCCACGGCCTGAAGTGGGTCGAACACAAGGACATGCCCGAAGAGGAAGAACGTGCGCAGATCGTCGAGGCGATCCGCCTGCACACCGAAGTGGTGGGGGAGCCGCCAAAGGGTTGGTACACCGGGCGCTGTTCGAACAACACGATCCGGCTGGTCGCAGAGCAGGGCGGTTTCGATTATGTCGCCGACAGCTATGCTGATGACCTGCCCTATTGGATGCGGTTCGGAGACATCGACCAGCTTATCACGCCTTACACGATGGACTGCAACGACATGCGTTTCGGCATTCAGGCGGGCTACACGAACGGTGACCAGTTCGAGAGCTATCTCAAGGACAGCTTTGACTATCTCTATGCCGAAGGGGTCGAGGGGTCGCCCAAGATGCTCTCCATCGGTCTGCATTGCCGTATCGTCGGTCGCCCCGGTCGCGCCGCCGCGCTGAAGCGTGCGCTGGATTACATGGCAGGGCACGAGGGCGTCTGGTTCGCCACCCGCCAGCAGATCGCGCAGCATTGGGCCCAGGAACACCCCGCGCCGACCGCGCAACGCCCGTCCGATATGACCCAAGAGGAGTTCGTCGCGACCTTTGGCGGCATCTTCGAACATTCCCCCTGGATCGCCGAACGCGCCTGTTCCTACGAATCCGGCCTCACCCATGACACCGCGCGTGGCGTGCACAGCCTGCTCTGTCGCGCCTTCCGCTGCGCGTCGGACGACGAGCGCCTTGGTGTTCTGAACGCCCACCCCGATTTGGCTGGCAAACTCGCCGCCGCAGGACGGCTGACCGCCGAGTCCACCGCCGAACAGGCGGGTGCAGGCCTCGACATGCTGACCGACGACGAACGCGCCATGTTCCAGAAACTGAACGCCGACTACGTCGCGCGCCATGGCTTCCCGTTCATCATCGCGGTCAAGGACAACACCAAGGCGTCTATCCTTGAGGCGTTCCACCGCCGCATTGGCAATGACCGTGACACCGAATTCGCCGAGGCCTGCCGTCAGGTTGAGCGCATCGCCGAATTGCGGCTGATCGAGAAGCTTGGCGCATGACAAGTCAGATCAAAACAGAGCCGCTGACGGCAGAGGCGTTTGCCCCGTTTGGAGACCTGCTCGATTGTGCGGGTGATCCGGACAAGATCATCAATCAAGGCCTGTGCGGCCGCTACCACGATCGCGCAACGCTCGACTTTTCGGATGGCCGCGCCGGGATCAGCCTTTTCAAAGCCGAGCTGCGCAGCCTGCCCTACACGCTCGACCTGCTGGAACGGCACCCGCTCGGCAGCCAGGCCTTTGTGCCCATGAGCCATGATCCGTTTCTGGTGATCGTTGCCCCGGACGACGATGGCAAGCCCGGCACAGCCCGCGCTTTCCTGACCGAGGCGGGACAGGCGATCAACTTTCACCGGAACACGTGGCATGGGGTTCTCACCCCGCTGTCAGGCACTGGCCTCTTTGCCGTCATCGACCGGATCGGGGAAGGCGCAAATCTTGAAGAACATTGGCTCGACACTTCCTACACAGTGATCGACGGCAGCTAACACACCGGCCGCCTGTGAGGAGAGGCGTCCGGCAAAAATCAATGGTTACGAGGGAGAAGGAACCATGTCAGACGCATCCATCGGCACGCCGGAGCAGCTCCGCGACCCGAACTACACACCCCCCATCGCCAAGGCGGTGCCTTTGGGCATCCAACACGTTCTGGCCATGTTCGTGTCCAACGTCACCCCGGCGATCATCGTCTGCGGCGCGGCAGGCTTCGGCTTTGGCTCGAATAGCCCCGATTTCCCGCAGATGATCTACATGATCCAGATGTCGATGTTCTTTGCGGGTATCGCCACGCTGTTCCAGACCATCGGCATCGGTCCGGTCGGCGCGCGGTTGCCCATCGTGCAGGGTACCAGCTTTGCCTTCATTCCGATCATGATCCCGCTGGTCGCGGGCAAAGGCGTCGACGCCATTGCGGTCCTGATGGGTGGCATCCTTGTGGGGGGCCTTTTCCACGCCTTCCTTGGCCTGTTCATTGGCAAACTGCGCTTTGCGCTGCCGCCGCTGGTCACGGGTCTGGTCGTCACCATGATCGGCCTCGCGCTGGTCAAAGTGGGCATCCAATACGCGGCAGGCGGCGTTCCCGCCATCGGAACCGAGGAATACGGCTCGCTCCTGAATTGGACGATGGCTGGCACTGTGATTATCGTCACGCTGGGCCTCAAGTTCTTTACCCGAGGCATGCTATCGGTCTCGGCGGTTCTGGTCGGTCTGCTGGTTGGTTATGTCGTGGCCTTTGCGCTTGGGCAGGTAAACCTTGGCAATGTGGGTCGTGCGGCTCCTTTCGCTCTTCCGAATCCGCTTCATTTCGGGTTGGAATTCTCTGTCGCCGCTATTGTCGGCTTCTGTGCGATGTCTTTCGTGTCAGCGGTGGAAACTGTCGGCGATGTGTCGGGTATCACCAAGGGTGGTGCGGGTCGTGAAGCGACGGACAAAGAAATCCAGGGCGCGACCTTTGCAGACGGTCTGGGCACCGCAGTGTCGGGTCTTTTTGGCGCGTTGCCTAACACGTCCTTCAGTCAGAACGTCGGACTCATCGCCATGACCGGTGTGATGAGCCGGGGTGTTGTCACCATTGGTGCGTTGTTCCTGATCCTGTGTGGTCTCGTGCCAAAGGTTGGTGCTGTGATCTCTTCGGTGCCAATCGAAGTGCTGGGTGGCGGTGTGATCGTCATGTTCGGCATGGTTGTGGCTGCCGGTATTTCGATGTTGTCTGACGTCAACTGGAACCGCCGCAACATGGTGATTTTTGCGATTGCGCTGTCGCTGGGTCTGGGGCTGCAGCTTGAACCAGGGGCGCTTCAGTACTTGCCGCAAACAATCAAAGTGCTGGCGACCTCGGGCATCCTGCCCGCCGCTGTGATCGCCATTGTGCTGAACCTCGTCTTGCCAGAGGAACTGTCGGACGAGTCCACAGAGGAGGTGTCTGGCGGGATGGCCGGACATGGCGCTGGCTCGCTTGCCAAAGATTGAGGATCAACTTTTTGCAAAGAAAACAGCCCCCGATGTCTGTCGGGGGCTGTTTTCGTTTTCTGGCCTGAGTCTTTTTGAAAAATCTCAGGTAAATCTTACTAGAATTGTGGTGCTCTAGAGGACGGATTCGAAGAGCGCGCGGGTATTGGCCTCCGTCATCTTGACCGGGTTGCCGCCAGTGGACGGGTCATTGAGCGCGTCGCGGATCAGGATGTCGAGGTCCGGGTCCTCCACGCCCAGATCGGTGAGCGTTTTCGGGATCGCGAAACCCGCGTTGAATTGATCGACAAAGGCGCAAAAGCCGTCGAACCCGCCGTCAATACCCAGATACCCCGCCGCGCGGTCAAAGCGGTCGCGGATGGCGTCGGCGTTGAACTTGAGAACGGTGGGCATGAAGACCGCGTTTGTGGTGCCGTGATGCGTGTGGTGATGCGCCCCGATGGGGTGCGACAGCGCATGGATCGCGCCGAGGCCTTTCTGGAAGGCGGTGGCACCCATGGCGGCGGCGCTCATCATGTTGGCGCGGGCTTCGATGTCTGTCCCGTCTGCATAGGCGCGGGGCAGGTTGTCGACGACAAGGCGAATACCTTCCAGAGCGATGCCCTGGCTCATCGGGTGGTAATGCGGGCTGGAATAGGCCTCAACACAGTGGGCGAAGGCATCAAGCCCGGTGCCTGCTGTGATGAATTTGGGCATGCCCACGGTCAGCTCAGGGTCACAGATCACCACGGCGGGGAGCATCTTGGGGTGGAAGATGATCTTCTTCTCGTGGCTCTCCGAATTGGTGATGACGCTGGCGCGGCCAACTTCGGACCCGGTGCCTGCGGTTGTCGGCACAGCGACAATGGGGTGGATGCCGGCGGGATCGGCGCGGGTCCACCAATCGCCAATGTCCTCAAAGTCCCAGAGCGGGCGGGATTGACCTGCCATGAAGGCCAGCGTTTTGGCAAGGTCGAGACCGGAGCCGCCGCCAAAGGCGATGACGCCGTCAAAACCGCCCTCGCGGTAGACCTTGAGACCTTCTTCAACATTCTTTTCGTTCGGGTTGGGATCGACATCCGAGAACATCGCGCGGCCCAGCCCCGCCTGTTCGACAAGGTTCAGGGTTTTGGTGGTGATCTCCATATCCGCGAGGCCCCGGTCGGTGACGAGGAGCGGTTTGGAGATGCCAGCGGCCAGGCACGCCTCGGCGATTTCCGAGATGCGGCCTGCGCCGAAGCGGATGGTGGTGGGGTAGGACCAGTTTCCAGTCAGCGACATGGGTTTAAGCTTTCTTGAGGTGGTATGATTTGGGACGTGTCAGGGCCTGATACGCCAGTTTCGACAGACCTTGCCCGCGTCCGGTGTCCTTGCAACCGGTCCAACAGAGCGCGGGGTCAAGATAGTCGCAGCGATTGAGGAAGACGGTGCCTGTCTCAATCCGGTCGCCGATGGCTTCAGCAGTGGCGGTGTCGGCGGACCAGATGGAGGCAGTGAGGCCGAACTGGCTGTCATTCATCAGCGCGATGGCTTCTTCGTCATCCTTGACTGGCATGATGCCAACGACAGGGCCGAAGCTTTCGTCGCGCATGACGCGCATCTTGTGGGTGACGTTGGTCAGGATCTGCGGGGTCAGGTAGGCGCCGCCATCGTCCGCGGGCATGGTGTCGATATGCGCTTTGGCGCCATCGGCCAGCGCCTCTTCAATCTGGGCGCGGACTTCCTTGGCGAAGAGGACATTGGCCATCGGGCCCATTGTCGTGTCCGGATCCAGCGGGTTGCCGAGTTTCTGCGCATTGACCCACGCGACAGCCTTTTCGACGAATTGGTCAAAGAGGCTTTCGTGCACATAGATGCGTTCGATGCCGCAGCAGCACTGGCCCGCGTTGAACATCGCGCCATCGAGCAGGGTGTCGACCGCCGCGTCAAGATTGGCGTCGGCGCGAACATAGCCGGGGTCTTTGCCGCCCAATTCAGTTGAAACTGGGATGAAGGTGCCTGCAGCAGCGCGTTCGATGGCCTGACCACCGCCGACCGATCCGGTGAAGTTTACAAAGTCCACAGCGCGTTCAGACAGAAGCGCAGAGGTGGTGTCGTGGTCGAGGACGAGGTTCTGGAACACATCCTCGGGCACACCTGCTGCGTGGAAGGCTTCGGCCAGATGGTCACCCACGGCCAGCGTCTGGCCTGCGTGCTTCAGGATCACCGTGTTGCCCGCGATGAGGGCGGGAGCGACGGTGTTGATCGCGGTCATGTAGGGGTAGTTCCACGGCGCGATGACCAGAACGGTGCCCCAGGGGCTGCGCTTGATCAGGCGGCGGAACGCGTCGCTGTCTTCGATCTGCATGGGCGCAAGCGACTCTTCGGCGACATCGGCCATATAAGTCAGGCGTTCGTTGAATCCGCCATATTCGCCGCCATAGCAGACAGGACGGCCCATCTGGTGCGCCAGTTCGGTCGCCATGCGGTCGGTTTGCTGGCCGATAATTTCACCCGCTTTGCGAACGAGAGCGATGCGCTCGGATACGGGGCGCGCCGCCCAGTCGGCTTGGGCGGCCTTGGCGCGTTTCGCTGCGGCAAAAGCGGCGTCACGGGTCAGCACTTCGCGCGTGAGATATACCGATCCGTCAATCGGGGAGATCAGGTCTACGGTCTTGGTCATGTCTTAGGCTCTTTCAAATCCGCGCTGGAGTTCCCAGTCGGTGACTACGGCGTCAAAGGTTTCCTGCTCAACCTCGGCGGCACGGGTGTAGTGGTCGATCACATCATCGCCCATCGCTTTGCGGAGCATGTCGGAATTGCGCAGGGTTTCGGTTGCGGCGCGCAGGGTTCCGGGGATTTCAGGAATGTCTGTCATATTGTAGACATCGCCCGACACAGGCTCTTCCAACGACAGCTTCTCCTCCATCCCGGCGATCCCTGCAGCAAGTTGCGCAGCACAGGCGAGATAGGGATTGATGTCGCTTCCTGGGATGCGGCATTCGATCCTAACGCCTTTGGTGCCATCGCCGACAAGACGGTAGCCTGCGGTGCGGTTGTCCACCGACCATGCGATCTTGGTGGGGGCGAAGGTGCCCGGCAGGAAACGCTTGTAGCTATTGATATAGGGCGCAAGGAAGACGGTCATGTCGGCCGCGTATTTGATCAGGCCCGCGACGTAGGACTTCATCGTGTCCGACATGGTCAGTTTGGCGTCCGCGTCGTGGAACACGTTGGTGTCGCTTTTGAACAGAGACTGATGAACGTGTGCGGCACTGCCAACCTTGTCGGCGCGCCACTTGGGCAGGAAGCTGGCCGCGTGGCCGTTCATCTGCGCGATTTCCTTGACTGCGTGTTTTGCGATCGTGTGGTTGTCGGCACAGGCGAGCGCATCGGCGTAACGGATGTTCAGCTCTTCCTGACCGGTTTCAGCCTCGCCCTTGGAGTTTTCGACCGGTACACCGGCCGCCACCAGATGGTTGCGGATGGGACGCATCACGTGTTCTTCGCGGGTGGTCTGAAGGATGTTGTAATCCTCGTTATAGCCGCTGATCGGTGTCAGGTTGCGGTAGCCAGATTTGCGGATTTCGTCGTAGCTGAGTTCGAAAAGGAAGAACTCCAGCTCGGTCGCCATCATTGGCGTTAGGCCCATCGCATCAAGGCGCGCGACTTGCTTCTTGAGCATCTGGCGCGGCGAATGGGGCACTGGTTCATGGGTGTGGTGGTCGATCAGATCACAGAGCACCATTGCCGTGCCCTCAAGCCAAGGCATCGGGCGCAGCGTCGCCATGTCCGGCTTCATCACATAGTCGCCGTAGCCTGCTTCCCAGCTGGTCGATTTGTAACCATCAGGGGTGGCCATTTCGAGATCGGTGGCCAGAAGGTAATTGCAGCAATGGGTTTCTTTCCATGCGGATTCTAGGAAATTCGAGACGTGGAAGCGTTTGCCCATCAAGCGGCCCTGCATGTCGACCATGCAGACGAGAACGGTGTCGATTGCGCCGGTTTCGGCGGCGTTGCTCAAAGCATCCAGGGTCATGTGGGCCATAGTTTCGTCCTTTCGATCACAGTCAAAGCGACCCCCGGACAGGGGATCGCTTTTCGTTGGAATGTGCTTCGGTTATTCGAAGTTGTACGGCGCGCCAGCCTGGTTGATGACGCTGTTGTACTCGCGGAAGATGCTGATGATCTTCTGCTGGATTTCGCCTTCTTCGGCAACTTCGTTCCAGAACTCCTTGGCGGCGTTCTCGACCTCGGCCCATTCGCTTGGTGGAACCTGGCGGAGTTGCAGCTTGTCGCCATTGGCGCGCAGCGCGGCTTCGCCGCCCCAGTACCACTGGTTGCGATAGGTGTGACCCGCTTCAGTCGCGGCCATCACAACGGATTTGAGGTGATCCGGCAGGTCGGCCCAGCGTTGCTGGTTGACGAACCATGATCCGATCCACGCACCCGAGATGTTGTTGGTGAGGAAGTAGTCGGTCACGTCTGCCCAGCCGACTGTGTAGTCTTCGGTGATGCCGGACCACGCCATGCCGTCCAGTTCGCCGGTCTGAACCGCGACTTCGGCGTCTTCGTAAGGGATCGACACAGGGACGACGCCGAACTTGGACAGGAAGCGACCGGCGGTCGGGAAGGTGTAGAGGCGTAGGCCGTCAAGGTCAGCGACCGAGGTGATTTCCTTGGTGGTGTTGAAGTTGCACGGGTCCTGCCCGGCGGCTGAAATCCACTGCACGCCGACCTTGGCGTATTCCTCTTGCCAGATTTCCTTGAGGCCGTACTGGTTGAACAGCACAGGCACGTCGAGGATGTGTTTGGTTGCGAACGGGAAGTAACCACCGAACTGGCGCAGCGGGGTCGGGGACGCCATGGAGTCGTCATCCGAGTGCACGCCATCGATGGTGCCACGCTGAAGCGCCTGGAACAGCTCGCCCGTGGGGACGATCTGGTCTGCGTAGAACAGTTCAACAGTGAGTTCGCCGTTGGAGTTGTTGTTGATGTAGTCGATGACCGGTTTGGTCACATGCTCGCCCAGAGCGGCGCCGGCATAGGTCTGGAAGCGCCATGTGATGCCCGATTGGGCTTTGACGACCGCTGGAGCGGCCAGGCTTGCGGCGGCACCGATTCCGGCGGTTTTTAGAAACTTACGTCTGGTGGTCATATTATGTCCTCTCAGTTGGTTTGGGGTTCTGCGCTCCGTTCACGGAGTCTTGGTTGTGGTTATTTGTCATACACGTATTCCGGCAGCCAAAGGGCGATTTGCGGGAAGATCATGATCACCGCCAGCGCAATGACCATCACCAGAACGAATGGGATGATCGACGCATAGATGTCGCGCAGTCCGATCTCGGGCGGAGCCATCGCCCGCATCAGGAACAGGTTATAGCCGAAGGGTGGTGTCATGTAGGCGATTTGGGTCGTGATCGTGTACAGGATGCCGTACCAGATCAGATCGAAGCCCAGTGCGCCGACAAGCGGAACATAAAGTGGCGCGACGATCACCAGCATCGCGGTGTCGTCAAGGAACGTGCCCATGATGATGAAGCTGAGCTGCATCAGGATCAGGATCATCCACGGGTTCAGGCCAAGCTGTTCGGTGAACAGGTTCTCGATGGCTTTGACCGCGCCCAGTCCGTCGAACACGGCCCCAAAGGCCAGTGCTGCGAGGATGATCCACATGAACATGCATGAGATGCCGAGTGTCTGACGCACCGAGTTCTCAAACACCTCGCGGGTCATGCGGCCCTTGAGGACAGCGGCCATGAAGGCAGCAATGGCTCCGATTGCCGAGCTTTCGACCAAGGAGGTCCAGCCGTTCACGAAAGGCACCATCATCACGAAGAAGATACCCAGAGGCAGCAAGCCCGCGCGCAGGAGGCGGAGCTTTTCCGCGCGCGGCATGTCCCGTTCGGCGGCGGGCAGCGCCGGACCAAGCGCGGGGTTCAGTTTGCAACGGATGACGATGTAGATGATGAACATTGTCGCCATCATCAATCCGGGGATCACACCTGCGAGCCAAAGCTGGCCAACAGGCTGACGGGCGATCATCGCGTAGAGGACCAACACCACCGAGGGTGGCACAAGGATGCCCAATGATGACCCGGCCTGGATCACACCTGTGACCATTCGTTTGTCGTATCCGCGCCTTAAGAGTTCTGGCAGTGCGATGGTGGCGCCGATGGCCATGCCCGCAACACTCAGGCCGTTCATGGCCGATATCAGGACCATCAGGCCGATGGTGCCGACGGCAAGACCGCCTGACAGGCCGCCCATCCAGACGTGGAACATTTTGTAGAGGTCATCTGCAATTCGGCTTTCCGAAAGCACGTAGCCCATGAAGATGAACATCGGCAGCGTCAGAAGCGGGTACCATTTCATCAGCTTCATCGCGGCCGAGAAGCCGAGGTCGTACCCGCCCCGATCCCCCCAGAGGAAGAACGCGGCAACGACAGCCACAAAGCCGATGGCGCCAAACACGCGTTGACCCGTCAGAAGCATCAGCATCATGGTCGAGAACATGAGTGCCGCAATAAGTTCATACGGCATCAGACTTTTGCCCCCATGTCATGTCCCTTGAGGCGCAGGATGTCCTTGGCCAGTTCACAGAGGACTTGCAGCAGCATCAGGAAGATGCCGATTACCATGATAACCTTGATCGGCCAGAGATAGGGCCGCCACGAGGTGGGGCTGCGTTCGAGGAAGCCCAGCTCTGCGTTGCCAGTGGCGAGGCCCGCGAAGAAGCTGATCGGTTCGGAGCCGAAATAGCCCAGCGAATATGCAGTCGAAGCGATGCCGCCGTAGAGCAGGAAAACCAGGTAGACGAGCAGGAATACCACGGTCACTGCGTCGATGGCGGCTTTGCGACGGTCGCTCATCTCGCCATAGATCAGGTCCATACGCACGTTCGACCCCATCTGGATCGAATAGGGACCACCAAGGACGTAGTAGGCAACCATCGCGAACTGCGCCATTTCCAGCGTCCAGAGCGATGGCACAAGGAACACTTTGCTGATGGAGGACCAGATCAGGATGCCCATCATGACGAAGATGCCGTACATCACAATTCGACCAATCATGCGGTTGAACGGGTCGACCACCCGAACATAGGCTTGCAGAATTCCGGTCATAGCGCCTCCTGCGTGGCCAATGCTTTGGTCAGCATCGTGCTCAGGATGTCGGTAAACCGTCCGACACCTTGAGCGTCGGAGATCAGGTCATTGCGGACTTCGATCATCACATTTTGCAGACCGCGCGGAACAGCGTGTTCGCGCAGCGTATGGGTGACGCCATCCGTGACTGAGTAAGGCGCGTTCAGTTGTGCATCCAAGTCGTCGGGCCGGTGGGACAGCATAGCGCGGGCGAGCCAGTCATCACTGTCGTGCAGCAGACCCAATTCGACCGCGCGCGGCTGACCGAACCATATGGGCGTGAACGAGTGAATGGTGACAAGGGCGGGGGGTGTTGTGAATCCGTCGAGCGTGGACGCGAGCAGAGTGCGGAACGGGTCATAAACCTCGGTCACGCGGGCAGTGCGGGCAGCGTCGTCCAAGCCAACATTTCCGGGCACGTCGATCACCTCGGAGCGTTCGGGAAACGCGCCGGGCGCGCTCGGTGGGCGGTTGCAATCATAGACCAGCCGCGACACTCGGGAGGCGACCAGCGGCGCATCAAGTTTCTCGGACAGCGCAACAGCTAGGTCGCGCCCGCCGATATCCCACGCAGCATGGCTTTCCCGGTGTTCCGGGGCGACGCCGAGGTCCATGAGCGACGCCGGGATAAAGGCGCTTGCATGTTCACAGACAAGACAGATCGCTGCATTTCCATGAGGATTGATCACCTCTGCAGCGGGGCCGTCATTGGGGCTTAGAATCTTTTTGTCGGTGGATGTCATCACGACGCCATTAGGGTTCTGGTACCGCAGGCTGTCAAGATAATTTCGTTGATTATTGTACCAAGATCGGTACCACTGTAGCGATTGCTACAAAAGGCATCAGAGGATGGCGAAATCTTTTTCGGTCAAAGACAGGCTGCACGAACAGGCCGGCGCTCTGACACCAGCCGAGCGGCAGTTGTCCAGCGTTTTGATGCGCGATTATCCCGTGGGTGGGCTGCAATCCATCACACGGATTGCCGAAGCGGCGGGGGTTTCGACACCAACGGTGATCCGGCTTGCGCGCAAGCTTGGATTTGATGGGTTCCCGGAGTTGCAGGCCGCGATGCGTGACGAGGCGTCGGAGCAGTTCAAGACGCCCATTCGCAAGCGAGAGGGCTGGGGTGATACCAAACCCGGTTCGGCTGCGTTCACGGCTTTCGCCGAGGCGGTGTTCGACAATCTTAGCCGCACGATTGACCGGCTTGAGCCGGGGACGCTCGATGCCATCGCGGGTGTTCTCGCGGATCGGCAAAGGCCGGTCTACCTGTCCGGTGGGCGGATCACGCGATCGAATGCCGATTACTTTTACAATCATCTCCAGATTATTCGCCCGGCGGTGACATTGTTGGGGGCATCGCCCAATGTCTGGCCCCAATACATTCTGGACATGGACCGTGCGTCGGTTCTGATTCTGTTCGATATTCGGCGCTATGAGCGAGATCTGGAACGCCTCGCCGATTTGGCGAAAGAGCGGGAAGCGGAAATCATTCTTTTCACGGATCAATGGGGATCACCGATCACGCGCCTTGCAGATCACGTGGTGAACGCGATGATCGAAGTGCCGTCGAGTTGGGATTCGACTTTGGCGATCAACCTGATCATCGAAGCCTTGATTGCCGAGGTTCAGACCCGCGTGTCAGACAGCGCGCGGGAACGGATTGAGGCGCTGGAAGACATGTTCCGGTCGACCCGGATTTTCCGAAAGCCTTGAGGCATTGGGCGCATGATGCGGTGGCGCATCATGGTGTTTCGGTGGACCGAAACATTGGGGCTCTGCCCCAAACCCCGAAGTATTTTCGAACCAGAGAAGATCAGGACAGGGCGAGGATGATGACGCCGATTGCTACGATGCTGGCCGCGACTAGCCTGCGCTTGGCCGGACCTTCGCCGAGCCACATGACTCCAATCAGTGCTGCGAAGATCACCGAGGTTTCGCGCACTGCTGACACAATACCGATTGGGGCCAGCGTTTTGGCGAAGAGGGCCAGCCCATAGGCAAGGCCAGAGATGAGGCCGCCGGACAGTCCAAGGAAAAGCGCGCGTTGGCCGATGCTGGCTGCGCGCTCGAATCGTGTGGCGATAACGAAGACAGCCACGAAAATCTCGGCAGCAAAAAGCCATACGACATAGCCGATGGGTGTCCCAGAGACGCGAATGCCGATGCCATCCACCACCGAATAGGCGGCGATGATGGCGGAGGTGACGAGCGCCGCAACGATCCCGCGCTCGTCGCCGTGACGGATGGCGGCAAGTACCATGATCCCGGCGGATACCGTCAGAATTCCGATCCATGCCCAGAGGGACAGGGACTCATCCGCCCAGACCATGGCTCCCAGGGCGACCATCACCGGGGCGGTGCCGCGGGCGATTGGGTAGATCAGGGACAGGTCGCCGAAGCGGTAGGAGACATTCAGGAAGTAGTAATATGCCCAGTGGATCACGGTGGAGGCGATGATGAAGGGAAACGCCTCAGTCGCCGGGATAGGGACAAAGGGCATGAGGGCAAAGGCGGGCAGGCAATGCCCTGTCGCCACTAGTCCCAGAGTAATCGCCCGGTCGGCCGAAGTCTTGACCAGCGCGTTCCAGAGCGCATGCAAGAGCGCGGCCAGAAGGACGATCAGTAGGACGGTTGTGCTCACCCGGTGGTCCGGATCGCGTCAATGACGATGTTGAGGGCGGTGTCGAGATCGGTTTGGGAGATCACCAGTGGGGGTGACAGGGTAAGGACGCTGCCGGCGCTGATCTTGAAGCTGAGGCCCTTGTCGAGGCATTCGTAATAGATGCGCTCGGCGCGGTCGGGATCGGGGGTGCGGCTGTCGCGGTTGGTGACGATCTCGACACCGAACATGAGGCCCCGACCGCGAATGTCGCCGACATTCGGATGATCGTGCAGCGCATCTTTCAGGCGGTTCTGCGCGTGGGCGCCAAGGATGGCGGAGCGGTCGACCAGACCTTCGTCTTCGATGATGTCGAGCGTGGTCAGCGCTGCGCGGGCCGTGACGGGGTTCTTTTCATGCGTATAGTGGCCGATGGCGAAGTCGCCTGCGACGTTCAGATCGTCCCGTGCAATGATCCCGGCGATGGGGAGCATACCGCCGCCAAGCGCCTTGCCGAGAACCACAATGTCGGGTTCGATCCCGTCGTGGTCGAAGGCGAACATGCGGCCTGTCTTGCCAAGGCCGGTGGGGATCTCATCCATGATGAGCAGCGCACCGTGCTCGCGGCACGCGGCCTGCACGGCCAGCCAGTAGCCCGGAGGGGGGACGACCGGAACAGCGCGCATGGGTTCGGCGATGACAGCGGCGACATCGCCTTCGCGGGTGAGTACGTATTCGACCATCTTGGCGCAGGCCAGGGCGCAGGTTTCGGGGCCTGGATGGCCATAGGCACAGTGGTAGCAATGGAAGGGGGCGACGTGTTCCGCACCCGGCAGGAGCGGACCGGCGATGTGGCTGCGGAAGGTGGCTTCACCCCCGACGCTGGAGGCGCCAAACCCTGCGCCGTGGAACGCGTCCCAGAAGCTGATCGTCTTGAAGCGGCCCGTGGCGGCGCGGGCCAGACGTAGCGCGACTTCGACGGCATCCGATCCGCCAGTCGTGAAGAGAACGCGGTTCAGATTGCCGGACGCGATCTGGCCGAGGCGTTCGGCCAATGAGATGGACACATCATTGGTGAACCGACGCGGTGAGAAAGGGAGCGTGTCGATCTGGGCTTTCACCGCCTGCACAAGGCGTGGGTGGCCATAACCGATGTGATGCACCGAATTGCCGTGGAAATCCATGAAGCGGCGGCCGCTGGTGTCTTCGATCCAGATGCCCTCGGCCTTGGCGATGGTGCTCAGGCAAGGTGATGACAGCGACTGGTGCAGGAACGCATTCGCATCGCGTGCCAGCAGGTCGCGCGTTTCGTTATGCGTTTCGCGCGCGGCCCAATCGGCCCGCGCGGCGCTGGTATTGGCCTCGCCTTCGGTGTGCCGTGTTACGGCCACGGCAGCGAGTAGGTCTTGACGTTGGTGAAGAACTTCATCGCTTCGATGACGCCTTCCTTCACTCCATTGCCGCTGTCCTTGATGCCGCCGAAGGGGGACATCTCGATCCGGTAGCCGGGCTGTTCCCAGATGTTGCAGGTGCCGACGTTCAGCCCGTTGATATAGGCAATCGCGCGGTTCAGGTCGTTGGTGCAGACGCCCGATGACAGTCCGAAATCAGTGCTGTTCGAGATGCGCATGACCTCTTCGTCGTTGTCGGGGACGCGGACGATGGGGATGATCGGGCCGAAGGTTTCCTCCATCACCAGTTCGCTGTCATGGGGCACGTGATCGACGACGATGGGCGGCAGCAGCGCGCCCTTGCGGCCGGGATCGTAGAGCACCTTCGCGCCTTGGTTGGCGGCCATGTAGACGCGCTTTTCGAACAGTTCAGCAGCTTGTGCGTGGATCACACAGCCGAGTTCGGTGGCGGGGTCCTGCGGGTCGCCGAATTTGATCTTCTTGGCCTTTTCGACCACCAGCGGAACGAATTTGTCGGCCACGCTTTCCTGCACGAGAATGCGTTTGATTGCCGTGCAGCGCTGGCCGGAATTTCCGGTTGCACCTGCAACGGCGATGGTGGCGGCCTTGTCGAGGTCGGCATCGCTCAGGTCATTGCAGACGATGAGCGGGTCATTCCCGCCCAGTTCGAGTGCGGTGCGCTTGTAGCCTGCCTTTGACGCGATGAGTTTGCCGACTGGCACACCTCCGGTGAAGGTGATGATGTCGATGTTTTCGTTCGTCACCATCTCATCGCCGATATCGGCGGGCATGCCGGTCACGACCTGGAACATCTCGGGTGGAAGGCCTGCTTCATAGAGGATGTCTGCCAGCGTCAGCGCGGTCAGCGGCGTCAGTTCGGTTGGTTTGCAGACCATGCAGTTGTTGGTCGCGATCGACGGCGCGATCTTGTGGCTGACCATGTTCAGCGGGTGGTTGAACGGGGTGATCGCGCTGATGGCGCGGACGGGTTCGCGCATGGTGAAGATCTTGCGCGCCTTGCCGTTGTGGGTGAGGTCGCACGAGAAAATCTCGCCATCATCCTTGAGCGCTTCGGCGGCGGCGAATTGGTAGACGTCCTGCGCGCGCTTGGTCTCGTAGATGCTATGCTGGTGGCAGATTCCCAGTTCCAGCGTCAGCCATTTTGCAAGGTAGTCGCGACGTTCGCCGATCAATTCCCCGGCCCGTTGCAGGATCTGGCTGCGCTCGTAACGGGTGAGCTTGGGTTTGTAGTTCGCTGCAATCTCGAACGCGCGGCGGGCGTGTTCGGCCGTGCCCATCGGGACAGTACCGATCACCTCGTCGGTGTAGGGATAACGCACCTCAAGCCGAGCACCGGTGTCGATCTTTTCCCCACCGATGCGCATCTGTTCGTGACGGATTTCGGTCATGCGGGCACCTCTTCGAGCGCGGCGGCGGTTGTGGCGTAGAAGAACGCATCGAAATTGCGCAGGGTCGGCGCGTTGGGCAGGTCGATCACGCGGTTCACGATGAAGGGCACTTCCTGTTCGGTCAGCCCGCCATGGCTGCGCAGCGGTTCCTTGAGTCCGCTTAGATCGTGCCGGTCGGCACTGGTGCCCAGCGTCATGTTTTCGTCGCTGATAATGACGATGTGGCCGATCCTGTCCGCGGGCAAATCGTATTCTCGCTTCGCTTGATGCTGGTCGCGGACCGTAAGGATACCGTCTATCTTCGCCAGCTTGTCCATAATCTCGCTTACGACGCAGCCATTCGGAAGGTAAACGGTGGCGAAGCTGCCGAGCGCGCCATGATGCACCACATAAGGGTCGGTAATGGGCAGGATGACACGCGCTGCGTCTTTGCCGAGCCAGTCATCGAACAAATCTTGCACGTAGATCACCGCCGGGTCGCCGTTGGCGTCGTGCTTGGGCTTCATGCCGTGGTCGGCGGTGACGACGATGGCGGCGCCCATGGCATCAAGCTCTGTCAGGTAGCGGTCGAACATCGCGTAAAAGTCTTTCGCACCCTGTTCATCGGGCGCGAACTTGTGCTGAATGTAGTCGGTGGTGGACAGGTACATCACATCCGGTTTCCACTCTTTCAGCAGCTTTACGCCAGCGGCGAAAACGAATTCCGACAGGTCGGCAGAATAAACCTCGGGCACCGGCATGCCGAGCCAGTCGGACGCCTTGTCGATACCGTGTTCGGCTTTGGTCGTGTCGCCAGACCGTTCGGACGAAAACGCGATGGCGCGGTCTTCGTCGAACTTGAGGCCCGCGCCGAGCAACGCACGCAGCTTGTCCTTGGCGGTGACAACTGCGACGCGTGCGCCAGCCTCGTAGAACTTGGAGAACACGGTGGGCGCGCGCAGGAAACGGACGTCGTTCATCATCACTTCTTGTCCGGTTTCCGGCTCGTAAAGGAAGTTGCCGCAGATGCCGTGCACCGCAGGCGGGCGGCCCGTTGCGATGCTCATGTTGTTGGGGTTGGTGAAGGAGGGGATCACCGAATGGGCCAGACGGTCCGTCCCGGTTTCGCGGATGCGCTTCAAAGTCGGCATCAGCCCTTCGGCGATGGCCACTTCAAGGTATTCGGGTTCGCAGCCATCCAGACAGATCGCAATCGCGCAGGTCTTGGGCGCGGGGTAGGTGCGGTCATTGGCGACCACGGGGTTCTTAATCGGCATGTCTCTTCCTTCAAGCGGCGAGTTTCTTGCGTTCTTCCAAAGCGGCGGCGGGCGGAGCCGCGCTGCTTACGTTCATATCGGTCAGGGCATCGCGGGCGGCCTCCACCACGCGGCGCATCACGTGTTCGTCCATCTGCCCGATCACCCCGATGCGGAAACTGTCCACGACGGTCAGTTTGCCGGGATAGATGATGAACCCGCGTGCCTTCATGGCGTCATAAAAGCCCTGAAAGGTAAAATTCGGATCGGCGGGGCAGAAGAAAGTAACGATGATCGGGCTGAGCCAACGGTCGGCGAGCAGGGTCTCGAACCCCAGATCGCGCATGCCCTGCACCATGACATCGCGGTTCTTCGTATAGCGTGCGCCTCGGCCGGGAACACCGCCTTCGGCCTCGTGCAGGTCGAGCGCCTTGAGGAACGCCGCGACGACATGGGTCGGGGGCGTAAAGCGCCATTGGCCGGTGTTTTCCATCGTCGCCCATTGTGCGTGTACGTCGAGGGACAGGGAATGAGAGTTGCCTTTGGAGGCTTCAATCTCGTCGGTGCGGGCGATGACAAATCCGAAACCAGGGACGCCTTCGATACATTTGTTGGCGGAGGACACGAAGGCGGCACAGTTGAGCTTGACCGGATCAAGCGGCAGAGCGCCAAAGGCCGACATGCTGTCGATCAGGAGTTTGCGCCCGGCGGCTTTGGTTGCTTCGGCAATCTCTTCGACCGGGTTCTGAATACCACTTGAGGTTTCGCAGTGGATTGCCAGAACATGTGTGATGGCCGGGTCATTGGCGAGAATGGCCGCAACTTCATCGCCGCGCGGGGGCAGGTAGTCGCCTTTGTCGAGCAGGTGGCAGGAGCGCCCGAGATAGTCGAGCGTTTGCGCGGCACGTAGGCCATAAGCGCCGTTGGCAAGCACCAACACTTTGCCATCTCGGGGCACAAAACTGCCCAGCATCGCCTCAACGCAATAGCTGCCGGAGCCCTGAATAGGCACGCAGTCATAGGCGTCTTTGCCTTCACCTATCAAAGCCAGAAGGCGGGATCGCAAGGCGCGGGTCATCGCCCGAAAGTCATCGTCCCAACTGCCCCAGTCCTTAAGCATAGCCTGCTTCACGGAATACGCCGTGGTCAGCGGGCCGGGGGTCAGAAGATAGGGTTCCCCAAGTGCCGGGGCGGGCAGCGGTGTTGCAGTCATGGCGCAGTTCCCAAGCTGATCTGTTGTTGGATATGCGGTGCGGTCTGACATATGTAAAATCTTTGTTCTCTATTATTTTATAAGTCTAGCCTATATACTGTCGATACGAAAGGAGGCCCTATGCGATACAGTCAATTGCGAGCGTTTCACCACGTCGCCCTGCATGGTGGTTTTTCCCGCGCGGCGCGCGCCTTGAATATCTCGCAACCCTCTGTTTCGGACCAGGTGCGTCAGCTTGAACAGCGCCACGATGTGCTCTTGTTCACACGTGAAGCGCGGCAAGTGAAGATGACGGATACGGGTGAAGCGTTGTTCCGTCTGACCAGCGAGATGTTTGAGGTCGAGGAGCGCATCAGCGCCCTATTTGACGAGAACCGGGCGGCCTTGTCGGGCAATCTGCGCATTATGGCAGACTCTGCGATGCATATCACCGATGCTGTGCGTCGCTTTCGCGAAACAAGTCCGGACGTCTTTGTGACCATTCGCACGGGCAATACAGAAGACCTACTGCGGCGCCTCAGAAATTACGAGGCAGAGATCGGAGTGGTCGGTAACGCAATCTCGGCTCCGGATCTTGACAGTGTGGATTTGGGGCGAACCCCAATCCTCGCGTTGGTAGCCAAGGATCACTTGCCAAAAGAGGTAGGCAGTCTGCGCTTTCGCGATCTCCCATCCTTCCCGCTGATCTACCGGGAAAATGGATCGCGAACGCGGGCGCTGGTTGAAGAACAAGCTTCGATTTTAGGTGTGTCTTTGGAGCCGTCGATTGAGGTCGAAGGACGAGAGGCGATGCGCGAGGTTGTCGCGTCCGGTGCTGGCATAGGATTTATAAGCGAGGCGGAATTCGGGCATGACCGGCGGCTGAGGGCCATTCCCTTTGAAGACGTCGATCTGGGCATGTCTGAGTCTTTGGTGACCCTGTCCGCGCGGCGGGACGTGCCTTTGATCCGCGGTTTTTTGAAAGCGGTTCAAAAGACTTTGACGTCTTGAGTGCCCAATTCGAATAAATAGGTTTTACCTATGGGCTTATACAAATCACTTGTCTTTACATATGATCCCTGCTTGGCATGATCGAAGAACATCTGGGAATGACCGTGTCAAAAGCAAAGCCGAATACTCTGTTCATCGTGATTGACCAATTGCGCGCTGACTGCGTTTTTGGTGCACTTGCGGAGCATCTTGACCTACCCAATATTCGCGCCTTTGCCGAGGATGCGGTAACGTTCCGCAACCATTATTCGGTCACCTCGCCCTGTGGTCCCTCCCGCGTCTCTTTGCTGACATCGCAATATGCGTCAAATCATGGGGCAACGCGCAATGGCACACCTTTGAAGCGCGACACGCCAAACCTTGCGACCGTGGCGCGGGAAAACGGATTCGACCCGCTGCTATTTGGATACACAGATACATCGCACGATCCCCGGTTCTTGTCAGCGGATGACCCGCGGCTGTTTTCCTACGAAGAGCTTGCTCCGGGATTTGAAGAGGTGGTGCGCATGCGGCTCGAGGGCGACTCGAGCGCATGGGAATCCTTTCTTGCGGAAAATGGCTACGATGTCCCGTCCTATCCAGAAATGTACCGACCGTTGGGCGACACACCGGATTCGCCTGCGCTCTATTCAGCGGAACATAGCGATACCGCGTTTCTCACGGATCGGACGATCGAAGACCTG
>JAUIIR010000131.1 GCA_030431485.1 Alphaproteobacteria bacterium
TTCGAGTTGCGTCACTTTTGCGCGTTCGAGCTTCTGAATGACAAGCGCGGCCTCGCTTGCATGACGGACTATCATCGCAAGCTGGTCGAAGGGGCCGTTGAACATGGGTTTGGCGTCATAAACGACGGTCTTCACTACCGCGCCAGCCGTGATTGGGGCGACCTCATAGGTTTTTCCAGAGAAGCCCTGGCAGAGATCAATATTCGTGGGATAGAGTTCTACAAGAACTTCGCTCGCGAGTATCAGAGCGACAGGACGCCGATGCTGGTTGGAGGAAGCATTGGGCCACGTGGTGACGCTTATGACACCGGCCGCGTGGAAAACGCCGCTGAAGCGGAAGACTACCATTCAGAACAGATCATCACGCTCAGGGATGCCGGTGCAGATCTCGTCACCGCCGCGACATTCTCCAATGTGGAAGAAGCAATCGGTTTTGCGCGTGCTGCGAAAGCCGCCGACATCCCTTGCGTCATCTCGATGGTTGCAAAGGGCGGGAAACTGAATGATGGCACGCCTCTGGCCGATGCCGTGACCGGCATTGACGCGGCAACGGATCATGCACCGATTTACTACATGATCAACTGCACCCATCCGACTGAGTTCGAGCCTGGCCTGACAGAGGGGAATTGGACAGCCCGATTGGGAGGTTTCTTGCCGAACGCGGTTGCCATGGAGTTGCTGTCCCTTTGCAGCTTAGGGCACCTTGAGGACGGCAATCCCGAGGAACTGGGCGGACAGATGGCCGCGCTTTCCAAGCGATTTCCCCATGTCCATGTTTGGGGCGGTTGTTGCGGCACCGATGGTCGGCATATCGGCCAGATCGCGCGGCAAGTCGGTGAAGCTCGAAAGCCCGTGAGGGCCTGAGAGGCCTGAATGAAGTCCCTTAGAAACGCCCAACCTGCCGTCGCCAACCGCTGCGTCGAAATCGAGACATCTGCTTGCGAAAGTGACAATGCGGCGACCCACGCTTGAATGCCCAAACGGATCGAGACTTACTCCGAAGGATTTCTGATCCTTGATGTGGACGGCAAAGTAGATGGCCGCATCAATTGCGGAGGCGCGCGAGAACCCGAAGGAGACCGCCATTCATCTTTCAATCGGAACGCCGACCATGCTGCCCCATTCGGTCCATGAACCGTCATAAACACGAACATTGGAATGCCCGAGCAACTCGGTCATTGCGAAACTTGCCAGTGTCGCCCTGTGCGCCAGACGGCAATAGGAGATCACGGGTCTGTCCGCTCCGTCGACGCTCGTCCCGATAATTTCCTTGATTTCGTGGATGGCCCTGAACGTTGTGTCTTCGTTCAGCAAGGAGTCGAAGGGGACATGGACTGCCCCGGGGATGCGCCCATACCGCTCTGCACCGACGTCCGGCTTTCCGGGAAGTCCGACGCGCTTCCCGACATACTCCTCTCGGCTGCGATGGTCGAGGATTGAGCAGTCGGGATCATCAATAGCCTGCAGGACGTCCTCTCTACCGGCTCGAAGGTCTGGCCTATGGGGCGACATCTTGTAACTCACCGGGGCGACGGTGGGCTCTTCTATGCTGAGCGGCCGTCCCTCGTTACGCCACTTCACCTTGCCGCCATTCAAGATGCGCACGTCTGAATGCCCGAACAACTTGAAGACCCACCAGGCATAGGTTCCGAATTGAACAGGCGAGCCGTAGAAGACAACTGTCGTATCAGCCCCAATCCCGACCCGTCCGAGTCGCGCTGAGAACTCATCATCGGTCGGGAACTGTCTTTCGAACGGGTCCCATAGTTGGGTTTTCCAGTGCCAGCCGAGAGACCCCGGGATATGACCTGCCTCGTAGTCGGTTCGACCATCCCAACAGACCTCTATCACGCGCACCGAAGGGTCAGATATCCGTTCCGCCAGCCAATCTGTTTCGACAAGTGAGCCCAATTCCGCACCTCCCGTATTCGCTTTATGGCAGCCTCGCAGACATCCGTGTGTTTGTCACTCGTGCTCATCCGGGCAGGACTCTGGAACCGACACGCGGCAGCCTCGTACCTTGGCCAACACCCAAATTGAACAGGCGCAGCCAACAGCGGCTATGCGGGCTGCGACCGCAGCATCCTGTTTGGTCGGCCAAGAGCTGCTCTCGGCCGTCCTCGGGGGACGCAACTTCGCGACAGGCTGAGACATGTTCCATCGGCCACAGCCGTGGCGATGAGCCCAAAGCAGTCAAAGCTTGATTGCAGGTCCGACGACAGGATCGGAATTCCGCTATCGCGGTGCTCGGGTCTAAGCCCCGCGTGCTTGACTCATCTGATCGATCCGATCGGCAAATGCAGGCTCTTCAACACCCTCAGTCAACGCGCGCCTGAAGAAGGCGGCTTGGGTTTCCGGTGCAAGACCGTTTGTCGGCGGGTCGCGATCGAGGTTTGTCGGAAACGAATACCCTTCAGCGGTCGCGGCGATTGCCGCAGACAATTCGGCAGCATTCAATCTGCCGTCCTGCCGGGCCTGAAGCGCGTGTGGATAGAGCAGCTTGCACATCTTGTCCCGATCAACCGTTTCCATGGCGCGGCCGAAGGCCGATGACACTTGCAGAAGGTTGGCAAAGCGGTGAATGTCATGGCTCGTATTGGCGCCGGCCGCGTGAAACAAAGCCGGGGAGAAGAACACGGCGTCCCCTTTGGCCAATGGCAACTGCACGTGGCGTTCTTCGAAAAGCGCTCGAAAGTCATCCCGTCGCCATGCGGCATACCCTGGACGATAGGCTTGAGAGAAGGGCAGCAGTTTGGTCGGGCCGCTGTTCAAAGGCATGTCGCAATGTGCCACAGCGCCTTGCAGCGTCAGAATTGGTGACACGTCGTGAACATGCGCAGGATAAGACGCGCTGACTTCGGCGGTTTGAAATCCCAGATGATAGTCGCGATGAGCTTGCTGAGCCGCACCGCTGGGATGCACGAGGTTGACCTGTGCTGTCATCTGGTAATTCGGCCCAAGCCAGGCCTCGCACACTGCCGAGATAGAAGTGTTTGCGAAGTAGTTCAGAAACGCCTCGGGCGAGGCTTCACAAAGCTTTTGAAGCGCGTTCCAAATCCGATCGTTTGCTCCCGCCGCTGCGAAATGATCGCCTGCGCCCCCAGTTCCCTGCTTCTCTTCCGCGATTATGCCTTCGTAGATACGGGTTGCCTCATCAAGAACCGCCGTATCGGCATAGGCCCCCTTCAGGACCAAGACCCCCGCACCGGAGCCCAAGACCCGCGCCCATTCTGCCATGAGCCCTCGACGGGTCCGGTCATCCTCGAGCGTCGCACGCAGGTTCGACATGTCGTAGATCGGGATGTTCTTTTCGATGGCGGCCGCATGCGGCACCTGCTCGCTGCGTGTCACCTGACCTATGAGTGCCGTGAACTCCTCCAGATCACAGGTCTCGGGGTCGTAATAGGCGATGGTATTATCGACGGTATCTTTCATGACGGCTCCTCCCTTGTTCCAACCATGATACAATCGCGAGGATTGCGTTGGGCCCCAAAACACATCAAAAACACATCAAATGACCCACCGCTTTCCCATCAAAGAGATCGCTCGGCAGGCAGGTCTTGGCACCGCCACTGTCGACCGGGTTCTGAATAACCGCGCCCATGTGAGCCCCCAGACAAAGCTGCGTGTCACGGTCGCAATGGAAGAGTTGCAAGCCCAGGAAGCCCAGCTTGCGGCCCGTGGAAGGCGTTTGTTCTTCGACTTCGTCGTGGAGGCCCCATCACGCTTCAGCCGCGAGGTGAAAGCGGCTGCAGAGGCTATACTCCCGCAGATCGGAACCGCTGTGTGCCGTCCGCGATTTCTTCTGCAGGACGTTATGGAAGAGGCGGAGGTCATTGCGGCGCTTGGGCGGATCATGAAACGCGGCAGCGAGGGTGTCTGCCTCAAGGCCCGGGACACGGTAAAGATAAGAGACGCGGTCAAAATGCTGGCCGACGCCAGAATTCCCGTGGTCACGCTTGTGACCGATATCGGGAGCGCTGATCGCCTTGCCTATGTCGGGTTGGACAACGCCGGTGCAGGACGCACTGCTGCATACCTTATCTCCAGAACGCTTGGAGATGCGCAGGGAATGGTCTTGGCCATGCGCAGCCACGAACGTTTCCTGGGAGAAGAAGAGCGCGAATGCGCGTTTGTCGAAGCCTTGGCCCACGAGCGCCCGGGTCTACAGGTCCTTTCTGTCCAGGGCGGCAGCGGAGTGGACTTCGAAACGTCAAAGCTTCTGACCAAGTCAATCGACGCTCTTCACGATCTGCGAGCCGTCTATTCGATGGGGGGCGGAAACCGATCGATCCTGCGCACGCTGGAAGACAGCGGTCTGCGCCCCGATGTCTACGTGGCCCATGACCTTGATCGGGAAAACAGAGAGTTGATCCTGGACCGGCGGATTGATTTCGTGCTGCACCACGATCTGCAACTGGACATAAGAAACGCCTTCAACGCATTCCTGGCCTACCATCGACTGTGCAAGGAACCGATGAAGACGCCAATCTCAACCGTTCAGGTGCTGACACCGGAGAATGTTCCGGGGTGACTTTTTCCTGGCTGGGTGTTTGCCCACCTGAAAAAGCAAACGTCACCGCCTTGTTTGGCGCGTCTGATCGATCCCGGCGACCGTCAGTTCGGGTGATTCCCGGCTTTGCACTTGCAGCGCATGGCCGCCATGCCGGTTCGTTTGCACCGTACTATCCGCCGGTTGCATGGCAGGTTCGGGCCGTCCCGGTCCACGCCATTGTCATCTGCGACTTCTATGCTGCACACCCTCCGATGCCTCCAGCGAGTCCCTAGTAGAAGTGCTGGCACCGGATGAGAATGACTGAGGACTTTAGTTGGAGAGGTAGCTGGGAAAATGATCAAAATCCTCCGTCGCGATGACTGACGGTGCCCACCTCGCCCGCTCAGATAGGAAGACACTTGCAGCTTTTCCGAAGCGAGGTTTCGAACGAAATGAACCGGCGGGGGGTCACCATGTTGCCACTTTTCGAAGAACAAGGCAGACGACAGCCACACTCACAACAGAATGCTTTTGTGAAGTCATGGTCTGCCACCATCTGGTGGTCCGGTTTGATCGTTGGTGCATCGTGGGCCTTTGGTCCATTGGAACGATGCTTTCTGGCGCGGGTGGGCGATAGCCTAATGCGCTGCCATCGCTTGTGGCCAACCTCACGGCGCTGGATGCAGAGGCCCGTGAGGCCCTCGCCGGTCTGTACGGCACAACACTGCTCGCCACGCATCCCCGTTACCTTTATTTGGCCCGCGCCCATGGGTTGGAGAGTGCCGCGCTCGAAGTTGTCTTCGCCATCAGGTGCATGACGCGATCAGCGTCAGGTTTCAGCGCGACGCGGGAATGGCAAATATCCAGTCGCCTTTTGTACGGTTGGCGGCAACTGGCATCGAACTGTGCCACACGGATGAGATGGACCTTCAATCAAACCCCCCGCATGTCCAATTTTAGTGATGTCCGATCCGAAAGGTATGGAAGTCGGGCCTGAGCGGCTGCAACCCTGTTCATCTCCAAAGTCGCGTAAATGACCTCCGGCTGCAGCCCTGCACGGGCCAGTTCGCGACCATCCGGAGCGGCGATGAAGCTTTGCCCCAAATAGTCCAGTCCACGCTCTGAGCCCGCACTGTTGGCATAGGCCAGATAGACACCGTTTTCGTAAGCGCGTGTTGGGATCATCCGTTGCGACACCCATTCCCATTCTGCCCCGAGGGCCGTGGGCACAAGGATCACCTGTGCCCCCAACGCGGCCACATGGCGCGCGGTTTCGGGGAATTCAGCGTCATAGCAGATCAGCGTAGCGATCCGGATGGACCGGTATGTAAAGAGTGCACACCCGTTGCCTGGGGTGAAATGCGCGCGTTCGAAGCCGGGCGGGATCAGCAGTTTTCTGTGCCCGCCCAAACGGTTGCCGTCCGGTCCAAAGCACTGTGCCGCGTTGAAAATGCAGGCGCCGTCAGCCTCGGGGTAGCCGTAGTGGATGGCCAGTTTGTGCTCTTGTGCCAGTTTCGACACCGCTTGCGCGGTTTGGCC
>JAUIIR010000132.1 GCA_030431485.1 Alphaproteobacteria bacterium
GCCCGGCGCCGACTCATTCAGTATGTGGAGACTTGATCGCTCGCATATTTGGACCGTCACCAGCGGCCGCTTTGGGGAAGCTGCAACGCAGCGAGACCGATCCCCGCGAATGGCAGCACTGGGCCGTCCACGTCGATCAACTGCGCCGTCCAAGCGAGGTGCCGCTGCAGCTCGCGCTGACAGCAGCCACAAACCTTGGACAGACCCGTCATCGATCCAGCGCGCAGCGCCAGGGGAATAGGGCCGGAAGCGACGGAGACCTCGACGAGGTTTGTTGTCTTGCTCGCCGCGTTGTCGCATGTCGGCTTCGACTCCAAAACTGCGCCATACTTTGATCTGCTGAAACGGGCGCGAAATGCAGGAAGCCTGCATTGAATGGTACAAACCAACATCTAGCTGCCCGCGATACAAAAACCGTCGCGACGGAATAGACTAGGAATTCTGCAAACGCGTAAGTTTCAATACGTGCTGACCAGAACACCCGCGCTCATTGAGTATCCGGAGTCTGTGGCAGCTCAGAGTTTGTTCCAGTTAGGCAGGACGACAATCTAGTACTGGGTCAATCGGGTCGGCGGTCGGAGTAGCGCCTCTCAAGATCGTAATATTCATTGAAGCCGACAATGCGACGCAGCTCTTCGAACGCCAAAAGCCCCTGAGGTGAGTGACCGTCACGGAGTGATGTCAGCGCGTTCTGCATGGCGCGCATTGCGGCTGACATGAGAGTCAGAGGATAGGCTGCATGGTTGTAGCCGATTTCGGCCAATTGCTCTTGAGGAAGGATGGGCGTAGCTCCGCCTTCGACCATATTGGCCATTTTCCAACCCGGAAGTTCGGAACAGATGCGGCGCATCTCGGCCTCGGAATGCGGGGCCTCGACAAACAGGATGTCGGCACCGGCTTCGTGGAACGCCTCTGCTCTGGCCAAGGCTTCGTCCAACCCGTGTCCATGGCGCGCATCTGTCCGGGCGATGATCAGGATGTCCTGTCCAATCTCTCGTCGCGCATCATCGGCGGCGTGAATGCGGTCAACGGCTTCGGCCCGGTCAACAACCAGTTTGCCTTTGGTATGGCCACAGCGTTTCGGGGCGACCTGGTCCTCGATCATCACCGCAGCCGCGCCCGCGCGGGCGTATCCCGCCACCGTGCGGCGCACGTTCATCGCATTGCCGTAGCCGGTATCGCCATCCGCCAGTACAGGTAGTCGCGTGACGGCGCAGATGTCGCGCACCGCATCCCTTATTTCGCCATAAGAGATCAACCCGGCATCGGGGCATCCGATACGGTGAGCGGAGACAGCAAAGCCCGACATGAACATTGCATCAAACCCAGCATCCTCGATCAACCGTGCCGACAGCGCGTCGCCGCACGAGGGCGTTACGAGCAACTTGCCTGTCTCAAGCCGCGCCCGAAGCCGTGCAGCAGCGGTTTGTTGCGGGGTGGTGGTCACAGAACTCGTGGCAGCCATAGGGCGATATCCTCGAACCAGTAGATGATAAAGACGGTGGCCAGCATCATTGCGACAAAGGGAGCAGCCCCTCGCGCGACCTCGCCAAGGCTGGCGCGACCAATGGCCTGAATGACGTAAAGGTTCAACCCGACCGGGGGGGTGATCAGTGCGCATTCGACCATGAGCACGAAGAAAATGCCAAACCAGATCGGGTCGATGTTCAACGCCATCACGGCCCCGGCAAGAACCGGCATCATGATAAGCATCATTGAAAGGGCTTCCATGAACAGGCCCATGATGAGCAGCGCGATGCCAACGGCGATGATGAACAGACCCATTGTATCGATGTTGGACGTGATGAACGCTGACACATCCTGTGGGATACGCCAAAGTGCGATGGCTTTACCGAAGACCTTGGCACAACCAACGATCAACAAGATCGCCGCTGATGCGCGCAGTCCGTCCATTACAGCCTCCTTAAGCCCAGCAAAGTCCAAGCTGCGGAGTACCACGAAGGTCAAAAACAGCGCGCCCAGAAAACCGATGGCCGATGCTTCGGTAGGGGTGAACCAACCTGCATAGATGCCTGCGATGACCAGTGCGGCCAAAGCGACAGTTGGAAGCGCGCGCAGACCCGTGCTGCGGCGTTCGGCCCAGCTGGCTTTCGGCGTTGCGGTGTATTGCGACGAAAACCGCGCATACAGCATCGAGTACCCAATGAAGAGCGCCATCAGCAAAAGACCCGGCCCGATTCCGGCCATGAACAGGTCGAGGATCGAGGATTCAGTGATCACACCGTATACGATCAGGATGATCGACGGAGGGATCAGGATGCCAAGCGTGCCGCCTGCAGCAAGCAATCCGAACACGAAAGACCTAGGGTAGCCGCGTTTTGTCATCTCGGGAATGGCCACTGATCCGATGGTTCCAGCCGTTGCCACCGATGAGCCCGAGATGGCCGAGAACAATCCGCAGGAAATCACGGTCGCCACGGCCAATCCGCCGGGCCAATGTCCGACCCAGGCCTGAACCGCTGCAAAAAGGTCACGTCCGACGCCGCCGCGCAGCAGGATGTTCGACATCAGCAAGAACAGAGGCACGGCGATCAGGATGAAGCTGTCCAGTGAGGACAGAAGCCCGGTTGCCGCGATGCGCGGAGCAAAATCGCCAAGGATCAGCAGTGCAACCCCAAGCCCGCCCAAGGCAAAGGCCACGGGCACTCCGATCAGCAGCAGCACGAAAAGTGCCAACAGAATGGATATAACAGTCACTTGGGATTATTCCGGAGCATGAGCGTCGGCAGGGAGCGGCGCACCAAGCGCGCAGCGGATGAATTCAATAATGGCCTGAATCCCCAGAAGACCAAAGGCCAGCGGCACGGCGGACTGCGCCCACCATGCCGGGATGTCCAGCATGCTACCTGAGGAGCGTCCCCGCTCGAATGAATTGATCGGCGCGTCCTTGCCGTACCAGACCAGCACCCAGCAGAACGCGACCACAAAAGCCAGCGCCGCCAGTCGCGCTGCACGCTGCGCTCCCGGCCCCATCAACGCGGTCAACGCTGTCACGCGGATGTGCTGATTGTGACGAAGCAAGGCTGGACCTGCGAGTAGGGTCGCAAAAATAAACAGAAGGCGCGACAGTTCCTCGGCCCAGATCGTCGGCGCGTTGAAGAAGTAACGTGCAACCACCTCAAACCCGAGCATCAGCCCAATGGCAAAGTAGGCCCAGCCGCAGAGCTGGGCCAACCGATCGGCAAGCCAATCGAAGAAAGACGCGACTGACTGCATTGCGGTCAGAAGTTCTCTGCGGCGTCAAGCAGTTGACGACCCAGATCACCGGACTCGGCCAACCATGCGTCGATCACTGGTGCAGAGGCTTCCTTCCACCGTGCGATTTCTTCGTCCGATGGATAGTAAACAGTCATGCCGTTGGCTTCGGCCTGTTTGAAGGCGTCGGCCTCGAACTCCGACATGTAGTCGCGCACCGCGGTTTCCGCATTGCGGGCCGCCCTTGTCAGAACGTTGCGCTGCTCTTCGCTCAGACCTTCCCAAACATCTTCGTTGATGACGACAAGGAATTCGATATCCGCGTTGTTCACAACGGTGATGGCGTCCATCACTTCCCAAAGCTTGCGCGAGACAACACCAGACACACCGGTCATGCCGATGTCGACTGTCCCACGCTGATAGGCCAGAAACTGTTCCGAGCCAGAAATCAATGTCGGCGCACCGCCCAGAACACTGACCCATTCACCCAGCCATTTGCCGAACACGCGGGCCTTTTTGCCCTCCATGTCTTCGGGCCCGCGCAGGGGTTCGTCCTTGCTCAGCAGGACCGACCCTCCGTAGGCCTGCCACCACAGAACATGCGCCCCGGTTTCACGGATCGCCGCATCAATTGGGTCGCGTACGGGTGATCCCGGAGCAACTGCCGCGCGCACCTTTTCCTCGGTGTTCAGCACGAACGGCATGTAGAAGATATCAACTGCCGGAATTTCACCGACATAGCGGGTGAGCGAGGCGACCCCCATCTCGATCTCGCCCGCGCCCACTGCCTCAGGCACTTCGTTGTCGCGGTAGAGCTGGGCACTGTCATAAATTTCGATTTTGATATCGGAATTGGCCTCAACCTCTTCCTTGAACATGAGCAGGTTCTGTCCCAGGTGGCTTGCAAGCGGCAGCTGCAATGTAATGCGCAAAGTCGTCTCTGCGAATGCGGGGCTGACATACAGCATAGCTGCAGCGGCAAGGCTGCCAAGCAGATGTTTCATGGTTTCCTCCTCCCAAAGGTCTTTTGTTATTCGTTTGCGCCGCACCTCCCCGTGCGACGGGAAGCCAAACAATGAATAGCTTCCTCTCTCTGTCAAGACTTCTGCCACAAACTTTCCGACGGTTGAGGTCAGCCATTCCTGCGGCATTCATAACTTGCGACTGCCTTTGCCTGCCAGAAGTCAGAAGAATCTGCACCGGCAAATTGGCCCTTTGGGGTCGTTTGGGCAGTTTCCGATCGCGGACCGGATCCTTTGACAATGGATTTAGCGCCCCTCTGAAATGTACCTTTTTTTCCGTTGATAGGAGCTCTGGCTTCTTGAGCCTTGCACCTCCGACCAACACCTGCAATTCGCCCATGTTGGTCTTTATGACTTTCTCGAATTGCGCAACCTGGCGTCCAAGACCGCGAGACAAGACGCACTCGTTTTCGCACAACCTTTCTCAAGAGACACATCGAGTTCGTTCGGCGAATGGCCGCTCCATCGCGTCGCGTCCATTCGTCCGTTGCCGGCTCGGTACACGCCCAAGGCTCTTTACGCTAATTTGCGAATCCGCGACCTTGGTGTGTCCGCAGCCGCCGCGGGTGGCCGTTTCGTTGGAGCGCACTGCACATCTTGACCGGTCATTGAAAGGCAGGTCTGGGTCGCAGAAACTCTTTCGTTAAGGCCGGTCAACGCCGCGTGGGCGCGGTGCATGGACGGGGCTTCTGATCACAAGAGCTGCCGCAACGCCCGCGAACGTGCCGAACAGGTGGGCTTCCCAAGACACGCCGGGTTGCCCCGGCAGTACGCCCCACAGGAGGGAGCCATAGAGCGCCCCGATGATGACTGCGGCGCCCAGTGTCACTGGTGAACGATCAACTAAGCCCCGTGCAATCAGGAAGCCGAACCAGCCGAAGATCAACCCGGATGCGCCGACGTGAATTGCCGGGCTACCGAATACCCAGACGAGGCCGCCGCCGAGCGCCACTACCGTCATGTTCACAGCCAACAAAGCTCGTGTTTCGGTCGCCATCAGTAAGCCCCCCATGACAAGCAGGGGCGGCGTGTTCGCGATGAGGTGGGCGAAACTGCCGTGCAGCAGGGGCATCGCGACAATGCCGTCCATTCCGCCGACGTGACAGGGGACTAGACCGAAGGCTGCGTTCAAACCATAGCCACTGATCCAATTGACGATCTGAATCGCCCACAGTAGCGCGACGAAGCCAGCAAGCGCAGCTGCTCTGCGCAAGAAGGCGTGCATTCGGTTCTGAGTGCTCATGACGTCGATGGTAATCTCCGGCCCGGTGGGTTCAACGGTTATCCGAGATGACCGGCAGGACAGCCGTATACCATGTCGGTGCTGTACCAGTAGCAGCAGAGATGCTTACTGCTTTACGAGCCGGATGGTCAAAGGCGCACCACCGCCTTGTATCTCAAGCAGGCGGTCGATGTTTGGATGCGCGCCGGGCCGGTTTCGCGCGTCCTCGGTATGTTCCGCAAAGACTGCCAGCCCGTATGTCGCAGCTTCGGCATCCAGAACACCATACGTCGCGAAGAGGTATTGGTAGACCGCCAAGGACCCCTGCTTGCCCGGTTGGTTCTCGATGGATGCGACCACATTACCGGCGGTATCCATCATCTCCAGTCTTTCGATCCCATCAATGGATGGCAGTTTTTGAGGTCCCTTCGCGATCTGTGTGGGTTGATGGTGAGCGACGCGTCCGCAGCTATACCAGATGTTGTAGTCGGGACGTGAGGCGCGTCTGGCACGGAGACCGTATATATCGCAGCGCCAGACGCGCCTG
>JAUIIR010000044.1 GCA_030431485.1 Alphaproteobacteria bacterium
GTGGATCGAAAGGCTCCGGTTCGGGCGGATCCAAAGGCTCGGGTTCGGGCGGATCCAAAGGCTCGGGTTCGGGTGGATCGAAAGGCTCCGGTTCGGGCGGATCCAAAGGCTCGGGTTCGGGCGGATCGAAAGGTTCCGGTTCGGGTGGCTCCAAAGGCTCCGGTTCGGGTGGATCGAAAGGCTCCGGTTCGGGCGGATCCAAAGGCTCGGGTTCGGGCGGATCCAAAGGCTCGGGTTCGGGCGGATCGAAAGGCTCGGGTTCGGGTGGCTCCAAAGGCTCGGGTTCGGGCGGATCCAAGGGATCTGGAACCTGCGGAACGGGGAATGGCAACGACCAGCACCATTCGTATCTGCCGGCCTACCAACCGCACCCCGAGGACGTTCAGGCTTTGATGTCCCAAGAGGTGAATGAATACGAAGGCAGTGGCGGCACACACAGCTGCGACAGCACCGGTGGCACCTACGGCGACTACGCCTGAAGCCATCCAATCATGATCAAAAACGGCGCGGGATCCCCCGCGCCGTTTGCCGTTTCGGCCCGCTTTCCAGGAAGGGCAGTCCCAAAATCGCTTGGCCTTCTCCTTAAATTTGCCGAACTCAGCGGTCATCACGGCTTGGGGCATTCCGTCCGTGCGGACGGATTGGTGTAGGAGACCAGTGACCATGAGCAAGAGCAGCAGAAAACGCCGCCTTGACCGGATCGTTCAAACCGCAGAGGCGCATTTTGGGCAAAAGGTCCAAGAGCTGGAAACGCCGGGCGGCGAAGGCAGATCCAGCTGTCGTCTGCATTTTCAGGACCGCAAAGTCATCGCCACGCTGCGCCCGAATTTCCGCCGCGCCCATCTCGAAGCTTTTGTCCTCAGCCGGATCAGCGGTTTTTGTGACGACACGCCAAAATGCCTTGGTGTGTCGGGCGAGATGATTTTCCAATCCGACGTCGGCGATCGCCGCCTCAACGTCGAGATTGCGCGTGTCGGTCGCGCCCGCCGTACGCGTCTGGCCGCCGATGCCGTTGCCAAGATCTTTCGGGTTCAGGCGGCCGCCCGAACAGCGGGTCTAAATTCCGAAATGCCGCACCTGGGCAACAACCCGGCGTGGATCAAGAACTTTGTGAATGCCATCGATGCGTTGAAGAAACTGTCGTCCGGCCGTTCCGAAAACACCGACCGCGCCGCATTGGCGCGGGCCGTCTCGCACCCGGCCCAACAGTTCGTCAAATGGGATTGCCGCTCGGGCAACGCCGCAATTGACGACAGCGATGTCCTGCGCTGGTTCGACTTCGAATATGCCGGGGTACGCCACGGGGCCGAAGATCTGGCCTGGCTGATCGGTGACGAGGCCTGGCCGGTGGCGCCAGAGATGATGGAAGACATCGTGCGCGATGCCTATGATCCCTCGACCGGGCCATCGCGAGACGACTACATGACCTATTTGTCGGTCTATGTTGCGCTGCATTGTGTTCAAAGATTGAAGCTGATCCTGAAAGAGGTCGACAAACGGGGATGGCTGTCCAAGACCCGCGTGCGCAAATACGACGATGCCGGCGTCCATCCCGAATTTGCCGCCCATCTTTGCCGCGTGGGGGCCTATTTCGCAGCGCGTCAACCGCTGACGGAACACATTGGCCGCGACTTCGAAGAGGCCGCAGGTGTGTTCGAAACTCTTGTAGCGCAAGCGGCCTGACCCAGTGTCATGACCCACCACGCAACCGATATCCGACCCGACGCGGGCACCAAAACGATCCTCGTCGATCAACTGCAGGACTTTGATGCACTCAGGTCCGATTGGTCGGCACTGTATCTTCGCGATCCGGACGCGCATGTCTTTCTGGACTGGTCCGTGCTGCGTCGGGCCTTTGCCGATCACCCGTCGCGCTGGTCGGTGATCATCGTCCGTTCAGGCGCCGACGACACTTTGATTGCGGCCCTGCCGCTCAAGTATCGGGTGCATTGGAGCCAAAGCAAATCCGAGCTTCAGACGCAGCTGGAGCCAGCATCGGATCTGGTCGCCGGTGTGTATTCAGGTCTCTTGTGCGATCCGCAGCATGAGGCCAGTGCATTGGCGCAACTGGCACGGTCACTGGCGCATATTCCCTGGGTTCAATTGGCCCTGCCCTACTGCCCCCAGCTCGAACGTCTTCAGGCATTCGGAGACCACCTTGCGGCCCATGGGTGCCAAATCGAATGGACGTCCGGGCCCTCTGGATCGCGCAGGTCCAAGCGGACATCAAGCAAGGTCGTGCTCCTTCCGGAAACGATGGCGGACTTCCTCGAGACGCAGGTCAGTCCCGAACAGGCTGACGACTACCGACTTTGGAAAGCAGATGCCGAGGGACCGGGGGACACAACGATCACCACGACAAACCCGGCTTCGCTGTCGGCGGACATGGCAGCCCTGCAGACGATGCTGGACGCTTTGGACGACAGCCGCTTGGCGAAAAAGCTGAAGGCCGCGCAGCCGTCAATTGAAACCGCGGCAAGCCGGTCACGCCTGATCTTGCCCGTCGCATGGGCAGAACATCGACCCGTTGGCGCTCTGGTTCATCTGCATGATCCGGTTCAGGGCACCTTGACGCGAATTCTGGATCTGATCCCCGAGACGGCAGAACCCGCGTTGCGGCCTTTGTTGACGCTGTTCTCGATCGAGGCCGCGATCGAAACGGAGTGCCTGATCTATGATTGTGGGCGCATCAGCAAAAAAGACATCGCGGTGAAGATCGTACACAGGGAAAAGTCTTTGTCCCTGGTGGCCCGCCGCGCGCCCGCGGATCCGACACTGCGGTTTGATCCCTTGTGCACGGGCCTCGCGCTTCAACGGGTGCAGTCCTTTGTCGAAGCCGACAAGAAAACCGCCGCCCTCGCCGCATGTGCGCAGCTGACGGGCCTGTTCTGCGGCCAGCAGTGATCTGCTGCACCACTGGACGTAAAGCCGCTATGGGCCGGGAAGGCATTTCGTGACGACACCGATGCGCCTGAGCTGGCGGGCAACTTCATGAGCACCGCTGCGACCTTGGTCATTGAGGCTTGCCCATACCGTCGCGAGGGGCGTCCGGATGTTGCAATGCCCGCCTGACCGGATGATCCCCAAGATGCGGGCGCGTTCAGTGCGGTCCCGACCGCAACAGAACCTCTGCATGCATCCATTCGGGTCAACTCTGTTTCACCAGGCGGGACCTTTTGGGCAGCTTTTCGGAGTTGGTCAGATCTTTTCGAACCAGCGCCTATCAAAAGAAAATTCTCAGGAACGGCCAGAGATGTCATCTTGGCGTCATCTCGCAGGTCTATCCGAAATTCATTCGAATGTTTCAAGAATGACTTAGATGACCTGGATAAAGATCCGAGACAGTCTCGCTCAAGAAATCGCAGAAGGAAAGCTTGAACCAGGCGACCGATTGCCGACCGAGCCAGAGCTGGTTGCACGGTTCGGGACCGGGCGGCATTCCGTGCGAAAAGCCGTGGAAGCGCTGGCCCGTGAAGGAAAACTGAGCGTCGAGCAAGGGCGGGGCACTTTCGTCGAAGCGGCGCCGCATCTGACCTATGCCATTGGCAAGCGCACGCGCCTTCGTCGAAATCTGTTGCCGCAGGGCTATGAAGTGAAAAGCACCCTTTTGGGGGCGGAACAGGTCACGGCGTCTCGCCGGGTTCGCGATGCCCTGGGTCTGGCCGAGACCGCCTTGGTTGTCGAAAGCCGCCGAATGACGACAGCCAACGGAACACCGATCGCATTCGGGTCCAGTTTTCACGACGCAGACCGCTTTCCGGACATCGTAGAGCGCCGCGACCTTTTGGGGTCTCTGACCGAAGCCTACAAAACATACGGCATTGCCGACTATGTGCGCGCGGACACCTCGATGCATGCGCGCCAGGCCCGCGTTCACGAAGCCAAACAACTGAAACAACACCCCGACATGCCGGTGATCGTGGTGCGGGCGGTCGACACCGAATTGGACGGGACGCCGCTGGCGTTCAGCCAGGTCATTTGGTCGTCGGCCCGGGTGAAATTCACAATGTCGATGGATGACGATGACTGACGCAACACTTTCGACGCTGGCGCGGGCAGATGCCGCGCGGCTGAAACATTTCGCCGAGACCCTGATTGAGCCACTTGGCGATATCGAGGTCGTTCAATCGCGCTCTGGATTGGTCATGCTGCCGATGCGCGACACCGCGCAGGGCACGGCCTTTCACCTGGGCGAGGTTCTGGTCAGCGAGGCGCATATCCGCGCCCAGGGTCGCATCGGCTATGGCATGCGACGCGGCACCGACCTTGAGGCCGCCATGGCAATGGCCCTGGTCGATCTGGCGCAGCAGATGGGTGTGTCGACCAAGGCCTGCGCGGCCTTCTGCGACGCCGAAGCCGCAGCCCAACAGGACGCGGACACGCAGGTCCTGCGCAAGGTCGAAGCGACACGCGTCGATATGGAGACATTCTGAATGCTGACTGTTCCCACCCCCTCAGTGTCCGAGCGCCGCGACAACCAGACCTTCGAGGCTTTGCTCTGGGCGCTCAGCCGCCCGGGCCGGCCCCGAACCCTGCCCGAGGCCGGAGACATCCCGCTTCTCAACGCCCTGGTGGATCGCGAATGCCGGGTGCACGCGGCGGACCCGCTTTTGATCCCTGCCGTCCTGAAAACAGGTGCCGCAGTCGCCGAACTGGACGCAGCCGATCACATCTTTGCAGGCAAGCTTCGCGACCTGACGGTGCTAGAGCGCATTCAACTGGGCTCAGACCTCTACCCCGACGATGGCGCCACGCTGGTTGTGCATGTGGATCTGAACACCGGTCCGACGCTGCGGCTGACCGGCCCCGGCGTCGATGGCAATGAAGAGCTGCAGATCGGCGGCCTGCCGGACAGTTTCTGGCAACGCCGCGCAGAGGTCATGCGATATCCCACGGGCTTTGATCTCTTCTGCGTCGATGGCGACCAGGTGATCGGCATCCCGCGCTCAACCGAAATAAAGGTGCTCTGATGGCTTATGTTGCGACCCGCGGCGGCGAACGCGCCATTGAACAGGCCGAACGCCTGTTCCGCGAAGAGATCGGTCCCTTCGATCAGGCCCGCGTCAACGAGATCAAGCAGGCGCTGCCCTACCTGATCGACCGGGTGATGGGCGAGGCCTCGCTCTATGACGAGGATCTGGCGGCGCTGGCGCTGGCCCAGACCGGCGGCGAGATGTTTGAAGCCGTGCTCTTGTTGCGCGCCTGGCGGACAACCCAGCCGCGCCTGACGGTGGCCAGCCCGATCGAGCAGGACGGGCTCTTCACCCACCGCCGCATTTCGGCGGCCTTCAAGGACATCCCCGGCGGCCAGGTTCTGGGGCCGACGCTGGACTATGCCCACCGTATCCTGGCGACCGATGTTCTGGGCGGCGCCACCCACGCCCCCGCCCCTGTTGAAGCTGCCGACAAACCAGCGCCAGCGCATCTGCCCTCGGTCAGTGCCTGGCAAGCCGAAAACGATCTGGTTGACTTGCCCGATCCGGATCCAACCATCGGCAACGACATCCCCGACCTGACCCGCGAGCCGCTGCTCTTCCCCGCCAAACGCGCCCACACCTTGCAAAGCCTGGCGCGCGCCGAAACCGGCGGCACCCTGGCCCTGGGCTATTCCGCAATGCGCGGCTATGGCTCAGCCCATCCCACGGTCAACGAGGTTCGCCTGTCCGAGGCCGAGATCGAGGTGGCGCACCCCGATGGCCGGAAATTCTCGGCCGGGCGCGTCAAGATCAGCCAGGCCGAGGTTGTCGACAAGAAAGGCGAGAAACTCAGCCTGGGCTTCGCCGCCACCTTTGGCTGGAACGAGGTCAAATGCATCTCGGCCGCCACGCTTGACCTGAACAGCCCCGGTGCCGCCAAGGGCGCTCCGACCGAAGAGGAATTTTTCCTCTACCACACCGAAGGCGTCGAAAGTTCGGGCTTCTGCATCCACTTCAAACTGCCACACTACGTGACCTTCCAGTCCTCGCTCGACGCAATGCGCGACGCCAGGGCGAAAAAGGCCGCAAGACCGTCGTCTTCGGAAACGGAACCCGCCGAATGACCCAGGCACCCGCCCTTTCATCTTTCTCCAAATACTCCCGCCGGAGGCGTTCGACGCCTGCCAAAGGAACGACGCCATGACCCTAAGCGCCCTGACCAAACCATGGGAGGCCATGAGCTATGGCTTTCTCGACGGCTCTGCCAAACGCGAGCTGCGCCGCAAGATGCTGAAATCGGTGGCCGTTCCCGGCTGCCAGATGCCTTACGCCAGCCGCGAGGTGCCGATGGCGCGCGGCTGGGGCACGGGCGGTTTGCAGGTCTCGTTGACGCTGGTGAATCCGCAAACGCGTGTAAAGGTCATCGACCAGGGGGCCGACGACAGCGTCAACGCCGCCTCGATCCGCCGCTTTATCGCCCGCGTCGCGGGCACCCCCACGACGATGGATACGCTGGACGCCGACCTGATCCAGTCGCGCCACCGCATCCCCGAAGAGATCCTGCGCGAGGACCAGATCCTTGTCCTTCAGGTGCCCAACCCCGAACCATTGCGCCCGGTGCAACCGAACATGTCGATCGCGCGCCAGATGCACGCCGATGCCGACTACGGTCGCATGTGGCTGCAGCTTTACGAACAAATCGTGCGCTCGGGTCGCGTCATGCAGGGCGCGAGCTATCCCAGCCTGGTGCACGGTCGCCACGTGATGACCCCCTCGCCCATCCCGCGCTGGGACGTGCCCAAGCTGAACATGTCGAAACACCTGACCATCCTGTCTGCCGGCCGCGAAAAGCGCATCTTCGCCGTGCCGCCCTACACTCGCGTCGAACCGCTTGTCTTCAGCGATGTGCCCTACAAGGTCGAAGAGCACGCGCATCTGACCTGCTATCGCTCGGGCACCAAGGGCTTTTTCATGAACGAGATCCCGCAGGACGACAGCACCTCGGCCTACGAGGTGTCGGACAGCGAATGGGGAGTGAAAGCCATCCGCCAGAGAGAATCCGAGCCGGTGACCATTGGCGAAACCTGGTACAAGAACGGGGAAATGCCGGAATGACACTTACATTGGACGCCCCCCGCATCGTCCGGACCCGCGCGTTGCTGCAGGTCTCGAACGTCTCGAAATCCTATGGGCCGGTGCAGGCCCTGCGCAATGTCTCGGCCCATGCCTACCCTGGCGAGGTGCTGGGCATCGTTGGCGAAAGCGGTTCCGGCAAATCGACGCTTCTGCGGATGATGAACCTCGAGGAAACGCCGGATCAGGGCAGCTATACGCTCGATCTGCCGGATGTTCAGGGCAACCTCTTCGACCTCGACCGCTTTGCCCGCCGGATGCTTTGTGCAACCCGGATCGGGATCGTCTACCAGAACCCGCATCTGGGCCTGCTGATGAAGCATTCCTCATCGGGCAACGTGGCCGAGCGTCTGCTGGTTGCCGGCGAACGCAGCTTTGCCACCCTGCGGGCCAAGGCCACCGAAGCGCTGGAGGCATCCGAGTTCCCGCTGGACCGTCTGGACGCCCCGCCGATTGAACTGTCGGGCGGCATGCAGCAACGGGTGCAACTGGCCAAGGCCATTGCGCTGGAACCCGCGCTCTTGCTGCTGGACGAGCCGACCACCGGTCTGGATGTCTCGGTCCAGGCGCTGGTGCTGGATACGCTGAAACGCCTTCAGCAGGACCGCAAGATCACCATGGTGATCGTCAGTCATGACCTGGGTGTCATCCGCACCCTCGCGGACCGTGTCATGGTGATGCGGCGCGGCGAGGTGGTCGAGACCGGTCTGGCCGACCAGATCTTTCAGGACCCGCAACACGCCTATACGCAACAACTGGTGCACGCAAAGCTATGACCCGCGTTCTTGACATCTCTGGCCTGACCAAGGGCTTTACGCTGCATCATCTGAACAACCGGATCGCGGCCTTTGACGATATCTCGTTCACCGTGGACGCGGGCGAGTTTGTCCTGCTGAAAGGTGCCAATGGCGCGGGCAAGTCGACGCTTTTGCGCACGCTTTACCGGTCTTATGTGCCGCAGGCGGGCTCCATCACCTTTCAATCCGTGCATGGTGCGATTGATCTGGCGCGCGCGGCGGATGTTGACATCGCCCACCTGCGACGGACCGAGATCGGTTTCGTCACCCAGTTCCTGCTGGCCCGTCCCCGCGTCAGCGCCGAGGCCATCGTGGCCGAGCCGCTGCGCCTGGCCGGTGTCCCGCAAGACGAAGCACTGGATCAGGCGCGTCAGGCGCTTGCCAAGTTCGGCGTCAAACAAGACCTCTGGCGGGCCTATCCGACGACCTTTTCGGGCGGCGAACAGCAAAAGGTCAACCTGGCGCGCGCGCTGATCGTGCCGCAAAAGCTGTTGATGCTGGACGAGCCCACGGCCTCGCTGGATGCCAATGCGCGTGCCGCGCTGGTCAACCGGCTGACCGAGCTCAAGGCGCAAGGCACTGCGATGATCGGCGTCTTCCACCACCCGGGCGACGTGGAAAAGCTGATCGACCGGGTCATCGACCTGACCCCGGATTTCACTCCCGACGAAGAGGAACGCGCCGATGTGGCTCTCTGACGTTTCGATTGTTCTGCGCGACCGCGTGATCCCCTGTGGCGCGCTGCGCATCGAAAACGGGGTGATCACCGACATCACCGAAACCAGCGGTCAGGCCACGCACACCGTAATGCCCGGCTTTGTCGACATGCATGGCGACATGATCGAGTTGGAGCTGGAACCGCGCCCGGGCGTCGGTTTCCCCATGGAGGTCGCGGTCGGCCACCTGGACGCACGTCTTGCTGCGGCGGGCGTGACGACGGCCTATGCGGGTGTTTCATTTTCGCGCAATGCGGTGGACGGAGAGCGCAGATCATATGAGCACACCAGCAAGATCATCCGCGCGCTGAAGTCAAACCTTAGCGGGTTGCGCGTTGATCACCGCATTCACGCACGGTTCGACATCACCTTTACCGAGGCGATTGCGGCGTTGCAGGACCTTTTGCAGTCCGGGTCCGTTGACCTTGTTTCGGTCATGGACCACACGCCCGGTCAGGGACAGTACCGCAACCTCGAGAAGTTGATCGCATATCGCACGCGCCGGGGCACAATGACAGAGGACGAAGCCCGGGCGCAGATACAGGCGCGCATCGATGCGGCGATCCCGGCAGAAGACATCTATGCCAACCTTCAGGTCGTCTCGCGCCTGTGCAAAGAGTACGGCGTCGCCGTGGCCAGCCATGATGACGACACGGTGGAAAAGACCAACTTGATGGCCGACATTGGTGCCGTGATCAGCGAGTTCCCTGTGACTTTGGACGCAGCAAAGACCGCTGTGTCGCGGGGCTTGATGACGGCCATGGGGGCGCCGAACGCGATGCGTGGTCAAAGCTATTCCGGCAATCTGAGCGCGCGCGACGCTCATGCCAAGGGACTGCTGCACATACTTGCGGCCGACTATCACCCCGCTGCGATTTTGCCGGCGGTGCGCGCCCTTGCCAAGGCGGACCCCGATGGGCTGCCCGGTGCAATGCGTCTGGCAACGTCAAATCCGGCGCAGGCCCTGGGTTTGACGGATCGGGGGGAAATCGCGCTTGGAAAGCGTGCCGACCTGGTGCTGATGGACCGCCTCGACAGGGTCGCCATCACCTTTCTGGCCGGGGAAGCCATCTTTGCCAACGGCACATTTTCATCAGAGACAAGGCTGGCGCGCAAAGCCGGCTGAACCGTCAATGAAGTTTCACAAAGCCGTAGTTTAGGCGTTACGCAAGTCAAGGAAAGTCTGGGCAATATTCATTCGGATGAATCATCATGCCCGCAGAACTGACCCTCAAGAACGTGTCTCGCCACTTCGGTGAAACCAAAGCCGTCGACAATGTTTCGCTCGCCATCGAGCCCGGACAGTTTGTCGGAGTGATCGGCCGCTCCGGCGCCGGCAAATCCACGATGTTGCGCCTTATCAACCGTTTGATCGACCCCACGTCGGGGTCGATTTCCTTCGATGGGGCCGAAATCACGACGCTGAAAGGCAAGGCTCTGCGCACCTGGCGCCGAGATTGCGCCATGATCTTTCAGCAGTTCAACCTGGTCGAGCGCCTGGATGTTCTGACCAATGTCCTGATCGGTCGCCTGGCTGAACACGGCTTTGTCAGCTCGATGGCGATGCGCTTTACGGACGAAGAGCGGACAATGGCGCTGCAGGCTCTGGATCGTCTGGACCTGGTCCCACAGGCACTGCAGCGCGCGGGGACCCTGTCTGGCGGCCAACAGCAGCGCGTCGCCATCGCCAAGGCGCTCGTGCAGCAGCCAAAAATCATGCTGGCAGATGAACCGATTGCCTCGCTCGACCCGGCAAACGCGACCAAGGTCATGGACGGTCTGCGCCAGATCAACCGCCAGGACGGGATCACCGTTCTGGTCAACCTGCATACGTTGGATACCGCGCGGGCCTATTGCGATCGCATCATCGCGATGCGCAATGGCCGCGTGATGTTCGACGGCATTGCCGCACAGCTGACCGACGACGTTGTGCGCGACATCTATGGTCTGGAAGGCCTGGCCGAGTTCAACGAGGCCGTCACGTCCACCCAGGGCCTGAAAGTCCCGGCTTGATGCAATTCCCGGGGGCCTTCGGGCCCCTTTCCTTTTGTGCAACGCTACCTATCGGAGATCCAAAATGCGTTTCATCACAGCGGCAGTCGCAGCACTGCTGGCCACCTCGGCTGTTGCCGAAGACGCGGCCTGGAAAGGAGACTACCAGGTCATCAAGTTCGGCATCCTGTCGGGCGAAAACGAAAAAGACCGCATCGCACGTTACACGCCTTTCGAGGAATACCTGGAGCGTGAGCTGGGTGTCGAGGTCGAGATCTTCACCGCCGGTGCCTACGACGGTGTGATCCAGGCGCTGGCCGCCGACCAGATCGAATTCGCCTTCCTGGGCTCGTCGTCCTACGCCGCGGCCTACACCGCCACCGATGGCGCGGTCGAGCCGCTGGTGACCCGCATCCGTCAGGACGGGTCGTCGGGCTACTTCTCGGTTGTCGTCACCCGTTGCGCCGATGGCTACGAACAGCTGACCGACCTCGAAGGCAAGGTTCTGGCGTTTGCCGACCCGGATTCGACCTCGGGCTACGCCGTTCCGTATTTCAACATCGCCAAGGAAGTTGATCCCAAGACCTTCTTCTCGGCCATCCCATTCTCGGGCTCGCACGAAGCGGGTGTCGCGGGTGTTGCGCAGGGCACGTTTGATGCCGCAGCCACCTGGCAGAACAACGCCACCGATGGCCGCTGGCAGCGCATGATCGAAAAAGGCATGATCGCCGAAGGCGAGATCTGCCCGATCTGGGAAAGCCCCGAGATCACCTCTGGCCCCTTCACCGCACGCGTGAACCTGCCGCAGGGCCTGAAGGACACCATGCAGCAGCTGGTGCTGGACGTGGCCGAGAATGATCCGGCGGCCTTCAAGGCCATGACCGGCGAAGTCGAAGGCACGCCGAACCCGCAGATCGGCTGGCAGGCGACCAACCATGAACGCTATCAGTGGATCGTGGACATGCGCGCCTGGCTGAAAAAGCAGCGTCGTTCGTAAGCCGAGAACGCGACGGCGGGGTAAACCCCGCCCTACATCCCCGCGCTGCGGTTTTGCCGTAGGGCGGGGTGCACCCCGCCGCCCCATCCGTGAGACCAACATGACCGCCACCGCCCAGGCTGTACCCCTGCACCCGCTTGATCAATTCGAGCTGGACTACAGCGCCCTGCGTCGTCGCACAAAAACCACCTGGCTGATCGCCGCAATCCTTTTTGTCATCGCCTTCACGTTTTCGGCCTGGTTGGGCGATTTCTTCAAGGTCACCCAGGTCACCATGCCGGATGGATCGCGCGACTGGCGCTGGATCATCCCGGCTGGCCTGCCGCGTCTGGGCGGGTTCCTGGAAAAGACCATTCCAACGCTGCGATGGGACAGCCTTGGCGCAGATCTGGCCGAGTGGTTCTGGCGCTGGAAGGTCTGGCTGAACCTTTTGATCGAAACAATTCTGATCGCCTTCATGGCCACGGCGTTTGGCGTTGCAGGCGGGTTCATCCTTTCGTTCCCCGCGTCCCGCAACCTGGCCCCGAACAAATGGGTGCTTTGGATCTGCCGCCGGTATCTTGAGATCGCCCGCACAGTTCCCGAACTTGTCTGGGCGCTGATTTTTGTCTTTTGTTTTTCTGTCGGCCCGATGGCCGGTGTCTTGGCCATTGGTCTGCACGCCACGGGCGCACTCGGCAAACTCTATTCCGAAGTCAACGAAAACATCGACATGCGCCCTCTTGAGGGCGTCAAGGCAGCAGGCGGCACCTGGTTTGACCAGATGCGCTACGGCGCCGTGCCCCAGGTCCTGCCCAACATCATCAGCTACACACTGCTCAGGTTCGAGATCAACGTCCGTTCGTCCTCGATCATCGGCTATGTCGGAGCTGGCGGTCTGGGCCAGGAGTTCCGCGAGGCCCTTTCCCTGCAGGAATACACCGACTTGTCGGCGCTGTTCATCATCATCTTCACCACCGTGATTGTCATCGACTACGGCTCTGAAAAGCTGCGCCACCGCATCATCGGACTTGAGAAAGGGCCGACCCAATGACCCCGACCCCTGAACAAATCCAGGCCGCGATGGCAGCCCATCCCCGGGTTTTCCGAGACACTGCGGCGGTGCGCATTCGCAAAATTGCCCTCTGGGCAGGCTTTGTCGGCCTTTTCTGTTGGTGCCTGTATGACTTCAACTTCGCACCCGAGCGGATCTGGGTCGGACTGCAGCGGCTGGGACGTGTGATGTCTTTCATGTTCCCGCCACACCTTTGGGAAACCTGGGCCGAGTGGCTGGAGGTGCTGACGGCCCTCGGCGAAACCATCGCCATGGCATTCATGGGCACGTTGTTGGGGGCAATCGTCGCCTTCCCGCTGTCATTCCTTGGGGCAAAGAACATCAACCGCCTCTTCTGGCTGCGACAGGGCACGCGCCGGGTCTACGACGTGATCCGCGCCTTTGAGACGCTTATCCTGGCACTGATCTTCATCCGTGCCTTTGGCCTTGGCCCTCTGGCAGGCATCCTCGCGATCGCAGTGTCCGAGATCGGGACCTTTGCAAAGCTCTTCTCGGAAGCTTTGGAAAACACCTCGCGCAAACCGGTCGAAGGTGTCGTCGCCTCTGGAGGATCGCGGTTCCAGGCAATCCGCTACGCGATCATGCCCCAGGTTCTGCCCGTGCACCTGTCCGTGCTGCTTTACAACTTCGAATCCAATGTCCGCTCGGGCACGATCCTGGGGATCGTCGGTGCCGGCGGCATCGGGTTTCTTCTCAGCGACCGGATCAGCGGATATTTCTGGGATCAGGCCTGGACAATGATCTTCATGATCATCGCCATGGTCTATCTGATTGACTTCCTCTCGGCGCAAATCCGCACGCGGGTCATCGGAAAGTGGGAAGGGGCGAAGTAGGACTGGCTGGCCCCTCGGGCCGCAGGCGTTGGGGCCAAACCTGAAGGGTCCAACGCCAAGCCCATCCAAAACCGAATGCAATCAGTGGCCCTTGAGATCGGTGTGATCTCTGCCCTGCGCAAGACGCGATATGGACCAAGCGCCGTAGGGGACATGTGATCTCTGCCACCGCCCGAAGGCAATTTTCCCGGACCAGACAAAGGGATTTGAGAATGCGAGCGCTTTTGATCCGACATGCGGCAGCAACCGGGTCCGCGCCCGAAGCGCCCTTGACCCAGGCAGGGCAGGCGCGCGCGCGCGACTTGGCACACATGCTCAGCCGATTGACGGCCGGGCCGCTTTACACCAGCCCCTATACCCGTGCCTGCCAAACGATTGCGCCCTATGCCGAATTGACCGCACAAAGCGTGAAAATCGTGGATGCCTTTCGCGAACGCCTTTTGTCGCCAGAGCCTTTGCAGGACTGGAAAGGCCACCTTCGAAAATCCTTCGACGATGCAAACTATGCTTGCACGGGCGGGGAAAGCATGTCCGAGGTCCGCAGTCGTGCCGCCACAGCCCTGATCCGGATCGAACGGTTCAGCGGCGGTTTGCCAACGATTGTGGCCCATGGCGGGCTTATCTCGTCCCTGTTGCAGGCAGCTGACCGGACCTTTGGGTTCGACGACTGGCGCGCCCTGCAGAACCCCGACCTGTTCGACGTCGAAGTCGAGACCGGCCGGGTCGTGAGTTTCAAACGACTGCCTTTGGAGGAAATCGCATGAGCGGCGCCGGATCGAAAAAACACCTGAGCGAAGACCCCACCATTCATGACGGGGCTCGGGTCGAGGACTTTGACCTGGGTGTTTGGACCGAAGTGGGCAAGAACACCTTGATGAAGTCGGGGTCGATGGGGGATTTTTCCTACATCACCCAGAATTGCCATGTTGTCTGGGCGACAATCGGCAAGTTCTGCTCGATCGCCAATTCGACCCGCATAAACCCGGGCAATCACCCCACGTGGCGCGCCCTTCAGCACCATTCGGTCTACCGTGCCGAGGCCTACGGGCTGGGTGAGGACGACCACGAATTTTTTGCATGGCGCAAGGCAGATTGGGTGACCATCGGACACGACGTCTGGATCGGCCACGGCGTGACCGTGACCGCGGGCGTGACCATCGGTACGGGCGCGGTGATCGGGGCGGGCGCGGTCGTGACGCGCGATGTCGCCCCCTATACGGTTGTTGGCGGCGTGCCCGCGCGTTTCATCAAGCGGCGTTTCACTGACGCGCAGGCCGAGGCCTTGCAAGAGATTGCGATTTGGGACTGGTCGCGCGACACATACAAAGCCGCGCTGCCTGACATACGCGCCCTGAGCATTGACGCTTTCATCGAAAAATACCGCTGAGTGTGCCACATACCCAATGCCATGGCGGCATCAGTCGCTCTTGGCGATATGGCCGGCGGAACCGCGCCTGAAAGCCTGATTGTGCAAGTTGGATGTGTCGGTCAGAGGTTTGAACCGCATCGGTGACGGCCTTGTCCGAACCGGGATCGTCACGCGCACCCGCGCGCCGCTCGCCAGATTGCAGGATGACGGGATCCGTGCCTGCCCCGCGCTCCTGCCGGGATTTCTGCCTTGCTCTCTCCCACGGCCATCATGCCACGCTGAGTGCAGCACGCGATACGCTACCAGTGACCGTGACCCTTTCCGGTATCCGGTCCCGAATGTCGGAAACCCTGCCGACGGTGAAAACCGGCGGCCCAGACAAGCGCGCGCAAAGGAAATTCAGAGCGTTCTGGCCGCGGGTCTGTTTTCCAGCAAGAAACGCGACATGCGTGACAAGACGCTGGTTCGGCTCGGCCAGTGATTTGACGGATCAATCGCCTGATCGGCAACGCTTTGCGGCAAGACTGATCTTCGCACATCCTGAAGCGCACTGATAAAGGCGCTGTCGTATTCCGGGTGAGCCTGCCACGTCTGGTATCGCGCGCCGTACTGCAAGGCAGCAAATCTGCAACTGCTGTTGTTCAAGATCACGGTGGCACCGTCTGGCGGCACGGTGACCTGATCCTGGTGCCAGGCATTCAGGGTCAGGGGGCCGTCCATACCGTCATAGGTCTGGGCCCCGATTTTCCAGCCTTCATCTGATTTCTCAACAACGCCGCCCAAAGCCTGCGCGATGACTTGATGGCCAAAACAAATACCAACCATCGGCGTGCCGACATCGCCCGCTTTGCGAATAAACGCCTCTAGCGGAGGAATGAATGCGTGATCCTCGTAGACCCCAAATTTGGAGCCGGTGATGAGCCAGCCCTCTTGGTCATTTGGCGTTTCTGGAAAGACTCCATCGAGGACGCGATAGGTGGTGAATTCGAACTCCTGACCCTTGAACAGGGCCCGGAACATATCGTCGTAGTCGACGAAAGCTCCGACGAGTTCTTCGGGCAATGTGCCCGCCTGGAGAATGCCGATCTTCATCCTGTATCTTTATCCCGGCTGCTAAGCGCAGTTGTTCAGGCCGCGGCCCGCAAGATCTGGGCGGCGGCCTTGGCGTCCAGCTGTTTGGGGTTGCCTCCTGCACAAGGATCCTGTGCCGAGGTTTTGGCCAGCGTCTCGAGGTCATCGACGTCGACCCCCATTTGCGAGAGCTGATCAGGAATGCCTAGGCCTGCGCGGAAAGAAGAGAGCCATGCAAGGAAATCCTCGGCCTCGTGTCCGACCTTCAAATCCTGGGCCAGCTGCGCCAGTTTCCCGGCGATGACATCGTGATTGAACGCCAGCACATGGGGCATGAGAACGGCGTTGAGCATCCCGTGATGCGCATCGTAGGCCGCGCCAAGGGCGTGGGAAATCGCATGCATCCCGCCAAGCCCCTTTTGCAGCGCCACACAGGCCATGCCAGAGGCCACCAGCATGTGCGAACGCGCGTCAAGATCAGAGCCATCAGCAACAGCCCGAGGCAATGCCTCTTTGATCATCTTGAGCGCCTGCACGGACAGACCATCCGACATCGGGTGGTAAGCATCCACGCAATAGGCCTCAAGCGCATGGCTCAGCGCATCCATCCCCGTGGCCGCGGTCAGACCAGCTGGCAAGCCAACTGTCACTTCGGGGTCCATGATCACGATCTCAGGCATCATGGACGGGTGATAGACAATGACCTTGCGATGGGTGTTCCCCGTGGTGTTCGTGATCACCGAGGCGCGGCCAAATTCGGATCCGGTTCCTGCCGTGGTCGGGACCGCAATGACCGGCAAAAGAGCGCTGGTGTCGCCCCGGGTCCAATTGTCCCCGATGTCTTCGAAATCCCAGATCGAGCGGTTTTGACCGGCCATGAAGGCGATGGCCTTGCCCGCATCCAGGGCCGATCCACCGCCCATGATGATAACGGCGTCGTGACCTTGCTCTTTGACCCGCGTGACACCACCTTCGACATCCTCGCCGGTTGGGTTGGGCTGCACGTTGGAATAGACATCAAAGGTCAACCCCGCCTCTGACAGCACAGCGCAGAGGTCCTGGAACACCGGCAAAGGAGCAAGTCCAGCGTCGGTGACCACAAGCGGGTTGCTGGCCTTCAGGCTGCCCAATGCTGCGGGCAAATCCCTGACGCGACCCGCACCAAACCATGTGGGGGTCGGGAACCCCCAGTTGCTTGTCTTGATCTCGGACACGTTTGTGTCTCCTTCTTAGACGGTTTTGCGTTTGGCGAGTTTGCGGCGATAAAAATCTGCAAACCCGACCAGCAAGAGGCTCGGCACAAAGGTGAGTGTCGCCAGCGCGGGGTAAATCGGGGACGAGCCGACAGCGATCCCTGAAAACACATAGGTCGGCAAGGTGCGTGCTGTGCCCGACAAACTGTAGGTCAGGTAGAAATTCCCCCAGGACAGCAGGAAGGCAAAGATCGCTGCCGACATGATCCCGGGCCACAAAAGCGGCAAGGTCACCTCTTTGAGCACTTCAATGTCGCTGGCGCCCAGATCCCGCGCCGCGTCTTCCAACGTGTCATCAAAGCCAACCACCTGTACCGCGACGATCACCAGCGCAAACGGCGTGATGTAGATGATATGACCGATGGCGGCCGTCCACAGTGACGGCGAGAACTCGAGCCAGTTGCCCAAAACCGAGAACCACAAAAGCATCACGACACCAAGCAGCAATTGCGGGAAGAGCAGTGGCGCGAAAGAGATGATCTGGAAGACGCGTTTGAAGCGGAACTGCAACCGGATCCAGGCAATCGCCCCCGCGGTGCCAAGGGCTGTCGCCAGGATGCAGGTCGTCACCGCGAGCAGGGCAGAGTTTCCAAGTGCTGGCAGAAAGTCCTTGTCCGCAATGAGCTCGAAATACCATTTCGTCGAATAGCTTTCGATCGGATAGGTCAGGAAGCGGCTTTCGGTAAAGGAAAACACCACCAATGTGATGATCGGGATGTAGAAGAACACCAGGATGGCAAGAACCGAGCCATAGAGGATGGCGTCGACAAGACGGCGTTCGAAACGATCAGCAATCATTTGCTGTCCTCCTGAGCCAAAGTGGCATTCGCAGCCGAGGTGCGCGCAGCGATCTTGCCTGCGATGGCCAATGTGATGGCGCCGATGGCAATGACAACCAAGGTCAGCGCCGCCCCAAGTGGCCAGTTCACCCGGGTTTCAAAGCTTTGACGAATGAGTTCCGCTGCCATCGGTCGCGTGCCGCCGCCCATGACTTTGGGTTCAAGGAAGACCCCAAGGCTAAGGACAAACACCAGGATCGCCCCGGCAAAGATCCCCGGTTTTGACAGAGGCAAGGTGACCTCCCAAAAGGTGCGGAACCGGCTCGCGCCTGCATCGTAAGCCGCCCGAACCAGATCACGATCAATACGGTCCATGGACAGATAGATGGTGAAGATCGTGTAGGGCACGAGGTTATAGACCATCCCGATCATCGTCGCGGTTGGCGAAAAGAGGATGTCGATCTCGGGCAGACCAATCCACGCGAGAAACCCGTTCATCACCCCTGATTTGTCGAGCACGAGAACCCAGCCAAAGGTCTTGAGCACCGCGTCCGCCAGAAAGGCAAATACGATCAGGATCTTGACGTTGTTTTCCATGGATTTCATGCGGTTGATAAGCGCGTAGGCAATCGGCAAAGAGATCACCACACAAAGCACAACACAAAGCGCGGACATCGTGAGCGTGCGCCACATGATCCGCCATATGAAATACTCGGAAAAGACTTCTTTCCAGATGTCCAAATCCCACGTCCATTGCAGACGGTAGTATTGGGTCGATTGAAAACTCAGCACCACCGTCATGAAAAACGGGATGAGAAAGAACAAAAGGAGCATGATCGTGAGCGGCCCAGTGGCGCTCAGCAGCCCTTTGTTGGACCAGTTGACCTCTTTAACCCGCATGGCTGTCCGCCTTCAGGATGTAGACGTCTGCCCGGTTGAACCCCAGCGTGACGGGGTCGCCGACGTCCTTTGGCACGTCCGGTGCACCGGGAAGTTCGACAAAGATCAATTGATCGTTCTGGGTCAGGCGCACGCGATATTGCGTTGTTGCGCCTTTCTTGAAGAATTCCTCGACCTTCCCGTCCAGCGTGCAGTCAAGCCCGTGATCCCCTTCGGCGAAGTCGATCTTTTCAGGGCGAACCATCAACTTGGCTGCGCCGCCTTCAATGGCTGGGGCCACTTGCGCCGCCGCGAGCCCTTCACAGGCCCCGGCAATGGTCTCGCTCTTGAACGCAGCGGTGTCGCCTGAACGGGTGACCTCGCAGTCAATCAGGTTGGTCTCACCGATGAAGCCGCTGACAAATTCGGTGGCCGGGCGATAGTAAATCTCGTCAGGGGTGCCGACCTGCAGCACCTCCCCTGCCCGCATGACGCAAATCCGATCGGCAAGCATCATCGCTTCTTCCAGATCGTGGGTCACGTGAACAAAGGTCGTGCCGACAATGCGGTGCAGACGCTTGAGCTCTGTTTGCAGTGATTTCTTGAGCTTGACGTCAAGCGCCGAGAGCGGTTCGTCAAGCAAAAGAACACTTGGTCCGGACACCATGGCGCGCGCCAGCGCGACACGTTGCTGTTCGCCGCCCGAAAGCTGGGCCGGGAAACGGGTGAGATATTCGGGTTTGAGATGCATCAGTTCGATCATCTCATCGACCTTGGTTTTGATCGTCGTCGCGTCGACCTTGGCGATGCGCAAGGGAAAGGCGATGTTGTCGTAAATGGTCTTGTGCGGGAAGAGCGCGAGTTTTTGGAACACCATGCGCGTTGGACGCTGCGATGGCGGAACGCCAACCATTGAGCGCCCTTCGATATGAAGCGCGCCTTCGGTCAGGTCCTCGAACCCTGCGAGGATCTTCAAAAGACTGGTTTTGCCACAGCCGGACGGGCCAACGAGGGCGATGAACTCGCCGTCTTCAACGTTAAGGGAAATATCCTTGAGGGCGTGATAGGTCCCATAATATTTCTCGACGTGATTTACCTCGATCAGGGTCATAGAGCTTCTTTTTTCAACTGGCGTTTGGATCGGGCGGCGCCCCTCAAACGGATGTGTTAGCAGAAGGGCTGCGTCCGAGGTCATCTGGGGAGGGAAAATGACCTCGGAGCTTGGCCCGGGCGCGCGCTCATTGGAAGTGGAACCGCGCGCCCGTGCTTATTAGGTCCATCGCGTCTCAATGACCACTTTGGACAGAGGCAGGGTTGGTTACTGAGACAGCGCCAACTCTTCCTGGAAGATCTTGAGCAGATCGTCGATGTTGGGGGCCACGTCGTGGAAATGGCTGCCATTCCATGCGGTCTGGGCGTAATCCACTTGCAGCGCGTCTTTTTGCTCGGCCGTGAACACGTCCTCGGCATTCTTGGAGGGGACGAGGTTACATGTCGCATCGGTCCATGCCAGTTCGACCGCCACCTCAGGCGACACCATGTGTTTCACAAGCGCTTTGGCTTTTTCGACGTCGGACGTGCCTTTGACGATGCCCGTCGCTTCCATCCAGATGATGCCTTGGTTCAGGCCGTCTTTCTTGTCGGGAACGATGGACATGATCTCTTTGTGACCATCTTTGCGCAGAACCGAGGTCGCATAGGTGCCGCCGCCGATGAGGGCACGGAAAGAACCATCCAGCAGGCCCTTTTGTGCAACCGACAGGTCCGCAACCACAGCACGGGTGTTTTTGAACAGGGCGCGAAGCACTTTGCGGATTTCCTCCAGCTCGGCCTTGTCGAGTTCCTTGTAGGGATCGATGCCGGCATAAAGCGCCATTGGCAGGATCGGCCAATCGCCCCAATCCATCACGCAGATCTTGTCCTTGTAGGCCGGATCGAAACACGGCGCGTAAGAGGACCAGGTTTCCAACGTGTCGAACTTGGTGTTCACGGTTGGGCCAACCCAGCCCCAGCGTGTCGGCAGACCGGTGGACTTTCCGTCATGTTGCAGCGGCGTGAAGGGTGCTTGGAATTGCGGGTAGAACCCGGCGTAGGCATCCGCGAAATCGGCATCGTCGAGGTATTCACCAATGCCCGCAGGCCCCATGCGCGCGATCCAGGGGCTGTCGGAAGAGACAACGTCAAAGTCGCGGTACCCGCCCGCTGCCAGCTTGGCAAAACCCGCTGCAGAGTCCGTGATCAGGTCGATGGACACGGTTGCGTCATTGGCCGCTTCAAAGGATTGGATGATGGACGGTTTGTCATAACCTTCCCAGCACATGTAACGCATGCTTGTGGCGGCCTGCGCGGCACGTGGCATGAGGCCCGTGCCAGCGGCGGCAGCAGCGGCAGATGCCGAGAGCAAGAACTCGCGACGATTGGGGCTGAACATATTTTTGAGCGTCATTTTGATCTCCAGTTGGTCGGTCAGTTCAGAGTGAGGGTGTGTTTGCCAATCTTTTATTCTGCGCCTTTGTGGTCAGGCGCTTTCGGTTCGGAAGGCGTCTAGAGGACCTCCATGTAACGTGCGCGTTCCCAGGCCGGCACATGCGCACGCAACGCCAGGTCTTCGACCCGGCAGGCTTCGGTGAAATTATCGATGAACGCATCGCCGAAAGCCACGCGCGCAGAAGGGCTGGCTGCAAGTCGGTCTGCGGCCTCGGTCAAATCCCGCGGGAAAGCAGTTCCCTCGGGCGCGGGTGTCAAATAGCAATCATCTTTGCGCAGTTCGGGTGCGCTCAGACCCGCCTCGATCCCATTGAGGCCCGATGCCAGGGCCATCGCCAAGGCGAGGTGCGGATTGGTGTCGGCAGACGGCACGCGGAATTCCAGCCGCGTGGCCTTGGGACTGGCCGGGATGGCACGCAATGCGCTGGTGCGGTTCTGCGCGCCCCAGGCAGCGTAGGTGGGTGCCCAGGCACCAGGAACAAGCCGCTTGTAGGCATTGGTGGTATGGGCACACAGGGCCAGCCATTCGGGCATGTGCATCAGCATCCCGCCGGCAAAAGCATGGGCTGTTTCGCTGAGCCCGGTGGCCGCTTGTTCATCATGAAAGGCGGGGGATTGGTCACTTTTTCTCGTCAGCGAAATGTGCAGATGGCCTGACTGGCCGGGCAGATCCTCGCTGACTTTGGACATAAAGCAGGCCATCAGCCCCTTTTTGGCAAAGAATGCCTTTGCGAAATTCTTAAAAAGAGCACCATCATCGGCGGCCTTCAGTCCCGCGGCGTGTTTCAGCGGCGCTTCGAAACAACCCGGCCCAAGCTCTGTGTGAAGCGCGTCTACGTCCACCCCCATCTTGGCAAGCATCTGGGTGAACTCTTCGAGCAGATCGCCATGTTCAACAGAGGTTCGCAGCGAATACGTCCGGTTGGCCAGCGCGTAGGGCCTCAGGTTTTGAAACCCTTTTTCACGAGCCGTTTCAGGGGTTTCATTGAAGAGGTTGAATTCAAATTCAAAGGCCGCGTTCACGTCGAAGCCAAGCCGCTCGGCCCGCTTGAGCTGTTTGATCAGTTGATTGCGCCCGCTCAACTCGCCGAATTCGCCGGTAAAATCGGCCAGGACAATTGCTTCACCCTCGGCAAATGGCCAGGCCCGGATCGACGTCAGATCAAGCTCTGCCGGCTGATCGCTGAACATGCCACCGCCATAGACCTGTTCCTCGGTATCCCAAAGATACAGGACATCGCAAAACGGATAACCGTCTTCGGCAAGCTTGAGAGCCTTTTCGCGATCGACCTTCTTATGGCGAAACACCGCGTTGCGATCAAAGATCCCCACGTGAAAATGCGTCGCACCATGATCGCCAAGAGCGTCGCACAACGCGGCTTTGGCGGATGCGGATGTGTCCATGGCACGGGGTGCGTCGGTCGAAGTCACTGGGTGCTCCCTGTTACTTGATCCATTTTTGGATACTTGTGGTGTTGCATCGCCCCGACCTTAGGCATCCGCAAAAAAATCGAACATATCCCCAAAGGCACATGGCATCGGGGGCGGGATTTTGGCACAATACGCGACGGCAACAGCACGAGGCGGGCGCTTGAAAGCACAACGATTGGCGGCTTGGAACGAACAGCTTTCAAAGGCCGTTCAACAACGCGATGACGCGAGCTTTCCCAAAGCGCTCGAGGAGGCTCTGCGGTGCCTTGTGGACTTTGATATCTGTATGATTTTCAGCTACGGCCGCCCCCAATCCGTGCGAAACCGATACCACAACCTGACGCAGGCGGGCGCTTCGGTCGTGATCGAGGATTATATGGCTTGGCCCTATCTGCTTGATCCCTTTTACCAAGAAGCCAAAGCAGGCCGCGTTGCGGGGTTCTGTTCCTTGCGTGACATCGCACCGGACCGTTTTTACCAGAGCGAATATTTCATGCAGCACTACAGCCGCACAGGTATTGCTGATGAAATGGGCATCTTCTTTCTGATGCCCTCTGGAAATACCGGGGTTCTGAGTGTCACGCGGCAACGGCCCCAGCGTCATTTCCTGCCTGCTGAAAAAGCGCGTTTTGCCACCGCAGAGGCCTTGGTCAGGACACTGTGTTTTGATCACTTTTCGACACAGATGGACCAATCCGAGACGAGTGAGGCCGAAAAAGAGCCGCTGGCAAAGGACGTGATTGAAAACGCCTTTCAAACCTTCGGGCGAGACAGGTTGTCCGAACGGGAACGCGAGGTCATGGTCTTTGTGCTGAAGGGCCATTCAACCGTGTCGATTGCCCTGCATCTGGACATCACCGCAGGCACGGTCAAAAACCATCGCCGCAACGCCTATGCAAAGCTCGGGATTTCGTCACAAGCGGAACTGTTCTCGGCCTTTGTGTCCTCTTTGCAGGAAGCCTAGCGCCAGGTTTCATCCCCACCATTCATTCGGAATTTGATGGGGTCCTATGCCTTCAGGGGGATTGGGCCGCCCAAACGGTTTGCATTATGGATTGCTCAATCCAAGCAATCTGGAATGACATAAGCTATGCAAGATGCACGCCAATTTTACATTGATGGACAATGGGTTGACCCAATCGATGGCTCCGATCTCATGGTCATCAATCCGTCAAATGAAACCCCTTTCGCAGTGATTGCCCTTGGTGGGCAAACGGACGTGGACGCCGCTGTCGCTGCCGCCAAAACCGCCTTTCCCAGCTATTCGCAAAGCTCCAAGGCAGAGCGACTGGCGCTTATGCGGCGCATTCTGAAGGTCTATGAGGCCCATACCGACGAGATGGGCGATGCAATCAGTGCCGAAATGGGCGCGCCGATTGATTTCGCGCGCGGGATCCAGACCACCATCGGTGCCGATCACATTCGCGACTTCATCGAGGCATTTGACGGCTTTGACTTCGAGCGCCCGCTCAAGCCCAACACCCCAAACGATTTGATCATCCACGAACCGGTCGGGGTCTGTGCGCTGATCACCCCTTGGAATTGGCCGATGAACCAGGTCACGCTCAAAGCCATCGCGGCCTTGGCCGCCGGGTGCACGATGGTGCTCAAACCGTCCGAGGAAGCGCCGATCTCGTCGATGGTTTTTGCCAGGATCATGCACGAGGCGGGTGTCCCCAAAGGTGTCTTCAACCTTGTAAATGGGGATGGCGTCGGCGTCGGCACCGCCTTGACCCGGCACAGGGATGTCGACCTGATCTCTTTCACCGGCTCCACGCGTGCGGGCATCGCGATCAGCAAAAATGCCGCCGATGGCATGAAACGCGTGTCACTCGAACTTGGCGGCAAGGGTGCCAATGTCATCTTTGCCGACGCCGATGCCAAGGCCGTCACGCGCGGCGCAAACCATTGCTTCAACAACACCGGACAGTCCTGCAATGCGCCCACGCGAATGCTGGTAGAGCGGTCACGCTATCATGAGGCGGTTGAGCAGGCCGCCGCTGCTGCTGAGGCGCGCAAAGTCGACGTCACGGAAAAATCTGGCGGTCACATCGGTCCGCTGGTGAACCAGACCCAATTCGACAAGGTGCAGGACATGATCGAAGCGGGCATCAAGGACGGGGCGCGTCTGGTCGCCGGTGGTCTGGGACGTCCAGAGGGGCTGAACCGCGGCTATTTTGTCCGCCCGACCGTGTTTGCCGATTGTACAGACGACATGCGCATCGTGCGCGACGAAATCTTTGGCCCTGTCCTGACCATTCAGCCCTTTGACACCGAAGAACAAGCCATCGCCATGGCCAATGATACCGAATACGGTCTCGCCAACTATGTACAGACCCAAGACCCCGCCCGCGCCAATCGGATGGCACGCGCCCTGCGCTCGGGCATGGTCGAAATGAACGGAACATTCCGCTCGGGCGGGTCACCCTTTGGCGGCTACAAGAAATCCGGAATTGGTCGTGAAGGTGGCGTGTTCGGGATCGAAGAATTCACCGAGGTCAAGGCCATCGGTGGTTGGCAGGTCGAAGGCTGAGGTCAGGCCCCGACCTGTGCCCATCAGGCGCCCTGAGGTGTTCGGGCATGTAATGGCACATCGGACCATGAAGGACGGGCACATAAATGAAGTGCCCGTCCGCTTTGGCGATCAGAACAAACGCAGCTTTTGGGACATGCGTTTCCATTCTTTCAATCGGGCACTCCCTTTGGCTGGACGGCTTTCCGCGACGTGATGCGTCAACAAGCCAAGGCAGGCTGTCAGCCCGATCGTTGACTCCAGAAAAAGCCCCGATGACGACGGCGCGGTCAGTGTTGCGTCGGCTGATCCCGCGCTCCAGTGACAATATTCATCCGTGACCATTACACATGAATGCCCGCGCCCTTTTGCAATCTCGATAAGACGCCGGCATTCGGCGGCATAAGGGACGACATCGATGACCAGCAGTGCGCACGATCCTGATGGCGTGTCTTCGATCCACTCTGCAAGCATCCCGTCATGCGGGGACAGGTATCTCACGCGAGAGCGCGCAAGCGACAGGCGACGCGCCGTATCTTCCGCCAACCCGCGCACCGTTTGAAAGCCGGTAACATAGACGGTCTCTGCCGTGGTCAACAGGCGCACCGCCAACTCGAAATCCTTTGCCTCCAGTTGGTCATAGACCGCCTGAAGTGCTCCGACTTCCTTTGCCAACTGATCGCGCCACTGGGGTGGAAGGTCCTCGGTTTTGGGAGGGAGCGCGCCCCGTGCGCTGGCGTATTTTTGCCGCAAGAGCAGTTTGAAGTCTTTGAGACCAGCGCAGCCGAACCGGCGCAGCAATCGCCCGACCGTGATCTCTGAAACCCCGGCGTTTTGCGCAATCGTGGCACCCGTTTCAAACGACAGCGATTCCAAATTGAGCAGCAAATACTGTGCAACACGCGCCTCTTGTTTGGGCAGATTTGGCATCTCCGCCTCGATTTTGGACAGCAACTCTTCAACGGAGACGTCTGAATAGGATGCAAACCCCTCTGGCATGGCGGTCACCTCATATGACAGAAAAATATCATTTGACAGTAATGACAGTATTTAAACACGTTCAAAACACAAGAATTATCTGTTCACACCGCTCACGGAGCTCCACCATGACAAAATCACCGCTCCTCTCCGCTGTCTTTGCAGTCGCTCCAGCTTTGGTTCCGGCGTTTGCTCAGGCCGAAGGAGAGTTGAACCTCTACAACTGGGGGGATTACATCAACCCAGCAGTGCTCGAAAAGTTCACCGCCGAAACCGGTATCAAGGTGACCCTCGACACATACGGATCGAACGAAGAGATGCTCGCCAAGATCCAGGCCGGTGCCACTGGCTATGACATCGTGTTCCCGTCGGTCCACATGCACGACATCATGTATCAATTGGGCCTGCTCGCAGAAACCAACATCGGTGCGCATCCGGAATTCAAAAACATCGACCCGCAATTCATCCGCGCTGAAACCGATCCCGAGGCGAAGTACTGCCTCCCCTATGCCTGGGGCAATGTTGGCATTGTCTACAACAAGGCCGAGGCAGGCGAGCTAAAGGGGTGGGCAGACTTCTTTGCCCTTGCTGAAAGCGGCAAGAAAGTTGTCGTGCTGGACGATCTTCGCGAAACCATCGGCATTGGCCACATCATGAACGGCACATCCGTGAATTCGACGGACGAAGCCGAAGTCGCCGCAGCCGCGCAATACGTCGTCGACAATATCGAAGCTGTTTCCGCCTTCTCCTATGACTCCATTCCCCTGGTCACCTCAGGCGATGTGGCGGCGGCCCATTGGTACGTCGGCGCAAATATCTTTGTCGCGGAAAACCCCGATATTCTGGGCTATGTGATCCCGGAAGAAGGCGCAACGATGTACCAAGAGGACATTTGCGTGCTCAAGTCGGCTCCTAACTACGACAATGCCGTGAAATTTATGGAGTTCTACCTCAAGCCGGAAATCGCCGCTTTGAACGTCGAGCAACAGATGAACGGCACGCCCAACATCCCTGCCCAAGCCTTGATCCCAAGCGAGATCGCCTCCAACCCGACGATCTACCCGGCTCAGGACATGTTGGACAAACTTCAGATCTTTGTGGATCTGGGCCGCGACCTGCAGTTGTACAACAGCGAATGGACACGGATCAAAACCGCGCAGTAACGCGCACCTTCTCCCTGCGCGGCCTCACGTCTTCCCCCTTCGAGCGGGGCCGCACACGACAGACAGACGACGTATCGGGTTTCAACATGCCGGCACCTTTGGAAATTATCGGCGCTCACAAAGCGTTTCGAAGCCCCGAAGGGGCAACGGTCACGGCGCTCGACAACGTGTCTGTCAAACTTGCCCAAGCAGAGTTCATGACTTTGCTTGGGCCCTCTGGATGCGGCAAGACGACCTTGTTGCGCACCATCAGCGGCTTTGAGACTCTCGATGCAGGTGACATCCTGATCGACGGCAAAGAAGTCACCAATCAGCCGGCCTTCCGCCGCCCTGTGAACACCGTCTTCCAAAGATACGCGTTGTTCGATCACATGAATGTGGCGCGGAACGTTGGCTACGCTCTGGAAATCGCAGGAAAAAGCAAACGTGACATCCAGGCCCGGGTGGGCGAGATGCTCGAACTTGTCGGGCTGGAAGGTCTGGGCCAGCGCAACATTTCCCAGCTTTCCGGCGGGCAACAGCAGCGGGTCGCGCTTGCGCGGGCCCTTGCGGCGAAACCCAAGCTTCTGCTGCTTGATGAACCGCTGTCCGCGCTCGACAAGAACCTGCGTCAAAAAATGCAGCAAGAGCTGAAAACCCTGCAACGGGAGTTGGGCATCGGTTTCATCTTTGTCACCCATGACCAGGAAGAAGCGCTGACCATGTCAGACCGCATCGCCGTGCTCGCGAACGGAAAGATCCAGCAACTTGGCGCCCCTGACGCCTTGTACACGAAACCCGCCAACCTCTTTACCGCTGACTTTCTGGGTGAGAGCAACCTCTTGCCGGTCGCGATTGAACGTGGCGTCGCCACATTGGCCGATGGCCAAAATTTCCCTTGCTCGAATGAAAGTGCGAAAGGCACGCTCTTGCTGCGCCCCGAAGTCTTGCGTCGCACTGCACCATCAGAGCCATCCTTGACCGTACAAGGGACCGTGGTCGCCAGCTATTATCAGGGCAAGGATTGCCTTGTTGACTTCGAAAGTCCGTCTCTTGGCGCGCTCAAAGCCAACCTTCGAGAGTTCAAATCCCTGCCAGAACGCGGCGAGACGGTCTCGTTCTATGCCAGCACCAGCGACCTTCACGTGATCAATGAGGTCTCGTCATGAAGCTGTCGGACCGCAAGACGTGGAACCTGCGCGCGCTGCTCGCCGCGCCAACCGCGTTCTTGCTGATATTCTTCTTCGGGCCCCTGCTGATCATGGTGGTCTATTCCTTTCTCACGCCGGGTATATACGGTGGGGTTGACTGGACCTTTTCCCATTTGAACTACGGCCGCATCCTTGGATGGGCCGATACGAAGTACGAAAAGTTCGACCCTGTCTTTCTTTGGATATTCCTGCGGTCATTGCGACTGGCTGCGCTGACCGTTCTGACTTGTGTCCTGGTGAGCTATCCGGCCGCGTTCTGGATCAGCCGCATGCCCAAGGCGCGGCGCAATATGGCGATCTTCTTGGTCACATTGCCCTTCTTTGTCAGCCTGATCGTGCGCCTGTTTGCCTGGGTCCTGATCTTGCGGCCGACCGGCTTTCTCAATCAGGGACTGATGGGACTGGGGCTGACCTCGGAACCCCTAGAGTTTCTCTACACCGATTTCGCGGTCATCGTCGGCATGACCTATGTCTTCATTCCCTTTATGTTTCTGCCGCTCTACGCCTCGATCGAAAAGCTGGACAGCAGCCAGATCGAAGCCTCGATGGACCTAGGCGCCACACGTTTTCAGACCTTTCGAAAGGTCGTTCTTCCCGCGACCCTTCCGGGGATCATCGGAGGTTCGGTGATCACGTTCATTCCGTCGCTCGGCAATTTCATCGTGCCTTCGGTGCTTGGGGGCGCAAAGGTCGTCATGATCGGCAATCTGATCGAGCAACAGTTTCTATCAGCGCGCAACTGGCCGTTTGGATCGGCCCTCGCAATGTTGGTCATGGCCGCCGTCTTGTGCCTGCTTCTGGCGCAACTCAAGCTCGCCAGAACAACGGAGGAGCGCGCATGAAACGTCTCCTCAGCCTTTATGGCATTGCCTTTTTTGCCTTTGTCTATGCGCCGATCCTTTTGGTCGTCCTGTTCTCGTTCAATGCCAATCCGATCAACATGATGATCTGGGATGGGTTTACCCTGGATTGGTACCGCCTGATTTTCGGAATGGAGACCTCTGTCACCGAAAGCTCTACCTATATCGATACGACCCCTCAGCTATATTCCGCGGTACGGGTGAGTTTCACGGTTGCGCTGACGACGACAGCCATTTCAACCGTCTTTGGGACGATCTTGGCACTCGCGGTTGCCAGATACCGGTTCCGGCTGGCAGGGCTCTACCGTGCTTTACTGATGGTCCCCATGATCATGCCGGACATCGTGCTCGGGATCGCCTTGCTCATCTTTTTCATCACGATTGGCATGAACCTCTCGATGGGAACGATCATCATCGGGCATTGCACCTTCCTGATCTCTTATGTCTTCGTGACGGTATCGACCCGTCTGGCACAGCTGGACCTGTCGGTCGAAGAAGCCTCGGCCGACTTGGGGGCCAGCCCATTTCAGACGTTTCGGAAGGTCACGCTGCCGTCGATTGCGCCCGGAGTAATGGGGGGCGGCCTGCTGGCCTTTATCATCTCGATGGATGATCTCGTGATCACCTATTTCATCGCGGGGACAGGCAATACCACCCTACCCATTCACATCTGGGGCATGCTGCGTCGCGGGATCAAACCCGAAATCAACGCCATCGCCACATTGCTTTTGCTGTTCTCCATCGCGGTGGCCGCCTTGGGGCTTTATTTGAGATCGAGACAGAAATAATGACGAACGCCAAACCGCGCGCCCGTGACCTCGGAGTTCCACTCGCGGGCACCACAGGCCCTCTCAACACGATCACGGATGTGCCTGGGGTTGAGGTTGGAACGATGGAACTCTTGTCGTCTCAGGATCCGTCGTTGGCGACACGCGGCATTCAGGTTCAAACAGGTGTCACAGCGATCTTGCCGCGCGGTCGGGACGCCACGCCCAAACCTGTGTGGGCCGGGCAGTTCAGTCTCAATGGCAACGGAGAGATGACAGGCAGCCATTGGGTGCGCGATGGCGGATGGTTTTGTGGTCCGATCATGATCACCAACACCCATGCGGTTGGCCCCGCCCATGCGGCGGCTGTTCGCTGGATGATCGAAACCTACGGCGCGACATGGGAACAAAACCACCTGTGGGCCATGCCCGTTGTGGCCGAAACCTATGACGGGGTGCTCAATGATATCAACGGCTTGCACATAACCGAAGCGCACGCGCGTGCGGCGCTGGACGCTGCCGCGCCGGGTCCCGTTCCCGAAGGCAATACAGGCGGCGGCGCTGGTATGATTTGTTATGAATTCAAAGGCGGAACCGGCACAGCCTCGCGCGTTTTGAAGATCGATGGACAACGCTTCACGATGGGCGCCTTGGTGCAGGCGAACCACGGATTGCGCCCCTGGCTCACAGTTGCAGGTCAACAGATCGGAGCAGAGCTGCCTCACGATCGCATTCCGAACATGACGACCGAGCGTGGCTCGATCATTGTCGTGATCGCAACAGATCTGCCCTTGTCTCCGAGCCAGCTCGAAAGGCTGTCCCGACGCGCTTCGATTGGCATTGGCCGCGCAGGAACGCCCGGAGGAAACAACTCGGGCGATATCTTCCTGTCATTTTCCTCGGCCAATGAAATGGACCTGCCCCAACTGTCGGGCCCCTGGCGGCAGATGACGACGTTGAACGACGAACGGCTGGATCCTGTTTATCTGGCTGCGGTCGAAGCGGTCGACGAAGCTGTCCTGAATGCGCTTTGCGCAGCACAAGATGTCCCCCTCGCCCGTCCGGCGGTCGGAACGTGCCGCGCGATCGATCCGGCGTTTCTGCAGCAGAGATTCTCGGGGGCCGCCACGGAAAACCAAGGGACCTGACCCCAAAACGACCTGAGACCCGTCCGACTGGACGCCAGTCGCTTTGTCACGGGGTCTTCAGCCCCGTGGTTCCGGGGAAAGCTGCGCGCCTGCATCGGCTTGCAGGTTGATCAGGGTTGCGTGCCAAAGATGTCTTGGGTCAGTTCGTTGACGCGCTTGCCGATCGGGCGCGCCTCGGCTTCGGACAGGCGATACACCGGTGCCATAATGCTCAGGACACCGGCCAGATTGCCCGTCGGGCCGCGTACGGGGACAGCAACGGCCGCGGCGTTTTCGATGCGCTCATTGCAGCCATAGGCATAGCCCTGCGCCCGAAACGTTGCGACGCTGTTCAGGAACGCATCGCGGGTGACAAGCGGTTTGTGGCCGCTCTGAGAGGCGAGCCTGTCAAATATCTCGGCCGTGCGATCGGGGTGTTGCCCCATGAACCAAGCGCGTCCTCCGGCACCCAGCATGACGCTATGTTCGCTGCCAACCGGCAGGGTGTATTTCAAAGGGTGGTTGGAGTCATAGACCTCGACCGCAACCTGAAAGCCGTTTGTTTCGCGAAACCAGGTCACGCTTTCGCCGGTCTCGTCGCGCAGACGTTCCATGATCGGCCGCAGCGCCGTGAGCGTCGGAGAACTGACAAGGATACGTTGCGCATAGCCCAAGATCGCGGGAGAGACGGTCCAGTGGCCAGTTTCGCGCGTTTCGATCAAGCGTGCGGCCGTCAGATCGGCCAGCGCTTTTTCGATCTGTGGTTTCGACAGCTCCGACCCGTCATAAAGGCCGTCCACCGTTGCGCCCTGCGAGGCAGGGCTTCTCGAGATGCGGCGAAACAGGTCCAAGGCATCAGACAACGACGCGCCGCCGGCCTGGTTCACTGTCGCACGGTATCTTTTGGTGCCGGGAAGCAATTCCACAAATCCCGCAACCTCCAGCGTCTTGAGGGACCGAAAGGCGATCGAGGTAGACAACTCGCTGCGGGCCGCAACCTCGGTCATCGAAATCGGAGCGCCGGAGTCCGACACGATTTTCAGGATGTGCAGCGTCTTGAGCGATGTCTGGAGAACATTATCGTCGGCCATGTATTGCGATTAACGAAAATTCCCGATAATCGCAATAATGAAAGTCACAACGACGGGCGATCCTTGTCCGTCAGGTAAGAGGCCAACGCCTCGGGAGAAACGTTATGATCATCAGGTGGTGGCGCGCAGTTGCCGGGTCACAAGAGGTCTTGGACCAATATGCAGATCACCTTGCGCGCACGACATTCAAAGAGATGGCAGAACTGCCGGGACATCTGGGCGCGACTTTGGCGGTAAAGGTCAAAGGCCAAGACTACGAGCTGGTTGTCAGCAGCCTGTGGTCCGATCTCGCCTCTGCGGGCCATTTTGAAAAGGGCGACTTCGACGATGCCGTGGTCAAGCCGAGCACCCAGAAGCTGTTGAAATCCTTCGACCTTAAGGTCGAGTATTTTGAAACCGTGGTCGCGACCGGGGTGTTGGATACGCAGTGACGTCGCGGGACGCGACCAAGAGGTTCGGCCCGTAACGACCAACCCGTGCGTGCCAAACGAACCTTGTGTTCAAACGCACGGATAACACACGGTCAAAACCGCGCAACACGCTGATTTTCTGACAACTCATCTGGAAAATGGTGCGGTCGAGAGGACTCGAAACTCCGCCCGCAATCCCACTACATTGAAATCATTGAATAAAAACAAAACCGTCACACACGAATGCGTGCGGGTATGTGTGACGAAATCTCGAACTTTGGTCTGGCAAGCTTTTTCAGATCCGTCGTGTTCGCATCTCTAGTTTGGTTTGGATTCTCCATCCAGCCATTCCGAGATGCGGAGATCGAGGTAGCAGCGATGAGTTGACTTCCATGGGTCCTGATTTCTTGATCTACTATCACCACCAGGGAACTAAGGAGGGACCCAATGGGGGGAATGGGGGACAACTCTCAAGGCAAATCGGGTGCCGTCAAGCGGCAGCAATGCAAGTGTCGGATTAATGATGTGGTTCGTTAGGCGCTGGGCGCCGCACCGTGCCACTTACTGGAGCCGACAGAATATGTTGCCGAGCATACAACATCTGTGACCTTCAACATCTGACGAGACGACGCAGAACCGTATGACTGCTGACGCAAAGTCCAAAAGGTCGTCAATGAAACTCATCGAGAGCAGGTCGCCCTACACGATGCAACATCGGTCTTTCGAGTTCGCTCAAAGACGAAATAGCCGCCGACCGGTTACAAACTTACTTTAGGAAGCGCACAAACGGCGATGTTATGGGTGGACGGAATGAAAACACAAGTCCACCCATAACAAATTGGAGCGATGTTATGGGTGGTGCAAATCAATCCGCTGCACCACCCATAACAAATTGGAGCGATGTTATAGGTGGTGCAAATCAAACCACTGCACCACCCATAACAAGGTAAAAAATGTTATAGGTGGTGTAAATCAAACCACTGCACCACCCATAACATTTCAAAAACACGACATTTTGCGCAATAATATTTAGAGAAACTGTAAGTCATTGATTTTAAATAGAAAAGAGGGGTGTAGATGAGGTGTAGATAGCGCGAAAAAAAGATCAATGATTTCAATAGGTTACAGATCATCTACACCATCTACACCCGAGCGACTTTGTAACCCATTGATTTTAAACGAAAGTGTAGATGGTGTAGATAAACCGGGGATCTGGTTCCCTTATATACGTGAGAATATTTTTTTTTTCGCGAGTGTGTGCCCAGCGGAGCGACACTAAGTTAATGACCTTCACATCTTTCTAAAAAAAAAATTGATTCTCACGTACGTTAGATCCAGATTCATCTACACCATCTACACCTTTCCTGTTTTATTCAATAAAAACATAGACTTAAGTGGTTGTAGATGGGTGTAGATGGTGTAGATAATCTGTAAGTCATTGAAATCATTGAATAGTCATCTACACCCGGACAAATCGAGGTGTTTTGTCGAGAACAGCCACCTTTTCGATGGGTGCTTGTTGTCGAAACCGGTGGCTCCTGTTGAAACAGCGTCGAAGGAATCTGCTCTCATCCTATCGAGATGCTTTTCCAAAACAGCCGTGCCCGCGTAGCGGGGATGTCGTATCGTTCTTTCCTTCTTTGTGAGGTGCCCCTAGTTTCCTAGACGCCTGCCTTTTCCAGTTTGAGCTGTCGTTCTTCGAAGTCAACGGGCGACAGCATGCCGTTGTTCGTGTGTTTGCGCTTTGGGTTGTAGAATAGCTCAATGT
>JAUIIR010000045.1 GCA_030431485.1 Alphaproteobacteria bacterium
TCTCGGGATTGTTGGCGCGGGCGGGATCGGATTTCTGCTCTCCGACCGCATCGCGGCCTACAGGTGGGGCGAGGCATGGTCGATCATCTTTCTGATCATCGTCATGGTTTATGTGATCGATTGGCTGAACATTCTGATCGGAACACTTCTGCTGGGGGCTGTTGCGCTTTGGCTGTATTGGAGACTTCCCAATGCGACATGGCGCGCTGCGGGTATGGCAAATGCCTGGCGTATGGCACAGTTCACAGCGCCGAGGATCGTCGTTGCCCTTCTTGGGGCGGGGTTCTTTGCCGAGCTGCTGCCTCCTGAAGAGGTGCGCGCCCTCTTTGGCGAAGGCGCAGGGGTATCGGGAGTGCTGCTGGCCATCGCGTTGGGTCCAATCACACCGGGAGGGGCGTTTGTCAGCTTTGCCGCTGGCGCGGCGGCGCTCAAAGCTGGAGCTACGTCCAGTCTGGTTGTGACCTATGTTACCTCTTGGTCGCTTTTTTCGGCATCTCGTTTCCTGGCGTACGAGTTGCCGCTCATGGGGCGGCAGCTTGCACTGCGACGGTTGTTGTTGTGCCTTCCGGTGCCATTCCTGATTGCCGGGGCTGCCCATGTTGTCTGACACCGAGATGCGGCAATGCCGTATTGAAACGCCGCGCCTGATCCTTGTGCCTCCTCAGGCGCAGCATCTTGACGCCTACGTCTCTTATTGCGGCAGTGAGCGATCCAAATTTGTTGGTGGGCCGTTCGATGCCGCCAAGGCGTTTGAGAAACTCTGCGCCATGGCGGGGCATTGGACGCTACGCGGGTTTGGACGATATGTCATCACGGTAAAAGGAAGCGGGCAAGCCATCGGGCATGTTGGAGCTTTGCAGATCGACCTGTCCGACCCTCCGGAAATGACATGGACGCTGTGGTCGGATGCTGCCGAAGGTCAGGGATATGCGTTTGAGGCAGCGTCGGCCTACCTCGCCCAAGAAAAAAGTCGTTCCATATCAGTGAGATGCTGATCCGCATCGCAGCGGATAACATTCGGTCACACCGGTTGGCAGATCGGCTTGGCGCTTGTCTCGACACAGAGATCGAACCGGCGCCGTGGATGGAGGACGCGGTGACGTATCGTATCACCCTCCCGGACGCCACCAGTGATTGAATTAAACCGCGTCAGGCTTTTGCGCGGGCGATCCAGTTCCGGATCTTCTCTTTCGGGGCACCGAAGAATTCCGCGCCTGCCGCGTCGTCGAAGATGTGTTTTCGAGGGTCGAAGACCCGAGGGGCCCTGGCCGTCTTCTCTTTGATCCAAACCGCGATCACTTGCTGTGTTTCGTCAAGTTCTGCGATGTAATACGTCATACAGCCAACCGCGCCATTTTCTCGCAACTTCGTGACGCTATGCAGCAGGCTTCGATTCGGCAAGTTCGACGTTGGGCTACATCCGGCTATGTGACTAGCCCAAGCGCGCTGAGGTAGCGGTAACCGTTTGGAATATGGTCTTTATTTCGCAGTTCCAAAACCAGATGAGTGGCGCTTTGGCAGTCAGCGAGCGCGCGAAAAACAGCCGTCCATTCGATCTCGCCTTCGCCCGGCGCCCAGTGCCGATCTGCGTGCCCGTCCACATCCTGAAGGTGGACATGGGCCAATTGATCGCCCGCATCGCGCACGAAATCTTCGACCGGCGGGGCGCCGGACATGCGGCGTGCGAGCTGCGCGTGTCCGGTGTCGATGGAGAGTGCAATCGCATCTGAGTTAAAGCTGTCGACCATAGCCCGGCGGGTTTCGGGACGCACGTCCTGAATGTTCTCGATCACCAGCTTTTGGCCCGCGTTTTCTGCGGCTTTGACCACGGGGCTCAGCGTGTCATGGATGCGTTCTAGCTTGGTCTCGGCGTAGCCTTTCCAGCTGAAAACGTTGTTTTGATACCAGAGCGTGTACGGCGAGTGGAGGACCATCTGCCGTGCGCCGATGCGATCGGCGGCTTCCAGCGCTTCGAGCAAGCGCGCGGTGATGATCGGTTGGAGTTCCGCATCCTTGTTGTCGATGTCCAACCCCTCGAACGGGCCGTGAATGCCAACGCGGCCTGAATGTCCGTCGAGCGCCGCCTTCACTGTTGCGATGCGGTCCTCGAACTCGGTGGTCAATGCGGCATGGGACATGAAATCCTGAATTTCGATGTCGCGGGAGGCGTCGAACAGCCAGTCGCGGTGATCCGCGATTTCAGCAGCTTTGAGGCAGGCTCCGATCTTGAGAGCAGTCATGCGGATGTCTCCTTACGGCATGTTCTTTGGTCAGGTCCTCATTGCACGGTCATGCTACAGAGCCATGACTGTGAGCGAGCTTTATCCGGCGGGAATCCCACGGTAGGCAGGTCGGCCGGCCACCCATGTTCCACAGATCGCAGGCGGATGACCGTCGGGCCAATCGACCAGCACGAGATCGGCGCGTTTGCCGACTGCGATTTCACCGCGATTGGTCAAGTTCATCGCGCGCGCCGGGCCGGAAGACACAAGCGACCAGAGCTTCAGGCGGTCTGCGCGGCGTTCCGCGTCGAGCCGCGCCACGGCAACCAGCATGGCGGGGTAAAAGTAATCCGAGGCCAAAGCATCGCAGAGACCAGCCTCGACCATGTCGCCAGCGCCGAGCGACCCGATATGGCTGCCTCCTCGCGCCGCGTTGGGAGCGCCGAAAATGATGGTGTCGCCATTGGCGCGCGCCGCTTCGGCGGCCTCCATCACCATTGGGAACTCCGCTATGTGCGCACCACGGTCGCGAAACCAAGCACGGGTTTCGGCACGTGTGTCGTCGTGGCTGAGCATCGGCGCGCCTTTTGCGCGGGCCATCTCGGCGACCTTCTCGATGGTCCCGGGCACATCGTTGCGGCGGTTCCAGACCTCGCCCAAAAGCGCGATGTAGTCGTCCTCGCTGATGCCCGAGCGGTGCGCCTTGGACGACGTGCGCTTGCGCATGCGGTCGTCGTCCAGTTCGGCCACGGTGAAATCCGGGCTGAATTCGAACGCGCGATACTGGATTGGCACGTCATAGGCGCGCATGGTCATCGAGGTGTGATCGTTGAATGCCACCGACGGCAAAAGCGGGCCGTCCAGCGCCCATTCAATGGTCTCAAGCGCTTCGAAGGCGAAGGTCTCCCAGCGCAGTTGCACGCGGTTTTCGACCAAAAGGCGCGGGGCCAGATCGCGCATTGTCTGCATCAGATCACGACCAAGGGTTACCTCACGCAGTCCGGGTTCCCAGCCCAGCGTGATCGCATGATAGGCCGTTGCAATTCCGTTTGTGGCAAGCTGGCGGTCGGTGTCGAGGACAGCGGCTTCGATTGGAAAGAAAACACCGGGGCGCGGCATGAGCTGACGTTCGAACGCATCGCCATGCACGTCGATCAGGGCGGGGGCAAGGATCAGTCCGCGTGCGTCAATCACATCGCCCTGAACCGGTCCGCCGATATCGACAATCGTCCCGTATTCGATGGTCACAGTAGTGTCGGTGATGCCGTCGGGCAGATAGACGCTCGCACCGGTAAAAGTCTGCATCACAACCGCTCCATCACCAAATGCCAATGCCACGATCCGGGTTTCTCATGTTCCCTGTCCTTAAGCCAAGCGGCGCGCGATTTCGAGACCAGCAAGACCGATGATCTCGCGGCGGTGATGGTTGCACATGCGACCACGTCAATCTTACGTGCGCCGGTTGCTGTGGCAGTCTTTCAAAGCTTTGATGAAATGTTCGTGACAGTTTCAGTGTGCAACAGGCGCTCGCGGTGCTTTGGGCGCGTTTAATCACGATTTACCGGCCCAAACGTGTCGAGGTTTTCCTGCTTGGGGCCAAGCGCGCGCAAGAGCTTTCTGCCGGAGCCCATGTTCACCGCTGGACTATTGGAGCATCGTCGTTCCTCTTGCCGTGAGGCCAACCTTTCTCTTGGGTTAGATGTCAGATATGGCAGCAGGTCAACCACCTCTTCCTTGGCCACGACGGGCAACTCGCCGCCCAGCGGTGCCGGCTGCATTTCAGACAGGGCGACGCGATAGATTTTCTTTGTCACAGCCGCTTCGCCGATCTGGTTGTCACGTTCAATGATGTAGACGTAATCGCCATGTGCGGTGATTTCCGAAAGACCAACCCAACCGGTGTCAGGTTCGGCTTTTTCGTAGCGCACAGCACCCCACTCTTCGGTGTCGAGGTTGTAGGACACGAGCTTTGCGTGGTTTGCCGGATCGTCGGCCCATTCGCGCTGAACCGCCATCCAAAGCGTGTTGCCGACTTTGGTGATGCCTTCAAAGCCAAAGCGGCGTTCGATCGCGAGCAGGTCGGACGGAACCGGAATGGTGGTTTCGATCTCGCCATCACCGTTGACGTGATAGAGCGCATGCAGGATGCCGCGATCCAGACGACCTTCCGAGGCCACCCAGAAGCCACCTTCCCTGTCCAGTGTAATGCCTTCCATGTCCATCAACTGCGCCGGCTGACCGCCACGGGTGACCGGGATTGCTTTGACGATCTGCGCCGGGGTCTGGTGCGGGTCGACGTGGAAGATCGTCGGCTGGAACCCGTAGAAGCTGTCATTGACCGCCCAGATGGTGCCGTCTGTATCAGCCACCATACCCGAGTTCGCGCCCCAACCGGTCACGGTTTCCATGCTCGCAGACGTGACGTGCGGATAGGTGGCGGGCGCATCCTGATATTCGTAGATCATGACATGGGCGCGGGCTGCACCGTCTTCCAAACCGTCGAACTCGTTGGCCGTGGCAAGCAGGTTGCGCCCGGGGATTGCGACAGCGCCTTCAGGCGAAATGCCAGAGGGCAGAAGCTGCTTGAGCACCGGGTTCGCCGGGTCGGTCATGTCGTAAACACCGATGACCGACGCGCGTTCGGCCAGCAGGAAGATGTAAGGCGTGTCGCCGAAGACGGCGGCTTCCATGCCTTCAGGCTCAACACCTTTGGCATCGGAGCGGCGGTCCGGATAGTGACCGATCTGGACCACGGCATGTTCAAACGACGCGCCGCTTTCGTAAACAACCGTGCCATCCTTTTTGAACACGGTGAACCCGCGCGACCCGCCATCCATGTCGCCTTCATTGGCGGTCACGAAATGATCCGTGTCTATCCACTGGATGCCGTCCGGTTCACGCGGAACGCTTGTCAGGGTTTCGGTGAAGAGAAGGGCTGCGCGTTCGTCGGTGGCGTCGATGTTCTCAAGGTCAACAGTACCGGCCGAGAAGTGGCTCAGCACGTCGCCTGTCGCGGACAGAACCACGATGTGGTTATTCTCCTGCATCGTCACGACGATCTCGCCATTCGCGTTCACGTCCACGAATTCGGGCTCGGGGTCTTCCGGTGCGATGTCAGCAAGGCCGGTGACGTTGGCGCGGATCTGGGCGTCGCACTGCATCATGCCGTTGGCATCAAGAGGGATTATCGACACATGGCCTGCGGGCATCTGCGGCACGCGGCCATCGCCTGCGTCTTCGTCGCGCTCGTTCTCGACGGCGACGACAATGAAGGACCCATCGGGCGCGACTGCGGTCGAGTCGGGCTGGCCACCCAGATCGCACCGCCCGGCCTCGGCCCCGGTTGCCATATCGAGATGCATCAGGAAACCGGATGGCGCGGTGTAGCTTTCCGACGTGTTCACACCGACAAACACCGTGTTGCCCAGCGCAGAGACAGCCGTCGGTTCGCCGCCTTCAAGTGCCACATTGCCCTTGGGCTGCGGGTTCGCCGGGTCGGTGATATCGATCATTCCGATCACGCCCAGCGGGCTGTCGGAATAGACCAGCGTCATGCCATCGGCACTGGCCGAGATGATCTCGGCGCTGGATTCGCGGGCAAGGTCTTCGCCGTCGGCCATGTTGGCGACAACCGGGAAAGACGCTATGCGGTTGAAGTTCATCTCGGCGGCAGCAGCCGAGGCAGTCAAAGCTATGGCCGATGACAGGCACAGCGCACGATATGTCATGTAAATCACCCCTTGGATTGACACCAAGGGAGGTGCCGAGGCTGCGCGACAAGGGCATGACAGTTTTGATTCAGTTTAATGAATTCGCAGCGGAGAACGCGTCCAAAAGTGTCCGCCCGCACACATCAACACGGATGCTGGGCGTTGTTCTAAGTCGCGCTGGGTCCACGGGGTCCTGCGCACAGCACATGCGGTGTCGCCTGCCGCTGACTTCGCGACAGGCTCAATGTGTGCGGCGCCCTGGTTAATCCGACGTTGCCTGGAACATGTCCGCGTAGGCTTGGCGCAGAACATTCTTCTGGACCTTGCCCATCGTGTTCCGTGGCAGTTCGTCAATCAGCAACAGCTTCCGAGGGTGCTTGAAGCGGGCGAGCGACGTGCTGGCTTGTGCCGCGATGGCATCCAGATCGGGCGTTGCGCCTTTTTCGGGGACAATCAGGCCCAGAACGGTCTCACCGAAATCGGGATGCGGCACGCCGATCACGGCGCTTTCAAGGACACCGGGCTGGTCGTCGAGGATCAGTTCTATTTCTTTAGGGTAGATGTTGTAGCCACCGGAAATGATGAGGTCTTTATCGCGCCCTACGATTTGAACGTAGCCGTCCTCATCAATCTGGCCGAGATCCCCGGTGATGAAAAATCCGTCGGCGCGGAGTTCTTCGGCGGTTTTCTCGGGCATCTGCCAATAACCCTTGAAGACATTTGGACCGCGTACTTCTATCTGGCCAATCTCGCCTTGTGGCAGACTATCACCTGTGGCGGGGTCGGTGATCTTGAGTTCGACACCGGGCAGGGGGAAGCCGACGGTTCCTGCGCGGCGTTCACCGTCATAGGGATTTGAGGTGTTCATATTGGTTTCCGTCATCCCATAGCGTTCAAGGATGCGGTGACCTGTGCGAGCCTCGAAAGCGACATGCGTTTCTGCGAGAAGCGGGGCGCTGCCAGACACGAAGAGACGCATGTGTTTGGTCAGGTCACGCGTGAAGCGGTCATCACCAAGCAGACGGGTGTAAAACGTGGGCACACCCATCAGCGTTGTGGCTTCCGGCAGTCGGTCAATCATCACATCGAGATTGAATTTCGGCAGGAAGATCATTGAGCCGCCCGAGGCCAAGATCACATTTGTCGCAACGAATAGCCCGTGTGTGTGGAAGATCGGCAGCGCGTGCAGGAGCACGTCACCCGAAGTGAATTGCCAATACTCGGCAAGGGTTTGTGCGTTGGAGAGAAGATTGCTCTGCGTGAGCATGGCGCCTTTGGAGCGGCCCGTCGTTCCCGAGGTATATAGAAAGGCCGCGAGATCGTCTGCGCTACGCTCGACAGTGTCGAACTGGCCGGACATCGCTCGGGCAGCATCGCTTAGGGTGCCGCTGCCATCGCTGTTCAATGTCGCAATCCTAGCGCCGTACTTTGCCGCCACGGGCGTCAGTTCATCCAGTTTTGCGGCATCGCAAAGCACCATTTTTGCGCCGCTGTTTTCGATAAAATAGCTAAGCTCATCGACCGTATAGCCCGTGTTGAGCGGGAGAAATACGACGCCCGCCTGCACGCAGGCACCGTAGAGAGCGAGAGCTTCGGGCGACTTCTCTATCTGAGCAGCGATCCGGTCGCCAGCGACAACGCCTTCAGCCGTTATAGCATGGGCAAACTGCGCGGCTTTGCGCAGAAAGTCGTCATAGCTCCATTTTGTGCCGTCCTTCAGATGCAGGAAAGGCGCGTCGCTCCCTTGGTGGACGCCTAGCAATGTGTCGTAAAGTGGGTTTGCCATGAGGGCCTCCTAAGCGCTGAACTTTTCCGCCGCGCTGCTAAGCGCGCGAATTTCAGACGACATAGCGATTTCATGCGTGGATGCGAACCGCTCATGGTTTCGCGACACGCGGTCGAGATTGTAAAGGTAATTGACCATGACCCCGTGCGACTGACGCATACCTTTGTCAGAGGTGTCGGCCTGCGTGTGCAGCTTGAAGACCTCCGCACCATTTCCAAGGTGGAAGCGTGCTACAGGATCGAGCGGCAGGCCATCCGCGCGTTTCGCTTTGGTCAGGTAGCGCGCGGCAAATGCCTTGATCCGGTCGGGGTCTGGGGTGTCCGCAGAGCCGGTATCCTCTTCCAGCCAGCGGGCAAATCCGGGGATGGGCGAGAGGGTGACGAAGGTTTTCAACCCGCCCAGTTCAGCGGAAAGATCGGCGGCCACCTGTTTGATCAGGGAGTTGCCGAAAGAAATGCTGGCAAGGCCCGCCTGACAATTCGAAATCGAATAGAATGTTGCTGTATCGGCATCCTCGGCCGCCAGCGGCGCGCGGTCTTCTACAAGCAGGTTTTGCACAGAGCTGGGCACGCCGACTGTCAGAGCCACCTCGACAAAGATCAACGGCTCGTCTGGCATGGCCGGGTGGAAGAACGCGAAACAACGCCGGTCGGTCGGTTGCAGGCGACGCCGCAGATCGTCCCAACTGTCGATGGCATGCACGGCTTCGTAAGCGATGATCTTTTCGAGGATATGTGCCGAACTTTCCCAATTGATCGGGCGCAGCACAAGAAAACCTCGATTGAACCAACTCATGAAGAGATGGCGGAAATCAATGTCCAGCGCTTCCAGTGCGGCCTCGCCACGGCCCAGTCTTAGCAGGTCGGCGCGCATTGCGACCAAGGCTTTAGTTGCACCGGGCACCTTGTTGAGGCGTCGGATCAACTCTTGCCGGGGTGGCTCTGACGCCGCCATGAACGACCGGTAGCTGCTCTTTGTCTGTCCGCTCTCATAGGCTGACAATGCTTCACGCACAGCGGTCGGGTTGATCGTCATGTCTTCCGCCAGATGGCGGAAGAAGCCGAGTTTTTCACCATCATCTGCGGCGGCGAAGCGATCCAGAATGCTCCTTGCCACAGTGACGCCGGACACTTCCCCGGTTGCCCCCATCAAGTCCATTGTCATGGCTTCGAAAGGGCGGTCGTCTGCGACCCGACGCCATCCGAGACGGTCGTAGCGGCGTTCGAAGACGGTCGAGAGGAGATCCGCGAGCAGCGTCATAGCTCTTGCCCCATGATCAGGTCAGGCAGCCACAGTGCCAAACCAGGGAAGAGGCACAGCAGGATGATGGCCACCACCATGCAGGCCACATAGGGCAGGGAGCCAACGAGGATTGTCTTGAGCTTGATGTCCGGCGCGATGCCATTGATGACATACAGGTTCAGACCCACGGGCGGCGAAATCAGCCCGATCTCCATGTTGATCGTCAGAACCACTGCGAACCAGATCGGGTCGAACCCGGCGGTTGTGATAATCGGCAGCAAAATAGGTGCCGCCATCAAGATCACGGCGACCGGTGGCAGGAAGAACCCTGCGACCAGCAGGAAGAGATTGATCATCCCCATCAGCACCCAGCGGTTTACGTCCAGTGAGCCGATCCATTCGGCAATGGATTGGGTGATGAAAAGAGAGGACAGCATGTAGCTAAACACACCCGCAGCCCCGATGATGAAGAGGATCATCACGGATTCCTTGGTGCTGTCGCGCAGCACTTCCCAGATCTTTGAAGGGCTCCACAGTTTGTAGATCACCATTGCAATCACAAGGCAGAGCAAAGCGCCCACCGCGGCAGTTTCGGACGGTGTGGCGATGCCACCGTACATGGCGTAGAGCACGCCAAGAATGATTGCGATGAACGGCAGCACGCGGGGCAGGATCTCGAACCGCTGCTTCCATGTGTATTTTGTTGCGCGCAGAACATTAGCGTCGCCGGATTTCCAGGTGGAATAAAGCGACCACAGCATGAACAGACCAACCAGCATCAGGCCTGGCACGACACCCGCAAGAAACAGTCGTCCGATCGAGGTTTCGGTGGCGATCCCGTAGACGATCATGGTCACTGATGGCGGAATCAGGATGCCAAGGGTTCCGCCCGCGGCGATTGATCCGGCAGCGACCGCATCGGGATAGCCGCGTTTGCGCATTTCGGGGATGCCCATTTTCCCAATGGCAGCACAGGTTGCGGGGCTGGAGCCAGACATCGCGGAGAAGAGTGCACAGGCTCCAAGATTGGACACGACCAAGCCGCCCGGTACCCGTGTCAGCCAACGTTCCAAGGCCTCATAGAGGTCAGCACCTGCACGGGTGGATGCGATAGCGGCCCCCATAATGATGAACATCGGGATCGACAGAAGCGCAAAGTTATTGAGTTTGCCAAAGAAGATCTCGGGCATCAGGCTGAGCGAACTCATACCATCAAACACGATCAGAAAGCCGGCTGAGACGACCAGCAGCCCTGCGGCCACTGAGATGCCGGAAAAGAGCACGCCCACGGTCACGATTGCGACCAAAGAGCCTAGTGTGAGCGGATCCATCAGTCAGCCCTTTCTGCAATATCGGTCAATGTGGCTTCGGCGCTGAGGCCAAAAGGTTCTTCGATTTTCAGCGTCATTGCGACGAAATCAGCGGTGAGCTGCAGTGCGTAGAGACCAAACCCGAGGGGGAGGGCGACGTAGGGGACCCAAAGCTTTGGGTTCCACGGCGTGTTGGACGTCTCGCCCCAATCCCACGCCTCGTGCCAGAACAGATATCCGTGCCACAGCATTCCGCTTGCGATGGCGAGCGTCAGGCCAAGGACAAGGAACGCAAGGGCCTTGCGCGCGGCGCTGGGGAGCATCAATGGCAACAGGTCGACGTTTACGTGACCGCGCAGGTACTGCACGTAAGGCAAACCGAGCATCGTTGCGCCGATCATCATGTAGGTCACGCCTTCGGTCTGCCAGATCGTGGACCCATTGAGCACAAAGCGGATGAAAATCATTTGGCAGGTGACGAGCACGGAAGCGACGATCAACAGCGCTGCGATGACTCCAGACGCTTGGCTCAGCCATCCGATGGCGCGCAGAACGGGGTTGCCACCGTGGGGTGCGGTGACGTGGGAATGTGACGAGCCGGACATCTCGGCCTCTTAGATTTGGAAGGTTTTGGGGTGGCCGGACATGCCAAAGCATGCCCGGCGCTGGTGATCACTCGACAGCGAGTGCGAGGTCCAGAAGCTTCTGGCCTTCTGGCGAGCCTTCGAGGAAGGCCTTGTAGGCCGTTTCCTGAGCGATGGCGCGCCATGCGTCGAATTCTTCGGCGGTCATCTCGGCAATCTCGACACCGTTCTTGGCGAATGTGTCACGCGCTGCGCCGTCTTCTTTCTTGGCTTCCTCAAGATAGAAAGCTTCGGCTTTGGCCGCTGCATCCATCAGCGCGGTCTGCTGTTCTTCGGACAGGCCGTCGAACACGGATTTGTTCATCATCATCGGCTGATACATGAACCAGAGCGCATAGTCCCCCGCGGGTGTGAAGCAGGCGACCTGCTCGTAGATGCGATAGCTGACGAAAGACGACGATGAGGTGTTTGCCGCATCGAGAACACCCGTCTGCATGGCGTTGTAGATCTCGGCCGAAGACATTGATGCGATCGACGCACCTGCACCCGCGAGCATTTGTTCAAATGCTTTGCCGGCGGCGCGGGTCTGCAGGCCCTGCACATCCTCGGGCGCGGTGATGCATGTTTCTTTGCCCGCAAAACCACCTGCGAGATAGCCGTGGACAAGAACCATGACATCGTCTTCTGCCATGATCTTTTCGATCTCTTCCATAAACGCGCTTTCGTTGAGGCGCGCTGCGTGATCGTGGTTCTTCACCAAGCCGGGCATCAGGGTCAGGTTATAGGCATTGCGAAGGCCACCCGCGTAGGACAGCGGGAACACGATCATATCCACCTGACCTCGGGACAGGGGCTTATACTGTTCACGTGCTTTGAAGAGCGACTGGCTCGGGAAAATCTTGATATCCAGGCCCACATCGGCAGCGGCGACCTCGTCAGCGACCATTTGAGCGACTTTGTGGCGGATGTCGCCTTCGGACCATTGGTGAGACACGCGCAGCTCCTGTTGGGCCTGTGCGCCAAATGCAAAGACAGACAGCGCTGCGGCTGCGGCGATTGATTTAAACTTCATGGTTTTTCCTCCCTATCACGGCGCCGGGGGCACCGTTTGGTATACGGACACTTGCAGCAATGTGTCCGTAGGTCAAGTTTCTTGTATACAAGAATTTCAATATTGTTTTGCAAGATATACCTGTGTATACATTTATTATGGAACGAAAACGCTCTGATCACATCGCTGACGCGCTCGAATCCCTCATCCTTGACGGCACATTTGCCAATGGTGAGCGGCTGGACGAACAGCAATTGGCGCAGCGATTCGATGTGTCAAGGACGCCGCTGCGGGAGGCATTGCAGCGACTCGCGCTGTCGGGTCTGGTTGAGCAGATCCCCAGGCGTGGTGTCTTTGTCAGACAGCCAGGGCCGGTTGAGCTGATGGAGATGTTCGAGGTCATGGCCGAACTTGAAGCCGTGTGTGCCCGACTGGCGGCCCGGCGGATCAGCGATGAGGCTCTGGAAGAACTGCACGCAACCAATGAACGCTGCAATGCGGCCGTCAAGGCGCGGGAAGCAGATGCATATTTCCGCGAGAACGAGCGGTTCCACGCGATCCTATACCAACAGTCGGGCAACAGTTTCCTTGAGAATGAATGCCAACGCCTGCACAAGCGATTGCATCCGTTCCGCCGGATGCAGCTGCGTGCGCGGGGACGTCTACGGCAATCCATGGCCGAACATGAGGCGATTGTTGCCGCTCTTGAAGACGGCGATGCAGACCGCGCCGCTGATGCTCTGCGGGCGCATGTGGCGGTACAGGGCGAGAAATTCCACAATCTCTTGTCGTCTCTGAAAATCGACGCCGCGTGAGCAAAATTGGTCTGGCTGGGCATTGAGCGCCCGAGCCGGATTGTGGTTTTCAGAAAGATTCCGGCAAATAGATCGACGGGTCGAGGAAGATCTGCCCGACATCTTTGCGATCGTGTTGCGTTTTGGTCATCGCGTTGATGCAGCGTCGGCACAGAGCTTCTAGCGGTGTTGCAAGCACCATCGCAACATAGCGGTCAACCAACGCGGTTTGGCTTTCGTGCGTGAGTTCATTTACGACCAGCCCAACACGTCCGGGCGGGCGCAATTCGCGCAAAGCAGAGATCGCGCCCTCCATACCTCCGCCAGCTACATAGACGCCTTTGACGTGTGGCCGGCGGTTCAAGAGGTCGCGTGTCGCTTCGTAGGTGACTTGGCGGGTGTCGAGGTTCACGATGCTGTCGAGCAAACTGAAGTCGGGTGCGTGCTGGCGCAGATATCCCTGAAAGCCAGTTTCGCGCATCATGTGACCGTACCAGCGTCCGGACCCCACGAAAATGGCAAGCTCCCCGGGTTGCTTGATCAAAGTGGTGAGCATCCAGGCGGCGAGACGCCCAACCTTCATATTGTCAGTCCCGAAATACGCCGTTCGATGTTGCACGGCGAGATCATTGAGGAGGGTAAAGACCGGGGTGCCAGACCGGGCGATGGTTTCGACAAGTTGCGCAAGCCTTGGATGGTTCGGGGCAACGATGGCAATGGCGTCAGACGTGGCGGCTGTGGTTTCAATAACAGACGCGTAGGCGTCGATGCCCTGTGATTGTGGAAACCGGATGTCGCAGGTGATGCGTATGTCAGACCTGGCATGTGCTGCCGTTTGTAGCTGAGCGGCGAAACTTTGGTAAAACGCCTGTTTTGGCTTTTGCAGGACAAATCCAAGCCGCATTGAGGGGCGGGTCGCGGCCTCTGCCCTGAACCGTGCCAATCCGCTGGCGTGATATCCAAGCTGTTCGGCAGCTTCTGCCACGCGGGCTACGGCGCGTGCCGACACATTGGGGCGACCGTTCAGGGCACGATCAACAGTGGCTGTGCTAAGGCCAGTTGCCTGAGCGAGGTCCTGGATCGTGGTGCGCTTGCTCATATTCGATTGAATCACATCAAAATTGAACCGCCATATTGATGTAAATTGATGGAAAAGTCGAGCGCTGTTAAGGCTGTTTTTCTTCTTTGTGCTACCCATGCCGGAAAAGGCCTGCGGGAGATTTCAATGGCACAGCGCAACTATTCATTGCTTGGACCCGACGCTCAGCGTGCGGTCGAGACCGGGCTTGCGACGGCCGAGTGGTATCATACGGATATCCCGCGCAAGGACATGAAAACTTTAATGAAGCGAGAGGATCGCCCCGCCATTCGCGACACGATTATCCTTTTTGGTGCAATGCTCGGTTTTGTGGCAATCGCCATTGCGCTTATGCCGTCCTGGTGGGCTCTGCCGTTCTGGTTGGCCTATGGTGTGCTGTATGGCTCCGCGATGGACAGCCGTTGGCACGAGTGCGGGCACGGCACTGCGTTCAAGACCGGTTGGATGAATGACGCTCTGTATCAAATCGCCTCATTTTGTATGGTGCGGAATCCTGTGGTCTGGCGTTGGAGCCACGCCCGTCACCATACGGACACCATCATTGTTGGCCGCGATCCGGAGATCGTTGCCATGCGGCCACCTGCGTTGTTTCGGATCTTTCTGAATGTCTTCGGCATTCTGGACGCGATTAACGGATGGGGACGGATGATGCGCAATGCTGCTGGCCAGCTTGATCCGGAAGAAGCCTCATTTATTCCGGAACGGGAACAGGCTAAGGTGTATCGTGTGGCGCGTATCTGGGTCGCGATTTACGCAGCGACGCTTTGCTCTGCGATTGCGTTTCAGTCGTGGGTACCGGTTCTAGTGATCGGCTCACCCCGACTCTACGGCGCATGGCATCATGTGATGACTGGGGTGCTTCAGCATGCCGGTCTGGCCGACAACGTTCTAGACCACCGGCTCAACAGCCGCACTGTGTACATGAACCCGATCAGCCGGTTCATCTATTGGAACATGAACTATCATGTCGAACATCACATGTTCCCAATGGTGCCCTATCATCGGCTTCCGGAGTTGCATGAGAAGATCAAACACGACCTGCCTGTGCCGAATGGCTCAATCCTCGCGGCGTATAGGGAAGTCTGGCCCGCACTGAAGCGTCAGCTGCGCTATGAGGATTACTTTTTGCGTCGCAGTCTGCCTGCGTCGGCAAAACCGTATCGGGAAGATTTGCACACAGAAGCGCTGGGCGTACCGGCGGAATAAGAAGGGAAATCAGTATGGCGGATTGGGTAGATGCCTGCGCGGTGGACGATATTGAAGAGGAGGACCTGATCCGCTTTGATTATGGCGACAGGACCTTTGCCATCTATCGAAGCCCGGATGACGCCTATTTCTGCACGGATGGTCTTTGCACACATGAGAACGTGCATCTCGAAGACGGGCTTGTGATGAATTATGTCATCGAATGCCCAAAACATAACGGGCAATTCGACTACCGCACAGGCGAAGCCAAACGTGCTCCGGTCTGTGTCAATCTGGGAACCTACCCCGTGAAGGTGGAGGCGGGTCGTGTCTGGATACAGATTTGAGGCTTAAGCGGCGCGTACGGTTCGTCCCGCAATCAGGTCCTCGAGGATCATGTCTGAAGCTTTTTCTCCGATCATAATCGCGGGTGCATTGGTGTTGCCCGAGACGATCTCCGGCATGATCGAACAATCGGCGATGCGAAGGCCGTCGATGCCGTGAACGCGCAGTCGTGCGTCAACCACGGCGTCCCCACCCGGGCCCATTTTACAGGTGCCTGTAGGGTGATAGATCGTTGTGGAATTATTGCGCGCCCAGTTCAGCGTGCCGGTGTAATCGTCAAGGTCGAGCGAAGCATCGGGGCGGAATTCTTCTGAGATCTTGTCGGTCAGCGGTGCGTGCCGCGCGATGCGTCGGGCGATCTTGATGCCCTCGACAATGGTGCGGCAGTCGGTTTCGGTGGACAGATAGTTGGGGTGAATCTTAGGGTAGACCGACATATCTGACGAGGCCAGCCGGATCGAGCCGCGGCTTTCGGGGCGAAGTTGACAGACAGACATCGTGAAGGCCGAGAACGGGTGCACGCCCGCGCCGGGGCTGTCTGCGGACCACGGCTGAACATGGAACTGGATATCCGGCGTATCGACATGATCGCCCGTGCGCATGAACCCAGTTGCAAGACTTGCCGCCATCGCCATCGGTCCGCTGCGGTGCAATGCATATTTTACGGCTATGCGGGCTTGATCGAGCAGACTGCGGACTTCGTCGTTCAGGGTCGGCTCCTTGCACTTGAAGACCAACCGCGCTTGTAGGTGGTCCTGCATGTTCTTGCCGACGCTTTTTAGTTCGTGCCGCACGGTGATTCCATGCTCGCGGAGATGGTCCGCATCGCCGATACCCGAAACCATCAAGAGCTGCGGAGAGCCGATAGCTCCGGAGGAGAGGATAACTTCGGTACGGGCTGTCACTTTTTGTTCGATACCGCCTGCGTCGCGGTAGGCCACGCCGGTTGCGCGCTTGCCATCAAACAGAATCCGGCTGGCTGAAGCCCGGGTCACGATGGTGAGGTTTGGGCGTGACTTTGCCGGATTGAGGAACGCCACAGCACTGGAACAGCGCCGCCCGTTGCGAGCGGTGAGTTGGAAATAGCCAACGCCTTCTTGTGTCGCGCCATTGTAATCCGGGTTGAAAGGGTAGCCCGCCGCTTGGGCGGCCTCGACCCAGGCATCGCATATCGGACGCCGGAGGCGCATGTTGGATACGGACAAAGGACCTGTGTCGCCGTGGAAGTCATCGGCTCCGCGTTCTTGATTTTCCGAGCGTTTGAAGAGAGGCAGTACATCTTCCCAGGACCAGCCTGGATTGCCCATCTGCGCCCAGCGGTCATAATCCTGCGGTTGCCCCCGCACGTAGAGAAGCCCGTTGAGCGAGGATGATCCGCCCAGAACCTTGCCACGCGGCCAGTCGAGTTGCCGCCCATTCAGGCCGGGGTCCGGTTCTGTGCGGTAACACCAGTCGACCGCCGGATTGTGCATCGTTTTGAAATAGCCGACGGGGATATGAATCCACGGATTGAGGTCCCGTCCGCCCGCCTCGAGCAGGACGACTTTGACATCCGGTCGAGCGCTCAAACGGTTGGCGAGAACGCACCCGGCCGAGCCTGCGCCAACGATTACATAGTCTGCTTCCACGGACGAAATCCTCCCCTCGGTGCAAAAAACTCTATGCAGATCGGAAAAGCCAATCTAGTCTTTTTTGAAAACAAATGTCTCAATAATTGCTAAAACGGGAGGAGAAGCAATGAAGATAGGAGATCGTATCAAGGGAGTCTCGCGCCGGGATTTCTTCAGAATTGCAGGAACTTACGGAATGAGCTCGACGCTTTTGGCGGCGGGAACATTCGGCGGTGTTATGACCGCGGCAAATCTGGCGAAAGCGGCGGAATCAACCTACAATAAGCGCCTTGCCAAGGAAGCGAAGCACACGCTGAAGTTCGGCGCAGCCGGCTTTAACCCGCAAAACCTGCTGATCGAACGCGCGGGTTGTCTTGAATTCGCGCGCGATCTTGAAGAGCGCACCGATGGCGAGATCCGCATCGAATTCATCGGCAACAACCAGATCTGTGGTCAGCTGTCCTGCGTGGAGAAAGCGCAGCAGGGCATCATCGACATCTACGCGGCCTCGACACAGAACTCGGCCGGTGGCGCACCTTATCTGAACGTGCTGGATTATGCGTATATGTTCCGCAACCGCGCAGACCAGTACTACTTCATGTACTCGCCGGAATCGCAGCGCATTCTGCGCGATCCGTTCGAAAAACGTCACGGTCTGAAGTTCCTCTTCACGCATGCTGAACTGCGCGGTATCCAGATGGGGATGAGCTTTGCCGACAAGCCGACGGTGACCAAGATCGAAGACATCATGGGCACCAAGAACCGTGTAACAGGTACGCAGCTTGGCCGGATTGCGATGGAAGCGCTGAACCTGAACCCGGTTCCAGTGGCGTGGGAGGAAACGCTGGATGGTCTCAAGCAGGGTCTGATCGACGGAGCGGAAACATGGGCGTCGGCTGTGGCCTACGCGAACATGTCGCCTGTGGTCAGCCAGTGTGTGGACTTGCGTTTCTTCTGCGGCACTGAGCACACCGCAATGCGTGCTGAAACATTCGACGGTCTTTCCGGCGAGTTGCAGGACGCGGTCATGGAAGCGTCTTACCTGACGCAGGTTCACGTGCAGGCGGCGAACGAAGCGGCGCTGGTGAACACCGTGGGCTTCACTGATCCGCCCATGCCGGGCACAATCTTTGCGGAAAACAATGTGCGCGTTGCAAAGCTTTCGGACGCAGAAGTTCGCAAGGCAGAAGAGATGTGTTCGCCCGAATTCCAGCCGCAGCTCTGGGAGCAGTGGCGCGAGCGGATCAACGGTTGGGCCGGTGGCATCGACACCTATCAGGATATCTACAACGAAGTCCGCAACAACTCGCATACGCTGGCCGAAAACGTCGAGCCGCGCCGCTGGTGGAAGGGCTGATTCCTCTTTAGCGTGACACTGGAAACAGCCCCGCTCGGACGGGGCTGTTTCGCCTAAAGACAAGATGTACAGACCGGATCAATCCGGCACCGTCTTCACATGGGAGGAGGGAACAGATGGAGCTCTGGTCCGATTTTAGCGCGCTGCTCAGTGCGTTCGCCAGTCAGGATTCCTGGACAATCCGGCAGGCTTTGGCACCAAATTCAGTCTATATCTTCGGCGCGGTCTTTCTGATCCTTGCGGGATTGGCACTGTCGTGGGTCTACCACCATGTTCCGGTGATCGAGCGCTACTTCGAGCGCACCGTGATGATTGTCTGTTACCTTGGGACAGCCGGGATCATCTTCTGGGGGGTGATCGACCGTTTCATATTCTCCAATCAGCAGCCCTGGTCGACAACAATTCCGCCTTTCCTATTCATGGTGATGGCGTGGTTCGGCGCGGCGTATAACATTCGCGTCCGAACCCATTTGAGCTTTTCCGAATTCCGTAGTCGGATGTCGCGCGGCGGGCAGTTTGCCTGTCTCTGGCTCGATTTCGTTCTGTGGTTCGGGTTTGCGCTGATCTTTCTTGTGACCACGATGCGGGTGGTCGCGCTGTCTGCGTCGAACTTCCAGATTGTTCTAGGGACCGACAACACAATGCAATGGTGGTTCCTCCTAGGCGCTCCGCTTGCCGGGACGCTGATGGCGGCGCGGGCGATCGAGAACATTCAGGACGACATGAAAAACTACAAGACTGGACAGCCGCTGATCCAGCAATCTGTGATCGGGGGGGATGCGTGATGCCAGACGGAACCATCATCACGCTGATCTCGGTCGGGGTGACCTTTCTTTTCATGCTGGGTGTGCCAGTGCTTCTGGTCATCGCCTATTGGGTGATTGGATGTTCTTTCGTTTTGGGGCTGACGCTCGACAATATGGGGGCGGAGCTGCTCAACGTGTTTAACAAGGGGTTTGCTCTGTTGGCGATGCCGCTGTTCATTCTGACGGGTGACCTGATCAACAAGTCCGGCATTGCGCGTCGATTATCGGATTTCGCTTATGCGTGCCTTGGCTGGCTGCGCGGTGGTCTGGCGATGGCATCGCTGGGCGCATGTGGGCTGTTCGCGGCGATTTCTGGGTCGAACTCGGCCACGACTGCGACCATCGGGTCGATGTTGCACCCCGAGATGGTTAAAGGCGGATATGACGAACGCTTCAGCGCCGCTACGGCGGCGGCTGGAGGCACGGTGGGGATCATTATTCCTCCGTCGATCATCTTTATCGTTTACGGCTTTCTGATGAACTTGCCGATTTCCGATCTGTTCGTGGCCGGAATTGTGCCGGGAGCGTTAATGGTGGTCGGCATGCAGCTTGCCTGCTGGATCATCTGCCGCATGAATGGCTGGGGCTATCTTATCCCGCTGCAACTGAACCGTGTTCTGAAAACGGCCTTTGGGGCATGGCTTGGGTTCTTTGCTATCGGTCTAGTGCTATGGGGCATTTACACGGGGAAGTTTTCCCCAACCGAGGCGGCGGGTGTGACCGTTGGTTTCTGTATCATAGCGGGTCTCGTGTCGTGGGTGCTGAGCCGTGTGATGCGTCAGGACCCGAACAAAACGTGGGAAGACAAGAGCTATCCTGAGATGTTGGTGGTCGAAGGATTTACCCTATGGCAGATCCCCTCGATTACCATGCGTTCGGCCGAGATTACCGGCATCCTTGCGCCACTCATCGCCATTTCGGTTGTGATGCAGCAGATCCTTTCTTTGCTGGGAGCACAACAGGTGATCGGCGATTTTGTGACGTCGATGGGAGGATACTACGCGGTCCTGTTTACAGCGATGATCATCGTGTTCGTTTCGGGTATGGTGCTGGAATCTCTTCCAGTGACGATCATTCTTGCGCCCATTCTTGCGCCGATTGCAGCAAGTGTTGGCGTCGATCCGATCCACTTCTCGGTTATCTTCCTTGTCGGAGCCTCTATCGGGTTCATCACACCGCCTTACGGGCTAAACCTTTACGTGGCGTCTGGGGTCACCGGGGTTCCGTATTTCCGGCTGCTCAAATACACGGTGCCCTATCTGATTGCGCTGATCAGCGTTTGGGTGCTTGTTGCCCTGACGCCTGAGTTGGCGTTGTCACTGTTGCCGAACAGATGAGACTGATGCATGGCCGACTCTTCTGCCTCTGACACAAAAGAGCAGATACCGACAAATCTGCGGCTTCTTCTGATCTTGGAAGAAGTCGCACGGGCAGGGGTGCCAGTGGCACCCGGCGCGCTGTCTGAGGCGTTGGGCCTTCCCAAGCCAACAATCCACCGTCTTTTGACAACCGCCGAGGAAGAGGGGTTTCTTCAGCGCCATATTGACGGGCGGTCTTATGGTTCTGGGCGACGGCTGCGCAAACTGGCGTGCAATACGTTGTCGTCGCAGCGTTTGCGAACCGAGCGATTGCTCATCATGCAGGCTTTGGCCAGCGAAGTCGGTGAGACCTGCAATCTTGCGGCGCCGGGACGCTATGGGATGGTCTATCTTGACCGGGTCGAAACCCATTGGCCGCTGCGCATTCAGTTGCCTGTCGGGACGCAGGTGCCGTTTCACTGCACGGCGAGCGGCAAGATGTATCTGTCGTCGCTTCGGATGGACAAGCTAAAACGGCTGGTGTCTTGGCTTGAACTGGAGCCGTCCACCTCGAAGTCGATAACCGATTTGGACCGATTGATGGAAGAGTTATCCATCACCAGAACGCGCGGATTTTCGACGGACAACGAGGAATTCATGGAGGACATGGTCGCGGTCGCCGCGCCGATCCGGGATACCGAAGGCCGTTTGCTCTCGACACTTTCGATCCACGCACCGCGACAGCGCAATGATCTGGAGAGTTTGATAAAGATGGTGCCGCAGGTGCAGGCTGCGACGGTCCAACTTGAAATGCTGGGCCGCGACTAGCGCATTTCCGGGCCTACTGGCACCCGCCTGCTGCCCATTGGCGAAGATTGCGCTTAAGGATGCCGCCAAACGGATGTGGCTTCTCAAGCGATTTCTGGCCGCTCAGGGTCAGGTAGACATTAGATTGATCGCAGAGTCGCTCTTGGTTCCACTCGTGGCAATTGGAGCAGGTCTGGTCTTTCCAGTATTCTTCGGGCAGGCCTTCCACAGGCGGGAAGAGAGGCGACAGATTGGTGATCTCCGAAAGGATGATACCGTCTATCACGGAGCCCGGGGCGGTCAGGGGAAGGTTGAACTCAACGACATTAGGGACAGATGAGCGTTCCTGATCGACCTCGGCCAAGGCAAGCTCGGTCTCTTCCGCCTCTTGCGTCACACCCTCGCCGACCGGATCGACGCTGGCCTGTGCTTCCAAGGCTGCAATTTCGCCGCGGGCAAACTCTGAGAAGGTTCCATTCGGGAAGGCATCCAGATACTCGCGGTAGCCTTCGACGGTTGGATTTGCCTGAACCGCTTCGAACATGGTTTGCTCGTCCGCGGGCGGTTCAGCCGGAGCAGGGCGCTCGGCAGCAACGCTTGGGTTGGCGATCTCGGCTTCAATGGCCTCGGCCAAAAGGGCACGTGCTTCGTCTGCATAGACACTGTTGGGGTAGCCGCGCAGGAAGAGCATGATCTGGACAGGATCTTTGGTGGCTTGCACAGATTCCCAAAGCTGGCGCGCAGCAAAATCTTCTGGGTTTTCCTGCGGCGCGTTTACGAAGGTAAAGTTATTGGTCAGAGACGACGTGTCCCACGGTGTCTGCAAGCCGTTGGTTTGTTCGAGAACCGAAATGCGGACCTGCTTGAACATCTGCTCAACGGGGACACCGGGTTTTGTCATTTCACGGGCCAAGGCCGTCGTGAAGGGGCTGTTTTGCCCAAGTCCGTCCAAAGCCACGGCACCCGGCGAGGTCGCGTAGGACAGAAATGTGCCGGTGGGCGCTTTCATTTCCGCAAGACCGGGCGAGTCGAACTCTGCCATATTTTCGAAGGGGTTATTGCGGCAGGCATCCAGGATCACAAAATTGGTGCGATTGCGCGCAGACGCCATCTGGCGCAGAACTGATTGTGCTTCGACCCCCTCGAGATCAAGGTCTGCAGCATCGCTGAGCGAAACGTCCACGGGCAGTAGGTAGTTGTTGCCGAAACTTTGGACACCATGGCCCGCGTAGTAGAAAAGGCCCGTGGTGTCGGCCCCACCATTTCGCAGGCTGCGGCCAAAATCAGAAAGCGCCCGCTTCATCTCGATCTGTGTGGCGTCGATCAGAAGCGTTACTTGAAAGTCGATCTGTTCAAGTGTCGAGGCGATCAATTCTGCATCGCGGGTCGGATTGTCGAGCGCGGAAACGCTCTCGTAGCTCGAGTTGCCAATCACAAGCGCAATGCGCTGTTGAGCGTCCGCTGATGTGGCCCCTGCCGCCAAGAGGCACGCCGTTGCCGCACCGCACGCAATGGTTTTTCCCAGTCGTTGTAGCCAGTCGATCAAAGGATCCTCCTGCCGAAGCCGGTTGGTACATTCAAAAAAATGGTGTAAAATTTCATAATGTCCACCTTGTATCGCGTGTCCTAGGCAAGCATGCAAGGACTATGCTAAACTACGGATTTAGAACACTTGTATGCCGTCACATTTGCGCAATTCACCTGCGAGGTCATTATGAGAATAGCTTTCCACCGTTTCCTATATGCCATCGCCATCATGGTCTTGCTGCCATTCGGAATGGCATCTGCCCAAAGCGATGATCCGTTCGAGTATGGTTGGAATTTGGATGGTGACGCGTCCGAATTGAGGTTTTTGTCGGTCAAGAAGTCAAAAATTGCAGAAACAAGCTCTTTTGCAACGCTTTCCGGTCTGATCACAGAAGAAGGTCAGGCGCAGGTGCGTGTCTTGCTGGACTCGGTCGATACCAAGGTTGACCTGCGGAATGTGCGCATGCGCTTTTTGTTCTTTGAGACCTTCAAGTTCCCTGAGGCCGTTATCACGACACAACTGTCGCCGGAACTGCTGACCGACCTCCACCTCACCCGCCGCAAGGAAATTGAGCTTGATTACACTTTTACATTGCGCGGTGTCACTCTTGAGCGGACAACGGACGTAGCTGTGACGCTGATCGACAATGATCGTGTCGTGGTTTCTTCGATCACTCCCATTGCATTCACCCTCGAAGAGCTTGATCTAGAAGAGGGACGTCGCAAGCTGGAAGAGGCGGCGAATGTCGATATCACGCCGGTTGGCGTGGTCAGCTTCAACTTCGTGTTCGATCGCGCGCAACCGGGTACGCCGCCCGACTTGCCCGAAGCGCAATTGACACCGGCTGCTGTGGCACTGGAGGATAAAGGTAACATGACCGAGGAGGCCTGCCTCGGTCGCTTCGAAATCCTGTCGAAAACCGGAAATATATTCTTCGCTTCGGGCAGCACACGCCTCGACAACAAGAGTGTTCCTTTGCTGGAGAACCTGTACGATATTGTCAATCGGTGCCCGACTTTCCGGCTTGAAATTGCCGGACACACTGACTCTGTTGGCAGCGATCAGCAGAACCAAGTCATCAGCGAACGACGTGCGGCATCGGTGGTTAGCTGGTTGACCGACAAGGGTATTCCGCGCGACCGCCTGACGGCGGTGGGCTATGGTGAAAGCCGCCCGATTGTCGAAAACGACACGCCTCAGAACCGGGCCCGCAACCGCCGGATCGAGTTCACGGCATTGGTTGAGTGATCCTGAACGAGGATTTCATACACACGACGTGGAAAGGGCACCTCGCTGAGGTGCCCTTTTTCGTGGGTGTCAGATTTAGCTCAGGCGGCTGAGAATGGATCGTCAAGTACGCCCACGAGCGGCATTAGGAACTCGCCTGAATTGGGGTCTAACGCAGCGTTATGGAAGCTGTCGATCTGAGCAACTGCAGCGTTCACGCTGGCGGCTGAACCGTCGAAAGTCTGCATTGCAGTAGCCGCGTTTTCGAGATCGGACATGCCTTTGTGGACCGCAAAATAAGCGCCAATGTCGGTCTTGTTCGCAAGATAGGCACGGTCGGCTAATTGCTGGTCGATGAAGTCTTGTGTCGCATCCGCGGGTGGGTCCGCCTTGGCCCCTCCAAGAATTCCGAGGATGGCAACGTCTCGACCAATACCACCGCTATCCAACGCATTGACCCAGAAGTCGAAACCAGCTTGATCGGGAATGCGCCCGAGCACGTTCTCATAGATCGTGGCCACCAGGTCAGAATTGCTGAGATCAGCCGGATAGGCAGCCAGAGTTTCCGCTTGATTGACGAACAATCCGGCGGATTGCGCAAGGGTCACGCCGTTGGCAAAGGCTGTTCCCCAGAAATTAAGACCCACCGCGTCGGGCGCGCGGTTGAAATAAGCGATGTAGAGTTCGATAAAGTTTTCGAAGTCCGTCTCCGAAAGGCCGGTGGTCCCACCAAATTGTTGCAAGTTGAAAGCGCTGCCTTCAAAGAAGTCTGTGTCGAAGTCCAGAAGTTCAATACCGATCAGTGTGTCCAAGCCGTTACCGTCTCCGCGACGGTCCTGAATAAGCGTGGAGTCGGCGCTGAGTGTCAGTGTGTAGGCGCTTTGTGCGCCGGAGAAGACCGCCGTGTCGATGCCCGCACCGCCATTGACAAGATCGTTGCCACTCCCCCCTTCGAGACGGTCTTCGCCAAACTCGCCAACCAGAGAGTCGTTGCCATTCTCGCCTTCCAGCGTGTCGTTGTCGGCACCACCATTGATGAGCTCTGCAAGGTCGCCACCACGGACGAAATCGTCACTGGCGCCGGTAAAGATGCGATTGGCGTTTTCGCCGCCTCCAGTCGGATTGATCCGCACCAGCGCATCCGGCAGCGTGTCGATGATGATGATGTTTTCACCGTCAATCGGATAGTTCGGCCATTGCGCGGTGAGGTCTTCAACCGTGACAGGTTCTTGCGTGAAATCGATGCTGAACAACAACTGTCCGTCAAGCGAACGTACCTCCATAGAGTCGACTGAGCCTGAGAGCTGGGACAGTTCGGTCGGATCGTTCTTGTTGAATGTGCCGGTCAATTCAATGTTCAGGGCCTCACCAGTGACCGCCTCGATGAAGACAGCATTGGTGCCACTGGCAATCACCAGTTCCGTGTTCGCGTCATTCAGTACGAAACTGCCGGGTGTTTCCGAAAGAGAGTTCGGACGCGCGTAAATATACGCGGCACCGTTGGGGATACTGTCATTGTTAGGGAGGTCGGACAAAAGGCGCTGTTGTGCTGTGCTTTGTGTGAGTTCGACTGGTTTCACAACTGTCGTCGATCCGCTCGTGTGTCGTGACAGAGCGCCCGGGTCCAGCCTAAAGCTGTCGGCCTCGCCATAGTCGACTTCATATCCCAAGTCTTGCATGGCAGCGATGGTCAAAGCACTGATCGGGTTGTCCGGAACACTCGGATTGCCTGGGCCGACTTCGGGTCTGCGCAATTCCACGCGCGGGGTCATCAATTCTTCGTCGAAGACCGCCTCGCTCCAATACTCTGCGGCGAGGGCGCCATCAGCTCCGTCTTCAAGTGCGTTCACACCGTTCAAATCGTCATTCAGTTCGGCCATTTCGCGGAGACCGTTCGGACCTGTATAGGTCGCTACGCCGTCGATCATGCGGACTAGTCCGAACTCTTCCCAGAGCGCGCCAAACCCCAATGCGCGTCCGATCGTGTTGGCCACGAATTCATCAAGGTTCAGAAGGTTGCCAACTTCCTCGGAGTTGATGACAATCCGAGAGTAGGTCGGCAGTTCGTTTGTTCCAGAGACGCCATCTCGTTGGTCGAGAACGCTGGAAATTGCGAGGATGGTCTGCTCGACGCCTTCGAAGGTCAGGGCGATGTCGTCAACGGCAACCTCGATCAAAACGTCATCTACATAGCCATAACCTTCGACAAACGCGTAGGGAAGGTCGCCGACAATGATCTCCTCCCAGCGTTCGGCGGCCTCTTCAAAGGCCGAAATGTAGGTGCTGGGCGTATTGTCTGACGCGAATTCAACTGTGATGTCGAAGCGCCCGTCATCTAGCGGGCCAAGGTCCGTCAGTTCAAGTCTGTATTGGCCCGTTGTGTTTTCAAAGGCACCGGCCGACAGGTAGTAGAGGCCACTTTGGTCGGCGACAAATTGCAATCGGCTGTTCGTTCCGTCGCCGCCATCGTCATTCGCAGTATTCTGGATCAACATGCCGTCGCTGTCGTAGACGCCGTTGAAATAGGGATCCGCGAGTGCGTTTCCGCCATCTGCGGAAACAAGACTGATTTCGTAGAGACGGCCTGCGGAAAGGTTGGCCTCAAACCAATCGTTGTCTTGTGCAAAATCAATGCGGCCGCTGGCAGTGGCACCCGGGGAAATCGCGCCGGTCGTGTCGATATCCGCAGCGTAGTCGTCACGGATACCCGTGTCGCGCACGTCTACAACATAGGTGCCAAGCCCTTCAAACGCGCCCTGCACCGCGATGAAAAACTCACCCGAGGACTGTGGCGTGAAGAAGGACGTGCTGTCGTCGCTGATCAACTGTTCATTCAATGTTTGAACTGAGAACAGTGGAGGGCCGGTCAAATCGCTTGTTGCGAATATTCCGTAGAGGTCTGGATCTTGAAGAGTGCCATTATTGGAATCGCGGCCTAAAATTGAGATTTCATAGGTTGCATTTGCCTCGAGCGAAACGGCGAAGGCGTCGATGTCGCCTATAGTTTCGATCTCACCGGACGAGCGGCCGCCGACCGATACGCTCCCGACACCTGAAGCGACGCCGGGAAGAAAATCATCGACAAATCCCGCGAAGCTCGTTGTCAGAGTATAGCTACCAATATTCGCACCACCCGCGCCGGCGACTTCGATCTGGTAGATACCGTCTTCTGGAACCGTAATGCCCGAGACAAGCGCGTTGGTATCCAAGCCGCCATCGTTGTCTGACGTACCGGAGATCAATGTACCGAGGCTGGAAAACAGTCCGGTGATTTCTGGGTTCGGATTGGTTCCGCCACCTGTGGGAAGCCCTTCCAGCGAGATATCATATTCGACGCCTGCGAGCAGCGATATGTCGAAACGATCTCGGTCGCCATTGCTTTCAATAGTGCCGGTAACGGGAACATCCACCTCGGCTGTGCCGAAGACATCGGCAAAGGAGCCGGGCAGATAGTCGTCTGCAGCGCCAAGCGAAAGGATCGTCAGTTCATAGCCACCGGTCCCGAACGGCGTATGACTCCCAACTTCGATCTCGTAAAAGTCGGTGGTGGCGACCGTGAACGGGCCAGCCTGTGCATTCAGACCTTGTCCGCCGTAATTGTCCGACGAGTTGGAAACAAGATTGTTGAGGCTGTCAAAAACCCCGAAGATCTCGGGATCAGCAAGGTTTCTTATGCCATCAGACGCAGATGTAAGGCTGATTGCGTAGAGTTGGCCTGCTTCCAGAGACACGACAAATCGGTCCCGGTCTTCGACCTGCTCAACACTTCCGAGTTCAGGAATCCCGACATCAATGCTGCCGAAAACAAGGGCGTCATCGCCCGGCAGATAGTCGTCGAGGGTTCCAAATTCGACGATCTGTTCGGCTTCGGTCCGGGCGCCGCGTGCGTCGATTGCCGTGAAGCGTATTACCAAGCTTTGGCCGGTCGTCCCGCTGGCATTTGAGATCAGAACGTCACCATTTTCGAGCAATTCGCCTGTGGCCGTGGGAGAGTCGAATGCGAAGGGAATGACTGTGAACAACTCTCCTTCGCCGTCCGCGAAGTTCGTGAGTACGTTTCCGATCACTTCCGGTTCGGTGAAACTGTAGTTGAGGATCGGATCAGGTTCCCCGTAGGGCGCCGAGTTGATCGCGAAATTGCGGGTGAAGTCGATTTGCGTATTTACTGTGCCGCTGATGTTTGGCCTTGTCCACTCAACCGTCCCCACCACTCTTACCGAGACCGTCTCGTCATCTTCGACCAGGTCATCGGCAAGAGCAGTGAAGGTCAGTGACTGTGGTGCACCGAACGAATACGATACTGTGAAGTCTTCACCATTAATCGCTTCACTGCTCGTGACTATTACAGAGATTTGCTGATCTACGACGTAGTCGTTGAGTGTGCCGGTGCCGGGAAATGGAACTCCGAGGGGAATTTCCAGAGGGATTGAAAACGTGATATCATCGCCTTCGTTTACCACTTCAGGCGTGGTCAGATCGAAGAACTCGATTGTATATGTGCCTGTAGTCGAGTTTTCGGCGAAACCTGTGCCGACAGAGAAGTAGTGGGTTCCGGTGTAGCTTGCAGTAAAAAAATCGAGACTGTTTCGACCTACTCCGCTGTCGGCGTCGCCTGTTCCCGAAATGTAGAGACCGCTGTCGTTGTAGATCCCTAGGAACTCTGGGTCCAACAACGTGCCGTCATTTGTAGGCGCTCCCCGAACTTGGATTTCATATTCGTGGCCCGCGATTAAAGATACTTCGAACCAGTCCTCGTCAAAATAAGTTTCAATGCCGCCTGTTGATGGGACGCCCGCGATTGCGCTTCCATAATTGCTGTCTGGGTCGAAAATACTATCGAAATCGGGAAATTCTTCCATGAACCTGCCTCCAAGTGACAAACGTCGGGCGGGGGACGAAGATACCAGATCGGTAAACAGACAGCACAGATCGCTATCGCACGCTTTGTACTTGTTTATGAAACTGAATTTTCTGGCCCCAGATACGTTGATCAGACGGGGAATCTTCCCTTAAGTCAAGGATGGCCTGATGCCGGGGTCGGTCGCGGAATGTTCAGCAAAGAACTGCGCGAAGAAGCAACAGTTGATGACGGGCACAGTGTGACGCGCGCGGTAAGAATATTTCGCGAAGAAGTGAGTGAAACTCGGGTGATCCCGTCTTATGGTGGGGGTGTGCATTGTCAGACAAGCGATTGGATCAAGACATGAGCTACTTTGTTCGACTGTTTATCCTGCCTCTTGTTCTTGTTTGGTCAGGCGTGAGCCTCGTATGGGCCGCTCCGGATCGGGTGGCTCTTGTGATCGGAATGGCGGAGTACGAGGCGATCACACCGCTGGCCAACACCAGAAATGATGCCGATGCTCTTGCCGAAACACTGACCGAGATTGGGTTCGATGTGACGCGCGTTTTGGATGTGAGCCTCGACGAGCTACGCGCGGTGATGAAGGATTTTTCGTTCCGGTCGGAAACGGCTGATCTGGCTCTCATCTACTTTGCGGGTCATGGAATCGAGGTTCAGGGCGAGAACTTCCTCATACCGATTGATGCGCGCCCACGATCGAATGCAGAGGTGCAAAACCAGTCAGTTTCGCTCAAAGAGATGCTTGCCGTCGTCGAAAAGGCCCGCGTGATGCGGATCGTGATCCTCGACAGTTGTCGTGACAATCCGCTTGGAGGCGATATCGACACCAGTGCAGCGGTTCAGTCCGCTTTGCAATCCGCCGATCAGGCCACACGCGGGGTGGGTGGTTTGGCGCCTGCCAATCCTGACCGCGGGACTTTGGTAGCATTTGCTGCGAAAGACGGGCAGGTTGCTTTGGATGGGACGCAAGGAAACAGCCCTTATGCGCGTGCCTTGATGGAGAAGATGTCCAAACCAGGCCTCGAAATCAGTTTGATGTTCCGTCAGGTTCGGGACGCCGTGCTCGAAGAAACACGAAACCTTCAAGAGCCATACACCTATGGATCATTAACGGGGCAACCCTTTTATCTTTCAGGGGGGCCGGAGGATGCGCAGGAGGTTGCCGCTGCCGAGCCGTCAAAGTCTTGGTCAAAACTGCGTCCGGATCAGGAATCGCAATTGTCGGCGCTTGCAAACCTCGGCGACGCACGCTCGATGCTTGGGCTGGCCTACATTCGCCTAAATCCAGAGGACAGTCGCTTTGATCCGGCTCAGGCTGTCGGTTTCTTGGAAAGGGCGGTCGAACGCGGGTCACCCGAGGCGCAAATGGAGCTGGCGAAGCTTTATGAGCAGGGGATCGGTGTTGATGTCGATGAAGCCCGCGCGCTGGAGCTTTATCAAGCGGCAGCAGATCAAGGGTTTGCTGATGCAATCAATGATTTGGGCTTCCTACATTATCAAGGTGGGCTGGGGCTTCGACCAAATCCAGCCAAAGCGCTCGAGCTTTTCGAGCGTGCGGCCGACTTGCGCCACCCCGAGGCGCAGTTCAACTTCGCTGCGTTGATTGATGACGGTTTGATACCTGACAAGGGGCCAAAAGATGCCGCGCGGTACCTGTATGCGGCCTTACGCAGTGGCAGCCAGGATGTCCTGAACCTGTTGTTGGAGCGTCCAACCATGTTTGCAGAGGAGACCCGCCGCGAATTGCAGGCGCAGTTGCAGGCTTTCAATTTCTATCAAGGGTCCATCGACGGAGATATCGGGCCCGGAACGAAACGGGGAATCCGGGCCGCGTACGGCCTTGAGTAAATCTTAACTGGATCGCAGAAGCACCTTGTTCGACCCGACCGCAGCCGCAATGCGTTGATAGTGGATTGCACGCGTCGCGTCTGAGCTGGCCGAGCGTAGGAGCACGGTTTCTGCTTCAGCGACGATTGCGCTGGCCTGTTGGTTCAAACTTGATGCGCGCGGCTCGCGGACCGCCCGCATTGGGGGCGTGGGGACAGATTGCCCGCTGTCTGTTCTGATTCGTGCTGTCAGTGCCGGTTTCTGCCGGTCCAGATTGCTTCGCACAAGCGAGTCCAGCTTTCGCGCGGTATCCAAAAGTACCTCGCGTGCCTCTTCGTAATCTCCGTTCGCCGGGATTTCCTCGGCCAGTTGGCGATAGGTCGAAGCAAAACATGCGATTTTGTACTCGTCGCCCATGAATTCACAAATCTGTTGGATTTGATTGAGTTGGGTGACAATCTGTGTCGTGCGTGCATTGGATACCGCAACGGCTGGACCGGATGGCCGCACCGTCCTGTTGTTACCTTCCGATGAGTTGCCTCCGCCGCCAATGTCGTCGCCTCCGACCTGAGCAAATTCAGGATAGATAAACTCGACCGTGCCGACGGGGGCGCTGGGATCCAGGATGTTTGAGAGGCTGTCGGGCGTCGATGCCGCCACCATCGCTGGTGTGGCGAGCATGCCGAAAAAGATTGGAAGGCCGAGCTTTCGGGTGGTGTTCTTTCTTGAAATCATGGCGTGCGCCTTCCGTTGGGTGGCAATAAAGCTTCTAAAACCGCAGGTTCCCGTTCAGTGCTTTCAGGAAAGCAGGGGTGCGTAGATTACATGAACCAACGGTAAGACGGGACAGATTGCAAAGCAAGTTCGGCATCGATCTTGCCGCTGATGGGCCTCACTCTGAGGATGTCGTGACAAAGAAGTAGACCCATTCTCCTTTGAAATCGGGATTGCTGGCCCGCGCGTTGCTCACTCGGTCTCGCAGCCAGAAAAGATATGGTTCGGCAGGTTCTACAAGCGGACGGGTGCCTTCATAGAGTGGCACCGACGAAGCAAAGGCTACGGCGATTTCCTGGCCAAAAGGCGGGCCGATTTCGATATAGAGGCCTGGTTCGCCTGCTGCCAACACGGTTTCGGACCCGATTTGCAGAGCGCCTTCCGCAGGCGTCAGTGTCAACGGCGTGAACTGGTTTGGCGTGAGATGCAGAACGTTTCCGTCAGCATCAAAATAATCGACATAGACAAAGGCGTCATAGTCCGCGCCTTGAAGAGCCATGACCAGCGGACTGCCTTCTGTATACCGAAACTCCCGCGCATGCGTGCTTTCACCAACAAGCAAAGGATTTGTGATCTGATCCGTGGATTGCGGAAGGCCGACGCTGGCAATCCCGGCAAGAGCTCCGCATTGCGGACGTGGTAAGATCAGGAGATTGTCCCGTACGGGAATATCTGACCCCATCTGTACCTGCATCGCCGCAACGACGCTGGAGCGCAGTTCCGGTTCAGGGACATGGCCTGCCACCAGAAGCGTATTCTCAGCGGGGTCAAATTCGACTTGAAGACGTGAACAAGGCACCGCGCTCAGCACCCCGGCAATGCCATCGCGGACGTCCGCGGCTGCGCCGCTCAAATCGCCCGGCGCCATGAAGCTTTGGAACGCGGAAAGCGAAACTGGATCAACGGCACCACCACCTGATCCCTGAAACGCCAAGGACGCCTTTGCCCGATCTGTTTCCGGAACGACTGGACTGGTTGGTTCTAGAACGACGGATTGCTGGGCAACCGGAACAACCGGAGGTTTGGCCTCAGCTGCAGTGGCATTCAACGTCGCGATAGGGGCTGCAGTGTCAGTATTCGCGACGGCGACGTCTGGACGAAAGGCAACGGGTTCCGCTGGGGTGAGCGGTGCACTGCGCAGTGAGACATCTGTCGGTTTTGACGTTGCCACCATCGCCACAAATGCAGTTGTTTGAACACGCGCCGCTGGTGTGGCCTGCGCAGTTATCGCATCTGCTACGATCGAAACTGTTGACATGGTTTGTGATGATATAGCGGCTTCGTCGAGGCTTTGTTCCGTTGGTTCTGCCAAAGCTGCAAAGGATTGCGGCGCGGACAAGGCTTGAGCGGAAAGCGACTCCGCCGCCACGGACGTCGCACGCGCAGAGCTCAGGGCGTCTGCCGCCAAGGCTTCGCCGGTCGGTGTTGCCGGTGTCGATTGCGTGCCTTTGGACGACACAGTGGTTGCGCGTGAAACAGCGATTTGACCTTGTCCCAGTAAGGCTCCGCTGGTGTCGCCGGACAGCGCTTGATCTGCATCCGGAGCGGTTTCCCGCGCTGTGCTGCGTTGCACTTGATAGGCGGCAAGTTCCATCTGGGTTTCAGGGACCGGCTGTTCGGGAATGTCGCCCGGTCGTGTTGAAAGGTAGAGGATATAGGCACCTGCACCATGTGCACTGACTGAAGCCGCGAGAGCCATCCCCCAGATGATCGCAGACTTGCTCATGGGATTGGCGGTGCGGATTCGGGTGTAACCACCAGCACAACGTCTTTGGCTCCCAGACCTTCGATACGACTGACGAGAGGCAATACGTGACGCAACTCGGTGTCTCGATGCGCATTGATCCGGACAAGCGTTTCCGCGTTGGCAGAAAGCTTTTGTGCGACAACGTCGTTTAGGGCGCGGTCTGCAACGCTCAGGCCATCAACCGCAAGGTTGCCTGCAGCAGATACAGACACCGTGATGCCTCCAGATGGCATATCTGCTCCGGTCTCCGCAGAGGGTGGAGTGACTTCAAAGGGAGCGGTCGCATCCATACGCCCGATCAGCATGAAAAAGACCAACAGGAAGAATACAACGTCAATCAAAGCCACAATTGTCTCGGGGGGTTGTTTGCTGATCGGGCGCGACAGTTTCATTCGGTGCCCTCAAGTCTGACAACCCGTACGTTGGTCACACCCGCGCGTGTGGCAGCATCCATGACTGAGACCAAAGCTTGCATATCAGCGGCTCCTGAGGGAAGGACCAGTACTCTGAGCGCTGGATTGTCCTGTAAGCGGGTGGCCAGCATTGCTTGCAGATCCGCAAGTTCGAGTCCCATACCGCGCGCCGTCGGGACGCCATCGGCTCCAATCCGGATCATCAGAGTGCTTCCGCTGCCAATGGCGGCTGTCTGCGGAGCGCTGGTGGTTTGATCTGAGCGCTGCACGGCCGGTATCATATCCAGGTTCAGGTAAGTTGACGTTACCATGAAGAACACCAACAGGATCAGCATCACGTCGATCATTGGCACCAGGGAAATCAAGGCCTTGGGGGCTTTGGGACGTGTCAGAGTCAACGTGCTGGGGTCGTGCATGGCGGGCCCCTACTTCGACGGCTGATCCGCGATCAGCATCAATTGCGCAATTGCGCCTTCGATCATCTGCGCACCGCGTTCCGCCCGCCCCGACAAGAGCGTTGCGCCGACAGCGGCAGGAATGGCGACCAAAAGTCCTGCGGCGGTGGTCAGCAGAGCTTGCCAGATACCACCGGCAAGAACCGAGGCATTCGCCGCGCCCTCAGCCAGTTCAAGTTCCTGAAAGGATTGGATCATACCCAAAACGGTTCCGAGCAGACCGAGCAGAGGAGAAATCATCGCGATCAGTTCCAGAAGTCGGATATGGCTGTTCATCTGCGCCAGTTCTTCATTGCCGCGTCGCATCAATTCGGTCATCAGGGCGGGACCTGGACGTCCTTTCCGAAGAGCACTGATGGCGAATGCGAGAACGCGGTCCGCCGGTGCGGACCCACTTTCCACTTTGCGTTGGGCATCTTCTTTGTTGCCGGCGTCAAAACTGGCCAGAG
>JAUIIR010000133.1 GCA_030431485.1 Alphaproteobacteria bacterium
CCGCGCTTGCGCGAGGCTGCCACCTTATCGCGAATGCGTTCGCCGATGACCTCGCGTTCGAACTGGGCGAAGGACAACAGGATATTCAGTGTCAGCCGCCCCATGGAGGTGGTCGTGTTGAAGGACTGCGTCACCGAGACGAAGGTCACGCCGTTGCGGTCGAAGACCTCAACCAGTTTGGAGAAATCCATCAGCGAGCGCGACAGGCGGTCGATTTTGTAGACCACCACAACGTCGATCAACCCATCGTCGATGTCTGTCAGCAATTGCTTCAGGCCGGGTCGGTCCAGATTGCCCCCCGAGAAGCCGCCATCGTCATAGCGTTCGCGCGTGGCCACCCAGCCCTCGGATTTCTGGCTGGCGATGTATGCCTCGCAAGCCTCACGCTGGGCGTCGAGGCTGTTGAATTCCATGTCCAGCCCTTCCTCGCTCGACTTGCGGGTGTAGATAGCGCACCGCAGCCGGCGGTTCGGGCGTGTGTTGAGGTCCATCACACGTCCTCCCGCTTGCGTTCGCGAAGGCCGAAGAAACGATACCCGTTCCAGCGCGTGCCGGTGATTTCGCGAGCGACGGCGGAGAGCGATTTGAATTTGCGCCCGCGCCAGTCGAAGCCATCTTTCAGCACGGTGACGGTGTGCTCTATGCCATCCCATTCGCGCAGCAGCTTTGTGCCTGCCACGGGATTACGGGGATCCGCAATTTGGTGCTTGCGCCGGGCGTGCCCTTCGACCTCATCGGCCAGAAGATCCAGCATGCGGCGGGTCTCGCGGTCGGGGCCGCCATAGGTCAGTTCCTGAAGTCGATAGGCAATCCGCAGTTCGAGAAACGCGCGGCTGTTGTTCGGCGCCGAGGTCCCGATGAGCTTTTCCCATTCGGCTTTCAACTCCTTGACTGACATCGCCTTCAGGGCGGCCAGGCGCGACAGCACCGTCTGATCCAGGCGTGGATCATGACCCAGTTGCGCAGGGGTTATCTTATTGTGATGCTTCATGAATTCCTCCGATGCGGATACGTTTTGCACGACGACCACCGCTCTTTCGAAGTGAGAAGTCCACGAAACTGTCTCCGTTCACGGCAGATAAACCGCTGGACTTTGCAGCGTTCAGCCGAACGACGCCTGCGGCCAGGATGCGTCCGATCTCGGCGAGGCGTGCGTCTGCCGACATGCGCTCAGGGCATATGGGATTGGGCCCGGAAATCGGGGTTGCAGTGGTGTTGTTCATGGGAGCGTCTTTCTGGTTGCCACTCAGATTGAAACGCCTTGGAGGCTGAACTTCAAACAAAAACAATGACCTACCGTAGTGCCGGGTAGGTCTGCGTGTTTAATGGTGTTTATGTCGGAAGCGGGTTTTGATGAGATTGAGGTGCTTCAACGGGACGGAGCCACTCATCGAGCTTAGACCAGCGCCGCCGCCCTGACACATTCTTGACAGCGATTGCCACTGCCTTTTTCTGGCCAACTAAAACTACGAGTTTTTTGCCACGCGTGACGCCGGTGTAGATCAGGTTGCGCTGCAACATGGCGTAATGCTGGGTCATCACTGGGATGACCACGGCGGGGTATTCGGAGCCCTGGCTCTTGTGGATGGTCGCGGCATAGGCAGGCACCAGCGTGTCGAGTTCCCCAAAGACGAAGGTGACTGTCCGGTCGTCAAAACTGACCGCGACTTCGCCCTCATCAAGATCGACATCCTCGATCATGCCGATGTCGCCGTTATAGACGTCTTTGTCGTAATCGTTCTCGATCTGCATCACCTTGTCGCCGGGGGCAAAGGTCCAGCCAAAGCGTTCGACCTTTTTCTCTCCGGCAGGATTCAGTGCGGCCTGCAATTCTATGTTAAGGGAACGCGCGCCCACACCACCACGGTTCATAGGGCAGAGAACCTGGACATCCTTGATTGGATCGAACCCGAATTTGCGCGGGATGCGTTTGGAGACGAGTTCCACAATGCGCGGCACGGCTTGTTCCGGATCGGCGGCCGGCACGAAATAAAAATCCGTATCGCCCTCAGGTGGGGTCAGGTCAGGCAGCCGGCCGGCGTTGATTGCATGGGCGGTTGTGATGATCTTGCTCTGTGCGGCTTGCCGAAACACCTCGGTCAAGCGGACCACCGGCACAGCGCCCGAGCCGATAATGTCGGCCAGGACCTGGCCGGGACCGACCGACGGCAACTGATCGATATCGCCGACGATCAAAAGAGCCGCATGGCTCGGCACAGCCTTCATGAGCGATTGCATCAATGACACGTCGACCATCGAGCTTTCATCGACTACGAGCAGGTCGCACTCGAGCGGGTTTTCAAGGTCACGCTTGAACCCGAACGCCTTGGGGTCGAACTCAAGAAGTCGGTGGATAGTCTTCGCTTCCATGCCCGTGGCCTCCGTCATCCGCTTGGCTGCACGGCCAGTAGGGGCGCAGAGCAATAGTTTTACGTGCTTCGCCGCGAGGATGCGCAAGATCGAGTTCACGATCGTGGTCTTGCCCACGCCGGGCCCGCCCGTGACCACCATGACCTTCGACTTGAGTGCCAGCCGGACGGCCTCTGCTTGGCTTTCAGCAAGGGAAAGGCCTGTTTTCTGCTCGATCCATGGAAGCGCCTTGTCGGCATCGATATCTGGCCAGGGTAGGCTGCCAGCGCAGATACGCTTTAGCTGCTCCGCAATGCCGCGCTCTGCCAGGTAGAGGCCGGTCAAGAAAATGCAGTCTGCGTCACCAACACAATCGGCTGTCACAGTTTCCTCAGCAAGTTCCTCGGCGAGCGCGTTTTCGATCAAAGGCGCCGGGACCTCGAGCAGTTTGCCTGCAAGGCCGATCAAGTCTGCGCGAGGGAGGCCGCAATGCCCATCGCCCATGGCCTCCGTCAACGCGAAGGAAATTCCCGCCCGGACCCGGATCATCGCCGTCTTCTCGATCCCAAGTTTCTCGGCGATCAAGTCAGCCGTTCGGAAGCCGATGCCGCGAATATCCTTGGCCAAACGATAGGGGTTTTCGCTCATGATCTGAACGGCGTCGGTGCCGTAGGTCTTGAAAATCCGTACCGCGCGCGCGGTGCCCACCCCGTGCTGATGCAAGAACACCATGATTTCACGGATGACCTTCTGGTCTGCCCAGCCGGACGTAATCTTGTCGGCGCGTTTGGGACCGATCCCTTCAACCTCGCGCAGGCGCTCCGGCTCGGCCTCGATGATGTCGAAAACATCCTTGCCGAACATTTTCACGAGCCGCTTGGCATAGACCGGGCCAATGCCCCGGATCATGCCGGAGCCAAGGTACTTCTCGATGCCGTCGAGAGTGGAGGGCGCATGGGTTTTCAGGAAATGCGCCTTGAACTGAAGGCCGTGGTTGCGATCATTGATCCAGGAGCCAGAGGCGGTGACCCACTCACCGGCAGAAATCATTGCCGCATGCCCAACAGTCGTGACGAGGTCACGATGGCCACGCGCCTTGACGCGCAATACGCAGAACCCGCTTTCCGTACTGTGGAAGGTTACGCGTTCCACCAGGCCAGCAAGGACCTCAGTCGTGCCCGCCCCATCGTTCACTCAACAGCCTTGATTGACGATGTCCGTTTTCGTGCCGTGTCGGCCATTGCTTGGTCGAATTCTGAGCGAGGAAGATTGACCAATGCGAACCGCTTCTTCTGCCAGGGGCGGTCTTCGTCCAGCGCCTCTATCACGAGTTCCACGTTTTGTTCATTGATGAAGATTTCGACCGTGAGTTCGGCATCCTCGAAATCGACTTCGTGTCGTCGGCCATTGTTTCCGCGAATGATGACATGGGTCATGTTCACACCTCCCGAGCGAACCAGCGAATCCGTCCAATGATATTAATCTCATCAGCGGTGCGTTCATACTCAGGGTAATGTTTGTTGTCGGAGATGACGCGGACTGCCGGCGGGTCGCTGTTTGGGACGTGTTGTAGGCGCTTGGCAACGAGCCCCATGCCGTCATCGAGCACAAAGATGCCGGGAGGATTGGGAGAGCGCCTTGTCATGTCGACCAGAACTGTGTCGCCATCAAATAGTGTCGGCTCCATGCTGTCGCCTTCAACGGTCATTATGCGCAACTGGGACGGCGAGGCTTTCAGCCCCTGTTTGATCCAGGACCTGCGGAAGTGGTAGGCGCGCCCTGGGGCCTCGTGCTCATCTAAGACCACAGCGCCTCCGCCCATGGACGGCCGGACGCCAGCATGTGCGATGGCGACGAAACTGTCGTCAGGGTTTTCGATGAAAGGGGACGTTCCTTCCACGCTTCCAATTCCGTGAATGAGCCAGTCCAGCTCTACCTTCAGCACCCGGGAGACTTCCGCGAGACGGTCCAGCCCTGGGCGCGTCGAGCGCCCGCGCAGTATGTCATAGACAAACGACCGGTTCACACCGGCCATTTCAGCAACATGCGCAGGGCTAAGCCCGAGTTGGTTTGCGCGAGCCTGCAGGCGATCCGCAAGCGTGTGGTGTTCGGTCATGTTATCCCCAGAAGGATGTGGATTAGATAGGATAAGATTGGATTGATCCGACTTCGTCAAGGGGGTAGAACAAATTTAGAACATTTGGCGAGGGGAATCGGAGGAAAGATGGAAATTGAAAAAGCATATTTTGCACTCTCCGAGATCCTTGAACGCTGGTCGATTGCTGAGGATGACCTGATCTATCTCGCGGAAAACGACGAGGTGCGCCTCTCCATTCGTGTGTTTGGGCTGCCGCTGGAGTTTGGTGATTTCGACGAGGGCGCGGACGGGCGACCATTCCGTATCCCGACGGATCGCGTGTCGTTCAGCGGTGTTGTGGACCTGCATGCGCGTGACGTCTTTCAGCTGTTTCGGTGCGGAGAGGCGCACATAGGCGAGTTCCGCTCCGTCCAGTCCGACTATGCGTCACTCTGGGGCTCTGTCGATCCCCTCTATGTTGTGATCGGCGACCTTTTGATGCGGCGTGATGAGCGCGATCGCTATGAAATCATGAAGGGATTCTCGACGGGTGGCCGGCTAGAGGAGCCGACATTCATCGTATCGCGCGACTATTCCGAGGTGCGCTGCAATGGCCACCGGTTTCAGCTTGGTCCAATACAAGCCGCCGTGGTTCGTTCCTTACATCGAGCGGCTCAAGCCGGGCAACCGTGGCAGAACGGAAAGAACATTCTGTCTGAGGCGCGCTCGCGAAGCCTGCGCATGTCGGATGTCTTTAAGTCAAAGGATAACTGGCGTGAGTTGATTCGTTCTGATCGTCGAGGCAACTACAGGCTCAACATCGAATGATCCCATCTTCGGTCCCTCGCGGTGGGGGATCGGAAGGGGACATGCTGGGGGATAGAGGGGGATGGCCATCCCCCTCTTTGCGTTTCGGGCGTTGTATTTAAGGGATCCACCATCCCCTTCTGCATCCCCTATCGATCCTGACGACATCCCACAGATCAATTTTGCATCTTGTCTCCAAGAACTGAACTGGAGACCAGGATGCACGATAAGATTTGCTTCACGCAAAAGGAGCTCGCCCGACGTTGGACGTTGTCTCATCGCACACTTGAGAGGTGGCGTTGGGAAGGCAAGGGACCTGCCTTCATGAAAATCGGTGGGCGCGTCGTCTACCGGCTGGAAGACATCCTCAATCATGAGAAAGAGCAACTGCAGCTGAATAACTGCATCCGCGCCCCGAGGGTGTCGTGATGTCTGTGGCTGTCTCTGAAATCACGCTGATGGCGTGGGTTGATGTCGCCGAGCCGGGCGCGCGCCTCGTCTATCACCATGGCTTTCTGGTGGTCGACACCACGCCAAATGTCTCGACGCTCGGCAAACCCGCACTCGAGGATCTGCGCGCAACGGCAAACGCCGCCTACCGGCTTTCTGAGCTCG
>JAUIIR010000046.1 GCA_030431485.1 Alphaproteobacteria bacterium
CGGCGACGGCCGCGCGCTGCCGCCCGAGATGGCGTCCGGGCGCATTTTTTCGGACTATCGCCTGCCGCAACATGGCTTGGTGCAGTTGAACCACTATCCTCTGGGTGCCATGCACAGCTTTGTCCTGAAAGCCGACAGGGGTCGGGCTGTTCATAGCTCCGACCGTCTGGGGCTTGATTACTGGGTCGAACGCAATCTGAATACCGAAGAAGATCGCTCCGCCTTGCCCCTATGGTACCGCGCGGCACCGATCCGTGCGGGCCTTGCAAAAGATCCCGTGCTGGCAGAACTCCATCGTCAGGCTGTGGCATGGCGCAAGGTGCGTTTTGAGCATTTGCTGACGCAGGATACCTACCGTGATCTTTTTGGCAGGCTCATCATGACACCACCGTCACAACCGATACCCGAAACAGTTGCGCGACAACTCGCGCTAAAGGCTCAAGGCACCGCAAAAGACGAAGCCGAAAGTTCATAGACTCCCCTGTATTTTGGCTCAATTCCGCCCAAATTCCTAAGTAATCCCGGACCGAAGCAAGACCTGTCCACAGGCGCGAGACAATGAGGATCACGGAAAGATGCAGGACGGACTCGAGCCATATAGCCTTAGCCTGAGCGACTTGAGTTCGGCAGATTGGCTTGAGGAAATGCAGGAGATTGGCACAACCTGCGGATTCTTCGAACCGTTGGGCAAGCGCCACAATGCCGTTTTTGTCGAAAAAGGCGACACACTGCTTGTCAGCTTTGAATCCCTGCCGGCCATTCAGTCGCAATCCGAAGACGCGCGCCCTCTGGGATTTGATCTGGCCCGGGACAACGACTGGTCTTGTCTGAGCGTGATCTGCAATCGCGACACGTGGTTTCGCGATCCTCTGGTCTACGGTTTTTTCGACCAATTGACCGACGATGGGTTCTTTGACGACTTCGATCACGTCGTCTTCTACGGCGCCGGGCCATGTGGATACGCGGCCTGCGCCTTTTCTGTTGCCGCGCCCGGAGCGACCGTGATCGCGCTTGAGCCACAGGCCACTCTCGATCCAAGGGTCACCGAATGGGACGACCGCTTTGTCCATATGCGCCGAACCGATTTCACGGACCGGTATGGCTATGCGCCAGACATGCTGGAAGCGGCCAAGTCTGCATATGTCATCTACGACCCGAGCGACCGGCTGGGCGCGATGCATGCCGCCCTCTTTGCACGTGCGGGCGTCACCCGGTTCCGGGCCCGTCACCTCGGCGGTGGGATGCAAGCACATCTGACTCACATGGAGGTTCTCAACAGGCTTGTCACCCATGCATCTGCCGGACGTCTCGACACACAGGCTTTCGCCAAACTTTACCGCAAGCGCCGATCGCATGCGCTCTACAGCAAGAAACTCTTCAGCGTGCTTGAGGCGCAGGAACGACCGCTCTTCGCCGAAGCGGTTTGCGCCTATATCGTCGATAATTTCGGCGCGCCCCGGTATCGCCGCAAGCTCAAGACAATGCGTCAGGGCCAGGATGATGCTGCTGATACAGCGACAGGCTAGCATCAGCACGGCACGCGTGCTACGCGGCGTGCATGACAGAGACTCTCACGATCAAGACCCCTGACGACTGGCATCTGCATCTGCGCGATGGCGCGATGCTGCGCGCGGTCGCTCCGGAAACCGCCCGGCACTTTGGCCGTGCCATCATCATGCCTAACCTCGTGCCGCCGGTCGTGACTGGGGCCGATGCCGCCGCCTATCGCGACCGGATTCTTGCTGCCTTGCCAGACGGGTCCGGATTTACGCCGCTGATGACGCTCTATCTGACGGAAGACACCGATCCAGAGGATCTGGCGCGGGCGCATAACGACGGTCTGATCACTGCGGTCAAACTTTACCCGGCCGGCGCCACCACAAACTCAGCATCTGGCGTGACCGATTTCGACAAGGTCCGACCCGTCCTTGAGAAGATGGCTGAGATCGGTTGCCCGCTTTGCGTGCATGGCGAAGTTGTGGACAGTGAAATCGACATTTTCGACCGGGAGGCCGTGTTCATCGAGCGCGTGCTCGACCCGATCCGACGGGCAACACCGGGGCTGCGGGTGGTGATGGAGCACATCACGACCATGCAAGGCGTCGAGTATGCATCTGAGGGCGGGCCAGACTTGGGGGCGACGATCACCACGCACCATCTGGTCATCAACCGCAACCACATCCTCGCCGGGGGGATCAAGCCGCACTACTATTGCTTGCCTGTCGCGAAACGCGAGGAACACCGCCTCGCCCTGCGCCGGGCGGCGACCAGCGGCGACCCGACCTACTTTCTCGGCACGGACAGCGCACCACATACTGATGCCAACAAACTCCTGCCATGCGGCTGCGCGGGCTGCTTCACAGCGACCAATACCCTGTCCATTCTTGCAGAGGTGTTTGAACAGGAAGGTGCGTTGGATCGGTTGGAAAGCTTTGCCAGCCTGAATGGTCCGAAATTCTATCGCCTGCCACCGAATGACAGCGTCGTCACGCTTACAAAAGGCGCTCCGATTGACTACCCGAAACAGATCGAAACTGGCGACGGTCCCGTCACTGTGTTTGATCCGATGATGCCACTGCATTGGCGGGTGGAGACCTAGGTCACCCGGCTTTATAACGACACTTCGGACGGGCCAGCATGCGCGTCGCGGAAGATAGCGATTTGGCAGGATGCAAATGATTTGATGCATCTGTAGCCCGACCATAGGACCGAGATTGCCATTGACGCGGTACCTCAGGGGTTGCCCGTCCGTCGAACCGCCACCTGAGGTCCTCGCAATTCGCTTTGCCTAAGAAAGTCTTTTCGACAGGAATTTTGACAACCTGCAACCAGCGTCGCGACGCTCCGAATTGCAGCGGTCTTGCAGCACTTCCATCCAAACGGTTGGGCATGTCCTGGCTGCTTGCATCAGTCTCTCATTCAAAACGCCTGGGTCGTTCCGATACATGAAGTTCATGATCCCGCGAGGGCCTGAGAATCAGTGATTCTGCTGAGTATCTAACCTTTTGCACACTCTGTGCGCAGAACAGTGCGGCAGGTCTGGCATCCCCAAGAACACCACAACCCACTGATAATCGGCTCATTCCGCCTATGGAATGCGGCCTTGGCGTCACAGGGTTAGGGTGTAAACTTAAGATTACAATTGCGAGTGTCAGTTTTTTATTACACACTGCGTGTAAATGAAGTGAACGTTGTTTTTAGATCGGCTCTCGAGGGGTGCAGGCCGATCGATCAGGGCAATCGCCCAAGTCCCGAGCGCTCCGAACCCAACTTGAACCAACCCGAAGGAGGAGTTCAAAATGTCAACAGACGACGAAGACAAGGTCTGGCCGACCGGCTTGACCTTGAAAGAGGCCGAGGAGGTGCACAGCTACCTGATCGATGGCACACGTGTGTTCGGTGCCATCGCATTGCTGGCACACTTCCTTGTGGCCGTGTCCACACCTTGGCTCGGATAAGGGAGACACAGCATGAATAACGCAAAAATGTGGCTCGTCGTCCCGCCTGCGGTGGGCGTTCCCATCTTCCTCGGCGCGGTTGCCGTTGGATCGTTTGCTGTACACGTCGCCGTGCTCAGCAAGGTCGATTGGTACAACAACTACCTCGTCGGCGAAGAGCTCAGCAGCACCGAAGCTGCGGCGCAGTTGCTTGCTCCGAAGTCGGATACGGCCAAGGCAAGCTATGCGGTGCCGCAGCAAGATGGCAGCCTGCAAGTCACGATCATCCTGCCGGATGGCACGTCGACACAGGCTTTGATCCAGCCATCCCAGTTGCAACCAGAGTTGTAACCGCATCTCAGCAATGTGGACCCGGCCTTCAAAACCGGGTCCGCATTTACCGGATTTCAGCCGCGCGCATTTATAATGCCGCGTCGCGGCTTTGAAAAAGGTGCACCGGATGTTCGACTACCGTCGCATTGTCTTGACCAAACTCGCGTCTATCGGACCACGCTATCTGCCTTTTGCCGACGTGGCCTCTAAGGATGTGCCGCTTTCCCGGCTGCTCCGTCTTGCTCTGTTTCAGGTGACGGTTGGCATGGCGTTGGTGCTTTTGGTCGGCACATTGAACCGCGTGATGATTGTCGAAATGTCGGTTCCGGCCAGCCTTGTCGGAACCATGCTGGCCCTGCCGATCGTCTTTGCCCCGTTCCGGGCCTTGATTGGGTTCAAATCCGACACCAACAAATCGGCTCTCGGACTGCGCCGCCTGCCCTACATCTGGAAAGGCACGCTGTATCAATTCGGCGGCTTTGCCATTATGCCCTTCGCATTGCTGGTCCTGTCCGGCTATGGCGAAGCCTACGATGCCCCGCGCTGGATCGGTTACAGTTCCGCCGGACTGTCCTTCCTCCTGGTCGGCGCGGGCGTGCATATTGTTCAGACAGTCGGCCTTGCCCTGGCAACAGACCTTGTAGACGAGGTCGATCAGCCCAAAGTGGTCGGCCTGATGTATGTCATGCTTCTGTTTGGCATGGTCATTAGCGCGGTTATCTATGGTCTCTTGCTTGAAAACTATTCACCCGGCAGGCTCGTGCAGGTCATCCAGGGCTCTGCCGTTGTGACCGTTGCGCTGAACTTCCTTGCCATGTGGAAACAAGAGGCCCGCGACCGCGTCCGTGCGCAGGCCATGGCCAAAGCCGAAGACATCGCCTTCCGGGACGCGTGGGCGCAACTCATGCGAAACGCCGGAATGATCCGCCTTTTGATTGTCATCGCTCTTGGCACTTTCGGCTTTGGTATGGCGGATGTCTTGCTTGAACCCTACGGCGGCGAAGCTTTGGGCCTCTCCGTCGCCAACACTACCAAACTGACCGCCCTTTTGGCCGGAGGGACGCTGATCGGCTTCGGCATCGCGTCCCGTGTCCTTGGCAACGGCGGAGCGCCATCAGCCACGTCGCTCAGCGGCGCTCTGATCGGAATCCCCGGCTTTGCTGCTATCATTTTTTCCGCGTATGGCGGCGGCACGCCGGCATTTCTTGCAGGTACACTGATGATTGGCCTTGGTGCCGGCCTCTTTGGGCATGCGACACTGACAGCGACGATGCGCGCCGCTCCAAAGGACAAAATCGGGCTTGCGCTTGGCGCGTGGGGCAGTGTGCAAGCGACAGCCGCTGGCGTCGGGATGGCGCTGGCTGGCTGGGTGCGCGACGTGATCGTGGCACTGCCAAGTGATGCCGATGGTCTCGCAACCGAAACGCCCTATAATATAATCTTCTCAATGGAGATGGGCTTTCTTGTTCTTGCTGTTCTTCTCATTTTTCCGCTCGCGGGTCGGGCTGACCTCACAAAGGCCACACGCGCTGCAGCATCCTCGCAATCCAACCCGGTGGAGGCACCATGACAACGATTATCACACGGTACTTCGATAGCGCAGGCAAGGCCGAGTCCGCTCAACGCGAACTTATGTACACGTACAAGGTGCCTCGCGCGATCATACGCATCTATGACAACCCCAAAGGATTGGCAAAGACGCTGGAGAACGCGGACGTCCTGCCCGAAACGGCAAAAGCCTATGCCGACCGCATGTCGTCCGGCGGCGCAGTGCTTATGGTGCGCGGGAAATACAAACCGCTTGGCGTTGCCAAGATCACCCGGAACGTCGCTGCCGAAAAAGGCGCGGTGGACATGGGCGATCTAAATCAGGATGTCTTTGTAAAGGATGCGCGTGGACGCGGACTGAGCATCCTGCCCGAGCATCCGCATATCCTGCTAAGCCAGAAAGATCCGCTGGAGCCAACGCACCACATGGCGGATTGGCCTATTCCCCTGATCAGTCGCCGCAAGCTATATAATGAGATGGCGATCCCACGCCACGGCCGCATGGCTAACTGGCCGATCCCCCTTCTCAGCCGCCGCAAACCAGTCGATAAATTCGCATTCCCGCGCCACGCACGCATGGCCAACTGGCCCCTTCCCCTTATCAGCCACCGCAAGCCATGGGACAAGTTCGCGTTCCCGCGTCACGCGCGCATGGCGAATTTTCCGCTCCCGCTCATCAGCCGCCGCAAACCCTGGGACAGGTTTGCCTTCCCGCGCCATATGCGCATGGCCAATTGGCCGTTTCCCCTGCTGATCAACGGGGAACAGCATACGAATGCGATCATTCCGGGCGCACCGCATCAGGCGGATTTCCCGATCCCGCTGCTCAGCGACCGTGAACCCTATGACGGGTTTGCCTTCCCGCGTCACGCTCGCATGGCCAACTGGCCAATCCCACTGATCAGCCGCCGCAAACCGACCACCAAGTCGATCTTTTCTCGGCATGCCCGCATGGCGGACGTGTTCCTGCCTCTGGTGATCCGTCGCCCTCAGGACGGTGATCACGGCTGGTCGTTCTCGAAGATGTTGGGGCTGCCGACACTCAAACGGCGCTGAGCCAAACGTGTTGACCGAAATGCAAAGGGCGGGAGGCTGACAATGGCACCCGCCCTTTTCCTATTCGGGAAAACCCGCTAGAGCGGCGCAAACCCAGCCAAGGACCCGCGCCATGATCCCTTCATCCTACCCGTCTTCCGAAGAAATCGCCCGCCTGACCGCGCGGATGCTGCTGGAAATCGGCGCCGTGAACTTTCGTCCCGAGGATCCGTTTATTCTTGCCTCCGGCTTGCCCTCGGCAACCTATATTGATTGCCGAAAACTGATCTCATTTCCGCGCATCCGGTCTACGCTCATGGATTTCCTGACTGTCACGGTGATGCGCAACGCGGGGCTTGAGGCGTTTGACAATATCGCTGGCGGGGAAACCGCAGGCATACCTTTTGCGGCGCTTGTGGCCGAGCGCATGGCGCTGCCAATGACCTATGTCCGCAAGAAACCCAAAGGGTATGGCCGCAATGCGCGCATCGAGGGGGCGATGTCTGAAGGCCAGCGCGTTTTGCTGGTGGAAGATCTGACAACCGACGGCGGGTCCAAGCTCAGCTTTGTTGACGCCATTCGCGAGACAGGCGCGACCTGCGGTCATACGGCTGTGATATTCTATTACGACATCTTTCCTGAAACGACCAAGACGCTCGGCGATCACGGCGTTCGGCTGCACCATCTCTGCACTTGGTGGGATGTGCTGGCCGAAGCGCGGGAACAGGGCGCGTTCGACGACGCGACCTTGTCCGAGGTTGAAGCGTTCCTCAAAGAGCCCCGTGCGTGGCAGGACGCCCGAAAGTAAATTCGCTCAAAATCTGGCAACCCAGCGCCTGACGCAATGCACCGATCAGATCGTCCAGCGTTTCTGCATGGACATACATACCCCCTGTCCGGTCCGCGAGGCATCGTGCGACCGGTTCGATAAAGGTGTCCTGTGGTTGGTCTGGCCAGGCGAAATGCTCGCCACGCACCCGGAAGCCGATGACATGCACCGTCATGTCCGCACCTGCCGCGAGGTCTGCTGCCAACTGGCAAGGTGAACCGCCGCAGGTTTCCTTGCCATCAGTGACCAAAACGATCTCACCCGGTTTGTTCTCATAATCGAGCACCTGCGCCGCCGCGGCAATCGCTTCGGTCAACGGGGTCTCGCCCGCAGGGTGCAACCGGTCAATTTCCGAAATGATCCGATCCGCCGCGTTTGGCTCGGGCGGAAACCGCACGACAACACTCGCGCAGCTCTCGCGGCGTCCAAAGCCATAGGTCACCAGACCGAGACGACGCGCGGGAGCAACCTGAGGCATGACACGGCGCACGGCGCGCCGCGCGTCAAAAATGCGCGGCTCATCCATAAGATTAAAGCCCATCTCAGCCATAGACCCGGACCCGTCAAAAACCACCATCGCATCGCGCATGCAGGTCTGCTGTGCCACGGCAGGAGACACCCCAACTGCCAGCGCAACCAATGTGGTCAGAATCGGATTCATAGCTGTAGCACCTTTCCCTTGGGTCATCTCAGCGTCGCACGTGCAGCAGCCTTCTGTAAACGATATGTCGCACCGCGACAGTGGCTCTTGATACGTGTTTCATCGGTCACAGCGAGTCGCCTGGGACACCAGATATTGACGCAGACCACTGAAGTCGCGCAAAATAGGGGAAACCAAGCCCACACACAGCTTTTCCACAGGATATACATTTTGCCCTTCGCCGGACATATCGCTACCTCGGTCCCGGGAACACTTGGGGGGCCAGCATGAACGAGATCACGACATTCAATCCAACCGGTGCCGAGATCCAGAATCCCGAAACCATGCCGCATTCGATCGAAGCCGAACAGCAGCTTCTGGGTGCGATCCTGACCAACAATGATGTCTTTGACCGGGTTGCCTCGATCATCGGGCCGCAACATTTCTACGACCCGGTGCACGCGCGCATTTTCGAAATCGCCTCTGCCCGTATTGCCAAGAACAACCTCGCATCACCAGTGACCCTCAAGGCGTTCATGGAAGATGACGAAGGCCTGAAGGAACTCGGCGGACCGGCTTACCTCGTCCGCCTCGCCGGCGCAGCCATCAGTTCTTTCGCCGTGCGCGACTATGCCCAGATGATCTATGACCTTGCCGTGCGGCGGGATCTGATCTCGCTTGGTCGCGACATCAGCTCAAAGGCGGCCAAGGTGGACGTCGCGTCCGAACCGCGCGAACAGATCGTCGAGGCGGAACAGGCGCTTTACAAGCTTGCCGAACAAGGCCGCAGCGAAAGCGGATTTCAAAGCTTTCTCAAAGCTGTCACCGATGCGGTGAACGTGGCCAACGCCGCTTATCAGCGCGAAGGCGGTCTGGCCGGCGTCTCTACGGGGCTGGTCGATATGGATCGCAAGCTGGGCGGCCTCCACAAGTCCGACCTTCTGATCCTCGCCGGGCGTCCGTCGATGGGCAAAACCTCGCTCGCCACCAACATCGCGTTCAACATTGCCAAAGCCTACCGCAAGGGTATCCGCCCGGATGGCACGGAAGGCACTGTCGAAGGCGGCGTTGTGGGCTTCTACTCGCTTGAAATGAGCGCCGAGCAGTTGGCCGCGCGTATCTTGTCAGAAGCGGCCGAAGTGCCGTCTGAACAGATCCGGCGCGGCGACATGACCGAAACCGAGTTCCGGCGCTTTGTAGATGCCGCGAAATCCCTTGAGGCCTGTCCGCTTTATATTGACGACACCCCCGCCCTGCCGATCAGTCAGCTGGCCGCGCGCGCGCGCCGACTGAAGCGGACGCATGGATTGGATGTATTGATCATCGACTACCTGCAACTGGTCAAAGGCACAGGCAAAGGCGATAACCGCGTGAATGAAATCTCTGAGATTTCGCAGGGCCTCAAAGCCATCGCCAAGGAACTCGACATCCCGGTGATCGCGCTGTCGCAGCTCTCGCGCCAGGTAGAAAGCCGCGACGACAAACGCCCGCAACTGTCTGACCTGCGGGAATCAGGTTCCATCGAACAGGACGCCGACGTCGTGATGTTTGTGTTCCGCGAAGAATATTACAAGGAACGCGAAAAGCCGGGTGAACACGATCTTGAAAAGATGGCGGCGTGGCAGGAAGAGATGGAGCGTCTACACGGCCGGGCCGAAGTGATTATCGGCAAGCAGCGTCACGGCCCGATTGGCACTGTTGAATTGAGCTTTGAAGGGCGCTTCACCCGGTTCGGCAATCTCATCAAACCGTGGCAGCAAGGCGCCGACGATATTTAAGGCGCCTCATGGCAGCGTAACACTCCCTCCGAAGGGCGTTTCCGTGGCCCATCCATCGTGCAAACCAAGGATCGCGCAAACCGCGCGGATACATCCGGAATGCGTGACAACTACGAAATCACGCGGTGCCGCGCTCAATGCGGCCCGAACGCGTTCTTCAAGCATTGCGACACTCTCACCGCCATGCCCGGCATATCCCATAAAGTCGGCAGCCCACGCATCAAGATCATCACGTGGGATATCGGACCACGCCCGCCCTTCCCAGGCACCAAAATCCATCTCGATCCACCCCTGTTCAGGCCGAACATCCACGCCCACCTGTGTGGCAATGCGGTCCGCCAGCTTTTGGCACCGTGTTAGCGGCGAGGTGACAACGCCCTCCACAGCGGGAAGCGCGGCAAGTACGCCCCGCAGTTCGGCCTCGAAACTATCGGCCAGCGCCAGATCGGTTCGACCATAGCACGTGCCTTTGGGCACGTCCGGCGTTGTGTGTCGCACCAACGTCAAAGCCATGCCGCAATACCCAGATAAAATTTGAGTTCCGTCACCTGTTGCATGCCCCCAAGGCAATCGCCGGTATAACCTCCCAATTTGCGGAGGAACATCGCACGGAAACGCCACCCGGCAAGCAAAGCGAGCGCGACCCCTGTCAGGGTCGCAAGTAAACCGAACCAGACCACTGCCAGAATCAAAAGCAAAAAAGTGACTGCGAGGGCAAAGCGGTAGCCGTCCGGTAAAACTGTCGGAGCAACAAATTTCGCCCCTTGGTCGCGCGCGTAGGCATCAAGGTGCACAACCTGAACCGCCGCCATTCGGCTTGCGCCGTGCCCAATGATCAGCGCAATCACCGCGTCAAGCGGTGCTAAACTCATGAGCGCACCAGCCTTAAGCGCCAGTGCCAGCCCCAAGGTCACTGTCCCGTAGGTTCCAATCCGGCTGTCCCGCATGATCTCTAATGAGCGTTCGCGTGTCAGCCCGCCCCCCAGACCGTCAGCCGCATCTGCGAGGCCGTCTTCGTGGAAGGCTCCCGTGGCATAGACCGTGGCAGCCATCGACAGAAGCACGGCTATCGGCATCGGCCAAACCTGTGCAGCAAGGAAAAGCACGACCGCACCAATGGCGCCAACCAACATGCCAACCAACGGATAAAACCGTGTCGCACGGATCAAAAGCGCATCCGAGAAGGGCAAATCGCGCGGGACCGGCAACCGGGTCAGGAATTGGACGGCCAGCAAGAACTCTTGCCACCGTGTTGCCGAAACCTCTGTCATATGCCCCCCGAGTACCGCATCACCACTTTCTTCGGCCCGGTGAGAGGTCTGTCATGCACCCACCTGTCTGCCGTCTCATCATGGCTGTTTGCTAATTGCGCCTACGGGTCGCGGCAACAGCAAATGCGACGCAGTTGCGCCCGAAAACAAAAGCTTGGTTTTTTCCCGCTTGACCCACCGCTCAGACGCGCACAAACACTGCGCATGGCACAGTCTGTTCTAACGATTGATCTGGGTGCGATTTGCGCCAACTGGCGGGCCTTGGCTGCAATGAACGACGGCGAGACCGCCGCAGTCGTCAAAGCCAATGCCTATGGGCTTGGCGCAGCCAAGGTCGCAAAAGCGCTTGCCAACGAAGGCGCGCGCACGTTCTTTGTCGCTCAGGCGGAAGAAGGCGTTAGTCTGCGCGACGCCCTTGGGTCGGGCCCCAAGATTTGTGTGTTTGGCGGGCACATGGACGGCGACGCCGACCTGATCCGGCAAGCCAACCTGGTGCCGATGATCAATTCCATCGACCAGATGCTGCGCCATGTCGAAGCCCTACCGGGACACCCGTTTGGCATACAGCTCGACAGCGGGATGAACCGGCTTGGGATGGAACCCGCCGAATGGTCCGCGCTGAGGGATATTGCGCTCAGCCAGAACCCGGTGCTCGTCATGAGTCACCTCGCTTGTGCCGACGATGCCAGCCACGGCATGAATGAATTCCAGCTTCAGACCTTTCGCCAGATGACCGACGGGATCGACTCCCCACGGTCGCTCGCGGCAACAGGTGGCGTGGTAATGGGAGCGGCATATCATTTCGACATGACGCGTCCCGGCATCGGCCTCTATGGCGGTCTGCCATTTGTGGATGCGCGCCCGGTCGTCTCTTTGTCGATCCCTGTCATTCAAGTGCGCGATGTGAACCCCGGCGAATCCGTAGGATACGGCAACAGCTGGGTGGCCCGCGTGCCAAGCAAGATCGCTACGATTTCGGCAGGCTACGCCGATGGGATCATCCGCGCGATGGGACCCAAGGCGCATGTCTGGGCGGGCGAGACCCGCTGCAAGATCGTCGGACGCATCTCTATGGACCTGATCGGTGTCGATGTTGGCCCCGTAAAGGATATGCCCGACAGGGTTGAACTCTTGGGACGTCACCAATCCATAGACTCGCTGGCCGATGCAGCCGGCACTATCGGATATGAGATCCTGACGTCTTTGGGATCACGCTACGCCCGCAGCTACATCAGCACATGAGGCCAGAGAGGGTATGAGCTTCTTGGAACCCTCTCCCGTCCTGCTGGCTTTCATTTTCGCACAAAGGTTCGTGTTCTTTGAGGTGCTGGCAGCACTTGCCGTGCTGCGTCTCTTTGCCGGTCGGGGCATGGCCCGGCTTCCTGCGCTCGTGGCTCTCCTGATCTCGGCCGCTGCGGTATTTGCAACTTTCGCTCCAGCCGTGAACTTACAAACCACGCCGGTCTATGCAGACATCGCACGCATTCAGGCTTTGGGAGGTGGAATGGTGATGCCCTTGGTGGCATGCGGCGTGTTCGCAACCAGCCTGTTCGTCCCGCAACGGCGTTGGCGCTGGATCGATATGCTGCACCTTTTCGGCGTGATCGCCTTCCTCGGCCTCTGGATCGCAACCCGTCTCTGACCGATGGCTGTGCTCAAGTGGATCAATCTGTCATTGCTTGCGCTCTACCCGGTGGCTTGGTGCGCGCCTTTGATGCGCGCCGGCCTTCTGCCTTTGTTCGGCCTGTCCGAAATCAGCGTTGTAACCGGCCTTCAGGCCCTGTGGGAAACTGATCTGCTTTTGGCGGCAATCGTCTCGCTCTTCGCTTTGGTCGCCCCGTATGTCAAAACCATGGGACTGGCCTTGGTCCAATTCGGCCTTGTTGGGCGTAATCGACTGCCAATACTTGCGGTTATGGGCAAACTTGCAACGGCCGACATCTTTCTGATCGCGCTCTATATCACCATCGTCAAAGGCATCGGGATCGGGCGTATCGAAACAGCATGGGGGCTGTACCTCTTCACCGCCTGCATTCTGGCGTCGCTCCTGATCAGCATCGCAGAGGCTGGCCGCGCCGTCGATTGACCGTGAAACGGAAACAATCACCGCGGCCGCGATTTCCTGATCCAGCGCCAGCAGGAGATCGAAAAGTTCAACACCCGCCTTGAAGCCGAACAAGCCATCGCCGCCGAATTGCGCGGGTGGTGCGACAAGGTCGAGCTGGAAGAAAGCATGGCGCAGGCGCAGCTCGTGTGCTTGCAGGACGAACTTTCCAAACTGCCGCCCGATATCTACGGCAAAGCTCTCACAACCGCTCTGCCTAAGTTCGAACTGCACGACGCACAGGAAGACTCTGACCAGTGGGGCGAGCCGCCTCCTTTCCCGAAACCGATGACAACCGGATCGTGGCTCTCCGCGCGCGGCGCGCTGCCGAATAGCTGCGACGCACCAAGCACCGCTTGCAGGCCCGCGCGGCTTGGGTCACAAGCGTCGTCATGGCGAAATCCTCTGCTTCCTTTGTCTGCCAATCCTGTGGCAACAGCACGACAAAATGGTCCGGTCGCTGCGACGCTTGCGGCGACTGGAATTCCATAGTGGAAGAGGTGCCCCTGGCCGCCGGTCCTGCCGCCAAGACGCTCGGCGCATCCAAAGGCCGATCCCTGCCCCTGAGCGACCTGTCGGGCCACGAGGCCCCTCCGCCCCGCACCACCTCGAAACTGGATGAGTTGGACCGCGTGTTGGGCGGCGGGCTTGTTCCGGCCTCCGCGCTTTTGGTTGGCGGGGATCCCGGCATCGGAAAATCGACATTGCTTCTTCAAGCAGCCGCAGCCTTTGCCCGTGCGGGCCTAAAAGTGGTGTATATCTCGGGCGAAGAGGCCAGCGCTCAGGTGCGGATGCGCGCCGCCCGTCTGGGTCTACGCGACGCGCCGGTGAAACTGGCGACCGAGACCAACCTGCGCGACATCCTGACGACGCTGGAAAACGAAAAGCCCGATCTGGCGATTATCGACTCGATCCAGACCATGTGGGCCGACAACGTCGCCTCTGCACCCGGAAGCGTGGCGCAGGTGCGCGCCTCGGCGCACGAGCTGACCAGCTTTGCCAAACGGCGCGGCACTTCGGTGATCATGGTGGGCCATGTCACCAAGGACGGCCAGATCGCCGGCCCCCGCGTGGTCGAGCATATGGTCGACACAGTGCTCTATTTCGAAGGCGAACGCGGCCACCAGTTCCGCATCCTGCGCGCCGTCAAGAACCGCTTCGGCCCGGCGGATGAAATCGGCGTCTTTGAAATGACCGGCGGTGGGTTGGCCGAGGTGGCGAATCCTTCGGCGCTTTTTCTCAGCGAACGCGGCGATCCGTCCCCCGGATCGGCGGTTTTTGCCGGGATCGAGGGCACCCGGCCGGTTCTTGTAGAATTCCAGGCGCTTGTGGCCCCCACGCCACACAGCCAGCCGCGCCGCTCGGTTGTGGGCTGGGACGGCGGTCGGCTCGCCATGATCCTGGCCGTACTCGAAGCACGCTGCGGCATCCCCTTTGCGGGGCTGGATGTCTATCTGAACGTGGCCGGAGGGATGAAGGTCAGCGAACCGGCTGCGGATCTTGCTGTCGCGGCCGCCATACTGTCGGCCCGCGAAGACATCGCTCTGCCCGCTGAAACGGTGGTTTTTGGAGAAATCAGCCTGTCCGGCGCGCTGCGGCCCGTAGGTCAAACCGAAAATCGGTTGAAAGAAGCCCAAAAACTTGGTTTTACCGCCGCGATAGTGCCAAAGGGTGGGAAGTCGGTGTCCCGCAAGGGGATCGCGGCCACCGAGATTGAGGCTCTGGCAAGTTTTGTTGGTGATGTGTTCGGCGCGGGTTAGCGCCATCCGTATAAAAAGAAGGGCAAGGACCGATGGAAGGGTTCACCATTATTGACGGCGTCGTGGCCGTCGTCATCGTTCTGTCTGCGCTTCTGGCCTATTCCCGCGGCATCGTCCGCGAAGCGATGGCCATCCTTGGCTGGATTGCAGCCGCCATCCTTGGCTTCATGTTCGGACCGCAGCTGCGCCCCCTGATGACGGAGATTCCGGTCATTGGCGAATTTATGAGCGGCAGCTGCGAATTGAGCGTGATCGGCGGCTTCGCCGCAGTGTTTACCGTCGCGTTGGTGATCATGTCGTTCTTCACCCCGCTCTTCTCGACAATCGTGCAACGCTCCGCACTTGGCGGCGTCGATCAGGCACTCGGCTTTCTCTTCGGTGTGGCGCGCGGCGTTCTCCTCGTCGCGGTGGCCTTCTTTGTATATCAGGTTGTGGTGACCTCTCAGGACATCGCCATGATCGACGACAGCCGCTCTGCCGTCGTCTTCAGCCGTTTCACTGGTCAGATTGAAGAGCAAAACCCCCAACAGGCTCTTGGCTGGATCACCGCCCAGTATGAAGCCCTGGTCGGCGTCTGCGATGCTCCGTCTGACAGCGACACCTAAGAAACATCAGTCAACCTGTCGCGGAAACATGATAGTTTCGTGACACTGGCCTCTATGGCGCTTAAGAGGGGGCATCCTCTGCTGCCACGGATTCGGAGTCCCGATTTGTCCGACACCCAGATGCCCCCCGCCCATCCGTTCGACGACGACAAACTCAAGGAAGAATGCGGAATTTTCGGCGTTGTCGGCGTGACCGACGCGGCGAACTTTGTCGCCCTTGGCCTGCACGCCCTGCAACATCGCGGGCAGGAAGCGGGTGGCATTGTCAGCCACCATCCCGAACACGGGTTCAACAGTGCGCGGCGCTTCGGCTATGTGCGCGACAACTTCACCAGTCAAAAACTGATGGAAACCCTGCCAGGCGAACTGGCCATCGGCCATGTCCGCTACTCGACCGCCGGATCGAAAGGCCAGACCCAGATCCGCGACGTGCAACCGTTTTTCGGCGAGTTTTCAATGGGGGGCGCGGCGATTGCTCATAACGGCAACATCACCAATGCCGAAGCGCTGCGCCGCGAATTGATCGAACGTGGTTCGATCTTCCAGAGCTCCAGCGACAGCGAATGCATCATCCACCTGATGGCCCGCTCGCTGCAGCGGAATATCCCCGAACGCATGGAAGACGCGCTGCGCCGCGTCGAAGGCGCGTTCTCGGTTGTGGCCATGACCCGCACCAAGCTGATCGGTGTCCGCGACCCACTGGGCGTGCGCCCGCTTGTGTTGGGCAAAATCGGCGATGGCTGGGCGCTCAGTTCGGAAACCTGCGCGCTTGACATCATCGGTGCCGACTACGTGCGCGAAATCGAACCCGGCGAGATGGTGGTGATCACGGCGGACAAAGGCGTGGAGTCGATCCGCCCGTTCCGGCCGCAGCGCCCCCGCTTCTGCATCTTTGAACATGTCTATTTCTCGCGCCCCGACAGCATCATCGGCGACCGCTCGGTTTACGAGACCCGTCGTCAGATCGGTGTGGAACTGGCCCGGGAAACCCCAATCGAAGCAGATCTGGTCTGTCCCGTGCCCGACAGCGGCACCCCGGCCGCCATCGGCTATGCCCACGAGTCGGGCATTCCCTACGGCATGGGTATCATCCGCAACCAGTACATGGGCCGCACGTTCATCGAGCCGACCGAACAGATCCGCAACATGGGTGTGCGCCTCAAGCTCAACGTGAACCGCGCGCTTATCAAAGGCAAACGCGTGGTTTTGGTGGATGACAGCGTGGTGCGCGGCACCACCAGCCGCAAGATCAAGGAAATGATCCTCGACGCGGGTGCTGCCGAGGTGCACTTCCGCATCGCCTCGCCCCCCACAGCGTGGCCGTGTTTCTACGGCGTGGACACGCCCCAGCGCGAAAAGCTGCTGGCGGCCACCATGTCCGAAGACGAGATGCGAGACCATCTCGGGGTCGACAGCCTCAAGTTCATCTCGCTTGACGGCCTCTACCGCGCCGTTGGCGAAGCCTCGGGCCGCGATGCCAAGTCACCGCAATATTGCGACGCCTGTTTCTCGGGTGAATATCCGGTGGAGCCGTCGGACATGCTGGAAAAAGGCTTCCAGATGAAGGCCGCCGAGTAACCCTCGGCAGCCTTCCGCGCAGGCCAAAAGCGCCCCCTGTGCCTCGCCCGAAATCCGACACATGAGGCGGATGGGCGAAACAACAGGGTCCGACTCATGGCATAAAACACCACCCCTCCGCAGGTCGCTCAGCAAGCGACCGAAACCACAAACGATCTTGGCGGCGCGCTGACGCTGCTGGGCACGTATGGCACTCAGGATGCCCCGCAGGCCCTGCTTAAGCTGCGTGGCGGCAAGACAGCCATTGTGGCGCGGGGCGATCGCGTGAACGGACAGACCGTCGTGGCCATCGAAGAAGGCCGCATGGCGCTGGCCCGCAACGGGACTGCACACTGGCTGGACATGCCCGCGCCAAACTCCTGAGCTTCTCTGGTTTGAAAATACTTCGGGGGAGTCGCGCTTGCACGACGGGGGCAGCACCCCCAATCCCGGCCCGACACGAAAAAACCCCCGACGATCTCTCGACGGGGGCAAATTTTACCGATTGGTAAAATCTATCAGGCGCGGCGACCTGCCAGCGCTTTCCACGCACCGGTGACAACCAGTGCCGCGATCACGGCTTTGACCGCGTCGCCAATCAGGAAAGGTGCGATGAAGTAGGTCCAGTAGTAGCCAATCTCCTGACCGACCCAGCCCGCTTCGACTCCGCTCGCCGAGGCAACCGCCATCGGCCACGCAATACCCGGAATGTAGAGCAGTGCTGCCAGTGCCAGCGTCACCAGGGATGTCGAAACGACACCTTTTGCGATCCCGCGATCCGCTGCCAGACCGGCCAGGCCAGCCATCACAACAAAGCCCAGAAGGAACCCTGCGGTCGGCCCTGCGAAGGCAAGCGCGTTCATGCCGTTGGCGAAAACGGGCAGCCCCATCGCGCCATAGCCCAGATAGGTGATCAGCGTCGCCGTTCCGAGGCGTGCGCCAAAGCTCAGTCCCACGATCAGGATCGCCAGCGTCTGCAGCGTCATCGGAACCGGGAAGAAGGGCACGGACACCTGAGTTGCAGCCGCAATGAAGGCGGCTCCACCCAGCGCGAGCAGCACCTGACGGAATAATGTGGTTTTGCCCAAGGCGGCTTGCGTCAATGTCATGGCGAATGTCCCTCATTTGGCTGTGTATTGCTCTGTTAATTCTGCAATTGCAGCATTGAGTCAAGCACTGCCCTCTTGCGGGCGGAGCGGCAAAAAGGCATGTGACAGGACATGACGGACACATCTTGCCCCCTTGCGCTGATCACCGGCGCCTCCCGTGGTCTTGGCTTTGCTTTGGCAGAGGCATTGGCCGACACCCATCACATCATCGCCGTCGCCCGGACGGTGGGCGGACTTGAAGAGCTCGACGACCGCATCCAGTCGAAGGGCGGCAGCGCCACGCTGGCACCGATGGACGTCACCAAGGCGGACGCGATGGCACAGCTCTGCCGGTCAATTTTTGACCGCTGGGGTGGTATCGCGCTCTGGGCGCACACGGCCGTGCATGCGGCCCCGCTGACCCCGGCCGATCATCTGGACCAAAAGGACTGGCAGAAATCGCTGTCGATCAATGTGGAGGCGATGGGCCATCTGATCCCCTATATCTCCCCACTGCTCGGGCAGGAAGGCACCGCGTTTTTCTTCGACGACCCACATGGCGGTGAGAAATTCTTTGGCCATTACGGCACCACAAAGGCCGCGCAGATCGCGCTTGCGCGCAGTTGGGCTGCCGAGACCGAAAAGACCGGACCCAAGGTGCGCATCCTGAAACCTGCGCCCATGGCCACGCATACCCGCGCCCGGTTCCACCCCGGAGAGGACCGTTCCAAACTGGCAAACCCGATGGACGAGGCCACGCGGCTGCTGCAAACATTGAAACTGTAACGCCCGACACAGCCCGGGCGCAGTAACAAGTAGAGTTCCATCATTCCCTATATGATAGGCACCAAGCGCGAAGGTCTTTACGACATCTATGTCACAGCCCTGGACGGCGACTCCAACAAAGTGCGCCCCCTCGATCAGTCACCCGATATGGGCGACATCGCCCCGGCGTGGAACTATGCCACCATCTGCGGCCGTCCCATCGACACCACTCATTTGCCCACACGGCTGCGCAAAACGGGTGGGCGGCAAAAGGTGCCCGATTTCCTTGGCTCATCGGTGGGTATCCTCGTCTCACACAAGGTGCGCGATATCGTCGAGAGTTTTGAGTCCGGCGTGCATGGCTTTCACCCGATGGCCTTTGAAAAGCGCGACAAGACCCAGGTGCAGACCCATTTCCTGTGGGTGTTTCACAACGCGATCACGGCGCTGAACCCAGAGGGGCTGAAACCGCCCTATCCCGGCCCGGATGATTGGTGGGACGGTCTGAACAAACGCTTACACCCGGACGGGCACGCCATTTTCAGCAAGGCGGCCATCGGCGATGCTCATGCCTGGTCGGACCCGCAACTGATGTATCGCCGCTTTCTGTCGGACGAATTGACCCAGACGTTTCTGGATGCCGAGGTCACGGGCTTTGCCCCCGGGCGTCACGTGGAGGCCGTGTGATGCCGTATGCATTCAACGTCAAACAAGAAGGCCACTACGACACGTTTTTTAAGTATCTCGACGGCGATAAATTCAAACTGTCGAATATCGACCAAAGCGTGACTTTCGGCAAACGGCGGCCGCCGGACTCGGCCGTGCCGATCTGTGGCCGCGCCATCGACCCCACCTATCTGCCGCGCCGTCTGCGCCCGAACATCAAGAAAAAGCGCTATGCCGATTTCCTGGGCAACAACACCGGCACGTTGGTGAGCGACACGGTGTGCGAGCTCGTCGAGCGGATCGAGCCGGGCGTGCACGCCTTTTACCCCGTGACCTTCGAGTTCAAGAACGGCGACACGCTGCAAACCCATGCGGTCTGGATCATCCAGCGCGAACTGACGGCCTTGGCACGCGATGGGATCGACCCGCCCTATCCCGGCCCGGACGTGCGCTGGGAAGGCGTCGACACTTACACCTATCCCAAGGCGCGCATCCTGCTCGACAAGTCCATCATCGGCGATGCCCATGCCTGGTCGGACCCGCAGCTTTATTATCAGCGGTATCTGTCGGACGAGTTGACCCAAGCGTTTCTGGATGCAGAAGTCACAGGGTTTGCGCCCGGCAGGCATATCGTGGCGGTCTGACCGTCTCAAGGTCCAAGCCCCGCTTGCTCCGCCGCGCCCCTTCCCGTAGAGACAATGGCAATAAATACGGGCGGAAATATGCGCATACTCATCACCAATGACGACGGGATCAACGCACCGGGACTGAAGGTGCTCAGCGCCATCGCTCATGACCTTGCAGGCCCGGAGGGCGAGGTCTGGACCGTGGCTCCAGCCTTTGAACAATCAGGTGTCGGGCATTGCATCAGCTATACTCATCCCATGATGGTCAGCGAAATGGGGCCGCGCCGCTTTGCCGCCGAGGGCAGCCCTGCCGATTGCGTGCTGGCCGGTCTGCACGACGTGATGCGTGACGCGCCCCCTGACCTTGTGCTTTCGGGCGTGAACCGAGGTAATAACTCGGCGGAAAACGCGCTCTATTCCGGCACGCTGGGCGGCGCGATGGAAGCGGCGCTTCAGGGCATCCCCGCCATTGCACTGTCGCAGTATTACGGGCCAGACAATGCACAGGCCGACGATCCGTTCGAAGCGGCGCGTGTGCATGGCACGGACACGATCCGGCGGATTCTGGCACATGACCCGAAAGATCAGACAGGATACCGCCTGTTCTACAATGTGAACTTCCCGCCGGTGCCCGCCGCTGCCGTCAAGGGCACCCGCATCACGCCGCAGGGAATCCGGCAGGGCACCCATTTTTCGGTCGAGCCGCACAACTCGCCTTCCGGGCGTCGGTTCCTCTGGATCAAGGGCGGCGATCAGCGGGCCCCGACTGCCGCCGGAAGCGATGCCTCCGAGAACCTCGCCGGGTTTATCAGTATCACGCCCATGCGGGCCAATCTGACGGCTGCAGATCAGCTAGACGCCATGCGGGACGCCTTTGACTGATGGATGAGGCGGAACGCAAGATGCAGTTCCTCTATTCGCTGCGCTCGCGCGGCGTAACGAACGCCGCCGTTCTGACCGCAATGGAGCGGATCGACCGCGCCCCGTTCATTCGCGGTTATTTTGCAGAACGGGCGTATGAAGATATGCCACTGCCCATCGCGTGCGGTCAAACCATCAGCCAGCCCTCGGTTGTGGGTCTGATGACACAGGCGCTTGAGATCAGTCCACGGGATACGGTGCTCGAAGTTGGCACTGGCTCGGGCTATCAGGCGGCGATTCTGAGCCAACTTGCGCGGCGTGTTTATACGGTGGACCGTCATTCCCGGCTGGTCCGCGAAGCGCGAGAGGTGTTCGACCAGTTGGGGCTTCCCAATATCACAGCGTTCACCGCAGACGGCAGTTTTGGCTTGCCCGATCAGGCGCCGTTCGACCGCATTCTTGTAACAGCTGCCGCCGAGGACCCTCCCGGGCCACTTCTCGCTCAGCTCAAAGTCGGCGGAATCATGGTGCTCCCGGTGGGTCAATCCGATGCGGTGCAACACCTGATCCGGGTGAGACGCACAGAAACCGGGCTTGATTACGATGAATTGAGGCCCGTACGCTTTGTTCCGCTGGTCGAAGGGGTGGCCCGCGACGGCTAAACCGGGCATACTATGAGCTGTGACGACCGGGGTACAACCGGCGCATCTGAGGATATTGATATGGGCATTTGCACGTTTATTCGCGGTTCCGGTTTCCGAGTTGGCACAAGCCTGTCGCTCTTGGCGCTCTTGGCAGCATGCTCCGAACCGCTTGATTTAGACCTGCGCGGCAAACTCAATGGCGGGTTCAACACCGCAGACGCGGCACGCGCAGCCACGGCGCCAAGACCTGAACCGGACAATCGCGGCGTGATTTCCTATCCAAACTATCAGGTCGCCGTGGCACAGCGCGGTGACACGCTGGCCCGTCTCGCAAACCGCATCGGTCTGCCGGCTGACCAACTTGCGCGGTATAACGGTATTCAGACCGGCGATTCCTTGCGCGCGGGCGAAATCGTGGCCCTTCCCCGGCGCGTCGCAGAGCCATCGCCCGCCACCGGTGCGGCGACCACAGGGCCGATCCGCCCGGCCTCCGAAATCGACATCACCACGTTGGCCAGCGACGCAATCGATCGGTCCGACCCCACGCCCTCTGCCGCGCGCCCTGCGCCTCAAACCGGGACTGAACCGATCCGCCATCAGGTCAAGCGAGGGGAAACAGCCTTTACCATCGCACGGCTTTATAACGTTTCCGTCCGGTCGCTGGCAGACTGGAACGGGCTCGATAGCAGCTTCAGCCTGCGCGAGGGCCAGTACCTCCTGATCCCAGTCGTTACTGCAGCTGCGCCTGCCGAGGACGACACGCCTCCCCGACCCGGAACCGGATCGCCCACGCCTGAGCCACCGTCAGCGTCGCAACCTTTGCCAAAGGACTCCCCGGAACCCGCCGCTGCTGCAACCGCCGCCACCGCCACGGCTGCTGCATCGGCGCCTGCCGCCGATGTCGGCGCGCAGACCGCAGCCAGCAAGCCAGATGCAGCGATGTCCTTCCCGGTGCAGGGCAGCATCATTCGCGAGTATGCAAAGGGTCGCAATGATGGCATCGACATCGGCGCATCTGTTGGCACATCTGTCAAAGCCGCCGCCAGCGGTCAGGTCGCTGCGATTACGCGGAACACCGACGGCATCAATATCCTCGTGATCCGGCACCCGGATAATCTGCTGACGGTTTATACCCATGTCGACAACATCACTGTTACCAAGGGCGACGCGGTGAGCCGGGGTCAATCCATTGCCAAGGTCGCCGATTTCGAACCGTCACGCGTTCATTTCGAAGTGCGCAAAGGCTTCGACAGCGTCGATCCGATGGATTACCTGCGCTGATCAGCCATTATTTGTCGGCCTGTTACCCAAGACCGGCTTCCAGCGCCTTGCCCAAACGCGGCAGGCGCGCTTTCTTCATAAGACGTCGGATGTCCCATTCCTGACCGGACAGTCGGTTGGCCTCGGAGTGGACCTGGGCCACGGCTTGAGTGACCGCGTCTGGAGCACTGGCATAAAGCCCGACCAGAAACCCATCGGGATCAGCGCGGGACAGCCCCTCTTCCGCCAGAATGTTGCGCGGGAAGTCCTTTGCATTGACCGTCACAATGACATCTGCATGGCCTGCAATGGCAGCCGCAAGGACATGCACGTCATTGGCATCGGGCAGCCACAGCCGGTCAAGCAGCCCAGCCGGTGGTATGACCTTGGACTGCGGCCAATGAGCGGTGACCATCGCGATTTCGGCATCCGCCTGGACTTGCCCTGCCAGCCCCAGTTTGGCAGCCGCACGGGACCATTCACCCAGGATTCGCTCTGACCAGACCGGCTCGAACAGCCCCTGTGCCGCCACGCCAAGCAAAACCTCGCGCATCACGGTCGGGTAGAGCACACAGGTGTCGAGACAGACCTTCACAGTCGGAAGAACAGCGCTTTAAGATACCCGGACTCCGCCAGTTGGGGCATCAGCGGATGGTCCGGCCCCGCCTGCCCCGTATGGATCAATTGCGCACGCCGTCCGGCACGTCCGATCCCGCGCAAACAGGCCCCGGTAAAGGCTGACAGATCAGCCGCATGGGAACAGGAACACAGCACGAGATAGCCGTCCTCAGCCACCAACGGGGCCGCCAGACGGGCCACTCTTTCATAGGCGCGCAGACCGGCTTCGCGAGCTTTGTGGGAGGGTGCAAACGCGGGTGGATCGCAGACGACAACTTCGAACTGCTCTGATGCCTCGCCAAGCTCGGTCAGGACGGCAAATGCATCGCCCTTGGTTGTGCTCAGCCGATCGCCAGCCCCCATCTGCGCCGCGCCTTGGCTGGCAAGGTCCAACGCCGCCTCAGACCCATCGACACATCGCGCCGAAACGGCTCCGCCAGCGAGCGCGGCAAGACCAAACCCGCCCACATGGGAAAACACGTCAAGAACCCGCGCATCCTTGGACAGAGACGCCGCAAAAGCGTGGTTTGGACGCTGATCGAAAAACAGGCCAGTCTTCTGCCCACCGATCAGATCAGCCATATAGATCGCACCATTCATCTCGACCGTTACGGGGGCCGTTGGCGCGTCTCCCAAAAGAACCGCATCCACATCGTCGAGGCCTTCGAGTGAGCGTCCCCGCCCCCCTGCATTCTTCAGAATGGTTGTCACCCCCGTAACGTCGGCAAGGGCGGCCGCCAGTTCTGCCAACAACACATCCGCCCAGGCTGCGTTTGGCTGGATCACCGCAGTGTCACCGAACCGGTCAATGATGACACCCGGCAATCCGTCTGCCTCGGCATGGACCAATCTGTAGAAGGGCGTCGGGAAAAGTCGCTCGCGAAGTGACAACGCCTTGCTCAGGCGCTTTGCAAACCATGTCCGATCCGGCGCCTGCGCGTCAGGACCATCCAAAACCCGGCCAATGATTTTGGACGTCGGGTTGACCGCCACCAAAGCCATCGGCTTGCGCTCGGCGTCCTCAAGCACAGCGATCGTCCCGGGCACCAGTCCACGTGTCCGGCGGTCGGTCACCACTTCGTTGGAATAGACCCAAGGATAGCCGCGCCGAATGGCTTGCGGTTTGGTTTTGGGAAGGAGGCGGAGCACAGGCAAAGGGGACGGTGTCATACCGTCCCCTTTACGCCCCTCGCTCCAAAGGGGAAAGCCGTGTTTTTTGGCTCAAAGATCGTTGATCGCCTGCAGCAGACCAAGGTTCGCCGTAATATGCCCACCCGGCACCATCAGTTCCTCGTAGAAAACGCGCGCCAGATGCGCGATGATGCGCGATTTCTGAGTTTCGCCCCGGCCTTCAGCAGCCATCGCCGCCTGCCCGCCCAGAGCCTTCAGGTCTGCATTGATCTCTTTGGATGGCCCGATGGGCAGTCCGGTCTGCACATCGACAAGGCGATAGCGGAAATCGATATCGTGTACGCCCCCAACTGTGTAACGGGCCTTTTCTGACAAAGCATGGAACCGCGTCACCTGAACGTCCAGCCGAACCGGACGCGCGCCGTCGATCCGGGTGGCCGCGCTACGCAGACCCGCATCGAACATCGCTTTGACCTGAGCATAGCGGTCGCCACGCGGCTCTCCACGCCAGACGATATCGCCAATCGGGTAGTACAGGTTGCGTTCGTTGACCTTGAGGGATTTCGGCACGTTCACCGTAAAACTGTCGATGCGAACGTTTGGAGCAGCCGCTGGAACGGCAGCCACGCCCTGCTGTAGGTCCGCGCCCAGCATGGTATCGTCGGGCATAGCCCAGCGCGTCGCAGTTGGCACTGACGCACAAGCGGTCAATGACACCAACAGAATCGGGACTATCAGGATTTTAAATAATCTGTGCATCTTGTCGCTCTTTTCGGGCCTGAAACGTTTTTTGTCGTTGCGATGGGTTTGACGCGACAAATGGACCGGATCAGGGCGGAAACAGTACAATTTGAGGCAAATTGTCCGGCGGATACGCCCTTGCGCCTCATTTGTTAGACCTTTACTGTTAGCGCTAACTTCACTACATGACCCATCAAACACGAACGCTTTTTACGCGGAGGCATCATGGCACACGCGCTGAACGATACGATCAAACGGGTGACGGAACGGGTTCAGGAACGATCCGAGGCCTCTCGTGGCCGCTACATGGAGCGCATGCGGCAGGCAGCGGCCGAAGGCCCCCGTCGCGCCCATCTGAGTTGTGGCAACCAGGCGCATGCTTATGCTGCAATGGGTCAGGATCAGGACAAACTCGCAACCGAGCGCAGCCCGAATATCGGCATCGTCACGGCCTATAATGACATGTTGTCTGCTCACCAGCCCTTTGAAAGCTATCCCGATATCATCCGGAATGCGGCACGCGCCGCAGGCGGAACCGCGCAGGTCGCGGGGGGCGTACCCGCCATGTGTGACGGCGTCACCCAAGGTCAGGTCGGCATGGAACTGTCGCTCTTTTCGCGTGACGTGATTGCTTTGGCTGCAGGGGTGGCGCTCAGCCACAACACGTTTGATTCCGCACTCTACCTTGGGGTCTGCGACAAGATTGTGCCCGGCCTCGTCATCGCGGCAGGGACTTTTGGCTATCTGCCCGGTATCTTCATCCCCGCCGGTCCGATGCCCTCCGGCCTGCCAAATGACGAAAAGGCCAAGGTTCGGCAGAAATTCGCCGCTGGCGAGATTGGGCGCGACGAGTTGATGAAGGCCGAGATGGCGTCTTATCATTCTCCGGGAACCTGTACGTTCTACGGAACCGCGAATTCAAACCAGATGCTGATGGAATTCATGGGCCTGCATCTGCCCGGCAGCAGCTTTGTCAATCCGGGCACACCTCTGCGCGAGGCGCTGACAGTTGCAGGCACAAAGCGCGCGTTGGAAATCACCCAGCTTGGCAACGACTACCGGCCGGTCTGCGATGTGCTGGACGAAAAGGCGTTTGTGAACGGCATTGTCGGCCTGATGGCCACGGGCGGCTCCACAAACCTCGTTCTGCACCTGCCTGCAATGGCGCGCGCGGCCGGGGTTGAACTGCGGCTTGAGGATTTCGAGGACATCTCCTCGGTCACGCCACTGATGGCGAAAGTGTATCCAAACGGATTGGCTGACGTGAACCATTTCCACGCCGCGGGCGGTCTGGGTTTCATGATCGGCGAGCTGCTCAAAAACGGCTTGCTGCACGAAGAGGTCAAGACCGTCGCCGGTGATGGCCTTAGCCTTTACACTCAGGAACCCAAGATGAACGAGGGTCGTGTCGTTTACGCGCCCGGCGCTGGTGAGACGCAGAATGACAAGATCCTCCGCCCAGCCAGTGATCCATTCCAGCCCACCGGCGGCCTCAAACAGCTTGCGGGCAATCTCGGCAAAGGCATGATGAAGACCTCAGCCGTTGCGCCGGAACGCCATGTGATAGAAGCGAAAGCGCGCGTGTTTCACGATCAGGAAGACGTCAAAGCTGCGTTCAAGAACGGCGAGTTCATCGAAGATACCGTTGTTGTTGTCCGCTTCCAGGGGCCAAGCTCTAACGGGATGCCGGAACTGCACAGCCTGACCCCGACACTGGCTGTCTTGCAGGATCGCGGGCTGAAGGTGGCGCTGGTGACGGATGGCCGGATGTCAGGTGCCTCTGGCAAAGTGCCGTCCGCCATCCACGTGTCACCCGAGGCGGCCAAAGGTGGCCCGCTCGCACGCGTGCGAGACGGCGATATTCTGCGCGTCGATGCAGTGAGCGGCAAAATCGACTGTCTGGCCGAGGATTTCGAGCAAAGAGAGCCGGTCACAGCCGACCTCAGCGGAAACGGCCACGGCGTCGGTCGCGAATTGTTTGCGGCCTTCCGGAACACGGTTGGCCTTGCCGAACATGGTGCCGGCGTCGTGGTTTAACGCATCACATTAAGAACGCACCACAACCATTAGGAATACAATATGATCACTCCTCTCCAAGCCAGCGTCGAAAGCGAAAAACTCTGCCGTCTCGCCCCGATCATACCAGTGCTTGTGGTGGATGATGCCAGCGTTGCACGCCCCTTGGCCGAAGCGCTGGTTGCCGGTGGTTTGCCGGTTCTTGAAGTTACCCTGCGCACTGATGCGGCGCTGGATGTGATCCGCGAAATGGCGCAGGTCGAAGGCGGAGTAGTCGGCGCTGGCACCTTGCTCACACCCGAGGATGTGCAGAACGCAGTGGATGCGGGCGCACGGTTCGGCGTGTCACCGGGCGCCACAGATCGTCTGCTGGACGCCTGCGAAGCGGCCGACCTGCCGCTCTTGCCCGGCGCGGCGACAGCTTCGGAAGCAATGGCGCTTCTGCAGCGTGGCTATACGGTTCAAAAATTCTTCCCGGCAGAAGCCAATGGCGGCGCTCCGGCGCTCAAGGCCATTGGCGCACCGATCCCGCAGGTGCGGTTTTGCCCTACAGGCGGCGTGTCGCTCAAAAACGCGCCGGACTACCTGAGCCTGTCAAACGTGCTTTGCGCCGGGGGCAGCTGGGTTGCACCGAAAGACCTGGTTGCCCAACGCGATTGGGCCGCAATTGAAGAGCTGGCGCGCGAAGCCGCTCAATTGGCTCGCTAAAGGCCGTTGCCCCCTCGGAAACACGGTCGCACCGTACGCTCCATTTCCTGATGCTTAACCCTTGGCCGGGATACCTCTCGGCCATTGGATCCAAGACCTGTTCTGCCCGTTGGCGGAACACACACGTGACACACTCTCTTTGCGAATGCCTCAGGCGTTCAAACCATGAGAGACGCGTTTCATCAGGTCCCGGGGAACCGGGATACAGGTTCGAAGCCTCGTTACAGGGTTTCGTCAGAAGAGAGGATGCCCACCCAACTCAGGTGACGTCACCTCTTTTTTTAAAAGGTTTCCAGGGCAGCGCTGGCAGTGCTTCATAGTTGGAGCGGTTCTTTTGGCAGCGTGACACCGCCCAGCTCGGCAATTTGAGGCCATGCAGATCGTGATGCGCAATGCGCACCACGTCGACATGCATGCATGCGGTTTCCGACTGTGCATGACAAGCCTCTGGTTGGGACTGCTACCACAAGATGACAAACAGCTTCGTGCCCAAAAATCCCAGACCCAAGGTCATGCTGATCCCGCGTCTTCAGATGCCGTCTTGCTCCTGCGGGACGCGCTCTGTGATTCTTGCAAGCGTGACGCGCAGCCAGTCGCGCAATGCGAGCGCATCCGGTTTGCCTTTGTCGACAGACAGATAATACCCTTCACTGCTGTCTATCGAAGCGGTATGCGCCCGTACGACAAGGCCCGTTCGCAGAGCGTGATCAGCCAGCAATTCACTGACCAGAGCGACCCCATTCCCATTGACAGCCAGATGCAGGGCCATTCCATACGTATCCGTAAACAGAGACGGAGTCCGCACCTGCGCGACATGCCTGGACCACGCCCGCCAGCCGCTTGACGTCCCGACCGCCTCGATCAGGGGCAGGTCCTGAATGCGGCCATCGAGACTTGGGGCCTTCACCGCAATAAGACGGTTCGGCAAGAGCAGGTCTGCATCACTCCCGGCTTGCTTGGCCGATCCGAACCGGATTTCCACATCTGCCTGAGTCGAGTGGAAATCATCCGGCCAGATGGCGCTGAGCAACTGGACGCGCAGACCCGGATGCTGGTTTCTGAACTCTGTCAGATGCGGAGCAAGGATCCAATGCGCCACACTCACGGACGTGGCGATTGTCAACAGGCCTTCGCTCGAACCCGTCGTTACTCCGTCCATCGCCAAAGCAAGCGCCTGCAACGGTGCTTCAATCTCTGGAACCAACCGCCGACCCGCATCGGTCAACGCGAGACCACGCGCGTGACGAACAAAAAGCGGCATGCCAAGACGTGTCTCAAACGCCTTGACCTGTTGACTGATCGCCGACTGCGTCAGACCCAATTCTTCCGCCGCCGCAGTAAAGCTCAAATGCCGGGCGGCAGCCTCGAAAGAGCGGATCCAGCCGAGTGGAGGAAGTGGTTTCGCCATTGAACAAGCCAGCCATAAGTTTTCGTAATACTTAAGGGCATAATTCCTTCATTTGTCAAAGAATTCAGCTGTTCATACGGTTCGCGTCAGCCAACCGGAGGACGCAATGAGCCCAGAAATACGAAAGATCGTGACCTATGATGAAGAGGTCTTCATCGAAGGATTCCGCGCGACGGATACCCCCTGGCGTATGTTCGCAGTGGCAGCGGTTATAAGAAACCCGTGGTCCGGCAGATTTGTCGAAGACCTGACGCCGGAGATCCGCGCGTTCGGGCCCGTTCTTGGGGAAATGATGACAGAGCGCATGATTGCGCTTGCTGGTGACGGAGCGGCGATCGAAGCTTATGGCAAAGCCGCCGTTGTGGGTTTGGATGGTGAAATCGAACATGCCTCCGGGCTAATCCACACCTTGCGGTTCGGCAATTTTTACCGCGAAGCGGTTGGCGCCAAGTCCTACCTTGCCTTTACCAACACCCGTGGCCCGGCAGACGCAGCGATCATGGTCCCGCTGATGGACAAGAACGACGCGGGACGCCGGTCTCATTATTTGACGATCCAGTTTTCAATCCCGGATGCGCCACGCGCTGATGAAGTGGTCGTTGTGCTGGGGGGCGCCCTGTCCGGCCGGCCACATCACCGCATAGGGGATCGTTATCAGGACCTGAAAGACCTTGGGCATGACTTGGACAACCCAGCAGCGGTCTGAGGTCAAGGGCCTGTCCGCCATCATTGCGGGCCGGGGCCGCCCCGTGCTCTTGCTGCATGGGGTGGGTCTCCGGGCAGAGGCATGGGCGGCCCAGATCGCGGCATTAAGCACATCCTTCAAAGTGATCGCACCCGACATGTATGGACATGGCGAAAGCCCCTGCCCGTCCACCCCCTTGGCGATGGAAGACTATGTGCTGGCCGCTTTAGAGGTGCTGGATGAACTGGATCAAATCGCTCTGGTGGTCGGCCATTCCATGGGGGCGATGGTCGCTCTTGAACTGGCGTTTCGCGCGCCCGATAAGATTTCCGCCGTGGCGGCGCTGAACGCCGTGTTCGAACGCCCGCCAGAGGCTTCCGCAGCCGTCAAATCCCGCGCTGCCAGCCATAACGGTATCGCATTGCCGGACCCCGAACCGACCCTTCAGCGCTGGTTCGGTACTGTCCCGTCCCCTGAGCGCACCGCCTGCGATACGTGGCTGCGGACAGTTGATCCGATGGGCTATCGGTGGGCCTATGAAGCCTTCGCCCATGCGACAGGTCCAGATCGGTCCGCGCTGACGGGTCTCCGGTGTCCGGCGCTTTTCGCGACCGGCGCGCTTGAGCCGAATTCGACCCCTGGCATGTCACGCGATATGGCCGCTTTGGCACCACATGGCCGGGCGATGATCGTTGAAGGCGCAGCCCACATGATGCTCATGACCCATGCCGGCCACGTCAACACTGCCCTTCTGGATTTGGCACAGGAGGCTTGGCCATGAGCGTCCTGCAAACGCACCCACGCACTGGCACCGGCGACCCGAGCATCGCCGATGTTGGGCGCTGCGACACCTCCGTTCCAGCAGAAAGGGCCTGACGATGGAGTTCTCACTTTTTGTGCATATGGAACGGCTCACGCCGGATCAGCCGCATGATCAGCTTCAAGACGAGCTTATCGAGCTGTGCAAGATGGCGGATGATGCCGGGATGCGGGCTGTCTGGACCGGTGAACATCACGGGATGGAATTCACCATCGCACCCAATCCGCTTATGTCGCTGGTGCACATCTCGCATCATACCAAGAACGTAAAGCTGGGCACAGGCACTGTCATTGCCCCGTTCTGGCACCCGATCAAACTGGCCGGCGAAGCCGCCTCAGCCGATCTGATGACAGGCGGGCGAATAGAGCTTGGTATCGCACGCGGCGCCTATTCCTATGAATACGAACGTCTCATGCCTGGAATGGATGCATGGGAGGCGGGACAGCGCATGCGCGAGATTGCTCCGCTTTTGCCAAAGCTCTGGTCGGGCGATTGCGCGCATGACGGCACCTTCTTCAGTTTCCCCGCAACAACCGCTGTCCCAAAGCCAGCGCAACCCGGAGGACCGCCGATCTGGATTGCAGCCCGTGATCCCAACAGCCACGAATTCGGGGTGCATAACGGATTCAACATTCAGGTGACGCCGCTGTGGCAAGGGATGGAAGAAATTGAAACGCTGATGGGCCGTTTCAAATCTGCCTGTGCCACTTATGAAGGTCCGCGCCCAAAGATCATGCTTCTGCATCACACCTATGTTGGCGCGGATGATGAGGATGTCGCGTTGGCCGCCAAGGAACTGTCGCGCTTCTACTGCTATTTCGGAGCATGGTTTCAGAACAAGCGACCCGTAGATCAGGGTCTTATCGCCCGCCTGTCCGACAAAGAGATGGCCGCGAACGCACTTATGTCGCCAGAAAACATGGCGCGCGACCTGACCATTGGAACAGCCGAAGACGTCATTGCAAAGGTTCGCAAATACGAAGAGCTTGGCTATGACGAGTATTCTTTCTGGATTGACAGCGGCATGAGCTTTGATCGCAAACGCGCCTCGCTCGCGCGTTTTATTGATGACGTTATGCCAGCCTTTGCGTGAGGACCGACATGGACAGCAAGCCGCATTACCTGCTTTTTATTGATGGCGACTGGAGCGAAGGCTCGGACGGTCAGGTCATGACGTCACAGAACCCGGCCACAGGGCAAGACTGGGCCACTTTTGCCTGTGCGTCCCGCGACGATGTCGACCGCGCCATCGCCACCGCCCGCCGCGCACTGAATGACCCGGCCTGGCGCGACATGACACAGACGCAGCGGGGCAAGCTGCTTTATCGTCTGGCAGAACTGGTCGAGCAAAACGCTGCCGAGATCGCGCGGATTGAGACCACGGACAGCGGCAAGCTCTTGGCGGAAACGGCCAGCCAGACCGCCTATGTCGGCGACTACTACCGCTACTATGCCGGGCTTGCCGACAAGATCGAAGGTGCCGTGCTGCCGATCGACAAACCGGACATGCATGTCTTTACACGGCGCGAGCCCATCGGGGTCGTTGTCGCGATTGTGCCCTGGAACGCGCAGATGTTCCTGACCGCAACCAAACTTGGTCCGGCGCTTGCGGCAGGCTGCACCGTTGTGCTGAAAGCCTCAGAAATTGCCCCGGCCCCGATGTTCGAATTTGCCCGGCTGGTCGAGAAAGCCGGTTTCCCCAAAGGTGTTGTTTCCGTCATTACGGGGGACGCGGAAAACTGTGCCATTCCGCTGACGCGCCATCCGGACGTGGACCGGATCGCCTTTACCGGCGGGCCAGAGACAGCGCGTCACGTGGTGCGCAACTCGGCCGAAAATTTCGCAGTGACGTCGCTCGAACTGGGAGGCAAGTCGCCGATTCTGGTCTTTGAGGATGCCGATCTCGACGGTGCTTCGAACGGATTGATTGCCGGAAACTTCGGCGCGTCCGGTCAAAGCTGCGTGGCAGGCACGCGGGGTCTCGTGCATCGCTCGGTCATCGAAGAGGTTGCTTCCCGGATCGAGCAGAAAATGAAACACGCCGTCATCGGCGACCCGCTCGATGCGGGCACACAGATTGGGCCTCTGTGTACAGCGGCACAGATCAGAACCATCGAAAAGACACTCTCCGCAGCGGTTGCGGGTGGCGCGAAAGTCCGGTTTGGCGGTACTCCGCTTGATCGCCCCGGAAACTACATGGCGCCAACGCTTGTCGAATGCGCAGATGCGGATACCGAAACCCTGAAAGTGGAAATGTTTGGTCCGGTCATGTCTCTTTTGCCGTTCGACACCGAAGAAGAGGCCATCGCGCTGGCCAATGCGACACCGTTTGGTCTTGGCTCCGGAGTTTTCACCGAAAACGTCGCCCGTGCTCATCGCGTGTCATCCCGACTTAAGGCGGGGATTTGTTGGGTAAATACGTATCGCGCTGTCTCTCCGATTGCGCCATTCGGAGGGTTCGATCAGTCAGGATACGGGCGCGAAGCGGGTCTGGAAGCCATCCACGACTACACGCGCACAAAGACCACGTGGATCAACACCTCTGACCAACCAATGGCGAACCCATTTGTGATGCGCTAGGCCAGCGACAACCCTGCGCATGAGTACGGCCGGCTATCAACAAGACGGATCATCGCCCCATGATCCTCTTGCGGCGCTCCTGCATCCGTTCATTGGCTTCAACCGTGCCATCGTGGAAGGTGCCAAACCATTTATCGAACGGAACCTCTAGGCTACCGTAATTGCACTCGAAATAACGGTGATGCATCTGGTGGTGGAACGTGCCCAACGCGAGACGGTCCTTGTCTTTCAGAAGCAACCCCTGAAACCCTGTGTGGGTCGTCATGGCCGTCAGGAAATAATACTGCAGGTGAAACAGGATATGCACCGGATGCGCCCCGATCAGCAGGTGCACAAAGACGGAGCCGAGAAAGATCATCTGCTCAATCGGGTGCTGTGACATCCCCGACCACGGTCCGACGTTGATGTTGCGATGATGCAGGTAGTGGACGTGCTTATAGAGAAAGGGAATGTGGATCACACGGTGGATGACATAGAAATACAGGCTTTCCCAGATCGGTATCAGAAATA
>JAUIIR010000047.1 GCA_030431485.1 Alphaproteobacteria bacterium
TGACACTCAATGACGAAGGGATGCTGGGCGTCCGGACAATTGACGCCGACAGTCTGGCCCGGTTCATGCCGGTCACCGTGCTGCGGGATGCGCCGGAAGGCGTCTACATCACCGGTCTGCCGGAACAGGTCGACGTGATCACTGTCGGTCAGGAATTTGTGACAGATGGCGTCGAAGTCGCCCCGAACTTTGAAGAGGTCATACAATGACCGGTATCGTCGATTGGGCCGCCGAACGTGCCCGAATGGTTCTGGCGTTTATTGCGCTGTCACTGGCGATCGGGACTTATGCCTATGTCGGTTTGCCCAAAGAAGGCGAGCCGGACATCGAAATCCCGGCGCTTTTTGTGTCGACCGTATTTCCCGGCATATCCGCGGCTGACAGTGAGACGCTGTTGGTCAAACCAATGGAGACGGAACTTGCGGATCTCGACGGGTTGAAATCGATGTCGGGCACTGCGGCTGAAGGCTATGCTGGCGTCGCTTTGGAATTCGAATTCGGCTGGGACAAAACGCAGGTTCTGGCCGATGTGCGCGATGCTATGAACAAGGCACAATCGAAGTTTCCGTCAGGCGCAGAACAGTACTCGATCAACGAAATCAACTTTTCCGAATTTCCCATTGTTATCGTCAACCTGACGGGACCCGTACCCGAACGCACGATGGCGCGGGTTGCAAAAGACTTGCAGGACCGGCTTGAAACACTGGATTCTGTGTTGGAAGCTGGCATCGCAGGCAATCGCGACGAGATGCTTGAGGTCATCATCGACCCTCTCAAGCTGGAAAGCTATAACGTTACCGCGAGCGAGTTGATCAGCGTTGTGCAAAACAACAACCAACTCATTGCTGCCGGTGAACTGCGCAGTGACCAAGGCAGTTTTGCGGTCAAGATCCCCTCAAGCTTTGACGACCAGCGCGACGTCTATGATCTGCCGGTCAAGGTGAACGGTGACCGCGTTGTGACCTTGGGCGATCTGGCGACTATCAATCTGACATTTGAAGATCGCGAAGGCACAGCGCGGTTCAATGGGGAAAAGACGCTTGCGCTGCAGGTGGTCAAACGGAAAGGTTTCAATCTGATCGACACGGCGGATGCCGTGAAGGCTGCGGTTGCCGAAGCAGAGGCGAAATGGCCTGCAGAGCTTCAAGCCGCCGTGACGGTCGGTACGTCGAATGACCAATCGCGGATCGTCGACAGCATGGTAAAACAGCTGGAAGGTTCGGTACTGACAGCGATTGCGCTGGTGATGATTGTGGTTCTGGCCGCACTTGGTTTGCGCGCAGCACTGCTCGTGGGGTTTGCGATCCCGACGTCGTTCCTGCTTTGCTTTGTGTTCCTGACGATCATGGGCGTCAGCATATCCAACATCGTCATGTTCGGATTGATCCTCGCGGTGGGGATGCTTGTCGACGGCGCCATCGTGGTCGTCGAATACGCGGACAAGCGCATCAGCGAAGGCTCTGGGCCGATGCACGCCTATGTCGAAGCTGCCAAGCGGATGTTCTGGCCTGTGGTCAGTTCCACAGCGACAACCTTGTGTGCCTTCCTTCCAATGCTCTTTTGGCCAGGTGTTCCCGGTGAGTTCATGGGCATGTTGCCAGTCACACTGATTTTTGTGCTTTCGGCCTCACTGGTCGTGGCGTTGATTTATCTGCCTGTCATGGGCGGCGTCACCGGCCGTTTTTCCCGCATGCTGGATCGCGCCGCGCAGGGCTTGCGTGCCAATACGCCTTGGCTTTTGCGTGCTGCGTTGGTGCCAGTCGTTCTGGGCGTTCTGTTTCTCGGCGCGTTGATGCTGCTGGACCCCGCATTCCTGTTTCCTCCTGTGGCGGACGGCGTCGCGGCGCACGTCCCGGGCATCGTCCTGTTCCTCGTCGGCTCTGTTCTGGCATCGATCGTGCTTGATGCCGCGTCGATCCATTGGAAGCGCAAGCGGATCGAAGGCAGACGCCGCCGGACGGTTTTTGGGTATTTCATCAAGTTCATCGCGGGCAATCCGATCATGCCCATCGTGGCTGGCGCTGCCGTTCTGGCTTTTGTGTTCAGCGTGTTCACCTATTTCGGCGAGAACAACAACGGTGTGGAGTTCTTTGTCGAATCCGAACCAGAACAAGCCATCGTGTACGTTCGGGCCCGAGGCAACCTGAGCCTTGAAGAGAAAGACGCGCTTGTGATGCGGGCGGAAGACATCGTTCTCGCGCATCCAGGTGTGAAGAACGCTTTTTCCTTCGCGGGTGAAGGAGGTCTCAACACTGATGCAAGCGGCGCTGCCGTGCCCAAGGATACCATCGGTCAGGTGCAGCTTGAGACCATCCCGTGGGAAGATCGCGCGGACCGACCCGATCTGGATGGAGACTTGGTCCTCGAAGAATTGACCAATCAGTTGCAGACGATCCCGGGCGTCGAGATTGAAATCCTGTCACAGAATCGCGGTCCCGCCAGCGGCAAACCGGTGCATCTGCGCCTCAAGGGCGATGACTGGGACACTCTGCTGACATCGACGGCGATCGCGCGCGAAACATTCGAGGCAACCGCTGGCTTGACTCTGATTGAAGACACGCTGCCGCTACCCGGCATTGACTGGCAGATTGATGTCGATGTCGAAAAAGCCGGACGCTATGGCGCAAACGTTGCTGTCGTTGGTGCGATGGTGCAACTCGTCACGCGTGGTATCTTACTTGATACGATGCGCGTGGACAGCTCGGACGAAGAGATCGAGATTCGGGTGCGCCTGCCTGAAGAAGATCGCTACCTGTCTACACTGGATACGCTGCGCGTTCGCACGCCAGACGGTCTGGTGCCACTTTCAAACTTCATCACGCGAAAGCCGGTGGCAAAACTGGCCGAGATCAATCGTGTGGACCAAAAGCGTCATTTTGACGTCAAGGCAGACGTGGTGCCGGGCCTTTTCAAACTGGTCGCGTCTGGGTCGGAAGATGACGTGCTTACCATGTTGCGAGAACGCGAAGACGGACCAATTGAAGCTGAAAATGGTACACGCTACGCCATCTACGGCAACGCCGATGCGACGATTGCTTCCGTCACTGCTGCACTTGACGACGGTGCCCGTATTGTGCCGGTGAACCCAAATGAGCGGATCGCCGAATTGACTAAGTGGCTGGAGACGGAGCCTCTGCCCGGCATTGAATGGGAATGGACCGGCGACCAAGAGGAACAGGCGGAGAGTCAGGCATTCCTTGGTAAAGCGTTTGGAGCGGCGCTTGGGCTGATGTTCATCATTCTTCTGGCTCAGTTCAACAGCTTCTACAATGCTGTTCTCGTGCTCTTGGCCGTTGTCCTTTCGACGGCTGGTGTCCTGATAGGCATGCTTGTCATGGACCAGACTTTCAGCATCATTATGACCGGCACCGGGATCGTCGCATTGGCCGGGATCGTGGTGAACAACAACATTGTTCTGATCGACACGTATCAGGAATACTCGCGCTACATGCCGCGCATAGATGCCATTGTGCGCACCGCCGAGGACCGGATCAGACCTGTCCTGTTGACGACGATCACCACAATGGCCGGTCTTGCACCAATGATGTTCGGGCTGAGCCTTGATTTCTTTGGTGGCGGCTATTCCATCGACAGCCCAACAGCGCTTTGGTGGAAACAATTGGCAACGGCGGTTGTGTTCGGTCTTGGCATTGCAACCGTATTGACGCTTGTTTTCACGCCCTCCATGCTAGCTGCTCGTGTCTGGTTTACAACCTATGCGCTTTGGCTTTTCCGGCTGATAGCCCGTCTTGGCGGCGGGCGCGCAAGTCAAGCAGGGCGCGATTGGGCTCTGCAACGCGCCGCGCGAAAGCTGAAATCACCCACTATTCTATGGGATGATGGCGAATCACCTACGGACCCAAGCTACGAAGATGGCACTTCCGGGCCCCCCGGACTGGAGGATCTCAAGCGGGTTCTACAGCGATCCCAGGCGAATGAAGGTACTCGACCTGTGCGTGCTGCCGAATAATGTGGCAGTACCGTTGAGCATCCTTCGCCCATTTTAGCAGAAGTGAGCGATTGTTGCGCATTTGTGAACGCAAAACCCCGAAAGCTTGGAGATCGTGGCTTTTTTGTGTAGTTGGATAAGGCTGCTACGTAGGAGGTTTTATGACGTGGGATAGCTGGCGTATCTTTTTCGGTGGTGGGACAACGACGTCTGCGTCGTCCGTTCCAGAAATTGATGCGAGCAGTGGCGCACTTGCGCTCGCTGTGGTCGCTGCAGCAATGTTGTTGGCCTGGGAAATCCGTCGTCGCAAGCAAGCGTGATGGACCCCCTGTACAGATGAACATCCGGCGTTCGCGCCGGATGTTTTTTGATGCCCGATGCTTTCTCAGATCAGGGACCACTGACGTGTTGCCAATGCCGCAGCCGCAATCAGCGCATTAGCAACGGCATGCGCCACAATTGCATCAAAGACCCTGACCCGCCGGAGCAACACGGCTGCAAAGATCAGCCCGGCCACTGCAGCCGCTATTGGGCGTGAATGAAGTGCGGCAAAGCCAGCTGTGGTCACAAGTATGGCGAGACCCCGCCGTATCAGGCTGCCATCGTCAATCAGGCTGAACAGGTAACCCCGGAAGAACAATTCCTCGACCAGAGGCACCAGAACAGCGGTGCCAATCACCCTCAGAACAACCCAAATCGTCAATCCGAAGGCACCAAATCCGGCGAGCGAGGCGTAGGGTTCGGCCGGTTCTGCGGTGATGATCCATCCCAGGCCGACAACAGTCCCTGTCCCGATGGCAATCAAATCGAAATCCCGTGTCAACGCGAGGATCGGCCTGCGGAATATCCAAACCGCAACTCCCATCGCCGCAACTTGGACTCCGTACCAGACTTCGGGGGTTTGCGAAAATGTGTGCACAAACAGCCCAGACAACATGAAAGCTAAGAACGGCACGATAAATGCGGCGGCACGATCATGCGTCAGTGGAAGATGGTCCTTCGCACGGGTGGACTTTGGTGTGCTGCTGAGACCCGGCAGCACATTCACAATTGTCAGAATCAACAACGCCAAGAGTGTGAAGGAGAGCCAGCCTGCAAAGCTGTGAAATCCATTCACTGCCAAGTCGGGCGAGATGTAGGTTCCAATCAGGATCAGAACGCTGATACGGATGACGTTGAGAATGAAGCTGAGCAAAAGTGCTGCTGGCCAGACAATCAACCAAAAGCGTCCCATGCGGAGATCATCTTTCATCATCAAAGCGTAGATCGCCATGAAAGCCGTGGTCAGCGCCAAGCCTTCGATCCCTGAGCAAGACTCGGCCACCTCGACAAAGAAGTCCTGAATACCAATGGTCTGGACGTCTAGGTTGAGAAAGACATCGTTGCCTAGGATCGCCAAGACTATGGCAACGCTGAAGAACGTCGCAAGCTGAAGGCTTTCGAACCAATTCCATGCCAACCCAATGAGCCAAGCCATAGACGGGATAAGCAGTGCGATTGCGATGGTTGGCACCAAAAGGCGTGCATGGTCTTTGAAAAGCGCGCGCCAATCCGAGCTTGGCATCAGCCATAGCGCAGCCCCCACGAGCGCTATTGAGCCACCGAGTGCAAGGGCGAACAAAAAGAACGCTGCAAACTCGACCAGCTGATCTTGCGACAGAAGCAACGTTGGTGCTGCAATCATTCCGAGTCCGGTAATATGCAGAACGCCCCAACCCCGAGCCAACGGGCCGGGTGTTTCGGATCTTTCAACGAAACTTTGCCGCAGCATAGGTTTGAAGAACAGTAAGAGCGCGAGGCCTGCGGCGAGACAAAGCCCAAGGACCATGCCCAGACGAATGCCGCGACAGACGAAAAAGAGATCGGTTTGACGGCATTCAAATGCACTGAACACCTGATACAGCGCCACGATCGCAATCGCTTCGACCAAAAGAAGCACCTGAGACAGGATCAATCTCGACATCGCTACACTGTGCTCATCAACGTTAGAACGCGCAAATACTGATCAATTCAACTGGCAGTAATATGACCCGGATGTGATTATTCGAGGCAGACCTGTGTCACGCGGCGGCATCTTCTTGCATCTGGCGGTTCCAAAGTGTGGCGTAACGACCATGTTTTGAAAGCAGGCTGTCGTGCGTGCCCTCTTCGACAACCTGGCCGTTTTCGAGAACTACAATTCGGTGCGCATCAGCGATGGTGGACAAACGGTGCGCGATGGTGATTACGGTACGGCCTTCTCCCGCTCGTTTGAGCGCCCCTTGGATTGACGCCTCAGTCTCGGAGTCAAGCGCCGACGTGGCCTCGTCAAGGATCAGGATAGGTGGGTTCTTGAGCAATGTTCGCGCAATGCCGACACGCTGCTTTTCTCCACCGGAAAGTTTGAGACCGCGCTCGCCGACCATCGTGTCATAGCCTTCGGGCAGCGACAGGATGAAGTCATGAATTTGGGCGGCCCTGGCTGCCGCGATGATATCTTCTTCCGAGGCGTCGGCGCGGCCATAGGCAATGTTGTAACGGATCGAGTCGTTGAACAACACGGTATCCTGGGGCACGACACCGATCGCCTCATGCAGGCTGTCTTGGGTGACGTCCCGTACATCTTGGCCGTCGATCTGTACGGACCCATCCAGCACATCGTAAAAACGGAACAGCAAGCGACCGATGGTCGATTTGCCTGAACCGGACGGACCCACGAGCGCAACATTCTCTCCGGATTTCACATCCAGCGAAACACCTTTGAGGATCGGGCGCGCGGGATCATAGCCAAACTTAACGTTTTCAAAACGCACCTCGCCCTGCGAAACCTGTACGTCAGGCGCGCCGGGTTTGTCGGAGACCTCTTGCGGCTGCTCCAACAAGTCGAACATTTCGCCCATATCAACCAGCGCCTGCCGGATTTCGCGATACACAGTGCCCAGGAAGTTCAGCGGCATGGTGATTTGGATCATGTACGCGTTGACCATGACGAAGTCACCGACGGTGATCGTCCCGTTTTGCACGCCAAGAGCGGCCATCACCATCACCACGACTAGTCCGGTTGTGATGATCAGGCTTTGGCCGAAATTCAGGAAGGCAAGCGACGTGGCCGTTTTGATCGCAGCGCCTTCATAGGCCTGCATGGAAGTGTCGTAGCGCTCTGCCTCACGGGCCTCGGCCCCGAAGTACTTGACGGTTTCGAAGTTGAGCAGGCTGTCGATGGCCTTTTGGTTGGCATCCGTGTCCTGTTCGTTCATCTCACGGCGCAGCCGCACCCGCCATTCGGTGACCTTAAAGGTAAACCAGACGTAAATAGCGATCGTGACTAGAACGACTGCCATGTAGCGGATATCGAGAAGCCAGAGCAGCACCAGCGAAACCAACAGCAATTCGAGGATGAGTGGGCCAACACTGAACAGCATGAAACGAAGCAGAAAGTCGACACCCTTGACCCCGCGCTCGATGATGCGGCTAAGGCCACCGGTCTTGCGTGTGATGTGGTAGCGCATCGACAGGCGGTGGATGTGCGTGAAGGTCTCCAGCGCCAGTGAACGAAGTGCGCGCTGACCCACGCGCGCGAAGACGCCATCTCGCAATTGCTGGAATCCGACATTACCCAGCCGGGCGAACCCATAGGCGAGGGTCAGCCCGACCCCGCCAAGCATTAGGTCCGATGCCTGTCCCGACAACGCATCAACCGCTTTACCAAAAAGCAGCGGTGCCAGCATGTTAACAATCTTCGCCAGCACCAGACACACCAGCGCGATCACAACACGATGCTTGACCCATGGCTTGTCATCCGGCCAAAGGTAGGGCCCGACCTTGCGAATGGTCCGCAAACCGGAACGGCGTTCATTGGCTACCAAGTCGGCATCTGAAGTGGTATCAGCGGGCATGTGGATGTCTTTCGTCTGGTTCGACGCTTTGACTTACCCTGCCCAGCCCCGAAGGGCCAGTGCTCAGCGCGCCTTGAAAAGCCCGCCAAGTATGCCGCGCACAATGCGCCGCCCGGTTGTGCCTTTCAGTTCCTTGACGACAACACTGGCAATAGCCTCTCCTAAGCTTTCGTCTTTGCGGCTAGAACGGCTCTTGCGTGTCGGTTGAGACGTCGATCGACCGACGCGTGTACCGCTGTAACGCCGACCTGCATTGTATTCGCGCATCGCGGCATCAAGATCGGCTTCCTTTTGTTCTGCCGCTTCAGCAGCGGCAGCCGCATCTTCTGCCCGCTTGGCAAGTATTTCATACGCAGATTGCCGGTCCAACCGTGCCGTGTATTTGTCGTTTAGGTCGCTGGCGCCCATGACACCACCGCGTTCTGCCGGTGTGATTGGGCCCAACTGGGACGACGGCGGGCGGATCAGTGTGCGCTCGACCATCCCGGGAATACCCTTGCGTTCGAGCATTGAGGTCACGGCTTCGCCCACGCCGACCTCTCGAATGGCTTGTTCCGTGTCGAACGCCGGGTTCTCGCGGTATGTCTCAGCCGCCATCCGCAATGCTTTCCGATCCCGCGCGGTGAAAGCGCGTAGCGCATGCTGCACCCGGTTGCCGAGCTGTCCGAGAATATCCTCAGGAATGTCATCCGGATTCTGAGTGATGAAATAGACGCCAACACCCTTGGACCGGATAAGTCGGGCAACCTGCTCGACCTTGTCCACCAAAGCTTTCGGTGCGTCGTCGAAAAGCAAATGTGCCTCGTCAAAAAAGAACACCAGCTTGGGCTTTTCCGGATCGCCGACCTCGGGCAATTCTTCGAAGAGTTCCGAGAGCAACCATAGCAGAAAAGTAGCGTAAAGACGCGGAGACCCCATCAGCTTGTCAGCCGCCAGAATGTTGACTTGTCCCTGCCCGTTCGCGTCGGTGCGCATGATGTCGCGCAGCTCCAAGGCCGGCTCGCCAAAGAAATTGGCAGCGCCCTGATTTTCAAGAACCAACAAGCGCCGCTGGATTGCGCCTACGGACTGGACGGAAATGTTGCCATATCGCAAAGCGACGGTATCACGGTTCTCGCCCAGCCAGACCAGCATGGCCTGCAGGTCCTTCAGATCCAGAAGTGGTAGGCCTTCTTCGTCAGCCACGCGAAACGCGATGTTCAACACACCTTCCTGCGCCTCGGACAGCTCTAACAGACGCGAAATCAGCAACGGCCCCATCTCGGCTACGGTGGTTCGTATCGGGTGGCCCTGATCACCGAACAGATCCCAGAATGTCACTGGAAACGCCCGGTAAGCGTAGTCATCAAAGCCGATGGTTTGTGCACGTTCTGAAAAAGGCTGATGCAGCTTGAAATCCGAGCTTCCAGCTTTTGACAATCCGGAAAGATCACCTTTCACGTCGGCCATGAAGACCGGAACACCTTGAGCGGAGAAGCCCTCTGCCAGAATTTGCAAAGTGACGGTTTTTCCTGTGCCGGTGGCGCCCGCTACGAGCCCATGCCTGTTGGCGTAGTCCAACCGCAGCCATTGCTTGACCCCGTAGTTTTCACCACCACCCCCGACAAAGACACCGTTATCCATACACGTCCCCCAACTCCATCTTCAGAAACCGAACATACAATCTTAACCTTTTGCCGCCAGTATGTTTTTCGCCCGAAGGTTTGGATGTTTCGCACCAAGTCGGGCAATCCTCCCTGTTGGACTGGCCACGCTCCAGAGCGTGGCCCTTTTTTGTGAAATCATGTATTTAATTTGCCTGTTGACGCCTTGGATTTCATTTCGTAGCGTCCAGTCAATAATAGTCGGCCGGTCCGACAGGGAGCAAAAAAGGGAAGGTGCGGCGTCGCGTCTTCCCTTTTACTTTCAAGGACCTGCGCCTCAAAGCTCATGCATCGCGCGAAGCAGTCGCTGAGATGCCATCATTATTCATAAGCGCAAGAATCCGCCGCCACGCAGGTCACATTTTCGCGTTTTGGCCTGACACTTTGCACAACCCATGATAACGCAACCACAAACATGACCGATGCTTCGGAGAGGACTTTATGACCAAACCCCTTTTGCTTCTCACCACGATTGCCAGCCTCGCCCTTGGCGGCGCTGTGATGGCGCAGGACACAGATGCGCCCGAGAGCACTGAAGCGCCAGCACCGAATGCCGACTTGTCGGTTCTGGATACGGGCGAACCTGTGGTCGAGCAAACCGCAGACGACAATACATATGTAAAAAACACACACGGCGACTGGGCGATTCAATGTCTCCGGGTTCAGGAAGGGCCCGAGCCGTGCCAGATGTATCAACTTTTGCGTGATCAGAATGGCGGCAGCGTGGCCGAAGTCAGCATTTTTCGTCTGAACAACGGCGGCCAGGTTGCTGCGGGCGGGACATTTGTCGTGCCGCTTGAGACACTGCTGACCGAAAAGCTGAATGTGCGTGTCGATTCCGGGCAGGCCAAGCGCTACGATTTTTCGTTCTGTACGCAGGTTGGATGCTATGCCCGTGTCGGGTTCACAGCAGAAGACGTGGCGGCGTTTCGTCGGGGCAATGTCGCCAATGTGACCATTGTCCCCGCGCTCGCCCCTGACCAGCGCGTGGTTGTCAGCATGTCATTGACTGGCTTCACCGCAGCCTATGACGAAATCACTGAACTGGAACAGCAACGACAGTAATCTGTTCGACAGGTAAACCAAAAAGGGGCCGTACCGTGTGATCCGGCCCTTGTTTCATTTTAGACCATCAAGAACTGCGAGTGCTGCGCGTTCGCCTGGGGGCATGCCGCCTTTCCCCAACCGTTCCATCGTCAGGTCCATCGCCGCCCGTTGTTGATCTGGCGCGTTTAAGACCTGGGACACGGCCTGTGCGATCGGTCCCGGTCTGCAGTTTGTACCGATGAATTCAGGAATAGCGCGGGTCTCGGACACCAGATTGACCAAGGTCACCGTATCCACGCGAAGCATGCGCCCAATGATCTGACGGGATAGCCAGTTCATGTCATAAGCGATCACCATGGGCGTGCGCGCCGCTGCCAATTCAAGCGACACGGTGCCCGACGCAGCCAGCGCAACATCTGCTGCCGCAAAAGCAGCCCGCTTGACGGCAAGTCCGTCTTTTGCCGGGTTCACAAGGATGGGTTTGATTGGCCAAGTGTTGGCCGCCTCTGCAACAGCCGTTGCGACATTTGGCGCAGCAGGCAGAACGAATTGCATTCGGGGGTGCTCTGAGCGCAGGCGGGACACGACCTCTGAGAAGATCGGCAGCAAACGTTTGATCTCGCTTCGCCGTGATCCGGGCAGGATCAATGCCAAAGGCGCCTCGCCAATGTCGTATTGGCGGCGGAAGCCCGCCAGCTCATTGCGCGCCGCAACCGGATCTGTGACCACCGGATGCCCAACAAAATCACAGCGCATACCCGCAGCTTCCATGTAGGGCGGCTCAAATGGCAAAAGGGCGAGCACCTGGTCAATATGTGCGGACATCTTTTTCGCGCGTCCGGGACGCCATGCCCAAACCGTTGGCGCGACGTAGTGCACCGTTCTGATTTCGCTCTGCGCCTTGACCAACTTGGCGACCCGGAGGCTGAATTCAGGCAAGTCTATTGTGATCAGCACATCGGGTCTTGCAGCAATCACCGCGTCGGCCGTTTGCCGGATACGCGCTTTCAATGCCCGGTAATGCGACAGGATTTCGGTGATCCCCATGATCGAGATCTCATCCATCGGAAAGAGGCTTGGCAAACCTTCTGCAATCATTCTGTCGCCGCCGATGCCCTCAAACTGAACGTCGGCCACATGTTTTCGCAGGCCCGCCATCAGTGCCGCACCCAGCTTGTCACCCGAGGCTTCACCAGCGATGACAAAAACCCGCATCAGGCGCTCTTTTCCCGAACCCAGAGGAAAAGACCCAGCGCGTCGCATCGCGCAAGGGTTTTTGCCCGATCAACGATCATCACGCCCCCCGCCTCAATTACGATGCCTGCCAATCCCGCAGCGGCTACCGCATCTGGCGTGTTGGCTCCGATCACAGGGAGGTCAGCACGACGGTCTTGTCCCGGCTTCGGTGCTTTGAACAGGATACCTCCATCCGCTGCCGAAGAGCCTCCGGTCAGCCAATCAGTGGCGTCTCCCAACAGCCCGCCGAACATATCGCTGGCTGCATTGATGGGGTTGGACAGGAAATCTCCGCCACCCGCAGCACGATCACGTGCCAGGCGGGTCAGCATCGCGTCGGTGCCGGCTGCATCTTCGCGCGCCAGCACGCTATCGCCGCGCACCACGCAGGCCTGACCTGCATCCCGCGCGCCCATCGCTGCAACGGTGCGTTCGCCCAAACGCGCTTCAACCGTATTCTGTGGCGCATAGGTTGTTAGGGTCAACACACCTTCTGCCGGAACAAGGTCAGGAACAAGATCATGGACCGCCACGATCTGCAGACCCTCTTCTTCAAAGAGTTGCATGACAATCCGAAGCGCACCGTCGTCGCCGGAGGTTAGAGCGGTCTGCAAACGCGGCACAAGCGGCGCGGTTTTTGGATCAAGGCGGGAAGCATCAATCGGTGGGCGCCGGATGGCACCACAGAGGCACACCTGCGCAACGCCCCGAGATTTGAGCGTGTCGAACAGAGTGCCCAGCGTTTCGAGGTGGAAAGTCAGATCAGCCTTCAAACCGTCCGGTTCAAACCCATTTAACACGCAGACCAAGGGCCGCTGACTTTGAGCCTCCGCCACAATACGTGGCAAGCGCCCCTGCCCGCAGATCAGCGCCAGTGTCATCGCTCAGCCCGGTGTCAGGAAGGACCTGTCAGTCTCTCCCAGTATAAAGTCTACAATGTGCTGCACGTACGGGCTGTCACTTTCTTCACCAAGACGCTTGGCCCGCTCCTGGAAAGCCCCTTCACCCTGTGCAAGCATCTGGAACGCCGCCCGCAGCGCAGTGATGTCCGCACGGCTGACGCCCTTTCGCTTGAGGCCAACTAGGTTCAGCCCGTCCAGACGGCCGCGTTCAGCCTGAACCAAACCGTAAGGGATCACGTCATTTGTCACCATCGTAACCGCCCCGATGATCGCGCCGCGCCCGATACGAACGAATTGGTGCACACCCGAAAGGCCACCCACGATCACGTCGTCTTCGAGGATGCAGTGTCCGGCCAAAGCAGCGCTGTTGACCACGATCACGCGGTTGCCGATCTGCACGTCATGGGCGACATGGCACCCCGCCATGAAGAGATTATCGTCGCCCACGCGGGTCACACCGCCACCGCCCTTGGTGCCGGTATTCATCGTGACATGTTCACGGATGCGGTTGCGCGCACCGATGATCAGACAGGTCTTCTCGCCGTCGAACTTGAGGTCTTGCGGAATCTCACCGATCACGGCGAACGAGAAGATTTCGCTTCCTTCTCCAATCGAGGTCTGGCCGGTCACAACCACATGGCTTTTCAATGTCACGTTGTCGGCGAGAACGACCTCGGGGCCAACGTGGCAAAAAGGGCCGATCTCGCAGCCATCACCGATCTGCGCGCCCTCTTCGATCACGGCACTGGGGTGGATACGGGCTGTCACGCAGGCAAATCCATCATGGCGGAGAATTCGCATTCCGCCGCCATTTCACCGTCCACAGTCGCCACGCCACCGAACTTCCAGACTTTGCCGCCCGGCTTGCCCCGCAATGTGGTCAGGCGCATTTCAAGCTGATCGCCTGGAATGACCTTGCGGCGGAATTTGCATTTGTCGATAGCCATGAAATAGATCAGCATTTCCTTGTCCGCGAGGTCTAGCGCTGTGCCCACCATAACGGCAGCGGTCTGTGCCATCGCTTCAATGATCGTCACTCCCGGCATGATCGGTGTGCCGGGGAAATGGCCTTGAAAATGCGGCTCGTTCATCGTGACGTTCTTGATGCCAAGCGCGGATTGCGTGCCGTCGATTTCTTCCACGCGGTCCACAAGAAGAAAGGGATAGCGGTGCGGCAGGATGCGCTGGATCAGCTGGATGTCTGCACGAAGAAGCGTGTCGCTCATGGGGCGTCCTTATTTGATCTTGTTGGACTTTGAGTACCAATCCCGATGCCGGGGGGCAAGGTTTCAGGGCCGCAGCGGTAGAATGGCTTCGCCGTCTCCAAATTCCGTGTTTACCCTCAGGATCGCCTGTTCGGTGATATCCACGGAGTCCACACTTAGCAGTACAACGCGCCGGTCCAGAACTGCGACCGCCCCGCTCTCGATCATCAATTGAAGCAGGATCGGCTGCGCGGCGGTGAGCAGGGCACGGCGAGCCACTTCGTTGCGGGTGCCAACGGCGCGGGCCTTTTCGTCCTGTTCGCGCCGCAAGCGCTGTACCTTTTCATCAAAGGCCTCAGCCCTCGCACGAAACTCGGCTGGGTCAAGACTGTCCCGCAACTCGGTCAACTCGCGCTCTTCAGCCGTCAATTCCGCCTCAATACGCCGGTTATCCGCGGCAATTTCCAAGCTTTCAGCTTCTATCTCGCGCGCGATGCGCTTGCCGAAGTCGCTTTGAGTATACAGCGCTTCCGGTGCTACGGTCAGAATCAGGCTTTGCACGACCCCCACATTCGACAAACCGCCATCTTGCTGAGCATGCGCATGTGTCGATATGCAAATAAGCGCCCCGAAGAGCGCTCCCCAGCATGTGCGTCTTAGAAGAACCATTTAGAACTGCGTCGAGATCGTCAGGTCAAAGGTTTGCTCTTCGTCGAACTGTTCCTTGCTCAGCGCTTCTGAGAAATTGAACCGCAACGGTCCAAGGGGAGTTGTCCAGAAGAGCGACACGCCGATCACGTGACGCGCTGTAAAGTCTTCGTAGAGTACGTTTTCGTTGGTCTCTTCAAGCCCCCAAAGGCTGCCCACGTCGTAAAACACACCGCCTGACACACCGTATTCCTCGGGTAGCGGCAGTGGGAATTCTGCCTCAAACCGTGCCACGGCGAAGTAGTCGCCGCCAAGCGGGTCGTTAATGTCGCCCGGCCCCACTTCACGCGGACCAATGCCGCCGCCTTCAAAGCCGCGCATCAGGTTTGAGCCCAGAGTAAAGCGGTCGGTCACGCGGGAAGAACCTTCAGAGTAACTCAGCGCACCGGCCTGAAGAGTTGCCCGCAGGGTCACATCATCATTCAGGATTTTGGTCTGCGCGACAGCCCGGAGCGTGGATTCGACATACGTATTGTCACCGCCCAGCCCGGCGAAATCCTGACCGAATTCGAGCAGCACACCTGCGTTCGGATTGAGACCCGTGCGGCGGGTATCGTAGCTGTAGCGATATCCGATGAAGCTGTCCCAGACCTCACCGCGTTCGGCTTCTGCGGTGATGATGGACCCTACGGTTTCATTGAGGTTCGTGATGTCGGAATACCGCGCGCCGTAGCGCAGGTTCAAACGCCCGTTTTCGGACACCGGGAAGGTAAAGCCGGTCGAGAAGTTACCAATTGCGGTGTCGTACTCGGCGTTGGAATTGTCCGTCTCAAGATAGTTGAGCGTGAAGTTGTATGCGACATCGCGGCCCAAAAACGCCGGTTCCGTAAAGCTGAAGCTGTAGTTGGACGAGTCGACGCCGGTGGTCACGCCAAGCGCCAGTTGCTGACCCCGGCCAAGGAAGTTGCGCTCGCGGAATGTGATTGCAGCGCCAAAGCCGCTGCTAGTCGAATAGGAACCACCGAAGCTCAACGAGCCCGTCGGCCGCTCTTCGACGTCCACATCAATCACAACCTGCTGTGGCGTCGAGCCTTCCCGCGCTTCCACTTGTGCATCACCAAAGAAACCGAGCGCCCGAACACGCTCGGCACTTTCACGGATCTCGCGCGGGTTGAACGGGTCGCCTTCCACAACGCGGAATTGACGACGCACAACCCGGTCCAGCGTGGTCGTGTTGCCTTCGATGTCGATGCGTTCGACGAAAACGCGCTCACCCCGCGTGAGAAGGAATTCGACATCAAGCGTCAAATCCCGATCGTTGCGTGTCACGCGTGGTTCAACCCGCACAAAGTTCAAACCTTCGCGGATTGCGAGGCGTTCCAGCCGGGTGATTTCGGTTTCGATGGCCGTCGGCGAATAGGTACGTCCGGAGCGCAGGCGGATCGCTTTCTGGAACACGTCCGTGTCAACCTCGGCGAGGTCCGACGTGGCGACGATTTCGCCAAACGAAAACTGCTGACCCTCTTCCACATTGAAGGTGATAAAGTACGCATCGCGTTCGTCGCTCAACTCCGCATTCACGCCGGTGGTGCGGAAGTCGACATAGCCACGCGATTGATAGAAGTCGCGGAGAACCTGTTTATCAAATTCAATCCGGTCTTCGATGAACGTGTCCGACCGGATCAACGCACGAAAGAGGCCGGCTTGTTTAGTTTCAAGAACGCGACGGAGACGGCGGTCACTAAACACCTGGTTGCCCGCAAAACCTATCCGTTCGATCTCGGACACGCCGCCCTCGAAGACTTCGAAAACAAGATCGACACGATTGTCTGACCGGCGGATGATCTTGGGCTGCACCCGAGCAGCAATGCGGCCCTGCTGCGCATAAGCTTCTGTAATGCGGGCAGCATCAGCTTCAGCTGTGGACGGGCTGAACACGCGGCGCGACTGAGATTGCACAATTGTTGCCAGCGTCTCGTCATCAATCCGCGCATTGCCCTCGAACGTGATGCGGTTCACGGTCGGCAATTCAACCACGCGCACAACAAGCGTATTTCCGCGCGGTTCAATCTCGACGCTTTCGAAAAGACCAGAGGTCAGCACGCGCTGATAGCCGTCGTTCAATTCGGCTGCGGAGACCGTATCACCACGCGCAACGCCCAAGTAACTGGCAATTGTACCCGCCTCGATCCGCTGATTTCCCTCAACCGATATTGCGTTGAACCTGAAATCCTGCGCGAGCGCCATATCAGGCGTGGAAAACGCACCCACACCCAGTGCGACGGACGCAGCAATCAGAAATGGACGGACCGATGTTTTACGCGTTGTCTGCCGCGCTACCTGCTCGCCTGTATTTTGTGTCATTTTTGGCAACCTACTCAGACATCCCCTTTAGGATGTGAGTACCGAGATTGCCCTAGCTTGTCAAAAGCGCAAAAGCCGCTTTGATCAATAGCCCACAGGGTGTGTCATCGCGCTGATCATCAGCGTTCCAAGATACGCACCGAGGAAGAGAGACGCGATGATTGCAAACACATACAGCATCCGATCCCAGTTGATGGAAATCAGCAGACTGACAGAGCGATAGCCGTCTTGAATCGTTTGCATGACACACCTCAGGAATGTTGTTCCACCAGTGGGTGTGCCGGGAAAATATGTCAACAATCTGACGGAAATCGGGACCATTTTATGGAATCGTCCCGATCACAGCATTTGGAGCACGCGCCTCTTATGGGCAGAACAAGTCGTTCGATAGCGCAAACAACATGAGTGACAGAAGCAGTGTCAGACCAAGTGCCATCAGAATCCGCAGCGCCTTGTCGCTTGGGGGACGACCTGTAACCGCCTCATAGGCATGGAAGACAAGGTGTCCTCCATCCAGAACCGGAATTGGGAACAGGTTCAGAAGCCCGACAGCCGTGCTGAGTACTGCAATGAACCAGATAAAACTTGTCGTGCCTTGCGACGCCATCGACCCCGAGGTTTCGGCGATGCCAATCGGACCTGACAGATTACAGGTGCTGATTGCCCCAGTGATCATATGCCAGAGACCCGAGATAGAACCCTCGATGATGCGCCCGGTCTGCTGGACTCCGGAGGTGAAGGCATTGAGCGGACCAGTGATTTCCGTTGCCGGTTCAAAGAACATGCCACCAACAATACCAATACGATAGGCGGTCTTGAACGATCCGTCCGGCTGCGGTTCATCGGTACTGCGCGGTGTCATCGTCAGCTCGCGGACATCGCCGTCCCGCCAAACTTCGAACGCCAATTCCGATCCGCCGGATCCCTCGACCGCATCACGCAACTGATCGAATGCATAGATGGGCGACCCATCAACGGACAAGATAATGTCGCCCGCGCGAAAGCCAGCGTCATCGGCAGCCGATCGCGGTACAATTTGCGTGGCGACGGGGGGGTAAACATATGGCCCCTCGACCACCATAGTATCGTCACCTCGTTGCACCGTATAGCTCAGGTGCTCTTGCTCGGGCAGATCATCAAGAAACGACTGAAAGCTTGCGGATTCGCCGTAGGACGGAAGATCGACGCCTTCAATGGCCAGAAGGACATCGCCGACCTGCAATTCGTTCTGAGACGGGACGGCCCGCAGTTCGCCGACCTTGACCGGGTCAGTCACCTCGCCACGCAGCATCAAGACGCCGGTGAATATGAGGATCGACAACGCGAAGTTGAATGCAGGACCAGCGGCAACGGTCGCAGCGCGGGCCCATAATGGGGCGCCGTTCATGGTCCGGCGTCGTTCCGCGTCAGACAGACTTGCCATCGCATCTTCATCCTTGCCGCCCGACGCGTTGCTGTCGCCCTTGAATTTGACGTACCCACCCAAAGGCAAAAGCGCGAACTGCCATTTCGTTCCGCGCTTATCCACCCGCGAAAAGAGAACCGGACCAAAGCCAAGTGAAAACACATCGGCGTCAATTCCGGACCAGCGACCGACGATGTAGTGACCGTATTCATGGATTGCGACGATGATCGACAGAGCGATCACAAACGCGAGGAGAGTCCAAATCACACTACCGAACTGCGGCAGCAAAGCTGCAATATCCAAGGCTCAACCCTCTATTTCAGTCATTATTTCGTCTGCCCGTGTACGAGCGAGATGGTCAATGTTGATCACGTTATCAAGGGTGATGGCGGCATCAATATGACCCCGATTGGCCGAAACTCTGGAGAGAACTTCCTCGACGACTCGCGCAATTTGCTGAAATCCGATGCGCTTTTCAATGAAGCCATCCAGCGCCCGCTCCTTTGCGGCGTTGAAGACGGCCCCCGATAGCCCACCAGCTGCCATGACTTCGCGTGCGAGGCGCAACGCCGGCCACCGAGTCTCATCCGCCGGACGGAATGTCATCTGGCCCAGCTTGACTAGATCAAGCCTCTCAACCGGCAATGTCTTTCGTTCCGGATAGTGGAGCGCAAAGCCGATTGCATGACGCATGTCTGGCGGTCCGACATGGGCCATAAGAGCACCATCCCGGAAACCGACAAGCGCATGAATCATGGATTCCGGATGCACCACGGCTTCGATTTGCGCCGGCTCAATCTCAAAAAACTCACGAGTTTCAATAAGCTCCAGAGCCTTGTTAAACATGGATGCGCTATCAATCGTGATCCGCTGGCCCATGTCCCAATTGGGATGCGTTGCCGCCTGTTCCGGTGTCGCATTGGCAAGATTTTCGATTGGCCAATCGCGAAAAGCACCGCCTGAGGCCGTGATGATCACCCGTTCAACCGCGCTCATGTCTTCGCCGATCAACGCTTGGAACACGGCTGAATGTTCACTGTCGACAGGCAAGATGGATGCGCCATGCGCTTTGGCTGTCGAAAGCATCAATGGTCCGGCACAAACCATGCTTTCCTTGTTGGCCAGGGCGAGGCTTGTGCCCTGCTCCAGCGCTTTCAGACCTGGCGCAAGCCCGGCTGAACCGACGATGGACGACATGAGCCAATCGGCTGGCCGACTGGCGGCCTCGATCAAAGCCTCCGGGCCAGCGGCGGCTTGCACCGCAGTCCCCGACAAAGCCTGTCGCAAGTCCTCAAGCCTGCCGGGATCTGCCGTGACCGCGAGCTCGGCATCAAATGTAATCGCATCGCGGGCGAGCTTTTCGATGTTCTGCTCCCCGGTCAGAGCAACCACCTTGTAGGCTTCGCGGTCGCGACCAATCAGATCGAGCGTGTTTTGGCCAATCGATCCAGTGGCCCCGAATATCGTGATACGTTTCATTGGGAGCCTGGCGGAAATCCTATAAGTTGACCGGCAATGACGATGAAGAGAGCCGCGCCGAGCATCCCGTCAAACCGATCCAAAAGCCCACCGTGACCAGGGATCAGCTGTGAGCTGTCCTTCACTCCGGCGCGCCGCTTGATTGCACTCTCGGCGATATCACCGATCTGACTGGCCATGCTGACGGCGATGCTGACACCAATAAGACCGAAACCAGCCCGAGTTGTGCTTGCAAAAAGCAAGGCGACGACAGCCGATCCAGCCCACCCCGCCAACGTACCTGACCAAGTCTTTTTGGGACTGACCCGGGGCCAAAGCTTTGGCCCGCCAATCAAACGCCCGGCAAAGTACCCTGCGATGTCTGTGACCACCACAACCAGGAGCAGCCAAACCATCCACGTCAGGCCAAAATCATCGCGCAGTGCCATGAGGCCGTATCCGGCCAGAAGAATAAACGCCGTGAAGACCGCATAAGTCACTCCGCCCCGCTCCATCCGGCCGAGGCCCAGCATCGAAGGCATCAACAACAGAGGCAATGCAAAAGAGGCCGGAAGTTCGATGGCAATCATCGAGACAAGAGCAGACACCACCGCAAGGATCATCGGCGATTTGCTGCGCGCGGTGTCGAGCATGGTCACCAGTTCCCACACCATCAATCCGACAACAATTGCGATCAGTGCATGAAACCAAAGGCCACCAAGCCACACCCCAAGTGCGCCAACGGCCACCATAGCCACGGCCGAGAACAGCCGTGTTGCAAGATCATCCCACTTGCCTGTGCTCATGCCACCACTGCGCCGAAACGGCGTTCGCGGGTCCCGAACCCGCCGACGACTGCGCGGAATTCGTCTGCTGTAAAATCAGGCCAGAGCGTGTCGATGAATTCGTATTCGGAATAGGCCGATTGCCACAGCAGGAAATTCGAGATCCGGGCCTCTCCACTGGTTCGAATAACAAGATCAGGATCGGGCAAAACACAAGTATCCAAATACTTTGGCAGCGTTTCTTCATCCACTGCCTCAGGATCAAGCCGACCGGCAGCAACGTCCTGGGCTAATCGTTTGGTGGCGCGGGCAACCTCATCGCGACCACCGTAATTTATAGCAATCGTCAGGTTCACTGTCTGGCAATTCGCCGTTAGGGCCTCAAGCTCGTCCATCATCGCAACAAGCTTCTTGTCGAGCCGGACACGGTCGCCGATAAAGCGCACACAGACGTCGTTTGCCTTGAGCGCCTTTGCCTCGCGAGTGATGTAGCGCCGGAACAGGTTCATCAGCCCCGCAACTTCGGACTGCGTGCGCTTCCAGTTTTCTGTCGAGAACGCAAAAACGGTCAGATAATCGACACCCAGCTCGGGACAGGCCTCGACAATATCGCGCACACGGCGCGCCCCTGCCTGATGGCCAAAGAGACGCGGTCGGCCACGCTGGCTGGCCCAACGCCCGTTGCCATCCATGATGATCGCCACATGGCGTGGGCCGTCATCTTTGTCTTTGGGCGGGTGCGCCATGTTGTACGGTCCTTTCTCGGAACCCGTCAGACCTGCATGATCTCTTCTTGCTTCGTCTCCAAAGCAGAATCGACCTTCTTGATGTAATCGTCCGTAAGCTCCTGAACCTCGGACTCCCAGAATTTCTGGTCATCTTCCGACAAACCATCTGCCTTTGCCTTCTTGATCTGGTCCATACCGTCTCGACGAATATTACGGATCGAGACCCGCGCGTGTTCCGCGTACTGGCCTGCGACTTTCCCCAATTCGCGACGACGTTCCTCGTTGAGTTCCGGGATCGGCAGCATGATGATTGTCCCGTTCAGCTGCGGATTGATCCCCAGTCCGCTTTCACGAATTGCTTTCTCAACCTTGCCGACAAGCCCTTTATCCCAAACGTTGATGGTGACCATGCGCGGTTCCGGGACGTTGACAGTTCCGACCTGGTTGATCGGCGTCATGCTGCCGTAAGCGTCTACCATCACCGGCTCGAGCATGGACGCGCTGGCCCGGCCTGTCCGCAGAGAGGCGAATTCTGTCCGCAGGTTCGCCATCGCGCCATCCATGCGGCGCGTCAGATCGTCGGTATCAAGAATGAAGTCATCTGCCATTTTGCCCTCAAGAGCGGTTTTTGTGCTTTGTTCAAGCTTCTATGCGACACATGCCCGAAAGTATAGCGTCTTGCGACGATCGGAATAAGAAGGGTGTCGCAGTGTTACGGATTGATCAGGCTGCGTCGCCGCTTCCGGATTTCGAGCCGCCGTGTACCTTTGTGTAGGTGCCATCCCCGGCAAGAATACCTCTGAAGCCACCCGGTTCGTCCAAAGAAAACACGATAATCGGCAGGCTGTTGTCTCGCGCCAATGCGATTGCGGAAGCGTCCATTACTTTGAGGTTCTTTTGAAGGACCTCGTCGTAGGTCACAGTGTCATACCGCTTGGCATCTGAATGCGAGCGCGGGTCTTTATCATAAATCCCATCGACACCGTTCTTGCCCATCAGGATTGCTTCGCAGTTCATTTCATTGGCACGAAGGGCGGCCGCGGTATCGGTTGTGAAATACGGGTTGCCCGTGCCGCCTGCGAAAACACAGACGCGCTTTTTTTCAAGATGGCGGACGGCGCGGCGACGGATATAAGGCTCGGCCACTTCGTCCATGCGGATCGCGGAAATAACGCGAGTGAACACGCCCTGCTCTTCCAGCGCGGATTGCATTGCCAGCGCATTCATCACGGTCGCCAGCATGCCCATATAATCGGCCGTCGTCCGCTCCATGCCTTGCGCACTGCCCTGCAGACCCCGGAACACGTTTCCGCCTCCGATCACCATACAGATCTCGACACCGAGATCGTGAACGGATTTGACCTCCTGCGCGATGCGTTGAACCGTTGGCGGGTGCAATCCGAACCCCTGATCCCCCATCAGCGCCTCGCCCGAGATCTTGAGCATCACACGTTTGTATTTGGGTTGAGGGGTTTGGTTGTCCGCCATGTTGCGCTCCGTTTGAACGAGAGTCTAAAGTTGCGTGCAAACTGTCGGAAAACCGCCCTAGGGGCAAGGCGAAGTCGTCATGTCCAAGGCCAAGCTGCAAAGCAGCACATGATTTGAGAGGCCAGAGGTTTGGCAGAACGTATTTCAGGTCTCATTTCGACCATTCCACCAGAGGCACCGGTCTTGATCGCAGGTCCAACTGCCAGCGGGAAATCAGAGTTGGCTTTGCGGATTGCAGAGTCCCAGGGCGGCACAGTGATCAATGCCGATGCCATCCAAGTCTATTCCAACTGGCGTGTGCTGACAGCCCGCCCATCAGAAACCGATGAAGCCCGCGCACCACACGCGCTATATGGCCATGTTCCCGGGGACGCACCCTATTCCGTAGGCGATTGGCTGCGCGATTTGGAGCCCTATCTGTCAGGTGAGCAAAGGCCGATTATCGTTGGTGGCACGGGTTTGTATTTCACCGCACTGACCGAAGGATTGGCGGACATTCCCACGACGCCTGATCCCATCAGGCGGACTGCGATGACGCGTATCGAACGCGAAGGCCATGAGGCTTTGGTCGCTGAATTGGATGTCGAAACAAGACACCGGATCGACACAGCCAACCCGATGCGGGTGCAACGCGCTTGGGAGGTATTGCAAAACACTGGCAAGGGTCTGGTGCATTGGCAATCAACACCGGCCGCGCCCCACCTGCCATTGGCCAAGGCTTTTCCCGTTGTGGTGAATGCACCGAAGGATTGGTTGACACCGCGGATCGAGGCGAGATTCGACAGGATGCTGGAAACCGGTGCACTTGAGGAAGCGCAGGCAAATCGGCCCACATGGTCACCCGACCTTCCCTCTTCGAAGGCGATTGGTGCAACTGAGCTGATGGCGGTCCTGGATGGGACCATGACGCTTGAAGAGGCGCGTGACCGATCGACGATATTGACCCGTCAATTTGCCAAGCGACAGCGCACGTGGTTTCGCGCCAGAATGAAGGCGTGGCAACAACTTGACGCAACGGAACTTTGACTTGTGCCGCTCGAAAGGCATTGGTTGACATCAACATGTCGCTCAAAGACAAAGATGATGTCGCATTTAGACGTCAAAAGGTCCACTCTGGCAATTGACGATAGAGAAACGATCAGGCGCTATGCGGATCACACAAAGCGCATATGCTTACTCGGCCACCGAAGGCACATGGCGCCCATAATAAAACGTGTCACAGGGAGAAACAGATGACGCACACCACTCAGACCACTCGGCTGCATCCGTCGGCCGTGATGTACGCACAAGAATTCAAGGAAGGTCACATGGACCGCCGAGAATTCCTGACGCGGACCACAGCACTGGGCCTGACAGCTTCCGCCGCCTATGCGCTGGGTGGCCTCTCGCAGCCTGCTCAGGCTGCAGCACATGCCCAGCAGGGTGGAACGATCCGCTACCAGATGGAAGTTCGCGCCCTCAAAGACCCACGGACCTATGACTGGACCCAAATCGCGACATTCACCGCCGGCTGGCTTGAATACCTTGTTGAATACAATAATGACGGCTCCTTCGCCCCAATGCTGCTGGAAAGCTGGGAAGCTAATGACGACGCGACCGAATACACACTCAATGTCCGTAAGGGCGTGAAGTGGAACAACGGCGATGATTTCACCGCCGAAGACGTGGCCCGCAACATCACGGGATGGTGCGACACCGAACTTGAAGGCAACTCGATGGCTGCGCGTATGGCATCGCTGGTTGACCCGGATACCGGCAAGGCTGCTGAGGGAGCCATCACAGTTGTCGATAGCCATACCGTTCTCCTGAAAACAAATGCGCCTGACATCACGATCATTCCCGGCATGGCGGATTATCCGGCGGCCATCGTGCATTCCAGCTTTGATGCGAACACCATGCTGGAGAACCCAATCGGCACCGGCTTCATGCTTCCGGAAAGCCACGAGGTCGGCGTCAAAGGCGTGCTGGTCCGCAACGAAGGCTTTGACTGGTGGGGCTATGAAGCCGGCAAAGGTGGCTATATCGACCGGATCGAGTTCATTGACTACGGCACCGACCCAGCTGCGTTCCTCGCGGCCTATGAGGCCGAAGAGATCGACATGAACTGGGAATCGGTTGGTGAGTTTGTCGACGTGTTCGACGCCATCGGCCTGACACGTTCGGAAATTCCATCCGGCTTTACCATTGTCATCCGTCCAAACCAGTTGGCCGAAGATGACAACGGCAACAAAATCTACGGTGACAAGCGCGTGCGTCAAGCTCTCGCAATGGCTGTGGACAACAACGTTTGCCTTGAGCTTGGTATGGCCGGATATGGCATCCATGCCGATAACTGCCATGTGGGTCCGATGCACCCGGAACACGACGCTTCCGTAACCCGCATCCCTTACGATCCGGCGAAGGCAAAGGCGCTGATGGACGAAGCGGGTATGGGTGACTTCGAACACGAAGTTCAGTCTATCGACGACGACTGGCGCCGGAACACCACTGCCGCGGTTGTTGCCCAGCTCAACGACGCGGGCATCAAGGCGCGGCACACCGTTCTGCCGGGCTCAACCTTCTGGAACGACTGGACGAAGTATCCGTTCTCGTCGACCAACTGGAACCACCGCCCGTTGGGCACACAGGTTCTGGGTCTGGCCTACAAGTCCGGCGTGGCGTGGAACGAAGCTGGTTTCGCAAACGAGGAATTTGACGCGTTGCTGGCCGAAGCGAACTCGTTGGCGGATGTGGACGCACGTCGCAAAGTCATGGCCAAGCTTCAGGCTATCATGATTGACGAAGGTGTGACCATCCAGCCCTACTGGCGCACGGCGATGCGCCACCACCGCGACAACCTGGTGGGCGTTGAAAAGCACATTGCGGACCTGCCGCAGCTTTACAAGTTCGGCATCAAGGCCTGATAAAACCGCCAACCGCGCCCTTCGGGGCGCGGTTTTTTTTGCCCATCAGAGGCAAGAAACAAAAACAAAAACAAAAACAAAAACCGAGTGTGGACGCCAGAGTGTGTCTGCCAACAGGGTGCATCATGGGACTTTTCATTCTAAGGCGTGTCGGCGTTATGATCCTCACGGGTCTATGCCTGACATTCCTCGTCTTTACCTTAACCAATCTCTATCCAAACCTGGAAAAACTCGCGAAAACGCAGGGCAACTTCCGGATGAGCGACGCCGAAGTTACGAGCTACCTCGAACGAAACGGCTATCTTCAACCGATGATCGTGAAATACGGGGAATGGTTGGGGGTTGTGCCGTCCTATCGGCACGAGAACTCGGATGGGACGATCCAGGGCCGATGCATCCAACCGGGCCAATCGCCCGAAGAGGCACCGCAGTTCTGCGGCGTTTTGCAAGGGTATTGGGGCTTTTCGACAGTCTTCAAGGATGAGGTCGGCAGCATCATCGCAACGCGACTTAGCCTGACGGGCAAGCTGATGCTTTGGGTCATGCTGCTCATGGTGCCATCTGCTTTGATACTGGGGGTTCTGTCGGGGATGCGTGAAGGGTCGAAAATGGACCGCACCCTGTCTACGATTTCCATCACCACAACAGCGACCCCGGAGTATGTCTCGGGCGTGATCCTGATCGCCGTTTTCGCCTCCTCTACCGTTGGTCTCAAATGGTTCAAAGGCACCGCCACAAGCGCGATGGAAAGCGCGAATTTCGAAAACTTCTTTCTGCCGGTCCTCACCATCTCGCTTTATGGCATGGGCTATATTGCGCGTATGACGCGGGCATCAATGGCCGAAGTGATGACCGCGCAGTACATCCGGACCGCACGCCTGAAAGGCGTCAGCTTCGGCAATATCGTGGTCAAGCACGCCCTTCGGAACGCTCTTATCGCACCCTTCACCGTGATCATGCTGCAGTTCCCGTGGCTGCTGAACGGCGTGGTCATCGTCGAGACACTTTTCAACTACAAAGGCTTCGGCTGGACCCTCGTCCAGGCGGCCAGCAACAATGACATCGAGTTGCTGCTCGGCGTGTCCGTCGTTTCGGTTTTTGTCGTGCTGGTAACTCAGCTGATTTCGGATATCGGCTACGTCTATCTTAACCCACGCATCAGCGTGTCCTGAGCGGAAGGAGAGATCTTATGGAACCGCTCAGCTGGTTTGAAATCATCACTCGGGTTCTCCTGCAGTTCATGCCTGTCTGGATTTCCCTGATTGCCCTGTTCACCTTGTCCATCGTCTACAAAAGGCGGCTAGGCCTCTATGGCAAACTCTTTGACTCCACCATCGGAATGATCGGCTTTGCGCTTGTCATGTTCTGGGTGTTCACCGGGATATTCGGCGCACTTGATATGATCATCACGCATGATCCGCTGTCCCAGGTATCCGGCATGAAGAACAAGCTGCCGGGCACGCCGCTCACGCGCCCCGATGAAGGGCAATACCCGTACTATCTGTTTGGCGGCGACAACCTTGCCCGTGATGTCTTCAGCCGAATGGTCAAGGGCGCATGGATCGTGGTGCAGATCGCCCCATTGGCCACATTGTTTGCCTTTATGGTCGGCATAACGCTCGGTCTGCCCGCCGGCTATTACGGTGGACGCCTGGACACGCTGCTCAGCTTCCTTGCGAACCTGATCCTCGCCTTTCCGGTGATCCTGCTTTTCTATCTTCTGGTGACGCCAGAGATCGTTGAGACCGGCATTCCAAGCTATATGGCAACGGTACTCTTTGTGTTCCCGCTGGTCTTTGTGGGCGTTCTTCTGAACTCGCGCTATAAGACACAGCCCAAGGTGCGCACGCCGCTTCTGATTGCCGTTTTGGGCATCCTTGGCTGGCTTTATCTGTCGCTCATTTCCGAAGCCGGATCGAAAGTCTCGGTGCTGCCGGGCTTCCTCGATCTGTTTGATATCCCAGCAGGCATCCTGGTTGTGTTCGTTTCGGTGGTGTTCGTGAACTCGCCGACCGTGTTCCGCATCGTCCGAGGCCTCGCCATGGACATCAAGACCCGGGACTATGTCGCGGCGGCTCAGACCCGGGGTGAAGGCCCTTGGTACATAATGTTGTGGGAAATCCTGCCCAATGCACGCGGACCGCTGATCGTCGATTTCTGTTTGCGTATTGGCTACACAACCATCCTTCTTGGCACTCTGGGTTTCTTTGGCCTTGGCCTGTCTCCGGAAAGCCCGGACTGGGGCACCACCATCAATGATGGACGTCGTCTGCTGCAGATTTATCTGCACCCCGCCATCGTACCCGCTGTGGCTTTGCTGAGCATGGTGCTGGGGCTCAACTTGCTGGCCGACGGTCTGCGGGAAGAAAGCTTGCGCGATTGATGAAATGAGGCTTGGGGGCTCTGCCCCCAAACCCCCGAAGTAATTGTGAACCAGAGAAGTAGGGGACCTGCCCTGCCACCCCCAGCGGGAGAGATACGATGACAAACAGCTACGACGGTCCCATTCTCGAGATCGACCAGCTTTCAATTTCTTTTTTCACACGCCTGCGCGAAATCCCTGCAGTGATGGATTTCTCGGTCAAGGTCATGCCCGGGGAAGCGGTCGGCCTAGTCGGAGAATCTGGCTGCGGCAAATCCACTGTGGCCCTTGGTGTCATGCAGGATCTTGGGAAAAACGGCCGGATTGTTGGCGGCTCCATCAAGTTTAAGGGCCGTGATCTGAATGAGATGAGCCAGGAGGAGCTGCGCCAGATCCGCGGATCCGAGATCGCGATGATCTATCAGGAACCGATGGCTTCGCTGAATCCGGCGATGAGGATCGGAAAACAGTTGATGGAAGTGCCAATGATCCATCGGGGATCCTCCGAAAAGGAAGCCTATGATCGTGCACTCCAGGTTGTCACCGACGTAAAACTGCCAGACCCGAAGCGCATCCTGGACAGCTATCCGCATCAGCTTTCGGGCGGCCAACAACAGCGCATCGTTATTGCAATGGCGTTGATGGCTGAGCCATCGCTGCTAATCCTTGATGAACCGACAACCGCGCTGGACGTGACCGTCGAAGCGGCTGTGGTCGAGTTGGTCAAGGAATTGGGCAAGAAATACGGCACGTCGATGCTGTTCATTTCGCACAACCTCGGACTGGTGCTTGAAACCTGTGACCGCCTTTGTGTGATGTATTCCGGTGAAGCGGTCGAGCGCGGATCGATCAAAGATGTGTTCGACGAAATGCAGCATCCCTATACAAAGGCGCTGTTCCGCTCGATCCCGTTGCCTGGTGCCGACAAGAACGCAGCCCCTTTGAGGGCCATTCCCGGTAACTTCCCCCTGCCCCACGAACGTCCGCCAGGCTGCAACTTTGGCCCACGCTGCGACTATTTCGAGGCGGGCCGTTGCGATGCGCAGGACATCCCAATGCAAGCGGTGCCCGGCAATGACCGGCATGCCACGCGTTGCCTCAAATTCCAGGAAATCGACTGGAATGCACCGCTGGCCAAATCGGATATCACGGAAAAGCCTGAGGCTGGCCGGGTCGTCCTTAAAATGGACGATCTCAAGAAATATTACGAAGTTGCTGCCAATGCGCTGTTCGGAAAACGCGGCGACACCAAGGTGGTAAAAGCCAACGAAACTTTGAGTTTTGAAGCCCGCGAATCCGAGACACTTGCCATCGTGGGCGAATCCGGCTGCGGGAAATCCACCTTCGCCAAGGTGCTGATGGGGCTGGAAACAGCAACCGAGGGGCAAATCCTGCTCGACAATCGCAATATCGAGTCGACGGCTATCGAAGACCGCGACACACAAACCATCGCCGATGTTCAAATGGTTTTCCAGAACCCGTTCGACACGCTGAACCCGTCCATGACGGTTGGCCGGCAGATTATCCGTGCCCTCGAGGTCTTTGGTATCGGCAACTCGGACGGGGAACGCCGTGAGCGCATGTTGCAATTGCTTGACTTGGTTAAACTGCCGCGCGCCTTTGCAGAGCGCATGCCGCGTCAGCTGTCGGGCGGCCAAAAACAACGCGTCGGCATCGCCCGTGCGTTCGCGGGGAATGCGCGGATCGTGGTGGCGGACGAACCTGTCTCGGCGCTTGATGTGTCGGTTCAGGCTGCAGTGACAGACCTGTTGATGGAGATTCAGCGCGAACAGAAAACAACGCTGCTTTTCATCAGTCACGACCTCAGCATCGTGCGCTATCTCGCGGATCGGGTGATGGTCATGTATCTCGGCCATGTTGTCGAGCTTGGCTCGACAGATCAGGTCTTTGCACCGCCCTATCACCCCTACACCGAAGCATTGCTGTCTGCGGTCCCCATTGCCGACACACGTGTCCAGAAGAAACACATCGTGCTGGAGGGCGATATCCCATCCGCCATGAACCCGCCTTCGGGTTGCCCGTTCCAGACGCGCTGCCGTTGGAAATCGCTGGTGCCCGGCGGTCTTTGTGAAAAGGAAGTGCCCCCCGTGCGCCAGTTGGGAGATGGACATCAGGTCAAATGCCATCTGTCTGATGCCGAGCTGGCCAGCATGGAACCGGTTATTCAAATTGCTGCCGAATGACCCTGCACTCTTTTTTGCGTTGCTAAACAAATCAGCGCGCGGCTTGGACGTGCCAAACCGCGCGCATCGAAGAAAGTGTATAGGAGCAGTGCTATTCGCACCTACACTCAGTTGGTCAGAAAATCTTCCACAGTCAGAATGGTCGCGGCTGTGGACGATGTCACCTGCTCATTGCTGTCAGCAAGCCCGACATAAGTGATGAGCGCAAGCCCGACCACGGCTGCGGTGAGAATCACCCAGTCGACGGTGACAGCACCAGAGTCCTCTTTCCGAAAACATGCGAGGATATCTACCATTTCACTCTCCATATACCGAGGCATAAAGGACTGCCTCACCCCGTTTCGTTTCCAAGTCGTGTTGTCCACTGTTGTGCGGAACGATTGGGGCAGCAGTTTGGCCGGAATAGAGCGCTTTTCGATACAACTTTAGGAATACACAAGAAAAATTCAAAGGTGTGCGTGGAAGCGAAATCAGCTTTCAGGCCGCCTGAAGCGACGGTCTAGCGCCCCCAAATTTTCTTCACGTAGTCCCGGGTTTCGCGAAACGGGGGAATGCCACGATGCTTTTCGACCGCGCCCGGACCAGCGTTATACGCTGCCAGAGCCAAGGGCCATTGGCCGAACTTGCGATACTGCTCCTTAAGGTAGCGCGCACCGCCATCCAGGTTTTCAGCAGGATCATTTGGATTGACCCGCAGGTATTGCGCCGTTCCCGGCATCAATTGAGCAAGGCCTATTGCACCTTTGTGTGAGCGTGCATTTGGGTTGAAATTACTTTCCTGCTGAACAAGCCGAAGGAACAAATCCTCGGGGATCCCGTGACGCCGGGCGGCATCGCGGGCCATGCCAGCATAGACCCCGGCATAGCGGCCCCGGTATTTCGGAACCGGACCGTCTGCTCCTGTGTCGCCCCATTTTGTCGGGGTGACAACCTTGGGAGGCTGCAAACGCACAGAGCTTTTATACTGCTGCGCCGCACGTGAATCCAAAACTTTGGTTTTGCTGGAAAAAAGCGCCACACGACTCTTGGTGGACAACACCTCTGCGCTGACAGCGCCTGCACTCATCATTGCGGCAACACTCAAAACCGCAACAAATCTCTGTCTTGTTGTTCGCATAAATGCTCACGCCCCACATTGAGATTTTGCGAATGTATAGTCTGAAATCTCCTGCCACACCAGCCTTGGTTGATCACCCTTTATTAACCACCATCTGCTGAGATGCGCGACGTCGCTTTGGCCATAAGCTGATGGCAATTCGGCGACCCACTGGTGTAGGGTCGCATGAACGGCGCGTAGCGTCAGAGATTCGAATTTGAGATGGGGGAAACATGGCCGGTTCAGTCAACAAGGTCATCATTGTAGGCAACCTCGGACGCGATCCGGAAGTGCGGACATTCCAGAACGGTGGAAAAGTCTGTAACCTGCGGATTGCCACATCTGAGAACTGGAAAGACCGGAACACCGGCGAACGGCGCGAACGCACCGAATGGCACAGCGTCGCGATTTTCTCGGAACCGCTGGCCCGCATTGCAGAGCAGTATCTTCGCAAGGGCTCGAAGGTATATATCGAAGGCCAACTGGAAACCCGGAAATGGCAGGATCAGTCCGGTCAGGACCGATACACAACCGAAGTGGTCCTGCGCCCCTATCGCGGCGAGCTGACTCTCCTCGACAGCCGTGATGGCGGTGGAGGTGGCTACGGCGGCGGCAGCAGCGGTGGCGACTATGGCGGTGACTACGGCGGCGGTTATGGTGGTGGCAATGACTATGGCGGCTCCAGCGGCGGTGGCGGAGGCCCGGCACGGGCACCTGCACGCGATATCGACGACGAAATCCCGTTCTAAAAGAAAGCGCCCCTCGGGGCGCTTTCTTCTTTGACCTATCGCTCGGACAGCGCGTCCTGCAACAACGTCAAAACGGCATCAGACGGCACATCGGACGTAACAAACGCCTGACCAATCCCGCGCGCGAGAATAAACCGCAACTGACCATCGATCACCTTCTTGTCCTGCCCCATCAGATCAAGCAGCGTCTGAGCATCCGGCAACTCACCCTCAATATCCGCCAAGGTTACCTTCATACCCATAGCCGAGAGCATCTCGCGCACTCGGCTCGGCTCTTCTTGCGAACACAGCCCAAGACGCGACGACAGATCAAACGCCAGCGCACATCCAATAGCCACCCCTTCACCATGCAGCAGGCGGTCGGAATATCCTGTCGCGGCCTCAAATGCGTGGCAGAAGGTGTGACCAAGGTTCAACAGCGCACGATCCCCTTGTTCCGTCTCGTCACGGACCACGATCTCGGCTTTCATCTCGACCGAGCGTTTGACCGCATAGGCCAGCGCTTCGGGGTCGCGCGCGGTGATGTGCCCCGCATTTTCATCTTGCCAGTCGAAAAACGCGGCATCCCCCAACAGGCCGTATTTCACCACCTCGCCATATCCGGCAAGAAAATCACGATCGGGCAGTGAATTCAGGACCGAGATATCTGCGAGGACCAGTGACGGTTGATGGAACGCTCCTATCAGATTTTTCCCCTGAGGCGCATTGATCCCCGTCTTGCCGCCGACCGAGCTGTCCACCTGCGCCAGAAGCGACGTTGGGATCTGTACGAAACGAACACCACGCCGCAACACGGCCGCAGCAAAGCCCACCAAGTCACCGATAACGCCGCCGCCCAGCGCAATCACGACGTCACGCCGCTCGATCCTCTGTTCCAGCAGCCATTCCACGGTGCGTTCGAACTGCGGCCAGCCTTTTGTGCTTTCTCCAGCGGGCAAAGTCAGGCTGACCGCGTCTATGCCTTCAGCGGCCAGCGCGGTTGTCAGCACGGCCAGATGCAGCTCGGCGACATGTGCGTCCGTGACAATAGCAACCCGAGGCCGCTTCAGAAGTGGCGCAATCTCTGTACCAGCGCGTACCAATAGGTCAGCGCCTATGCGGACATCATAGGCCCGACCTTCCAGCGGAACGTGAACAGTTTCAGTCATCGCTGTACCTCCAGGACGTCCGGTCGCGTTTTGAGGACCTCGATCACCCGTTTTGCCATGTCGTCAATCGAGATACCCGGCTCGGACACCACGCTCAGATCGGCCTTGGCGTAAACGGGCACACGCTCTTCATACAGCCGTGTCAAAGCACCCAACGGGTCTGGTACCCGAAGCAGAGGTCGCGTGTCTTTGTGGCGAACCCGGCTCCAGAGCAGATCAAGATCGGCATTCAACCAAACCGCAACGCCCATTTTCGAGATGATATCGCGGTTTTCCTGCGCCATGTAGGCGCCTCCACCCGTCGACAAGACGCCCTTCTCCCGCTCCAGCAACCGTGAGATCACCTGGCGTTCCTTCACACGGAAAAACGGCTCTCCATCGCGCTCGAAAATCTCGGGGATGGTCATATTTGCGGCCTTCTCGATCTCGGCATCCGAATCAAGAAACGGCGCGTGCAGCATTGCGGCCAACGCTTTGCCCACAGCGGTTTTGCCGGCACCCATCATGCCGACCAGTACCACCGTTTTCTTCAGTCTTGCCTGCATCGCGCCTGACAGC
>JAUIIR010000048.1 GCA_030431485.1 Alphaproteobacteria bacterium
TCTGTGTTTTCGGATATCCGCCCAGCCTGCACCTTTGTGGAAGTTAAAGGCTTCGTCGACCCCGACTGGATCGTGGAAACGGAAATCGACGCCATACTGCTTGAGGACAAATCAGAATGACCAAGACTTATCAGGTTGTCGGTATCGGCAACGCCGTTGTGGACGTCATCGCGCGCGCAGAAGACACGTTTCTGGACCTGATGGGCATCCAGAAAGGCATCATGCAGCTGGTGGAACGCGAACGCGGCGAAACGCTCTACGCGGCGATGAAAGAGCGCGTGCAGACACCCGGCGGATCAGTGGCCAACACGTTGGCGGGATTGGGCAATCTGGGCCTGCGCACCGCCTTTATAGGGCGGGTGCATGACGATGCCTTGGGCCGTTTCTATGCACAGGCAATGGAAAAAGACGGCACGGACTTTGTGAATCCGCCGGTGCCGGGGGGTGAATTGCCCACCTCGCGGTCGATGATCTTTGTTTCGCCAGATGGCGAGCGGTCGATGAACACCTATTTGGGCATCTCAGCCGAACTCGGCCCCGAGGACGTTCCAGAAGATGTTGCCGCACAGGCCGAAGTGGTGTTTCTGGAAGGCTACCTTTTTGACAAGGACAAGGGCAAAGACGCGTTCATCCGCACAGCCCGCACCTGCCGCGCAGCAGGTGGTAAAGCCGGCATCGCGATTTCCGACCCGTTCTGCGTAGAACGCCACCGCGACGATTTCCTGAATCTGATCGAAAACGAGATGGACTATGTGATCGGCAACGAAGCCGAGATCATGTCACTCTATCAGAACAACGATCTAGAGGCCGACCTGGCTGCTGTCGCTGCGATCTGCCCGCTCGTTGTGTGCACCCGCTCGGGCGATGGTGTGTCGATCATTCGCGACGGCGCGCGATTTGACATTCCCGTGGACAAGGTTGTGCCTGTCGATGCGACGGGTGCTGGAGACCAGTTCGCGGCCGGGTTCCTTTACGGACTCGCTACGGGCTGCGCCATGGAGACCGCTGGGCGCATGGGCTGTGTCGCTGCTGCGGAGGTCATCTCGCATATCGGGCCACGCCCGGAGGCCAATCTGCAGAGCCTATTCAAAAGTGCCGGGCTGCTCTGAACACCCTGTTTGCGTTGCATGCGAACTCAGTCTGCGTCATCGGCTCCGGCACCGGCGCGCGACATCTCCGATGCGGGAACGGTGGTTCTGAGCGCATAGCGGTTCAGACCACTCAGCGTGTCCTCCGAGACAAAAAACGCTCGGAGAGCGTTCGCATTCGCAGGTTTCGGGCCGGAGCCTACTTTGATCTGCGCGTGTATGGACGGTTCCGATTCAAGGGCCGGAATATCACCCGTGACCTCACCATTCGGGCCTACAAAAACGCGCCGTCCGGACCACTCCAAGGAAATACTCAGCGCACACAGCTTCGAAATGTCGGACAGGAATGGCAGGAGCAGGACAGGATACGTGATCGGACCGACAGAGAGCAACGGTTCCTGTTTCGACCCGATAAAGTTATTGCCGCGATCACAGAGCACCGTCCCAAGAGCAATGGGACAAAGCTCTTGTCCGTCTCTGGCTGTCACCTGACCAGCGGTCACCTCAGGACAAATTTCATGCCAGGAACGCGCATCCGCATGCGTGATCTGTGATAGAATGGCGGCTGGCCCATCCACATCACGACGCGCAAGCCATGCTGCGGCAAAACCCGCTTCTTCCGCCAATCCCCAACTCATTCCAGCGCCACGGGCAGCTTTGAGACAAAGCTGCTCGATCTCATTGTGGGACAGCCACGCACCATCCGCTTGCAGCAAAGGCGGACCCGAGCGCGTCGGATCATTGGGTTCCGGATCGTCAACAGACCCGATCATGCCCACGCCTCTGGGGATAAATCCGAGGGATAGGGCAAATCCTGGAACAAACTGATCCGGACCCATTTGTCAGAGCGCGGATCAAAACGGCTCGCTCCAAAGAAGGCCAGCTTACAGCGCATCAGGTCGATGGGCAGCATATCGGCCGCAATAAGGTTGTCGCGTACCTCGGCATACGGATGACGCTCTGTGGCCTGCACCCGTCGCACCATGAACCGATGCTCGGGATGTGCCAACAAGAAGGACGCGACAGGCGCTTCTTTTGACCACTCTTGCAAAGCAGAGTGCAGGTCTTTGGCAAGACGCGCGATACAGAGCGGCTGTTCGAGGTCTGCACCGTCCTCTTCGAACCGGAAACCAATGCGCGGCTCAAGCTTTTCTTCTGAGACATACCAGAACCGCGCCGCATTGTCCGGCAGATCAAAATCAATCGTCAGCGCCCAGTCGTAGGACTGCTCCAACCGCTGACGAAGCGCATCAACCGTCATGCTGCCGTCCAGACGAAACGAGGCTCGCTCATCGGCAACCATACATTCGGCAAGCCCGTCGACCAGATGGCCGTGCGGCTCCAGCATCAATGCAAGAAGGGCTTCTTGCCCCTCAAGAGAAAGATGCGCCTCACCCCAACGCCAAAGCGCGTCCCACGGATGGTCTGTCACAGACGTCGGCCAATGCGCCGAGTACCCTGAGATGTTGTCCAGATCACTGCGCAACGCATCGAGTTTGGTCACTTGAATCGGATGGGTTGAAGACCATTTTTGGGCGTTTTCCCGCGCGTCGGACAGCGCTGCACGAAACTCACAGACAGCATTTGAGGCCGCCTCAGGTTGCGCCCGAACGCGTGCCAGCGCCTCTTCTCGTGCCATCATCCAGTTGTTGAGTAGAATGGGATGCCGCACCAGAAACGGGGCCATGCCCAGCCCGGTTGAATTGCCGACACCGAGGCTTTTCCTGATTGCAGGGTCAATCCGCGCCGCGCGGGCACCTCCACGCACACGGGCAAGATGCTCGACAATATCAACTGTGAACTGGCGCGTCAGCCACACGGACAGCATTTCGACCTGAAACGGCACGTTCAGCTCGGGGCGGTCCATCACGGTTGCCAGATCCGCCGCGCCGAACTTGCCCGACCCGTAGACAGCTGTGGTCCGCATCAAATAGCCCACTGCGGCGACGTCATCGATGTTCGGCTGGTCCCCCGTCGCAAGCCGATCAACGACATGTTCGAACAACCGCACAGACCGATTGGCGCGGCTTAGGGATAACTCTTTCTGACTGATCCGGCCGGCTTCCTGCAAAGGCACATTTGCCTGCAGTCGATCCAGATCGACGTCGGAGGGTTCCCCATCGAACATAGCAAAGGTGGCATCCCATGCGGTGGCGATCACCCTGTCCGAGCGCATCTCGTCGGGCAGATCATGCGCGAAGGCCACAAGGCTATATATCCGATCTGGACCAATCGCCCGGTACACAGCACGGCCCACGCCGGCGTCATCGACATCCCAAACCGGACGGTCGAACTCCCAACCCTGATCCATCATCCGCCGCAGCAACGTCCTCAAAAATGACAACCGGCTCGGGTGCGCACAGCCCATCCGCGCCAACCGCATCACCTCTGCGGGTGGGCGACGAAACGCTGCAGCTTTAGGGAAGGGATTGAGGGACGCGCAATCCATTAGGCTACCGCTCCTAAGACGACCCAACGCTGGTTGACTGCGGTCCAAAACTCGTCTCGAAGAACCGCAGCCAATTCTCGCCCATCACAGCACGTACATCGGCGTCGCTCAAACCAATCCGGCGTAGGCCATCGGAAATTTGGGAAAAATCCTCATTGGTTGCATACCAGTCCGGCATTGGGGGAAACCCCGGCGCAGATGCGCTACCTTCACCGTAGTCGATACTCTTGGTCCACCGCCCCACCCGCATCCATTCGACAACAGAATCAGGTTGGTCCTGACACAGATCAGTCCCGATCCCGATCGCGCCGATCCCCATCACATCTGCCGTCCGCGCAACCATCTCACAGAAACTGTCCAGCGTGCAGGCACTGCCGCCGGCAAGGTGATGTGGATAGATCGAGAACCCAAGCATACCGCCGCTTTCAGCCAACGCGCGCAGCACTGTCTCTGACTTGTTCCGCAACGCCGGATGCCAACTGGCTGGATTTGCGTGTGTGATTGCGATGGGTCGGCTGGAATGCTCAATGGCCTCCAGAGTAGACCGCTCACCAGAGTGGCTCATATCCACAACCAACCCGACGCGATTCATCTCGGCAACCACCTCGCGGCCCATCCGTGTCAAACCGGTGTCGGTGTCTTCGTAGCACCCCGTCGCAAGAAGCGATTGATTGTTATAGGTCAACTGCATGAACCGCAGACCGAGAGTGTGCAGAACCTCAACAAGACCGATATCGTCTTCGATGCACGAGGGATTCTGAGAGCCGAAGAAAATGGCCGTGCGCCCGGTTTCTTTCGCGCGGACAACATCCAGTGCGGTTCGGCCTTGGAATATCAGGTCGGAATAGGTTTCGAACCAGCGGTTCCACCGCTCGATATTAAGCACCGTTTCCCGGAAGGTCTCGTGGTAGGTTATGGTGACATGCACCGCATCTACACCACCAGCGCGCATCTGGCGGAAAATCTTTTCCGACCAGTTCGCGTATTGCAGACCATCAATCACGAGGCTCATTCCACAATGCTCCGAATGTTCGCCCAGACGGGCGCGTGAACCTTCATAGCGTCGCAAGCACGACAATCCATGATGAATGCAGCGGCTAGCATGAGCTCTCTCCTCCCTCGCTTGAAACCCAACTAAACGGCTGAGGCGATGTCAAACAATTGGAGTGTCCAAAGTCTTGAGACTTCGGTCCCAACTGAGAACACATCAAGCTCTGGAACACGTCCAATTGATCGTCGAAACACCCGCCAAACGGGCAAACCGCTCTAATTCGCCGTCCAGCTTCTTCAGCCGGGCATCTGTCCGTTTGATGCCATTTTCCCACCAAAGGTTCAGAACTGTCAGCGATCCTGCCTTCCTGTCAGCCTTGACCTCGATCCGACCGACTATCCGGTCACTTTCAAGCAGCGGGTAGACATAGTAGCCCCAAACGCGCTTGGCCGCAGGAACGAACATTTCGACTGTATACTCGAACCCGAACAAACGTTTGAGACGCACCCGGTCTCGTATTGCCGGATCAAATGGATTCAGGATTCGCAACCGAGACGTTGGCACGGCCAGTCTCGCAATCCGCGCCTCGATGTCCGGGGCCGCGAAAGCCTTGGTCCAGCCGCCATCAGCCGACTCGACCTCAACGGGCACCAACCTGGACGCAAATCGCTCTGCCCAACTGGCGACCTCTGCAACTTCAGTGGCCTCCCAGAACTTTCGGACCTCTCCTAGGGTTCCGACACCCAGCCGGTCCAGCGCTGATTGGCAGAGCCAGTTGATCTGCTCTTGGTCCGGGACCTCCTGAAGACGCAGATCTTCGGGAAACACGCGTTCGGCCAAGTCGTAATACTTGGTAAAGCCATCCCGATGGCATGTCGCCAGCTCTCCAGCATACCACAGATAATCCAGCCCGATCTTGTGCGGCGGGCGTTTCCACATTTCACGCGCACCTTCGATCTTGGTGTCAAAGTCGTGCGTTGAAAGCGGTCCCTCATCAGCAATACGGCGGCGGATGTGCTCTAAGTGATCGCTGTTTAAATGCTTTCCGGACCACGAGGCTTGGCCGACTTTGTCCCGCATGCGCCTAAACTGTCGCTGCCACATCGGCAGAAAATTCATCGGTAGAACCGAGGCGTCATGCGTGAAATGTTCGAATACGCCGCGATCCTGAGCCATGTGCAGATTCAGCATCGGTTCGCGGTAGTTCTGGTTCCGGCTCCAAAGAATATGGTGATGGGCGCGCGACACAACCTGGATCGTGTCAAGCTGCACGAAGCCAAGATCATGAATCAGAGCGGCCAGATCAAGCGGCCCGGTCGGAGTCTGCGCCAACCCGTTTGTAGCAAGCCAAAGCTGTCGCGCCGTCCGGTTCGGAATCCTGAGGGCGGTCACGCAAGAACCAGACGCGCATTCACGCCAGTGTGGGAGTTGACCAAGAACGCATACCGCATCAATGCGCCTCGGCCCAGTTCTTGCCCTGCCCGGCATCGGCCACCAGAGGCACGGTCAGGTGTACAACCGGATCGGCAGCCCCTTCCATGACCTCGCGGGCGACCTTGATCAGCTCGTCCTCGGCCCCCTGTTCGACCTCAAACAGCAATTCGTCATGCACCTGCAGCAGCATTCTGGCAGGAAGCTTTGCAATCGCATCTGGCATCCGGATCATCGCACGGCGGATGATGTCCGCCGCTGTGCCCTGAATGGGCGCGTTGATCGCGGCGCGTTTGGCAAAACCAGCGCGCGGACCTTTGGCGTTGATCTCGGGTGTGTGGATCACCCGACCAAACAGCGTCTCGACCCGGTTGTGCTCTTTGGCAAAGGCCGTGGTCTCGTCCATATAAGCCTTGATGCCAGGAAAGCGTTCAAAATAACGGTCGATAAAGCCTTGCGCCTCGGCCCGTGGGATACGCAGATTGCGCGCAAGGCCGAAGCCGCTGATCCCGTAGATCACGCCAAAATTGATCGCCTTGGCCTGGCGGCGCACATCCGGCGTCATCTCGTCCAACGGTACGTTGAATATCTCGGACGCAGTCGCGGCGTGAATGTCCTGACCCTCTTTGAACGCATCCTTGAGCGCCTGGATGTCCGCGATATGCGCCAAAATGCGCAACTCGATCTGGGAATAATCCAGCGCCACGAGTGTCTTGCCCTCTTCGGCGACAAACGCCTCGCGGATACGGCGGCCTTCTTCGGTACGGATCGGGATGTTCTGCAGGTTCGGATCAGTCGAGGCCAATCGCCCGGTGTTCGCCCCGGCGATGGAATAGGACGTATGCACCCGACCGGTGTCCCGGTTGATGTGGTCCTGCAACGCGTCGGTATAGGTCGACTTCAGCTTGCTCAACTGCCGCCAGTCAAGCACCCGGCGCGGCAACTCGTGTTCGGTGGCCAGATCTTCCAGAACATCCGCACCGGTGGCGTAGGCCCCGGTTTTGCCACGCTTGCCGCCTTCCAATCCCATTTCGTCAAACAGGATTTCGCCCAATTGCTTGGGAGACCCCACGTTGAACTTGCGCCCAGCCAGCTCGTAAATTTCGTCCTCCAACCCCGCCATCTTTTGGCTGAACGCGTTGGACATGCGGCTGAGTGTGTCGCGGTCGACCTTGATCCCGGCCATCTCCATCTCAGCCAAGACAGGCACCAAAGGCCTTTCCATGCCTTCGTACACGCGGGTAACCTTTGTCCGGTGAAGTTGCGGCTTGAACATCTGCCAGAGCCGTAGCGTGACATCGGCATCCTCGGCCGCGTAGGGCGTCGCCTTGTCGATGGGCACGCGGTCAAAGGTGATCTGACTTTTGCCCGTGCCAAGCAGGTCCTTGATCGGGATTGGCGTGTGGCCCAGATAGCGCTCCGCCAGCGTATCCATACCGTGGCTGTGCAGCCCTGCATTCATCGCATAGGACATGAGCATCGTATCGTCGATCGGCGCAACGGTGATGCCCAGACGCGCCATGATCTTGGCGTCGTATTTCATGTTCTGACCGATCTTCATCACAGCCGGATCTTCCAGAAGCGGTTTCAGAACGGCCAGCGCGTCTTCCATCGGGATCTGCCCCTCGGCAAGATCATCGGACCCAAAGAGCCCTTCGCCACCCTCAGCCTTGTGTGCCAACGGGACATAACAGGCTTTGCCCGGCTCGATACAGAGCGATACACCCGCAAGTTCAGCGGTCATCTCGTTCAGCCCGGTCGTTTCCGTGTCGAACGCCACCCAGCCTTTTTCGTTGGCTGCATCAATCCACGGCTGAAGCGCCGCAAGATCACGTACGCACTCATAGGTGCTGGCGTCGATGGGTGGTAATTCCGGGGCATCCCCGTCCGGCGGGTTTGCGCCTTCGGGGGTGGTGTCCTGAATGACCGGAGCCTCGACATCCAGTGCATCGGCAATGCGCTTGGTGAGCGTGCGGAACTCCATCTCGGCCAGAAATGCCATCAGCTTGTCGGGGTCCGGTTCGCGCACCTCCAAATCATCGAGCGTGAAGGTGATCGGCGTGTTCTCATCCAGCAGAACGAGCTTTTTGCTCAACTCAATCTGGTCGCGCTTTTCAATCAGGGTTTCCCGGCGCTTGGGCTGTTTGATCTCACCAGCGCGGTCCAGCAATTCTTCCAATGAGCCATATTCGTTTATCAACAAGGCCGCCGTCTTGATCCCGATCCCGGGCGCACCCGGCACGTTGTCAACGCTGTCGCCCGCCAATGCCTGCACATCGACCACTCGCTCTGGAAAGACGCCGAATTTTTCGAATACCCCGTCCCGGTCAATGGTGCGGTTCTTCATGGCGTCGAACATTTCGACCCCGTCGCCCACCAATTGCATCAGGTCCTTGTCGGAACTGATGATCGTCACACGACCGCCTGCCTCGCGGGCCTGCACCGCCAGAGTGGCAATGATATCGTCCGCCTCATAGCCTTCCATCTCTTCGCAGGCGATGTTGAACGCCTCGGTGGCGCGTCGGGTCAGCGGGATCTGCGGACGCAGGTCTTCAGGCATCGCCTCGCGATTGGCCTTATACTGATCGTACATGTCATTACGGAACGTGTGACTGCCCTTGTCAAAGATCACCGCCACATGGGTCACATCCGACCCGGCATTCCCTTCGACATAGCGTTGGAGCATGTTGCAAAAGCCGCTGACCGCGCCAATGGGCAAGCCATCCGATTTGCGCGTCAGAGGTGGCAAGGCATGATACGCCCGAAAGATGAAGGCCGACCCATCAATCAGGTGAAGGTGGTGTCCTTTGCCAAATGCCATGTCGCGCGCCCCCGTTTTCGGTCTGCCATAAGCTTTGCCACGGTCGGGGAAGAGGTGCCAGCAGGAACGTCAGAAACCTTGGGCTGCCGGTGCAGCGGAACAAGAGCTAAGGATCTGTCCCGGCAAAGGCGGGCCGCCGGCCAAGCTCTTGCCCGACGAAAACGATGATCGCACCGAATCCCGAGAAAACGACCAGCAAACCGAAGATGTTGAATCCCGTGCGCACCACTCCGAGGTCATCCAGGTTCAGGAAGTGATACGGATAGCGGCCATCAAAGAACCCAGCCCGCACCATCGCTACGATGCAGTAAAGCAAAGGCAGGATCAGCCACGGCAGAATGTCTGGAAAGCGTAGATCGGATTTCCGCACGAAAACCAGCCAATAGCACGCAAAGCCCAGAGGAATCAGCGTGTGCAGCATCACGTCGATCACCATATCGATACCGCGATAATCGCGCAGATGCGCCAGCAGCACGTGATAAACGATGGCCACCATTGCAATCGACAACAGCAAGCCACCTTGCACTTTTGCAGGCTCGCGTCCGCCCAGCGCAACCCAGGCACAGGTCACTCCGACCAGAGTGTTCGTCCAGATGGTGAAGTAGCGGAAGTTGAATGCCAGCGTCTCGATCAGACCGACATCATAGCGGTCGATCCGCAGCCATATACGCGTGACGATTGTCACGCAAACCGACAGCGCCAAAAGCGCCGCGCTAAGCCGTTTGGCTGTCACGCGCCCTGCTGGTCGGCGTAGTCTTTATGAATGTACTTGGCGTCGCAATAGCCGCATTCGACCCAACCGGTGTCATGCGGGATCTGCAACCAGACGCGCGGGTGACCCAACGCCCCTTCGCCGCCATCACAGGCGATGCGGTAGCTGTCCACGATCTTGGTTTCGGGCGCTTGGGTTGCCATCTGCTGCGTTTCCTTCGTCCGCAATTTCCACTAGGTGCGGTTTAAGGCGACACGGCCAAGGGAGCAAGAGACAGCAGTGACACGGCATGCCATTGAGATCGAAGGCCTCAAAAAGACCTATTCCGGAGGCAAAGAAGCCCTGAAAGGCATCGACCTGTCCGTACCACGCGGCTCGGTCTTTGGTCTGCTTGGGCCGAACGGCGCAGGCAAATCGACGCTGATAAATATTCTTGCCGGTTTGGTAACAAAAACGGCCGGCAAGGTGACGATCTGGGGTTGGGATCAGGATGTGAATCCCCGTCAGTCGCGTGCCTCAATCGGAGTCATGCCGCAGGAATTAAACCTCGACCCGTTCTTTACCCCGCGCGGGGCGCTTGAGGTGCAGGCCGGTCTGTACGGCGTGCCCAAGTCGCAACGCCGTTCAGACGAGATTCTCGACATGATCGGTCTCACCGACAAAGCCGAAGCCTATGCCCGCACCCTTTCAGGCGGCATGCGGCGCAGGTTGCTCTTGGGAAAGGCCTTGGTGCATCATCCGCATGTTCTTGTCCTTGATGAACCCACGGCAGGTGTGGATATCGAACTGCGCCAGATGCTTTGGAACAACGTGCGCAAACTGAACCGCGACTCGGACATGACGATTATCCTGACCACGCATTACCTCGAAGAGGCCGAGGAAATGTGCGACGAGATTGCGATCATCAATCACGGCGAGGTGGTGGCGCGCGACAGCACGAAGAACCTTCTGGGTCAGTTGGATGCCAAGACAATGGTGATCCAACCCGACAGTGCGGTCGGCGCCTTGCCCGAGGTTGCGGGGATTGCAGTCAGCACCCGCGAAGACGGAACATTGGCCGTGAGCTATCGGGCGCGCCAGACATCAGCAGAAGACGTATTGTCGATGCTGCGCGACAATGGCGTGCGCATTCGCGATGTGCGCACCGAACAGGCCGATCTGGAAGATGTCTTCCTGTCTCTGACACGCTCCGCCTGAGCCTTAAGCGAAGCGCGTCATTGGAAACGCGCTTCGCAGTCCCGAACCTACGAAAAAGCCTGTTTCAATTAGGTGTCTACCGCGCAGGTTGCAGCATGCGGCCAAGCCCGCGCCCACCGAGCACGTGGATATGCAAATGCGGCACCTCTTGCACACCGGCTTCGCCGGCGTTCGAGATGATCCGATATCCGCCCTCTCGCAAGCCTTCCGACGTCACAACCTCAGCAATCGTGCGGTTGAAATCCACGATCTCTGCATCGCTCGCGTCACTGGCAAAGTGGTCGTAGCACACATACGGTCCTTTCGGGATCACCAACACATGCACCGGCGCTTGCGGCTGAATATCCCGGAACGCCAGGCTGTGCTCTGTCTCAAGCACGGTTGCGTTCGGAATTTCTCCGCGCAAAATTTTGGCAAAGATGTTCTGGTCGTCATAGGTATAGGCCATCGGACATGTCCTTAGTCTGCAAACAGGTGGTCAGTACGCGCAATATCGAGCGCTTGCTCGGGCGCAATAGACAAAAACTGTGTCAAGGCTTCTGCGTTGACTTCAATACTGTCTTCTTCGCGAATGCGCAGATGATTTTCGAATTCCGCGTCCCGGATACGGTCGCTTTCATGCACGATGTCGTTGCGGATTGTCGGCAATAGCCGCTCAAGCGTCTCCTGAGGGGTCCGCTCTCCGGCAAGTCCAACGCGCATGGCGTGGCCGATCAGGTACTCATCGCTGAAATTGCAGGTAATTTCGAGCAATCGGGTGGTCGCGCGATCACGGCAGAAATCCTCAAGCAGGTCGAGGTTGCCGGGGTCCATACACACCACCATGCGATCCGAATCGTAATAATCGAACAACATCCGCATCAGCGATCGGCGATGGCGATGGCGTTTCCCAAGCGTGGATTGAATGCCCCCCATATCGGGCAAATCCGTCTGCTCTTCGTTGAAGAGGTATTCGATACACGGCACGTTTGTCAGCTGCCGGATGCGTGCAACAAGTCGCTTGGCCACATGCCACTTCTTGCACACGACAATCAGCAATTCACGCTCACGGCCCAGCGTGCTCTCGGTTTCCCAGAAACGCGGCGCAAAGCGACGGCCGATCCGGCCTTTGCCCGTCAGAAACCTGTAGAGCGACCGTCCTTCGTTCGAGATCTCAAACTTCACGCCTTTCGCCGAATAAAGCGACCCCAGCCGTTCCTTCAGTTCCAGCGCTTCCGGGCTAATCTTGCGGGCGAACAGGAAATCCTGGCTCAACAGCAGATCGAAATGGTCATTATAGAAAGTGACCGGCATTCCGTAGTCTGAGAACATCAGAAAGGTCAGAGTGCGGCACTCGATTTCGTTCTCTGAAACCAGATGCCGCACTAGGGTCTGAAAGAATGTCTCGTCGGGAATCCAGGTCGTGCTGAAAAACCGCATGACGTCTCGCCGCTGCCGAACGAAATCAAGGATCGCTTCAATCGTCCGACGTCGCAGGCACCACCACTGACTGCCGATCTGAATTTCAAGGTCCTCGGGGATCTTGCGAGTGAGACCCAGCTTCTTCTGCAGGTTGAAGCTTTGGTAGAACAATGCCTTCTGGGTGCGTTCGTTAAAGTAATGGCGGTAAATCAGCCGCTCTTCCTTCATGCCGGTCTTGATCCAGTCAGATGCGAAGAAATCGAAACTCTCGATGAAATCTGCATCCATCCGATCAAGATAGTCATGCGCGTATTCGGCTGTTTTGATGGCCTGGCAATCCCCTGACAGCATGTAGAAATGCGTGGCTCTTGGAAACGCATCCACCGCCGCCTCAACCGCATAAAGCGTCGCCTGCACAAGCGACCACTCCCCCCAGCCACATTTGATCCGCTTTTTGGCAAAGGTGACATTGGGATTGTCAGACAGCGCGTTCTGGATCGTGGTAAACGCCGCAGCATCGGCGCGGGCATCGAAATGGATCGAAATGTAATCTCCGACGGCCGTCAGGCTCAACGCCTGTCGGATGATTGCGTCCGGATCTTTGTGGCACAGGAGTATGAACGCAATATTTGCCATTCAGGTCGTCATCTGCCCAATTTACGCCTCTTTCATGTAGTGATAAGCTGCTTCAGTCATTGAATAAACCGACTTTCTTTGATTTTTTGTTTACGTTAGGGGACGCAAAGAGCCCAAATAACGAGTCTGGAGGCGGCAGATCATGGGTTTTCCCGGCACCTGGATGACCGAAAGCGAAAGCATGGTCTATCGCGTTGTCCCCAAATGCGCGTGTTCGACAATCGGCCAGATCATGTTCTATTCCGATCATGGCACGTTTTTCGACGGCGACATACACGATGCGCAAACCGGGCTCCATAAATGGGCACTGGACCACTCAAAAGACCCGATCACCAAACGCATTCAGGCACATGACACCTACGCATTCACCTGCGTGCGCAACCCGTACACACGAATCCTGAGTTCGTTTTTCGACAAGATCTGTGGCATCCAGCGCAACGGCAAGCGCTACCGCGGCAACCTCGTTCCCCTGCTGATCCAGAAATACGGGATTGAAGTGGGCGGCGATGATGGCAAGCAAGAGTTCGACCAGATCAAAAGCTTTCGCCGCTTCCTGCTGTTCGCCCGCGACACCATCCGGTGGCGCCGTCCAATGGATCCCGACATTCACTGGTCCGCAATGTCCGGACATATCAGCACCTTCATCGTGAACGGCGGCCGCTACGACAAGATCTTCTGGACCGAAAGCTTTAACGACGGCATGGCCGATGTGCTGAAGAACGTGGAAACCCAGAAGAAGGTCGATCTCAAGAAAATCCCGCGCTTCAACGAAAGCGAAGGACACGGTCCAAAGCGGGCGCACCCGGTCGAAGACTATTTCGACGACCTGTCGATGCATCTCGTCTACGAGATCTACAAACGCGATTTCGACCTTTTCAAATACGATTTCGAAAATCCAGCCAACAAAATGCCGATCGGCGAGATTGATCTCGACGAAGTGCACGCCAAACTGGGCGACTGATCCAGTCGCCTCAGATCCGGATCACTTTGGCAATTCGTCTGATGGAATGATCGGGAAAAACGCGCCGCCTGACCAGACGCCGAACCAGCTATGCCCGTCCAAATCGTGATGCTTGCCAAGATCAACCAGCCGGTAAAAACTCTTGCGGTCGATCAACGCTTCAAGGTTTGCCCGTACCAGCACATAGGGCGACGGCTCTCCGCTCTCGGCATCTAGCTCCACCCGGATCGGGTGCTCCGGTCCGGCCATAACAGTGTCCCCGACATGGGTAGTAAAGGTCAACGCCTGCGCCTCACCCTCGCCCGCCACCTTGAAATCCGTGGCGACAAACGGCGCATCATCCACAATGATCCCGACCTTCTCGACAGGGGTCACCAGAAAATACTTGTCGCCATCTTTGCGCAAGATCGACGAAAACAGCTTGACCAGCGGTGCCCGCCCAATCGGGGTCCCAAGGTAAAACCAGGTCCCGTCCCGCGCGATCCGCATATCCAGATCGCCGCAAAACGGCGGGTTCCAGAGGTGCACCGGTGGCAATCCTGCGCTCTTGGTGGCGCGAACAGAGGCAGCGATGCCTTCGGCGGACGGAATTACACGATCTTGTGCGCTCATTGCTTTTGCCATTTTCCCTTTGCGCGTTACACTTTCTCCAAACAGACGTAATGCGCAAGGGAGACACGTCATGGCCTCAGGCGAAGATTTGGTCGCAGAGATCGAAGCGCTGGAAGACAAGCTGGCGCAGGCCAAGACGGCGATCACCCGTCGCTTCATCGGTCAGGAACGTGTGGTCGAGTTGACGCTCACCTCGCTTCTCTGTGGCGGTCACGGCCTGCTCATCGGTCTGCCTGGGCTCGGCAAGACCCGCCTTGTCGAAACAGTTTCAACGGTCATGGGCCTCAATGGCAGCCGGGTTCAGTTCACCCCCGACCTGATGCCGGCCGACATCCTTGGATCCGAAGTGCTGGAGACCGGAGCGGATGGTAGCCGGGCGTTCAAATTCATACCGGGTCCGATCTTCTGCCAACTCCTGATGGCGGACGAAATCAACCGCGCCAGCCCACGAACACAGTCCGCACTCTTGCAAGCGATGCAGGAAAAGGTGGTCACTGTTGCCGGCGAAACCCGACAGCTCGACGCGCCATTCCATGTGCTCGCCACACAGAACCCCATCGAACAGGAAGGCACGTACCCACTGCCCGAAGCGCAGCTTGACCGTTTCCTTGTTCAGATCGACGTCCAGTATCCAGATCGGCAGACCGAAAAGGAAATCCTGCTATCAACCACAGGTGCCGAGGAAGCCGAGGCTTACGAAGTGTTTACCCCGGCCGAGCTTATCGCTGCGCAGAAACTGCTGCGTCGCATGCCCGTTGGCGATGCCGTGGTTGAGATGATCCTTGATCTCGTTCGCGCCTTCCGTCCGCACGACCCGCTTGCGGGTGAGCGCGTCAAGGACACAGTGGCTTGGGGCCCTGGTCCACGTGCAGCGCAGGCGCTCATGCTGACCGTCCGCGCGAGGGCGCTTCTTGAAGGTCGTCTGGCTCCGGCACCCGAAGACGTCATCAACATGGCCCGCCCTGTCCTGACACACCGCATGGCGCTCACCTTCTCGGCGCGTGCCCGGGGCGAAGACCTTGGCAGCCTGATCGATGAAGTGGCCCATCGCATGGTGGCGACCGAGGCCGCTGCGTGACAACAATCACTGCCCTCCGTCAACGCTCTGAAGAGGAAGCCGCCAAACTCCCCGCGCTCTTGGCCCGGGCAGAGCATTTGGCCGGTACGGTCCTTTTGGGCGAACACGGACGACGGCGCTCTGGGCTTGGGGACGATTTTTGGCAATATCGACCGATGCAGCAGGGCGATGCACTCCGCGACATCGACTGGCGTCGCTCAGCCCGCAGCGACACGCAATTCGTGCGCGAACGCGAATGGCAGATTGCGCAAAGCGTCATCCTTTGGGTCGATCAGGCGGCATCCATGCGCTTTGCCTCCGACAACAATCTGACGACCAAAGCGGATCGTGCCCGAACGCTGGCGCTCGCAAGCGCGATCCTGTTGATCAGAGGGGGCGAACGGGTCGGCCTCACGGGGTTCGACCTGCCCCCGCGCCGCGGACAGGCACAAATATCCCGTTTGGCCGAGATGCTCTCCATGGATCAGGGCGAGGACTACGCCGAACCCGAGGCCCGCGGCATGATTCCACAATCACGCGCGATCTTCTTTTCCGATTTCCTCGGCGACCCGGCGCCGGTCGAAGCCGCCCTGACCAAGGCCGCAGATCGCGGCGTCCGTGGTGCATTGGTACAAATCCTTGACCCAAGCGAAGAATACTTTCCTTTTGACGGTCGCACCATTTTCCAGAGCATCGGCGGCGGTATCGTGCATGAGACGCTCAAAGCAGGGGACCTCAGAACCCGCTATCTGGACCGTCTGGCCGAACGCAAAGACCGGCTGGAGCAGTTGTCGCGACTGACCGGCTGGCAATATCTGTGTCATCATACGAGTGACAGCGCGCAGTCTGCGCTTCTGTGGATTTACAGAGCAATGGATGGGGCGCACGGATGACGATCTTCGGAATAGGCTTTGCGACCCCTTGGCTTCTCCTGACGCTCTTGGCGCTGCCGATCCTGTGGCTGATCCTCCGCGCCGTGCCGCCCGCCCCGATCCGTCGCATGTTCCCCGGCGTTGTCCTGCTGCTGGGCCTCAAGGACGATGATCAGGTCAGTGACCGCACGCCGTGGTGGCTCTTGCTGTTGCGGATGCTGGCCGTGGCCGCGCTCATCATCGGGCTGGCCGGTCCGATTCTGAATCCGCAAACCGACGATATCGCGGCGAATGATGGCCCGCTCCTTGTTGTGATGGACGGCTCTTGGGCAAGTGCTGCAAGCTGGCGCGCCCGGACCCAGGCACTCGACGGGCTTCTGGCTCAGGCCGCCCGCGATGACCGCCGCGTTGCCTTGCTGAAACTCAGCGCACCGGAACCCACCAACTTTCAGACCGCCGACGATCTGCGCGCTCGTCTGGTCGGCCTTACCCCGGAACCGTGGGCGCCTGGCGACGCGCAAATCACCCGTGCGCTCGACCTGTTGCCCGAGGGCAGTTTCGACACCTATTGGATGTCCGATGGGCTGGACCGCGATACGCGCACGAGCCTTCTGGACACACTCGAAGACCGCGGCACCGTCACCGTGTTTCAGGCAGGGCAAACCATCCTCGGTCTGGCCCCCGCCCGGTTTGAAGATGGCAACATTGTTCTGACCACCCTGCGCGCCCAAACGGGCAGCGAGCGCGAGGTCACGATACTGGCCCAGGGCCGCGACCCGGCAGGCAACCCCGCCGTCCTCGCCCGCGCCACAGCAACGTTTGAGGCCGACGCAACCACAGCAGAAACCGCACTCTCGCTGCCTTCGGAACTGCGCGCCCGCATCACCCGGTTCGAGATCGAAGGCAATCGCAGCGCCGGGGCAACCACCCTGCCCGACGACAGCTTGCGCCGCCGCGAAGTCGCTTTGATGGCTGGTCGCGAGGACCGTGAAGGTCTGCAACTGCTCTCGCCGCTGCATTATCTGGAAAAGGCTCTTGAACCCAGCGCCGATCTCCTCAGCGGCACACTGATGGACATGATCCCAGCCAATCCCGACGTGATCGCGCTGGCGGATGTGGCGACCCTCGGTGCAGCCGAAGAAGAAGCGCTGCTCGACTGGCTCGACGGTGGCGGCATCCTTCTGCGCTTTGCGGGTCCCCGCCTTGCCGCCAGTGATGTAAGCCGCGAAACCGAAGACCCATTGATGCCCGTACGTCTGCGCGCAGGGGGGCGCAGCGTCGGTGGCGCAATGAGCTGGGGCGAACCGAAATCTTTGGCCGAGTTCGGCGAGGACAGCCCTTTTTTCGGCCTTTCTATTCCCGCCGATGTGACCGTCACCGCTCAGGTCATGGCACAACCTGACCCGGCCTTGGCCGAGCGCGTGATCGCGCAACTCAGCGACGGCACACCACTTGTCACCCGCAAGGCCGTGGGTCAGGGGCAGATCATCCTCTTTCACGTCACCGCCAACGCGGAATGGTCCTCCCTGCCGCTCTCGGGCCTCTTCGTACAGATGCTCGAACGCCTCGCCATCGCCGCAGGCAGTGCCAGCCAGCCCAGCGCCGAAGATCTCGCCGGAACCATTTGGCAGCCCAATATGGTGCTCGACGCGTTTGGCTCGCTGAACGACGGCAGCACACTTCCTGGCGTGCCCGGCGAAGACATGGTCGAGTCAGCACTCGGCCCCGATCTGCGCCCCGGTCTATACCAAAGTCAGGATCGCAGCATGGCTCGCAACGTCCTCTCCGCCGACGCAACACTGACACCGGCAAACTGGCCCTCGGATATCACTGTTGAAGGTCTCACGCAGTCCGAGGAAACACCGCTCGCGGGTTGGCTTCTTGCTCTTGCCATTGCGCTGCTGCTGGCTGACATCATCGCCTCGCTCTTCCTCTCTGGTCGCCTCTCCGGTCCCCGCGCCACAACCGCCGCAGGGATCGCCGTTGCGCTGCTCATGATGCCCATCACCCCGGCACAGGCGCAATCCACCGCGGATCAGTTCGCCCTGGCTGCCACGTCCGAGGTCACATTTGCGCATGTGATCACTGGCGACGAAACACTCGACCGTACCGCAGCCGCCGGTCTAAGCGGCCTGTCGGAAACGCTGTTCTTCCGCACGTCGGTCGAACCCGCTGATCCTGTCGCGGTGAACCTCGAAACCGATGAACTGGCATTCTTCCCTTTTCTGTACTGGCCAATAACCCCCAGCCAACCGACGCCATCGGCCGAGGCCTATGCCAAGCTGAACACCTATCTGCGGTCCGGCGGGATGATCATGTTTGACACCCGCGATGCGGACATTGCACGTTTCGGCACCGGCAGCCCAAATGGCCGCAAGCTGCAACAACTGGCAGCACCGCTCGACATTCCGCCGCTTGAACCGGTGCCCGAAGATCACGTCCTGACCCGCACCTTCTATCTGCTTCAGGATTTTCCCGGCCGCCACAACAGCCGAGATGTCTGGGTCGAAGCCGCACCGCCCGGTGCCGAACTGGTCGAAGGCATGCCATTTCGCAACCTCAACGATAACGTGACCCCGGTGATCATCGGCGGCAACGACTGGGCGTCCGCGTGGGCGATGGACCATCGAGGCAATGCGCTTTTCCCCATCGGACGCGGCTATTCCGGCGAACGCCAACGCGAGATCGCGTACCGCTTCGGGGTCAATCTGGTCATGCACGTGCTGACCGGGAACTACAAATCCGATCAGGTTCACGTGCCTGCACTTCTTGACAGATTGGGCAATTGATGACCGGCAGCATCGTCTTCGATCCACTTCTTCCGTGGGTGTTCATCGCCGTGCTGGCAGCACTCGCCGCACTTGGCGTAGCACTGGCTCTCTGGCGCGGCTTGCAGGGCTGGGCGCTCCGAGCGTTGGCCGCGCTTGTCGTGCTCGCCGCCCTCGCACAGCCGTCTTATCAGATCGAAGACCGCGCGCCGCTGTCGAACATCGTGCTGATCGTCGAAGACAAAAGCGCCAGCCAATCTCTGGGCAACCGCTTTGACGACACCACAAATGCAGCTGTCTCGCTGGCCGCGCAACTGAACGCCCGCGACAACACCGAAATCCGCCGGATCGAGGTCGGAGACGGTGAAGGCGACACCGGCACGTTACTCATGTCCGCCGTCTCTGATGCTTTGGCCGAAGAGCCTCGTGGCCGTATCGCGGGCATTTTTCTGCTCAGCGACGGACGCGTGCATGATCTCGAACGCACGCCCGATCTGCCCGCGCCGCTGCACCTGCTGCTGACCGGCAAGGAAACCGATTGGGATCGCCGCCTGATCGTCAAGAATGCGCCCGCTTTTGCCATCCTCGGCGAACCCGTCACCCTCACCTTGCGGGTCGAGGATGACGGTGCTGCGCCGCAAACCGGGTCAACCGTGATCGACATTTCGGTAGACGGGGCAGAGCCGCAGCGCTTCGACATGCCCATTGGCGAAGACATCGAATTGCCGATCACGCTGCCTCATGGTGGCCTGAACGTCATCCAGTTCACCGTTCCCACCGCTGAGGATGAACTCACCGACCGCAACAACACCGCGCTGGTCCAGATTAACGGCGTCCGCGACCGCCTGCGCGTGCTACTGGTCAGTGGCGAACCCCACGCCGGCGGCCGCACATGGCGCAACCTGCTCAAGTCCGACAGCTCGGTCGACCTGGTGCACTTCACCATCCTGCGCCCTCCGGAAAAGCAGGACGGTGTCCCGGTCACCGAACTATCTCTGATCGCCTTCCCGACCCGCGAGCTGTTTCTTGAGAAGATCGAAGATTTCGACCTCATCATCTTCGACCGATACAAACGGCGCGGTATCCTGCCTGCCATCTATCTCGACAACGTCGCGAACTATGTTCAAGAGGGCGGCGCGGTTCTGGTTGCTGCTGGCCCGGATTTCGCAAGCGCCGACAGCATCTACCGCTCGCCTCTTGCCGACATCATCCCTGCCGAACCCACCGCCCGCGTGATCGAACGCGGCTATCGTCCCGGGATCACCGATCTGGGCGACCGCCACCCTGTAACCTCCGGTCTTGCCGGAGCCGACACCTGGGGCCGCTGGATGCGCCAGATCGAGGTTGATCCCATTGGCGGCGACGTCGTGATGAGCGGCATTGACGACAAACCGCTCCTCGTCCTTGACCGCGTTGGCGAAGGCCGCGTTGCGCTGATCGCGTCTGATCACGCCTGGCTCTGGTCGCGCGGCTTTGAAGGCGGCGGTCCGCAGCTCGACTTGCTGCGCCGTCTGGCCCACTGGATGATGAAGGAACCCGAGCTTGAGGAAGAAGCGCTTTGGGCCGAACCCACCGGCCAGACCATGCGCATCATCCGCCGCACGCTCGACGAAACCATTGGCGCGGTGACGGTCACACGCCCAGATGGCACCGAAGAAGAGATCACTTTGGAAGAGGTCACTCCGGGCCGGTTTGAGGCCCTGTATACTGGCCCCGAGATTGGCCTCTACCGCCTTGCCGAAGGCGATCAGGAGGCCGTTGTCGGCCTCGGCCCAGCTGCGCCCCGCGAATTCGAGCAGACCATTGCCAGCGGTGAGGTTTTGGAGGCCGTGGTGGATGGCACCAATGGTGGCGTCCGTCGCCTCGAAGACGGCCTGCCCAGCATCCGCGCAGTTGGTGAAGGCCGTCCCGCCGCGGGACGCGGCTGGCTCGGTATCACCCCGCGCGAAGCGTTCGAGACTTTGGACGTGACCCAAACGCCGATGCTTCCTGGCTGGCTGGTTTTGCTGCTCGCATCCGGCCTGATCCTTGGCGCATGGCTACGTGAAGGTAGGCGCAGCTGACCTTCGCGAGATCAGCCTGAATTAAACGTATCAAAAAAGTCGGCAGGCAATACGCCAATCACCGGCATCAGGAACTCCGGCGCGGCGTCTGACATGGCGGCATCAAACGCGTCCAGAGCGGCCTCGCCCGCACCGAAATAATCGCGCGTGCTCGCATCGCCGTAAGTATCCATCACTGCATTCGCTGCGTCTAGGTTTGACAGTCCGAAGTTTACGGCAAAATACGATCCAACCTCGACCTTCTCTGCCAGATACGCGCGATCCGCCAATTGCTGATCAATGAAATCTTGGCCAAGGCTTGGATCCGGTTCCGCTTTCGCGCCTTCCAATACCCGAAGGATAAACACATCGCGCGCGGTATTGCCGGAATCAAGCGCACTGACCCAAAAGGCCAGACCATCCGCATCCGGGGTTCGACCCAACACGTTCTCATAAACAGTTGTCGCGAATTGTTCATTGGTCACGTCGGACGGGAACGCCGCCAGTGTTTCCGGCTGTGTCGCAAAATCCGCCGCAATGCCTTCAAGGCTCAGTCCGCCCTCTTCGCCAGCCAGTCCTCGCGCAAAGACCGTCGCCCAGAAATTGAGCCCCAGCGCATCTGGAGCCCGGTCGTAATAGGCGATGTAGAGTTCCGTCAGCGCGAGAAAGTCATCCAATCCCAAGCCACCTGCGCCACCGAACTTGGTCAAGTCCAAGGGTGCAATCGCCGCATCCCCTTCAAAACCGAGCGTTTCGATACTGCGCAGCGTATCCAACCCATCGCCACCGTCGCGCCGATCCTGTACGGTCGTGTCACCCGGCGAAATGGTCACCGTATACGACGCCTGCGGTCCGTTATACGCCACCGTATCAATGCCTTCACCGCCATCCAGCGTGTCGTTCCCGGCACTGGCCTCAAACGTGTCATTGCCTTCAAGCCCAAGCACAAGCTCGGGGCCGGGTGTCCCGCTTAAGGTGTCCGGCCCCGGAGTGGCCGACAAATCATCCTCCACACCACCGAAGGTCACGGTAATCAGATCCGTCGCCTCGTTATTGCTGCCTTCGAAATCCTGCGTCAGAACAAACAGGCTGGAGACTTGGATCGACCCGGGCCCGTCAGTTGAAAACGTGTACGCAAAAACGTCCGTATTGTCCGAGACAGACCCCAAAATGCTCAGCTCAACGGCGTCAGTCAGCAGGTTGTTTTCAATCGCAACGTCGCTGGAGATAGATCCCGAGACCAACAGATCGGTCCCCACATAGGTGGCATTGGACAAGACAAGCTGCGGTGCGATCTGGACGTCGAAATCACCAGATGTCCCGGAGTCCAATGAAAAAATGATGCTGATGATCGAACCGTTCTCTTCGCCACGAACGGAAATGGGCATAGCGCAAAACTCCTGACTTACCAAAATACGCAGATTAAAATGATCAGCCAAAGGTAGAAACTCAGAATAAGCCTGTCAACGAAAACGGCAGTGGCGCTGCGTGACCACTCGCTGAAAAACTCTCTGGTTAACAAATGGTTAAAAGGTCCGATGCGGACCCATTGTTTCGCGCGCGAAACATTTGGACCGATCCGGACCTTTCTCTGTGGCACCCCCAAATACGCAAAAGGCCGGTCCAACGAACCGGCCTTTACGTAGCATTTGGAAAGTATTTAGCTACCCAGCTTTTCGTCCAGGATTTCCTTGAACTCGTTATAGCTCATGTTCGAATATGTGGTTCCGTCGATCACAAAAGACGGGGTCGAATTGATCCCGTGCTCATCTGCATTGGCCTGATACCACTCGATCAAGGCACGCGCCTTGTCGCCATTGCTCAGGCAAGCTTCAAGCTGGTCGTTCTCGATCCCTGCAATCCGCCCGATCTTGCGCAGCTCATCGGCAATGGCTGCCTCAGAACCGGCACGGGACCACTCTCCCTGCGTGTCGTAGATCATCTCGGTGATGCCAAAGAACCGGTCTTCACCACCGCAGCGTGCAACCAAAGACCCCCAAAGACCGTAGCGATCGAAATACACCTCGCGATAGGTGAATTTGACCTTTCCTGTGTCGATGTAATCAGCCTTGAGGTCCTTGAAGACACCCTTATGGAAATTTGCGCAATGCGGGCAGGTGTAGGAGGCGTATTCGATCATTTCTACCGGCGCATTCTCGGCCCCGATCACCATCTCCTGAATGGTTACGTCTGCAGCCTGGCTTTCCTGCGCATTGGCAGCGCCCGGAAGCGCGATGACCTGACCGTTGAGCGTCGGTGCCTGCGTTCCCGTTCCGGCAACCCACCACCCGGCACCCGCGACAAGCGCCGCTGCAAGTACAATTGTCATCAACCGTTGTTTCATTGCGAAACCCTTTGCTCTGTTTACCTGCGGACCTAGGTCCGGTTTTGCGTTTTTGAATAGACGTTCGTGGCCAGACGTTCCAGCGCCGCGCGCAGGCCATCGTCCTGAACCCCGTCCGCCAGCGTCTGTGCTTCCGGTAAAATCGGAGCCGGTGAATCGTCGCGCGGCGACATGGGGCGGTGATCAAAACTCACCTGACCCTCTGAAAATCCGGTCGCAGCCGTTTGTGTGATGCGCACCTTAGAGATGGCATTATAGCCATAAACCGCGTTCACCTTCTCGCGCAGCTTTTCCTTCTGCATCTCGAGAATCGGCGCATTAGCTCCGGTGGTCAGCAGCGTCAGCGTTGCACCGAAACCACCCCGCCCATAGCGCACTTCGACGGGTCGGCTGATGGCGGCGATGTCCTCGCCCGCGATTTCGGCCCAGTGGGTCAAGAGCCGAGATTGCGCAAAGCCACGCGTCTCGGATGTCTTGCGGATCTGCGTCTGCAAGAGGCTCGACGTGCGTTTGAAGCCGTGGGTCTGACCGTTGCGCGGTGGCATATTTGACTCCCTGTCCCGAACACTATTCTAGTGGCGCAGCGCGCATGCAACCAGCCCACAAATGAGACCCGAGTTCAAAGGAATGTCAGACTTGCGTGAACGGCCCGACCCCGCCGCGTTGCTGGACTGGTACGACAGGCACGCACGCCAGATGCCGTGGCGCATCGGCCCGGCGGCACGGGCACAAGGCGTCCGCCCCGATCCCTACCGCGTCTGGATGTCAGAAATCATGCTGCAGCAGACCACGGTTGCAGCCGTCAAAAGCTATTTCGAGGTCTTCACCACCCGCTGGCCCACAGTCAGCGATCTGGCACAGGCCGAAGATGCCGATGTGATGGCGGCATGGGCCGGGCTGGGGTACTACGCCCGCGCCCGGAACCTGCTCAAATGCGCCCGCGTGGTGCATCACGATCATGGTGGCGTGTTTCCTGACACCTTTGACGGCCTCATCGCCCTTCCGGGCATCGGGCCCTACACCGCCGCGGCCATTGCGTCGATCGCCTTCGACCTTCCGGAAACCGTGCTCGACGGAAACGTCGAACGGGTGATGGCACGCCTTCACGACGATCACACACCATTGCCCGCTGCGAAACCCGTGTTCATGGACTACGCCGCCGCGCTCACCCCGCAGGACCGACCCGGCTGCTATGCGCAGGCGGTGATGGATCTGGGCGCCACCATCTGTACCCCGCGCAATCCGGCCTGCGGCCTCTGTCCCTGGCGAAAGTCCTGCGCGGCATGGGAGGCGGGAACAGCAAAGGACCTGCCAAAGAAAGCCCCGAAGAAACGCAAACCCACCCGGTTTGGCATCGCCTATCTTGCCCGGCGGGTCGATGGCGCTTGGCTGCTGGAACAGCGCCCCGACAGCGGGCTTTTGGGCGGCATGCTAGGTTGGCCCGGCAGCGACTGGGGCGGCGACCCGGCCGAAGACCCACCTATCCGCGCGGAATGGCGCACGCTGCCCATCGAGGCGCGGCACACGTTCACGCATTTCCACCTCCGCCTGACGGTCAAGACAGCCCTTGTCCCGATGGACCGCGCCCCGACACGCGGCATGTTTGTCGAACCTGACGCGTTCGATCCGAACGACCTTCCGACAGTGATGCGCAAAGCATTTGCGGTGACCAAAGGCTCATAACGCTACGTCACGTCAGTATTGGTTGGCACGGGTTATGCCGTTAATCAGTCAGAGGAGTTCAGATCCGATGACCGCCATGTCAGACAGCACATTGCACACATCTCGGGACCGCCTGCCATTCCGGGCGGCGATGCCGTTCTGGCTGTCATTGCTGATGATCCCTCTCGTTTTGTCCGGCGCACTGGTCGGGGGTGTTTGGGTGGTTGTGCCGATCGTCGCCACATGGGGCGTCTTTGCCACACTCGACGCCGCGCTCGGCCTCGACACAAACAACCTTGACCCACAGACGAAAGACAGCGCGCTCTACTGGCATCGGATGATCACGCTGATCTGGCCACCGCTGCAGCTTTTGATGATCTTTGGCCTGATCTGGTACATCCCAAGCGTAGACCATCTAAATGCGCTGGAAATCTATCTTGTAACTGTGGGCATGGGCATCCTGTCGGGCAGCATCGGTATCGTCTACGCACACGAGCTGATGCACCAGCGCAACAAGCTGGAACGCGGGTTGGGCGACCTGCTGATGTGCATGGCGCTCTACGGGCATTTCCGTTCCGAGCACCTGCTGGTGCACCATCGCCATGTCGGCACGCCGCGCGATCCGGTCACAGCGCGCTATAACGAAAGCTTCTGGCGCTTTTACCCGCGTGTTCTGAGGCAGAGCCTGGTTTCTTCGTTTCGCGCCGAACGCGACATGCTGGCCCGCAAGTCCCTTCCGTGGTGGTATGCCAGCAACCCGTTCTGGCGGTACTGGGGACTCCAGGCAACTTTCCTTGCAATGGCCTTTGCACTTGGCGGCGGGCTGGGTGTGCTGATCTTCGTGCTGCAAGCACTCGCCGCGATCTTCCAGCTCGAATTGGTAAACTATGTCGAGCACTACGGGCTGACGCGGAAATACCTCGGTGGCGGCAAATACGAACACGTCAAACCACGCCATAGCTGGAACGCATCACAGAAGGCATCGAACTGGTTTCTGATCAATCTGCAAAGGCACTCGGATCACCACTACAAACCCGACCGCCGCTTTCCGCTGCTCCAGACCTATGACGAGGACGAGGCGCCTCAGCTGCCCTATGGCTATCCGGTGATGACCCTTTTCGCTCTCTTCCCGCGCAAATGGCGCGCGATCATGAACCCACGCGTGCAAGACTGGCGCGCAAAATACTATCCCGACATCGAGGATTGGTCGGCATACAACAAAGCCCGACACGGAAAGTAATCCGCCGCCGGGCCAAAACTCGTCGAAGAGTTTTCGGCAATCCTTAGAAGGATTGCCGCACATCTCAAAGCGTGTCGAGAAGCGCCTCGCCGCCGGACACTTCGCAGACTCCGGGGTTTTCTTCGACCTGCAGGGTGGTCACCTTGCCATCCTCGACAACCATCGCATAGCGCTTGGAGCGGGCAATCAGTCCAGCGGGCGGGGCGGTAAAATCCATGCCGATGGCCTTGGTAAAAGCGCTTTCCGCGTCGCCCAGCATGGTGATCCCGGCTTCGGTCGCGCCTGTGCTTTCACCCCAGGCCTGCAGGACAAACGGATCATTCACCGACACGCAGATGATCTCGTCCACGCCTTTCGCAGCGAATTGATCCTTGGTCCGAATGAAGCTTGGCACATGGGCGGAATGGCAGGTTGGCGTGAACGCGCCCGGCACCGCGAAGACAACAACTTTCTTGCCTTTGACGTGCTCGGCCAAGGCGACCTGTTCCGGGCCTTCAGCCCCCATTTTCACCAATGTTGCCTCTGGCAGCGTATCACCCGGTGCGATTGTCATATTCAGTCCCTCGTTGATGAATTGCATTTTCGATGCTCTGCCATATAGGGTCGCGCGGAACGAGACCAATGGCAGTCTGCAAAAAGGTTTGGCGATGAGTCATGTTATTGTTGTCGGGGCTGGTCAAGCGGGTGCGTCCTGCGTTGCACGGCTGCGGGCCAAGGGCTTTGACGGGCAGATCACACTGATCGGGGAAGAGCCTTTCCCCCCCTATCAGCGCCCGCCTCTGTCGAAGGCGTATCTCTTGGGCGATATGGAGCGCGACCGGTTGTATCTGCGGCCCGAGAGTTTCTATGCGGAACAAGACATCACGTTGCGGCTGGGTGCGCCGGTGACAGAAATTGATCCGGCCGCACAAACCCTGACCGTCGGTGACGAGGTGCTGCACTATGATGAACTGGTGCTGACCACGGGCTCCACCCCACGCCGCCTGCCAGCCTCTATAGGAGGCGATCTGGACGGTGTGATGGTGGTGCGCGGGTTACACGACGTGGACGCGATGGCTCCCCGCTTTGCCAAAGGCGCACGGGTTTTGATCGTGGGCGGTGGCTATATCGGCCTTGAAGCGGCCGCAGTGGCGGCCAAGCTGGGGCTGGACGTGACACTCGTCGAGATGGCGGACCGCATCCTGCAACGGGTCGCCGCGCCAGAGACCTCAGCCTATTTCCGCGATGTTCATAGCGGAAATGGGGTGGATATCCGCGAAGGCGTCGGGCTGGATCACCTGACCGGCACTGAAGGTCGCGTGACCGGTGCCGTATTAAGCGATGGCAGCACGCTTGAGGTGGATTTCGTTCTGGTTGGTGTTGGAATCACTCCGAATACCCAACTCGCCGAGGCGGCAGGTGTGCGGATCGACAACGGCATTGCGACAGACGCGCTGGGGCGCACCTCGGACCCGCATATCTGGGCGGCGGGGGATTGTGCGTCTTTCCCGATGAACGGGCAGCAGATGCGTCTGGAGAGCGTGGGCAATGCCATTGATCAGTCGGAATGTGTGGCCGACAACATTCTTGGAGAGAACCGCGTATACGAAGCGAAACCGTGGTTCTGGTCGGATCAGTACGATGTAAAGCTGCAAATCGCTGGGCTGAGCGCCGGGTATGACCGGATCGTCACGCGGCAGGGTGACGACGGATCGGTGTCTTTCTGGTACTATGACGGGGACACGCTCCTGGCGATCGACGCGATGAACGACCCGCGTGCCTATATGGTGGGCAAACGCCTGATCGAAAGCGGCAAGTCTCCGGACCCCGAAGCCGTCCGCGATCCCGAAACCAATCTCAAAGCGCTGCTTAAGGCGTGAGAATCATTGCCGGCAGATGGCGCGGGCATCCGCTGGCAAGCGTCGGCAAAGGCGATCCCGGCGCGCATCTGCGCCCGACAACGGACCGTGTGCGGGAAAGCCTGTTCAACATGTTGGCGGGGGGACGGTTCGGCGATCCATTCGAGGACGCGCATGTGCTCGATCTGTTTGCAGGGACCGGCGCGCTTGGTCTGGAGGCATTATCGCGCGGAGCGGTGTCTGCGGTGTTCGTCGATGACGGGCGCAAGGCGCTGTCTTTGATCAAAGCAAATCTGAAGGTGTTGCGCTGCGAAACGGCGCGGGTGATTGCGCGGGACGCCACGCGATTGCCGCGCTGCGAAAGCGCGCAAGCCACATTGGTCTTTCTCGATCCTCCGTATGGCAAAGGCCTTGGAGAAAAAGCGCTGGCCAGCGCTGTGACGGGAGGGTGGCTGTCCGAGGGTGCGCTGGTGGTTTGGGAAGAGAGCGCGCCACAGATGGCACCGGACGGGTTCACGCGGCTTGATACGCGGCGCTATGGTGACACCCATGTTACACTGCTGCAGTTTGGCCTGTTGGGCGAAACGTGATACTATTTGGCAATGGCCGTCTTTGCACCCACAACCCGCGATTTCACACCCGTGAAGGAACGCTCAAAGGCTGAGACACGCCCGCCCGTGAAGGGTGGGCCGGTGTTGATGGCGGATTGCATCACGCCGGTGGCCGGTGAGACGCTTTTGTCCCTTCTTTGGAAGCGCTGGGATCGCGACGACTGAGGCCCAGTGTGGTTTTGCGTTGACGCAAGACGACGCGGCATCGATGCCGCGTCGCTGGTTGTTGGGCAGGGTATCTACCCGTCTGTTCCGATTGCCGTGCCACGGGTCGCCTCGACCGCCGCGCGGGCGTCCTCGACCAGTTGCGCCCCGTCGAGGCCGCGCTCTGTCATCTCGGCGATCCAGCCCTGCGTGACCTCATCACCCAAAGCCACGATCTGCGCGGTGACCTCTTCGCTCAGAGTGGCGATCTCGTTTCCGGCGTCTTCCATCAGGACAAATCCATCGTTGTCACCGGTATCATGCGCGCGGCCTGCCATCGCAGATGTCTCTAGACCGGAATTGGCGTCGATCACGGCTTTGAGGTCATCGGGAAGCGCATTGTAGCTGTCTTTGTTCATCGCCCAGATGAAGTAAAGATTGTAGAGCGACTTGTCGCCCGCCACGTCGGTATGGCTGTCTGTGAGTTCATCGAGTTTGAGCGAGGGTGACATTTCCCAAGTGATCACACCGCCATCGACGACACCTTTGGACAACGCCTCGGGGAATTGCGGCACTGGAAGGCCGATGGGCTCCGCGCCCAGCTTGTCGAGCAGAAGGGTCGCGGGGCGCGATGGGCCGCGCAGTTTGAGACCTGCAAAATCGCTCAGGTTCTCGATGGCGGCGCCTTTCTTGTGCACGATGCCCGGTCCGTGCATGTGAGCAGCGATCAGATGCACATCGGCGAAATCGTCCACCAGGTGCGCTTGGGTAAACTCCCACGCCGCGCGCGAGGCTTCCTCAGCGCTCTTGGTGACCATAAAGGGCAGTTCAAGCGCCTCGGCTTCTGGGAAGCGACCCGGCGTGTAACCGGGGATGACCCAGCCGCCGTCTATCACACCATCGCGGATCAGGTCATATTGCGCCGTGGCTTTGCCGCCGAGCTGCATGAAGGGATAGATCTCGATCTTGATCCGACCGTTGGATTCGGCCTCGACCTTTTCCACCCACGGATCGAGAAAGTATTTCGGGTTCGCCGAATTGGGCGAGACGAAATGCTGGAAACGGAGTGTGACCTCCTGAGCGATACCAGTGGTTGCGGTGATGCCAAGCATGGCGGCGAGAGCGGCGGTCTTGAGAAACGTCATATCCGCGCCTCCTCTGTGAAGCGTTGGTTGCATGCTGCTGCACTGCAGCACGGCGACTATCTATGGCGTCTGCCAGTCAGTTGCAAACCACTCGCAACTTCTATGGGCGGAGGATTGCCCTCAACCCGATGAGAATGATTGAAAAACACGCAATACGGGGGAATTCACGCGCTTATTTCCCTTCGGCTCAACAAGCCGCCTGAATGACAAAAGACATTTGCGAGGCGGGGCCTCACCATGTTATTCACAAATTTGAATTTATCTCTGGGAGGAGACCACATGCTATTGCGCCCGACACGCCGGACGTTTCTCAAAACTGCTGCTGCGATGCCTGCCTTTGCGCTTCCGGGCGCGCAGGCACTTGCTGAGCTGGGTGGCCCCGAGGGCGGCAATCCCGGACATTTCCGCTTTACGCTTGGTGATGCCAAAATCACCATCGTGTCGGATGGCTATCTGAGCCTCCCGACCAATGGTCTGGGGGTGAATGCCGATCCTGCAGAGGTGCAGGCTTTTCTGGCCGCACATTACCTGTCTACCGAGACCAATACGTCTCACACCAACCATCTCATCGTGGAAATCGGTGGCAACACCGTGCTGGTTGATGTCGGGTCAGGCAATCGCTTCCTCGATACCGCTGGACGGTTGTGGGCCAATCTGGATGCGGCGGGGATTGATGCGTCAGCGATCACACATGTGGTCATCACCCATGCCCACCCGGATCACATCTGGGGTATCCGTGACGATTTCGATGAGGCCATCATCCCGGATGCGGCCTATTACCTTGGCGAGACCGAGCATGCCTACTGGATGCAGGACGGGCTGGCATCACAAGTGCCCGTGGAGATGCAGCAATTTGTGGTCGGCGCCCAGAACTCGATCAATGTCGATGGCGCAGAGTGGGAGCTGATGTCGGACGGGTTCGAAGTCGTGCCCGGTGTGCGGGTAATCGACACGCCCGGCCACACGCCCGGTCATATGGCGGTAGTGGTGGAAAGCGGCGGGCACCAGTTGATCGCTTTGGGCGATGCCATGAGCCACGCCTATACAAACTTTGCGCATCCTGAGTGGTTCAATAGTTTTGATGCTGACGGGGATCAGACGGTGGTGACCCGCACGCGGCTTTTGGACATGGCGGCAACGGATCGGATGGCGGTTCTGGGCTATCACTTCCCCTTCCCCGGCGTCGGACACGTGATGCGGGATGGTGATGCCTACAGCTTTGTCCCGGCGCTTTGGAAGTTTGACTGACCTGAGCTTTTGAGTAACGCAGTTGCGCCGGGCCGAGATGCCCGGCCCCTGCGGTCAGCTATCGCGCGGCGCGGCAGCGCGGCTCAGGCGGTCATTGATCGCGATGCCCAGACCTTCGTGCGGGATAGGCGACACCGAAATGGTTCCGGCACCTTTAGCGTCCAACCGGTGCAAGTAGTCGAACAAATTGGCCGCCGCTTCGACAAGGTCTTCGCTCTCGGACAGGTTCAGATCACATTCGACCTCGCCGAAGCCAAGACGCAATTCGCCCGGCTCCCAGTCTGTTGCATTCAACCTCACAAGTGACTCCGGTGCGTAATGTGACATCAACTGACCGGGGGCCGAAATCGCCTCGGCTTTGTGGCGCACCGCAAGATGCCGCCCCAACGTCTTTGCCAACGCGTCTTCGGTGATCCCACCGGGACGCAGCAGCACCGGATTGTCAACAAGGCCGACGATCGTCGATTCCACGCCCACTTTGCTGGGGCCGCCATCCAGAATGGCATCGACTCGCGCACCCAAACTGTCACGTACATGCCGCGCCTGTGTGGGGCTGATCTGGCCGGAACGGTTGGCCGAGGGCGCGGCTACGCCCCCGCCAAATGCCCGCAACACAGCGCGCGCCGTTTCATGCGCCGGCAGACGCACCGCGAGCGTCTCGAGTCCCGCTGACACAAGAGGAGATATCGGGCTGTCGGGTTGCCGTTTGAGCACCAGCGTCAAGGGTCCGGGCCAATACGCCTGCGCCAGCAATTCGGCCTCCGGCCGCCAGACAACATGCTGTTTGAGCGTTTCGAGATCCGCGAAGTGCACAATCAGAGGATTGAAGCTTGGTCGTCCCTTGGCCTCGTAGATGCGCGCCACGGCGTGGTCATCGCACGCATCGGCCCCCAACCCGTAGACGGTCTCGGTCGGGAAAGCGACCAATCCGCCATTGCGCAAGAGCTTGGCCAGATGCGCATGCGATGCAGCCGTATCGGGAAGAATTTCAGGCGAGGACGTGATCATAAGTTATGACGCCGCGTTTTTGTTGATGGGCTTGGCCGCATTCGTCAGGGTCGCATCAAAAAGCTGGCGGTTGCTTACCGCTCTGGCACTCAATTGCCAAGCCGCCGCTTATCTGTCCTGATGTTCGAGGAAAGCTGACCATGCCGTACCGCGCCCCCGTTTCCGAATTTCGCTTCCTGTTTGACCATGTCATCGGTTTTGATCAGGTCGCCGCAACCGAGCGCTTTGCCGAAGCCACAGCCGAAACCGTCGAGGCGGTTCTGGGCGAGGCGGGAAAGCTGTGCGAGGAAGTGCTTGCACCGTTGCAGCGTACAGGAGACTTGCACCCGGCGCGGCTTGAGAACGGGATAGTCCGGACATCCCCCGGTTTTGCCGAGGGATACCGGGCCATTGCCGAAGGCGGCTGGATCGCAATCGCGGCGGACCCGGATTATGGCGGCATGGGCCTGCCGATGACGATGACCACTGCAGTCAATGACATGATGAGCGCGACCTGCCTGTCGCTGCAGCTTGCCCCTCTGATGACGCAGGGCCAGATCGAGGCGTTGGAGAATCACGCAAGCGACGCACTCAAAGAGCTCTATCTGCCCAAGCTGATTTCGGGCGAATGGATGGGCACCATGAACCTCACGGAACCGCAGGCGGGCAGTGATGTGGGCGCTTTGACCACCAAGGCGGTGCCAAATGGGGACGGTTCCTACGCGATTACCGGTCAGAAGATTTACATCTCCTGGGGTGACAATGACATCACTGAAAACGTCTGCCACCTCGTGCTGGCGCGACTGCCCGATGCGGTACCAGGAACCAAGGGGATCAGCCTGTTCCTCGTGCCAAAGCGCATTCCGGACGAGAGTGGTGCACCCGGAGTGGCCAACAGCCTCAAGGTTGTGAGCCTTGAGCACAAGATGGGTCTGCATGGCAGCCCAACCGCGGTCATGCAATATGACGGCGCAACCGGCTGGCTTGTCGGTGAGGAACACGATGGCATGCGTGCGATGTTCACCATGATGAACAATGCGCGGCTTGGTGTCGGCGTGCAAGGTATCGGTGTGGCCGATGGAGCCTATCAACACGCGCTGGCCTATGCCGAGGGCCGTAAGCAGGGTCGGACCGAGAACAATACGATTACAGATCACGCCGATGTCCGCCGCATGCTGGCGACGATGAAAGCCGATACCTTTGCCGCACGGGCAATTGCCCTGGCCAATGCTGTCGCCATCGACATGGAAACCGCAACAGGCCATGCCGACTGGGCCTCACGGGCCGCTTTGCTGACGCCGATCACCAAGGCGTTCGGGACCGAGACGGGGATTGACGTGGCAGAGCTTGGCGTGCAGCTACATGGTGGTATGGGCTT
>JAUIIR010000049.1 GCA_030431485.1 Alphaproteobacteria bacterium
TCGGGAAGAAAGGGGAAAGCTTGGCCATCTGCTCATCGGTCAGCCAGTAAAGATCGCTCATGTCACCGCTCCGTTTTCCGAGCCGTGAATCACGCAGCGCGGCTGAAATCAATGCATCCTGACCCTAGTTGAAAAAATATCGGTCGTTGTAGCTCTCTGGTGAATGAGAGAAAAATGGGAACTATTGCAAACCAGGTGAAAAAGAGCTTCACGACGGGGATTTGAAACCAATAGTGGTAAAGGTGCCAATGTCTGGCCAATACAAAGTATTCGGGTTTGAGTTTAAGGAATTTCTTCAGAAATTGAGACACCCGGATCGACCTACGCACTCTGAGTTAGGCTTCGGAAAACCTCGAACTCATAACATGAAATTAACTTAAGCCTACCGCAAAATGCTAGCCCGAATAGCAACCAAGCCGCCGGGCCATCGCCAGACCGCCCGGATGGGCTGGCGATCTGAGGAGGGCAGCGCCTCGCTCGGAGGTCCTACGAATGTGGCCGGGATAAAGCGCCGCTGAAGGCCTGTCGGATCGCCATCCCGCGGTCTGGCGATGGCCCGGCTCGCGCATGGTGCGTGTGAACAAGCACCCTACGTGTCTCTCCTTGGTGTCATCCTCTGTTGACCTGCGGATAACGGTCTCTTTCACGGAGCAATTAACATGCTCTTTATCAACCCACAGCGCTTGACGCCACGCGCCACACCGCCTAATAACCCCCAACCGCGCAGCCCCGGATTCGTCCGGGGCTTCGTTGTTGCGTTAACCGGGGACCTTCGGGGCCCTATACCCACGGCGGATACGTCCGCCCAAACATAGCGGGTCGTCAAAGACCTGCACTTGCTAACGGAAGACAGAAAGCATGGCACTCAAGTCGTATAAGCCGACGACGCCGGGCCAGCGCGGGCTGGTGCTGATCGACCGTTCGGAGCTGTGGAAAGGCCGTCCGGTCAAAGCCCTTACTGAGGGTTTGACCAAGTCGGGTGGCCGGAACAACACCGGACGTATCACATCCCGCCGTCGCGGTGGTGGCGCAAAACGCCTTTACCGGATCGTCGATTTCAAGCGGAACAAGTTTGACGTGGGCGCGACCGTCGCGCGCATCGAATATGACCCGAACCGCACCGCCTTTATCGCGCTCGTTCAGTATGACGATGGCGAACAGGCCTACATCCTTGCCCCTCAGCGTCTCGCCATCGGCGACCGCGTGGTCGCATCGGCCAAGGCCGACGTGAAGCCGGGCAACGCAATGCCCTTCTCGGGCATGCCCATCGGGACCATCGTTCACAACATCGAGCTGAAGCCCGGCAAGGGTGGTCAGATCGCCCGTGCCGCCGGCACCTACGCACAGTTCGTGGGTCGTGACGGTGGCTACGCGCAGATCCGTCTGAGCTCGGGTGAACTCCGCATGGTCCGCCAGGAATGCATGGCAACCGTTGGTGCCGTGTCGAACCCGGACAACTCGAACCAGAACTTCGGTAAAGCGGGCCGTATGCGCCACAAGGGCATCCGTCCGTCCGTCCGTGGTGTCGTCATGAACCCGATCGACCACCCGCACGGTGGTGGTGAAGGCCGGACTTCGGGTGGTCGTCACCCGGTAACCCCGTGGGGTAAACCGACCAAGGGCAAGCGCACCCGTAACAAGAACAAGGCGTCGCAGAAGCTGATCATCCGCTCGCGTCACGCCAAGAAGAAGGGGCGGTAAACCATGTCGCGCTCTGTATGGAAAGGCCCGTTCGTTGACGCCTATGTCTTGAAAAAGGCAGAAGCGACCCGCGAGTCCGGCCGCAATGAAGTCATCAAGATCTGGTCGCGCCGCTCGACGATCCTGCCCCAGTTCGTGGGCCTGACGTTTGGCGTTTACAACGGTCAGAAGCATGTTCCTGTGAACGTCACCGAAGACATGATCGGTCAGAAGTTCGGCGAGTACTCGCCCACTCGGACCTATTACGGTCACGCGGCTGACAAAAAAGCGAAGCGGAAGTAAGTCATGGGCAAGGAAAAGAACCCCCGCCGCGTGGCTGACAACGAAGCCATGGCGAAGCTGCGGATGCTGCGCACCAGCCCGCAGAAACTGAACCTCGTCGCCGGTCTCATCCGCGGCAAGAAAGTGGACAAGGCGCTGAACGATCTGACCTTCTCGAAGAAGCGGATCGCGGTTGACGTGAAGAAATGCCTTCAGTCGGCCATCGCCAACGCCGAAAACAACCACGGGCTTGACGTGGACGAGCTGATCGTCGCCGAAGCCTATGTGGGCAAGAACCTCGTGATGAAGCGTGGCCGTCCGCGGGCACGTGGCCGTTTCGGCAAGATCATGAAGCCGTTTTCGGAGATCACCATCAAGGTGCGTCAAGTTGAGGAGCAGGCCTAATGGGTAACAAGACCAATCCGATCGGCATGCGCCTTCAGGTGAACCGCACCTGGGACAGCCGCTGGTACGCCGACACCAAGGACTACGGTGATCTTTTGCTCGAAGATATCGCAATCCGCGAATTCATCGAGAAAGAGTGCAAGCAGGCCGGCGTCGCCCGTGTCATCATCGAGCGCCCGCACAAGAAGTGCCGCGTGACCATTCACACTGCACGCCCCGGCGTCATCATCGGCAAGAAAGGCGCGGATATCGAAACGCTGCGCAAGAAGCTGGCCGCGATGACCGACAGCGAGCTGCACCTCAACATCGTTGAAGTGCGCAAGCCGGAGCTGGACGCGCAGCTGGTTGGCGAAAGCATCGCTCAGCAGCTCGAGCGTCGTGTGTCCTTCCGTCGTGCCATGAAGCGCGCCGTGCAGAACGCCATGCGCATGGGTGCCCTCGGCATCCGTGTAAACGTTGCCGGTCGTCTGGGTGGCGCGGAAATCGCACGGACCGAATGGTACCGCGAAGGCCGCGTGCCGCTGCACACGCTGCGCGCCGATATCGACTATGCCAATGTCGAGGCGGAAACGCCCTACGGCATCATAGGCATCAAGGTCTGGATCTTCAAAGGCGAGATCATGGAACATGATCCGTCCGCACGGGATCGCAAGGCACAGGAACTGCAAGACGGTCCCGCACCGCGTGGTGCCGGCGGCGGTCGGAGGAACTAATCATGCTTCAACCAAAGCGTACAAAATTCCGTAAGATGTTCAAAGGCCGGATCAAGGGCGAAGCCAAGGGCGGCTCTGATCTGAACTTCGGCACTTACGGCCTCAAGGCGCTTCAGCCTGAGCGTGTGACTGCACGTCAGATCGAAGCAGCCCGTCGTGCCATGACGCGTCACATGAAACGTCAAGGGCGTGTCTGGATCCGCATCTTCCCGGATACTCCGGTTACCTCGAAGCCGACCGAAGTCCGTATGGGTAAAGGTAAGGGTTCGGTGGATTACTGGGCTGCAAAGGTGAAGCCGGGCCGCGTGATGTTTGAAATCGACGGCGTCGGTGAAGACATTGCCCGCGAAGCGCTCCGTCTGGCTGCGATGAAGCTGCCGATCAAGACCCGCGTCGTCGTTCGCGAAGACTGGTAAGCGGTTCGGTGCGTGCACGCACCCTACGAGAAAAGAATCCCCCGGTGTGAAAGCGCCGGGGGTTTTTCGTTTCAGACACCGGACATGAGGATGTCTATGGCGCGGGTGATCTCGTCCCGCTGACCGCGCGCGGTGCCGACCTTCTTAACAGTGTTCCGACGGACTGAGGCAATCATGCGTGTGGCGAGAACGAAGGCATCATCGCAAAAGCCAATTGTTGGATTCAGCTTTGTTATCGCAGGGTAATCGCGAAACAGGGGAATAACGACAATTGCATCATCAGGTGGGAGAAGGTCGCTTTCAATCACCACAGCAAGCTGATCACGGACACTAACAATGTCGTAGGTCTCTAGCTCTTCCACGTGTCGCCCGCGAAACCGACCATAACATCTGCCAGAGGATGGCCATTTTCTTTGTGCCATTTCGACTGCGCTTCAAACGCAGCGGCGTTTTCCTTCAGCCACTGCTGTCGTCTTGCGTCTGCCACAGCTTTACTTAATGCGGCGTCAGCTACTGCGGAAACATTCACACCGTACTTGCGTGCCTCATCAAGCGCTGCGGCATCGAGTGTGAGGGATGTTTTGCGTTTCGTTGCAGCAACCATTCAACTCATCCATATGGCGTGTACCATAAAAATATACCGCTCATATGACATCCGTCAACACGCGCTGGCTCACTCCCACCGGTAATTGAAACTCACCGACACGCGCTCGTCTTCAGACTGGTTCATCACCACCTCATGGCGCAGCCAGCTTTCCCAGAGCAGCACATCACCAACCGATGGTTTCACGTAGATGAAGTTCCGCATCTCCTCGCGCGCTTCTTTTCGGCGGGGTGGGGCGGCCATCATCGTGGCGTGGCGCGGGTCTTCGAGTTTCAGGGCAGAGGCGCCTTCCGGCATGGAAACGTAAGTCGTACCAGAGATCACAGAATGCGGGTGTATGTGGGCCGCGTGAAAGCCGCCTTCCGGCAGAATGTTGATCCAGAGGTCTTCGAGCACCAGCTTGCGTCCATCCAGATCGAACTCCAGATCCTTGGCAAAAGCCGCGACATGGGCGTCTAGAGATTGCACCAGATCGGCGAAGATCGGAAAGCGCCAGGGCAGATCGGTCAGGGACGCGTAAGAGGTGTAGCCGGGATAGGCGTTGTCTTCGCACCATTGCTGGCCGGCCTCGTCATCCTCGGCGATGGCAAAACAAGAGTTTTCCATTTCCTCGGCATCAATCGCCGGTCCGTGTTCAGACAAAGGCGCGTGGTAGAGGCGGGTCACGAAGAGGGAAGATATTGTGCTCATGCGCCTCTCATAATATGTGGCGCGAGCGATGGCGAGAGCGCATTGCCTGACCTTGAAAACAAAGGGGTTGCGCCATCGGGTTTACCGGCCTATACGGCGCGCTCATCCACCTCCACCGGGAATCAGGGTGACCCACGATAACGATGGGGCTCTCCGGTGATGTTGATAGAAAGGAACGGCGCATGAACGCCAAGGAACTGAATGACAAGACACCGGATCAGCTCCGGGACGAGCTTGTCGCGCTGAAGAAAGAGGCCTTCAACCTCCGCTTTCAGCAGGCCACAAGCCAGCTTGAAAACACCGCGCGCATCCGTCAGGTGCGCCGCAATGTGGCACGCATCAAGACCGTGCTGAACCAAAAGGCCGCAGCTGCGGCCAGCGACGCGTAAGAGGAGCCTGATAGATGCCCAAACGTATCCTGCAAGGCACCGTGACATCGACAGCCAACGCACAGACCGTGACCGTCTCCGTCGAGCGCCGCTTCAAGCACCCGGTTCTGCAAAAGACGATCCGGAAGTCGAAGAAATATCGCGCCCATGATGAGGCCGAGAAATTCGCCGTAGGGGATGTTGTCCGTATTCAGGAATGCGCCCCCAAGTCGAAGACCAAACGTTGGGAGGTTATCGCTGAATAAGCGGTAGCCTTTCGGCATTTACGAAACCCCCGGGCCAATGTCCTAAAAGGCGGTCCGGGACGTCGGGAGAAACACTATGATCCAGATGCAGACCAATCTGGATGTTGCTGACAACAGCGGCGCGCGCCGCGTTCAGTGCATCAAGGTTCTGGGTGGGTCCAAGCGGAAATACGCGTCGGTGGGTGACATCATCGTCGTTTCCGTGAAGGAAGCCATCCCGCGCGGTCGTGTGAAAAAAGGTGATGTCCGTAAGGCCGTCGTCGTGCGCACCGCCAAAGAAGTCCGTCGCGAAGACGGCACAGCCATCCGTTTTGACCGCAACGCCGCCGTCATCCTGAACAACGCAGGTGAACCGGTCGGTACGCGTATCTTTGGACCGGTTGTGCGCGAGCTCCGTGCCAAGAACTTCATGAAAATCATCTCGCTTGCTCCGGAGGTGCTGTAATGGCTGCGAAACTCCGCAAAGGCGACAAGGTGGTTGTGCTTGCCGGTAAAGACAAAGGCAAGTCGGGCACCATTGCCTCCGTCGATCCAAAGGCCGGCAAGGCCGTCGTCGATGGCGTGAACATGGCGATCCGTCACGTGCGTCAGTCCCAGACAACGCAGGGTGGGCGCACGCCGAAGGCGATGCCGATCGATCTGTCGAACCTGGCAATCGTTGACGCAAACGGCAAACCGACCCGCGTTGGCTTCAAAATGGAAGGCGACAAGAAGGTCCGTTATGCCAAGACAACAGGGGATGTGATCGATGCTTGATTCCGCAACCTACACCCCGCGTCTCAAGACAGCGTTCCACGACACCATCAAGGCCGCGATGAAGGAAGAGTTCGGTTACTCGAACGACATGATGATTCCGCGCCTTGACAAAATCGTGCTGAACATCGGCTGTGGTGCTGAAGCTGTCCGTGACAGCAAGAAAGCCAAATCTGCAGTGGAAGATCTGACAAAGATCGCCGGTCAGCAGGCTGTGACCACCAAGGCAAAGAAATCCATCGCGGGCTTCCGCGTTCGCGAAGACATGCCGCTTGGTGCCAAGGTGACCCTGCGTGGCGACCGCATGTACGACTTCCTCGATCGTCTGATCACCATCGCAATGCCGCGTATTCGCGACTTTCGCGGTGTGAAGCCGTCCTTTGATGGGCGTGGCAACTTTGCCATGGGCATGAAAGAGCACATCGTGTTCCCCGAAATCGACTTCGACAAGGTCGACGAAGTTTGGGGCATGGATATCATCATCACGACGACCGCAAAGACCGACGCGGAAGCCAAGGCGCTGTTGAAGCACTTCAACATGCCGTTCAACGCCTGAGGGGACTGATACCATGGCGAAGAAAGCAATGATTGAACGCGAAAAGAAGCGTCAGAAGCTGGTGGAAAAGTATGCCGCCAAGCGCGCTGAGCTGAAGGAAATCGCGAACGACGAAAGCAAGCCGATGGAAGAGCGTTTCAAGGCGCGCCTCAAGCTTGCAAAACTGCCGCGGAACAGCGCGCCCTCGCGTCTGCACAACCGCTGCCAGCTCACCGGGCGTCCGCACGCCTACTATCGTAAACTCAAGGTCAGCCGGATCATGCTTCGTGAACTTGCCAGCAATGGACAAGCCCCCGGTATGGTCAAGTCGAGCTGGTAAGGAGGGCATAGTATGAACGATCCTATCGGCGATATGCTCACCCGTATCCGCAACGCACAAATGCGTGGCAAGTCCACCACCATGACACCGGCGTCCAAGCTGCGTGGCCGCGTTCTCGCGGTGATGGCGGACGAAGGGTACATCCGCGGTTTTGAAGAAACCAAAGATGCCAAGGGCCACCCCGCATATGAAATCAGCCTCAAGTACTACGATGGCACACCGGTGATCCGCGAACTCAAGCGCGTATCCAAGCCGGGCCGTCGCGTGTACCTGGGTGTGGACGACATTCCGCAGGTCCGTCAGGGTCTGGGTGTGTCGATCGTGTCGACGTCCAAAGGCGTCATGACAGATGCAAACGCTCGCAGCCATAACGTTGGCGGCGAAGTGCTTTGCACCGTCTTCTAAGGAGGTCTGGTAATGTCTCGTATTGGTAAACAGCCGGTCGAGCTGCCCTCGGGTGTCTCTGCATCCGTGTCTGGCCAGACCGTCGAAGTGAAGGGTCCGAAAGGCACCAAAAGCTTCACCGCGACCGACGATGTAACCATCACGGTTGAAGACAATGTGATCAAGGTCGATCCGCGCGGCAAGTCCAAGCGTGCTCGTCAGCAGTGGGGCATGTCCCGCACGATGGTGGCGAACCTGGTGCATGGCGTGACCAACACCTTCAAGAAAGAACTTGAAATTCAGGGCGTTGGTTACCGTGCTCAGCTTCAGGGCAATGTTCTGAAACTGAACCTGGGCCTGTCGCATGACGTTGATTTCCAAATTCCGGACGGTGTGACCGTCACGTGCCCCAAGCAGACAGAGATCGTGATCGAAGGTCACGACGCTCAGCTGGTGGGTCAGGTGGCTGCCAACATTCGCGACTGGCGTCGTCCCGAGCCTTACAAGGGCAAGGGCATTCGCTACAAAGGCGAATACATCTTCCAGAAAGAAGGCAAGAAGAAGTAAGGACGCAAGGACATGGCTAACAGTAAAAGAGATCTGTTCCAGAAGCGCCGTCTGCGCGTTCGGAACAAACTTCGCAAGGTTAATGCAGGCCGCGTGCGTCTCAGCGTTCACCGCTCGAACAAGAACATCAGCGTCCAGCTGATCGACGACGTTCAGGGTGTGACACTGGCCGCGGCGTCGACCATGGAAAAAGACCTCGCAGGCAAGAACAACGTCGAATCCGCCCAGAAGGTCGGCGCGGCGATTGCCGAGCGTGCCAAGAAAGCCGGTATCGAAGAAGCATATTTCGATCGCGGTGGTTTTCTGTTCCACGGTCGCGTCAAGGCTCTGGCTGACGCAGCCCGCGAAGGCGGTCTGAAGATCTAAGCGATTGGTGCGTGCAAGCACGCATCCGACAAGTTTCGTGGGCCGGGCTTTTGCCCGGCACACGTTTTGCGGAAGGGCCCACCCCTTCCCGATGATCCGGGAGCTCCGAAAGGCTCACCTGGATTGGACAAACGGGCCAACGGCCCACAGCACAAAGGATGCCTAAATGGCAGAACGTGAAAACAATCGTCGTGGCAACCGCCGCGACCGTGAAGAGCAGGCACCGGAATTCGCGGATCGTCTGGTCGCAATCAACCGGGTGTCCAAGACCGTTAAGGGTGGTAAGCGTTTCGGCTTCGCCGCGCTTGTCGTTGTGGGCGACCAGAAAGGCCGCGTCGGCTTTGGCAAAGGTAAGGCCAAAGAGGTCCCCGAGGCCATCCGCAAGGCAACCGAGCAAGCAAAGCGCAAGATGATCCGCGTGCCGCTGCGCGAAGGCCGCACGCTGCACCACGACATCGAAGGCCGTCACGGCGCTGGTAAAGTCGTCATGCGCACCGCACCGACCGGTACTGGTATCATCGCGGGTGGTCCGATGCGTGCCGTGTTCGAAATGCTGGGTGTTCAGGACGTTGTCGCCAAGTCGATTGGTTCGCAGAACCCCTACAACATGATCCGCGCCACGCTGGACGGTCTGTCCAAAGAAGCAAGCCCGCGCTCCGTCGCGCAGCGTCGTGGCAAGAAAGTGGCTGACATCCTGCCCAAGCGTGAAGACGCCCCGCAGGAAAGCGCCCAAGTCGCTGAGGAGGCCTGATCGAGATGGCTAAGACAATCGTTGTTAAGCAGGTCGGTTCCCCGATCCGTCGCCCCGGCATCCAGCGTCAGACGCTGATCGGTCTGGGCCTGAACAAGATGCACAAGACCCGTGAGCTTGAAGACACACCGGCCATCCGTGGCATGGTGCGCAAGGTCTCTCACATGGTCGAGATCATCGAAGAGCGCGGCTAAGCCATACTCTCTTACAGTTTGAAACGCCCGTCGGTCCAAACCGGCGGGCGTTTTTTGTTTCGTCCGGCTGCAGGCGCGGAGTCCTCGCGTTACCCGATCACCGGACAGCCTGCGTGATGGGAAGCGTAACAGTCAGTTCGCTGATGGTCTTGGTCGTCACATAAAGGATGTAGGTGGCTCCAGGCAGGCCCTCGATCCTTGCGACTACTCGACCATCAAGCGGTCAACCGAAGACCAGCATCGTTTCGGGTGCGCAATGGGGATGCGCGACAGTCAGCAAGAGGACCAGAGCGATGGCGTGGCTCATGTACTAGACAGAATTATCAGGCCCGAATAGATTTCTGTGAGGAAAAACAGACCATCCCGCTGGGCAAACCCGCGATCCCGTCCGCGTAGAAGCCGGACCGGACAGGTTGGCCATCCGGTTCTGACAGGGGAATATGGAACATGGCTGAATTGTGGATGGACGTGCCGCTCACTCCGCAGACCAAGAGCAATGGCTGTTGGCATGCCTGCATCAGAATGATCAAGGCTTTTGCCGGGGAAAACGTCAAGTTGGGGGCGCAGAAAACCGCAGCCCTGCAAAAAGCCTGGGACACCAATGCCGGTACCCGCGATTATACTGGTCTCGCCCGGGCAGAGGGGTTCGTCTTGCTTTCATACGAGCGTCCAAAATACACATGTGACTTGCTGCTCGCCGTATTGAAAAAATTCGGTCCGCTTTGGACCAACACAACTGATGGGGCGACCTTTCAACATGCGGTGGTCATCTGCGGGGTAACCAACGCGACGGGTGAGGACAGGGTCTTCATCAACGACCCGTGGCCGATCAATGGTGGCACGTCAACCATGTGGCCCCTTGAACAACTCAATGCGCTGGCGCCCAGATCGTCTCAGATGTATTATCCTCCGAACGCCGCATCATGAGCGCCGTGCCCCCTTGATCCGGCATCGGCAACCCTCTATACGCCCCCGGTGGCCCGAGGGTCACTGAGTCTGAAAACAAGAAAAGCCGCGTTCGTCCCACATCGCTTCGGGGGCGTTTCCGGCAAAGGAGAAGCGATATGAAACTGCATGAACTGCGCGACAATCCCGGCGCAACCAAGCGCAAAAAGCGCGTTGGCCGTGGTCCGGGTTCCGGCCTTGGTAAAATGGGTGGCCGTGGTATCAAAGGTCAGAAGTCCCGTTCGGGTGTGGCCATTGCCGGCTACGAAGGCGGCCAGATGCCGCTCTACCAGCGCCTGCCGAAGCGTGGCTTCAACAAGCCGAACCGCAAGTCGTTCGCCGTTGTGAACCTCGGCCTGATCCAGAAATTCGTCGACGCTGGCAAGCTTGACGCGAAAGGCACCATTGACGAGGACGCATTGGTCGCCTCCGGTCTGGTCCGCCGCAAATTGGACGGCATCCGCGTGCTCGCCAAGGGCGACATCACGGCGAAAGTGACTCTGAACGTCACCGGCGCTTCGAAATCGGCTATCGAGGCGGTTGAGAAGGCAGGTGGCTCGCTGACGGTCACAACCGCGCAGGCCGCTGAATAAGAGGTTGTGAGCGGCCCCTGCGCCGCTTACATAGCCTCCAGAGCTTTCCAAACGCCGCCTGAGCCGGACCGCTCATGGCGGCGTTCATCATAAAAGAGACCCGCATGGTATCAGCAGCAGAACAAATGGCCGCGAATACAAGCTGGGCTGCGCTCGGCAAAGCGACCGATTTGCGCAACCGTATTTTGTTTACGCTTGGCCTTCTGATCGTTTACCGCATCGGCACCTTCATTCCCGTCCCGGGGATCGACGGCATCGCCCTGCGCGAATTCATGGAGCAGGCGCAGCAGGGGATCGGGGGCATCCTGACGATGTTCACCGGCGGCGCTCTTGGCCGTATGGGTATCTTCGCCCTTGGCATCATGCCCTATATTTCGGCCTCGATCATTGTTCAGCTTCTGGCGTCGATGGTTCCGTCGCTTGAGCAATTGAAGAAAGAGGGTGAGCAAGGCCGCAAGAAGATCGCGCAATATACGCGCTACGGCACTGTTTTCCTTGCCACTTTCCAGGCCTATGGCCTTGCCGTCAGCCTTGAGGCAGGCGATCTTGTTACCGATCCCGGCTGGTTCTTCCGTGCGTCCTGCGTGATCACCCTTGTGGGTGGTACCATGTTCCTGATGTGGCTGGGTGAGCAGATCACCGCGCGTGGCGTTGGTAACGGTATCTCGCTCATCATCTTCGTCGGCATCATCGCCGAGGTTCCCGCCGCTCTGGCGCAGTTCTTCGCCTCGGGTCGTTCCGGCGCCATCAGCCCTGCCGTGATCGTGGGGGTGATCCTCATGGTCATTGCCGTGATCATGCTTGTGGTCTTCATGGAGCGGGCGCTGAGGAAGATCACCATCCAGTATCCCCGTCGTCAGATGGGCATGAAAATCGCAGAGGCGCAGAACAGCCACCTGCCGGTCAAGGTCAATCCATCGGGTGTGATCCCGGCGATCTTCGCCAGCTCGCTGTTGCTGCTGCCGACCACGATCAGTACCTTCAGCGGTCAGCAAACCGGCCCGGTGATGTCGACGATCCTTGCCTATTTCGGGCCGGGTCAGCCGTTGTACCTGCTGTTCTTCGGGGCGATGATCGTCTTCTTTGCCTACTTCTACACCTTCAATGTGTCGTTCAAGGTGGACGATGTCGCTGATAACCTGAAAAATCAGAATGGCTTTGTGCCGGGTATCCGTCCGGGCAAGAAAACCGCTGAATACCTCGAATACGTGGTCAACCGCGTGCTGGTCCTCGGCTCGGCTTACCTGACGGCGGTCTGTCTTCTGCCAGAGATCCTGCGCGGACAGTTTGCGATACCGTTCTACTTCGGAGGCACATCTGTTCTGATTGTGGTGTCCGTGACGATGGACACAATCCAGCAGGTTCAAAGCCACCTGCTTGCGCATCAATACGAAGGTCTTATTCAAAAATCGCAATTGCGCGGCAAGGGTAAGTCCAAATCAAAAAGACGGAGCCCGGCGCGCCGATGAACATCATACTATTGGGCCCGCCGGGTGCGGGCAAAGGCACACAGGCGCGGTTCCTTTGTGACGAACGTGACATGATCCAACTTTCGACCGGCGACATGCTGCGCGAGGCAAAGGACAGTGGCACGGAAATGGGCAAGATCGTCGCCGACGTGATGGCCCGGGGTGAGTTGGTTACGGACGAGATCGTGATTGGACTGATTCGCGAAAAGCTCAAAGGCGACAAGCAGGGTGGCTTCATCTTCGACGGCTTCCCGCGCACTCTGGCCCAGGCGGATGCTCTGGGCGAGTTGTTGGCCGAAGAGGGCGAGACCCTCGATGCCGTGATTGAGATGCAGGTGGATGACAATGCGCTGGTCGCGCGCATCACAGCACGGTCCACCTGTGGGTCCTGCGGTGAGGTGTATAACGACAACACCAAACCAATCCCGGCAGACGGCAAATGCACCAATTGCGGCGGCACCGAATTCAAGCGCCGTGCGGACGACAACGAGGAAAGCCTCAAGCAGCGTCTGATGGAGTATTACAAAAAGACCTCGCCGCTGATTGGCTACTACTATGCCAAGGGTCAGCTGTCCTCGGTTGATAGTTTGGGCGAAATGTCCGCCGTGAAAGCGGACATTGCCAAGGTGCTCGACGCCTAATCACACAGATCAGATGCTCCCGCGCTGCGGGCCACCTCAAGCGCGTCGCTGATGGGGGCATCTTCGATAACAGCCGCCAGCGGCGCCTCGGCATCGGTGGCGACATAGACTGAAAAGGTCGCGTCGGGTTCTGGGCCAGACCCGGTTTTGCAGGCCGCCACCGCAATCGAAAACGTTCCGTTCGTTGCCTTTGGCGCGTCTGTTTCCCAGTCATTGAATTTGTCGCGCAACAGGATGTAGTCTGCCCTGTCCTTTGGATCGAGACGGAAGAGCAAAAGCCCTTGTGCGGTTTCCAATCGTTCCAGAACAAACTCCCCGGAGTCGCGTTGACCCGTGTCTGATCGCTCTGCTGCAAAGGTCAGCACAGCGCCATCCGCAGGGATGGTTACCCCCATTGGCAGGTCTACGGCAGCGCGAATTCCCGTCGGATCGGCGGTCAATGGCGAAAGTTGGGACAGGGCCAGCATGTTGCCCGGGTTGACGGACGCGCACCCGGCAAGGGCGAGGGTGGCGAAAATGGATGTAAAGCGCATAAATATGTCCTTGATTCGTGTAAAAATTATCGAAAAACGATAAAAATATTCGATGCAAGGAGTAAGAAATGCGTCCCACTCTGCCAACGGTTCTATACTTCGGCACCTGGACGGCCCTGCTGGCGGCTCCGGTGCTATTGGTTGCGCTGGTCGTCATGGGGCAGTTTTCGCCAGATGCGGTGCGGGAGGCCTTTCCCAAGGTCCCGGTGTCTGACGTGCAAAGCGACGATCAGATCATCTGTGCCGGGGTTGTCGGTCTGATTCCTTGGGCGATCGGGGCTTGGGTGCTGTTTCGGATGCAGGCCTTGTTCGCACTCTACCGTGACAACCGCGCTTTGACGATCGAGGCCGCGCGGATCATCCGTAATCTCGGGGCGGGGCTGGTGCTCATCGCTGTGGCGCAGGTGGTCACGCGGACAGTGCAGATCCTGATGCTCACCTCGGCCAATGCCGATGGCGAACGGATGCTGGCGATTCAATTCGGATTTGCTCAGATTGGTTTTATTCTGGCGGCAGGGCTTATGGTGGTGATCGGCCGCAGTATGGTCGAGGCCGCTCGCGCCGTGGACGACATGCGCGGGTTCGTCTGATGGAGATCATTGTCCGGCTCGATGTGATGCTGGCGCATCGCAAGATGAAGGCGCGGGATCTGGCAGAACAGATCGGCATCTCGGAACAGAATGTCAGCCTCTTGCGTACCGGTAAGGTCAAGGGTATCCGGTTCCATACGCTTGCGCGGATCTGCGAGGTTCTGCAGTGCCAACCGGGTGATATCCTCGAAGCGGCGCCGCTTGTGGATAAAGATCTCTGAGGCGGGTTCTGCACCCTTGACGTCCTCGCCAATCACTCCTATCTACCGCCATCTCTTAAACGAGAATCACCGTCGCAGCGCGGGTCGCGCCCGTCTGCGGATCACCTGATCAGCTGAAGGCCCCAAGGATAAAACCGACGGGCCTTATGTTGTGAAAAAAGGGTCTGGAGCTACGGACCCGCAACGAAAAGGAAGTCCTACGTGGCACGTATTGCTGGCGTGAACATCCCCACAGGGAAGCGTGTTCCAATCGCCCTCACCTATATCACCGGTATTGGCCATACCTCCGCAAAAGCAATTTGCGAAGCGGTCAACATCGACGTCACCCGCCGTGTTAATGAGCTGAGCGATGCAGAAGTGCTCGCCATTCGTGAACACATCGATGCGAACTACACTGTCGAAGGCGACCTGCGCCGCGAAGTGCAGATGAACATCAAGCGCCTGATGGACCTCGGCTGCTACCGCGGCCTGCGCCATCGTCGCAACCTTCCGGTGCGAGGTCAGCGGACCCACACCAACGCTCGTACCCGCAAAGGCCCTGCAAAGGCCATTGCCGGTAAGAAGAAATAAGGGAGGGCTGCACCAATGGCACGTGATACCCGTCGCGGAGGCAAGAAGAAGGTCTCCAAGAACATCGCAGCTGGCGTCGCACATGTGAACTCCAGCTTCAACAACACCAAGATCCTGATCTCCGATGTGCAGGGTAACGCGATCTCCTGGTCGTCTGCCGGCACAATGGGCTTCAAAGGCTCGCGGAAATCCACACCCTACGCTGCTCAGCTGGCTGCCGAGGATGCGGGCCGTAAGGCACAGGAACATGGCGTCAAGACGCTCGAAGTCGAAGTGCAAGGCCCCGGTTCGGGTCGTGAATCGGCTCTGCGCGCGCTGGCCGCTGTCGGATTCAACATCACCTCGATCCGTGATGTCACCCCGATCGCGCACAATGGCTGCCGCCCGCCGAAGCGCCGCCGCGTCTAAAAGCGAACAACACAATGGCATGGCCCCACCATTTGGTGGGGTTGTGCCTTCGTCATTTTAACCTCGGGCGTTTCTGCCATTTGGACATGGGGCAGAGACAAGAATGGAGGGACGCATGATCCACAAGAACTGGGCAGAATTGATCAAGCCGACACAGCTCGACGTCAAGCCAGGCGCCGATCCGTCGCGCGTGGCCACCGTTGTGGCAGAACCGCTGGAGCGGGGCTTTGGTCTGACCCTTGGCAACGCGCTACGCCGCGTGCTGCTGTCGTCGCTTCAGGGCGCCGCAATCACGTCCGTGCAAATCGACAACGTGCTGCACGAGTTCTCCAGCGTTGCCGGCGTGCGGGAAGACGTGACAGACATCGTTCTGAACCTCAAGGGTGTGTCGCTCCGCATGGAAGTCGAAGGCCCCAAGCGCGTGTCCATCAATGCCAAAGGTCCGGGCGTTGTCACCGCCGGTGACATCTCGGAAACCAACGGCATCGAAGTGCTGAACCGCGACCATGTGATCTGTCACCTCGACGATGGTGCGGATCTCTACATGGAACTGACGGTCAACACCGGCAAAGGCTACGTGTCTGCCGACAAGAACAAGCCGGAAGACGCGCCCATCGGCCTGATGCCGATCGACGCTATCTATTCGCCGGTCAAGAAAGTCGCTTATGACGTTCAGCCGACCCGGGAAGGTCAGGTGCTGGACTATGACAAACTGACCATGAAGGTGGAAACCGACGGCTCCGTCACCCCGGAAGACGCCGTGGCCTATGCCGCGCGCATCCTTCAGGACCAGTTGTCGATCTTCGTCAACTTCGATGAACCGGAAAGCGCGCGTCCGCAGGACGACGACGATGGTCTCGAGTTCAACCCTCTTCTGCTCAAGAAAGTGGACGAGCTCGAACTGTCTGTCCGTTCGGCGAACTGCCTGAAGAACGACAACATCGTTTATATCGGCGACCTGATCCAGAAGACCGAAGCCGAGATGCTCCGCACCCCGAACTTCGGCCGCAAGTCGCTGAACGAGATCAAGGAAGTGCTGTCCGGCATGGGTCTGCACCTTGGCATGGATGTCGAGGACTGGCCGCCAGACAACATCGAAGACCTGGCGAAAAAGCTGGAAGACAACTTTTAAGACATTGGGGTGAGGGGCGACCCTCACCCGAACACCGGGCATTCCGCCCCAAGGAGAGCCGCTGACACGCATCGGTGGCCGGACAAAGCAAAAACGCCCGTAGAGGGCACATTAGGAGAAGACACATGCGTCACGCACGAGGCTACCGCCGCCTGAACCGCACCCACGAGCACCGCAAGGCGCTCTTTGCCAACATGGCCGGCTCGCTCATCGAACATGAGCAGATCAAGACCACCCTGCCGAAAGCCAAGGAACTGCGCCCGGTCGTTGAAAAGCTGATCACTCTGGGCAAGCGCGGTGACCTGCACGCGCGCCGTCAGGCCGCTGCACAGCTGAAAGAAGACAAGGACGTCGCCAAGCTGTTCGAAGTGCTCGGGCCGCGCTATGCCGAGCGTCAGGGTGGCTATGTCCGCATCCTGAAAGCCGGTTTCCGTTATGGTGACATGGCGCCGATGGCGATCATCGAATTCGTCGACCGTGACGTCGACGCAAAAGGCGCCGCCGACAAGGCCCGTCTGGCCGAGTTCGAAGCCGCCGACGAAGAATAAGGTCCGCGCCCGCAAGGCAGATCACGGCCCCGCCCATGTGGCGGGGCTTTTTTGTCCGTGGGTGGCGTTGTCCTGGCAACGCACGCTCCATTTCCGCGGTGTTAACCCATCAGCCCGATACCTCCCGCCCATCGGATCCGAGACCCGTTCCGTCTTTTGGCGGGACACCCCAAGCGACAGACCTCTCCGGCGGACGCCATGCGTTCCAACCATGAGAGACGCGTTTCAAAGGTCCCGATTGGCACGGGATACAGGTTCGGAGCGGGTGACGCCGCTCTGCACGAGGGAAAGGATGTCCACCCAACTCAGGTGACGTCACCTCTTTTTGGAGATTGGGGCAATGCCCTTACCTATGAACACAATACACGGTTCGAGCAATTCAGCCCGTCCGAAGGGCGGGCCGCGCCCGACCCTCCCCCCGGGGAGGGCGCATTGGCGTGCCTTTTGCCCAAACCACCGTCATACGCGTGACGCCGACTTGCATCGTTCCGAGGTCGGATGCGCCCACCCAGGGTCGGGCGCTTTGTAGGGTGCGTGTTTACACGCTCCAAATCGACCGTCTCGGTGCGTGATTTCGCGCACGGAACTCAAACATCCAACTCCTCAACAAACCGCGCGTTCTCCTGAATATACTGGAACCGCAGTTCGGGCTTCTTCCCCATCAGCCGTTCCACCAGATCGCCGGTTTCGCCCGGTTCGTCCTCGTCAATGGTCACACGGATGAGCTTGCGCGAGGCCGGGTCCATCGTGGTCTCTTTCAAATCCTTCGCATCCATCTCGCCCAGACCCTTGAAACGCTGGACGTCGATCTTGCCTTTGCCGCCCAGGCCCTTTTCCATCATCAGGTCCTTCTCGGCGTCGTCCGCCACGTAAAGCCGCTTGGCCCCCTGCGTGAGCCGGTACAAGGGCGGGCAGGCCAGGTACAAATGCCCGGCGTCGATCATCGGGCGCATCTGGGTGAAGAAAAACGTCATCAAAAGCGACGCAATATGGGCGCCGTCGACGTCCGCATCCGTCATGATGATAATTTTTTCGTAACGCAGATCATCGACATTGAACTTTGTCCCAAGGCCCACACCCAAGGCCTGTGTCAGATCGCTGATCTCGGCATTGGTCCCCAGTTTGGAGGAGGCAGCCCCAAGAACGTTCAGGATCTTTCCCCGCAGCGGCAACAGCGCCTGCGTCTTGCGATCCCGCGCCATTTTGGCCGATCCACCGGCCGAGTCGCCCTCGACAATGAACAATTCGGTGCCTTCGCGCGTTGAAGACGAGCAGTCCACCAATTTACCGGGAAGGCGTAGTTTCTTCGTGGCGGACTTGCGTTGTGTTTCCTTCTCGGCCCTTCGCCGCAAACGCTCCTCGGCCCGCAGCACGAGGAAATCCAGAATGGCGCCTGCGGATTTGGTGTCAGAGGCCAACCAGTTGTCGAAATGGTCCCGCACCGCGCCCTCGACCATGCGCTGCGCTTCGGTGGTGGCAAGTCGGTCTTTGGTCTGGCCCACAAATTCCGGTTCGCGGATGAAGCACGACACCAGCGCGCATCCGCCGGTGATCAGGTCGTCGCGGTTGATCTGCGCCGCCTTCTTGTTGTTCGACAATTCGCCATAGGCGCGGATCCCCTTGAGGATCGCCGCCCAGAACCCGGCTTCATGCGTGCCACCTTCCGGGGTGGGGACGGTGTTACAATAGGATTGGATGAACCCGTCCCGCGACGGCGTCCAGTTGATGGCCCATTCGACCTTTCCGGGCGTGTTGAATTTTTCCTTGAAATCGACTGTGCCGGAAAACGGCTTTTCCGCATAGGTCGACGCACTGCCCAGCGTTTCCACCAGATAATCGCTCAGACCTCCGGGAAAGTGGAACGTCGCCTCTGTCGGCGTGTCTCCATCCTGAATCGCTGATTTCCAACGGATCTCGACACCAGAGAAAAGATAGCCCTTTGACCGTACCATCTTGAACAGACGCGCGGGTTTGAACCGGTGCGAGCCGAAGATCTCTTCATCGGCATGGAAGGTGACCGTGGTTCCGCGCCGGTTTGGCGCCGCGCCCACCTTTTCAACTTTGGTAAGCGGGATGCCGCGCGAGAAGCGCTGTTCAAACAGTTCCTTGTTGCGCGCGACCTGAACCACCATCGAGTCGCTGAGCGCATTCACAACCGAGGCCCCGACCCCGTGCAGACCGCCCGAGGTCTCATAGGCTTTGCCGCTGAATTTACCGCCCGCGTGCAGCGTGCAGAGGATCACTTCCAGCGCGGACTTGTCGGGAAACTTCGGGTGCGGATCAATCGGAATACCGCGCCCGTTGTCGCGGATGGTGACGGCGTAATCTTCGTGCAGCTCCACCTCGATCCGGTTGGCGTGTCCGGCCACCGCCTCGTCCATCGAGTTGTCGAGCACCTCGGCGACAAGGTGATGCAAAGCCCGCTCATCGGTGCCGCCGATATACATCCCGGGCCGTTTGCGGACGGGCTCCAGTCCCTCCAGCACCTCGATCGAGGAGGCATCATAGTCGGTCGGTTCGTGTCCGGAGAGAAGGTCTTCGGCCATGGCAGCTGCTCTGTCTTTGTTGCTTTGCGGCAGTATGACAGACGCGCGGGCAGGGGGGAAGCGTCAGCGTGCCGACTCATCCTTCATCAATCGTTCCGCTTTCCGCCTGACCAACACGCCCCGCAGGTCGTGCATGGCAAGAAGAAGCGCGTCAGTCACGGTTTCAAGCTGCCCGGCTGTTGCGCGCGACTGGGCCCATTGGGTTGTCAGGTTGAGGTGGTCAACTGTGCGCAGAATGTCATCGACATCGCGATCCGCCAGAGTGATCTGCCTCTGCTGCATCCAATCACGAATGACCGCGACATCGTCATCGCTCAATGTCCTCTCGCCGTGGGGTTTGATCTCGCCGTTGCGGATGTTGACCACGGCAATCTGATCCATCTCGATCCGACGCTGCGGATTTTCGGTATCCACACGAAACACAAGCGCACCGTTTTCGCGTACTCTGAAATAATATCCAGGAAGGTCTCCAGCCATAAACGCCTCGTGCCTGCTCTGATAACAGGCTACCAATTCACATTCATTTAAACCAGTCCGGGACAAGGGCCACGAACTGGGAATTTTCTTCAAAAAAACTCAGGTCTTATTAGCTCAGACCTGCACAAAAAGTTTGAATCCTTTTGCAGGCTTCCGTCAAGGCTTCATCCGACGTGGCGTAGCTGACGCGGAAATAGGGGCTCAGCCCGAATGCCGCGCCAAACACCACCGCGACGCCCTGTTCTTCGAGCAGCGCCGTTGCAAAGGCTTCGTCCGTGTCGATCAATGTGCCGCCAGCACTCGTTTTGCCGATGCAGCCGGCGATGGACGGATAGACATAGAACGCGCCTTCAGGCACGGCGCAGGTGATCCCGTCACAGGCATTGAGGCCCGCGACGACAAGATCGCGCCGCTTGCGGAACGCTTCGTTGCGCTCCGCCAGAAACTCTTGCGGGCCGTTCAGCGCCTCGACCGTGGCCCATTGGCTGATCGAACAGGGATTTGTGGTGGATTGCGACTGCAGCTTGCGTATCGCCGTGATAAGGTGTTCGGGACCGGCGGCATAACCGATGCGCCAACCGGTCATGGCATAGGCCTTGGACACGCCATTGACCGTGAGGGTCTGGTCATACAGCCCCGGTTCGACCTGCGCCGGAGTGCAGAACTGAAAGCCGTCATAAGCCAAATGCTCGTACATATCGTCGGTCATCACCCACACATGCGGGTGCCGCATCAGCACATCCGTCAGCGCCTTGAGCTGATTGCGTCCATAGCCCGCGCCCGTCGGGTTCGACGGTGAATTGAAGATGAACCACTTGGTCTTGGGCGTGATCGCCGCTTCCAGTGCCTCGGGGGTAAGACGAAAGCCATCATCGAGTGTCGTTTCAAGGATCACCGGCTCACCACCGCCCAAGCGCACTATGTCGGGATAGCTGACCCAGTAAGGGGCAGGGATGATCACTTCGTCACCGGGGTTCAGAGTGGCCATCAGCGCGTTATAAAGAACCTGCTTGCCGCCGGTGGACACGGCAACCTGCGACGGGCTGTAATCGAGCCCGTTTTCGCGCTTGAACTTGGCGCAGATCGCCTGTTTGACCTCGGGAATGCCATCAACTGCGGTGTACTTCGTTTTTCCCGCCTCAATCGCCGCAATTGCAGCGGCCTTGATGTTGTCGGGTGTGTCAAAGTCCGGCTCACCAGCACCAAGACCGATGACATCATGCCCCGCCGCTTTGAGCTCCATCGCCTTTTGAGACACCGCAACGGTGGGGGAGGGGCTGACGCGGGCAAGTGTGTCAGAGAGAAATGGCATGGCTGGACCCTGTTTGTGATTGCACCTCGACTGTCTTAGGGTGCGCCCGAAATTCGATCAAGCGATGATCTTGAAAGGAAAAACCGATGACCGAGAATGACCAGAACTGGTACGCGCCCGAAATCGCCACCTTTGGTGACCGCATGACTGCAGCGCGCGAAGCCGCTGGGATGACACAGGAGTCTTTGGCCAAGCGGTTGGGCGTCAAGAAAACAACGCTGCGCAATTGGGAAAACGACATTGCCGAGCCGCGCGCCAATCGGTTGTCGATGCTTGCGGGGTTGCTGAACGTGTCGATGATGTGGTTGATCAATGGCGAAGGTGAAGGCATTGAAAATCCGGATGCGGAGGCTCCACCGGCGGAAATGACCGAAATCATCCTTGAAATCCGTGAAATGAAGTCGGACCTTCACTTCAAGGCCGAGCAACTTGCCCGGTTAGAGAAACGACTGCGCACTTTGGTGACCCAAACCACATGACCGAAACTCGTGAGAACCGTCTGAAACGTCTTTCGATGCGCTCTATGCGTCGTGGCATCAAAGAGATGGACATCATCCTGTCGCGCTATGCCGAGCTTCGGCTGGAAGGCTTTGATGATGCCATGCTGGACCGCTACGACGCACTGCTTTCGGAAAACGATCAAGACCTCTACCAATGGGTGAGCGGTCAGCGGCCACCGCCCGACAGTCTGCATGACCTCATTTCCGACATCTCGGAGGTTGCCTTTCAGCGCTGAGCCGAAAAGAGTTTTTCCGGCTTAACTGATTATTCGGGATTATAGGCGATTCTCCTGCCTGACGGAAAAGGCGGAGAAACGAATGAGCATTCATGCATCTGTTGATCGCGGTGGCGCCGGGGCGATCCTGGACGGCTATCTTGAAGCGCTTGCGCTGGTCGAGCGGCTTCACCGGTTGTTGCTGGATGTGATCAAAGATGAATTCGAACGCGTCGGCGTCATCGAAATCAACGCCGTGCAGGCTCTGCTGTTGTTTAACATCGGCGATAACGAGGTGACAGCCGGGGAATTGAAGACTCGTGGATACTACCAAGGCAGCAATGTCAGCTATAATCTCAAGAAACTTGTAGACATGGGCTACATGCACCACCAGAGATGCGAAATCGACCGGCGATCGGTGCGGGTCAAACTCACCCCGCGCGGACGCGAGATCCGCGATTTGATTTCGGCCTTGTTTGCGCGCCATGCCGAAGGCCTGATCGCAACCAAGGTCATCGACCACGGCACGCTGGGAGATATGAGCAGCACGCTACGCCGCATGGAACGGTATTGGACCGATCAGATCAGGTATATCTACTAGCCGGGCCGTTGGGCGCTGACGGGACGCGCGCTCAAGATCATGTCATTCAGTTCACGAAACAGCTTGCGCGTCATCGCTTCACGGTACCCCTGATACCCTTCCGAGGTTTCGACGAAGGCTCCGAACCCGAACCGGACTTCGCGGTGGAAATAGTCCAGAACATCGTCAGACCCGCCCAAAACCGCCAGCCCGTTGACGGTGACATTGGTGAACGGGAAGTTCTTGTAGGCAAGACGGGGCGGGAAGCCGTCATTGTTTTCACCATCGCCCGACACGTCGATCACCTGCCTGTCGCAGTCCGGCCCCCGTGCCAAAAGCATGGCACCATAGCCAAGCGCGTATCCCATCGCGGTCGGAAAACGCGTGTGGCTGCGGGGGGCGGACACCAGACGGTTGATCAGCCCGTCAATCGCTGCATCATCCTCCAGCGCCGTCCAATTGCTGACAATCGCACTTTGTCGGCGACCGCTCCATTCGTAGATGGCCATGGCTACATGGCCATCAGCATCGAGGATTGCGCTGCGGATCAATGGATCGTTCAGCGCGGCGGCAAGCCCGTCGCGCTGCAGGATGTATTCGTCGGCGTCTACCGAAGACGACACATCGAGTGCAAGCACCAGCGCAAGGCGGCAATGGCTTTGTGCCACGGCCGGGCCAGCCAGCCCGACCCACAGCACCGTCATCAAAGCCGCCCAAATGCGCCGCATCACGTCACCAGTGCCCGGTGTTTTCCATGCCCGCCCAAGGCTCTTGTGGGGGAAGGGCATCGCCCTCTTGCAACAGCTCGATCGAGATGTTGTCCGGCGAGCGCACAAACGCCATGTGGCCGTCGCGCGGCGGGCGGTTGATTGTAACGCCATTGTCCATCAGGTGCTGGCACATCTCGTAGATATTATCGACGCGATAGGCGAGATGCCCAAAGTGGCGGCTGTCGGACGGCAAACCATCATCACCATCCCAATTGTAGGTCAATTCGACCGGGCATTCCTCTTGCCCGTCCGGCGCCATGAAAATCAGGGTGAAGCGGCCCTTTTCATTGTCTGTGCGGCGGGTCTCTTTCAGGCCCAGCAGGCTGTAGAATTTCATCGAAGCTTCAAGGTCCTTAACGCGGACCATCGTGTGCAGATAGCGCAGGGGCATGGTGTCCTCTTGAGTTGATCTGCTCAGAGGCTAGGCCAATTCCCGGCGATGTCGAGTGCCAAAGCGGTCTTAGAAGGCCGACCGGATGCCAAGTTCGATGCCGAAGTTCTCGGTCTCGTAGAGGTCGATATTCGCGTCTGTGCGTTCCGCATTCAGCGTGATCGTGGGCATGAACCCGTAATATTCGATGTCCCGCAAAATCGCGGTGACGCTGGCTTTCGCGGTTTTTTCATGCCGTTTCTGGCTGGCCACACCCGTGCCGTCATGGCGTTTGTCGGACAGTGTGAGACCAAAAACAAGAAACGCGGGGCCGATCGCCTCGGCAAGTCCGTAGCGCGCCGAAATCGCGCGCTGATCGTAATAGAGGTAGTCCGCATCGCTTTCGGATGTCAGAAAACTGGTGGAGAGAGACAAGGTATCGCCGCCCGGCAGGGACATGCCATATCCCAGCTGCGCGCTCCAGATGGTTGCGTCCGCGCGACCGTCTTCTCCGGACTGTCCTTCGCGATTGAGTGACAGGCTCAACATGCCGGTTTCACCGGTCGCACGGCGGTAGCTGGCGCCAAGTCGATTGTACGACATCAGGGGATCCCCGCCGTACCAGGTCCGCCCAAGCCGCATATCCCAGCCCAGCCGCGCCTTGCCTCCGGACAGCGCATAGTCTTCCTGCAACCCGACAAAAACCGAGCTTGTCGCAAAGTCAGAGCCTTTTGCGTCCGGCGCGATGTCCTTCGCGTCGTCGGACAGCACGTAGGTCCGGTGTGACAGGCCAAAAAGCAGATCCGTGCGTTTGCGGTCCGAATTCACTAGGCGATAGCGCGTGCTCACTCCGGTCGAGATTTCTACCCCAGAAAGCGCTCTGGCTTCACCTTCGAGAGAGAACTCGAAGGGCAGTCCAAACAGCTCCGAGGTTTCATTGCGGCTGCCATTGTTGATGTTGGAACTTGGCGCGATTGAAAAACGCAGAGCCGTGGACCACGGATTCTGACGGCGCACATAGCGGAAATCCTCGGCTGCGCGCGCCTTGAGGGCCTCGTTGGGTGCGATTTGCGCGGCCCGGCGTAGCCAGAGCTGGGCGGCCGTCCGGCGGCCGGACGACGAAAGCGCCTGCGCCATTGCCAAGGCGGCCGCATACCGTGCGTCTTCGGTCTCGGCCAAAGCCCAGGCGCGGCGCGCATGGCTCAGAGCGTCATCATTGCGACCAAGGTTGCGCGCGGCGCGCGACCGGATGAGATGCGCGCCAAGATCGTTCGCATCCCGCTCGATCAGCGCGCCGGACAGATCAAAGGCAAGCCCGGACTGGCCTTGCAGCACAGCCTGACCGGCCAAATCGCGCATCTGACCGGGGCTGAGGACAGCCTGCGCCGAAGCTTGCGCTGCTACAAGAACAAGCGCTCCGGCGATCAAGCCAAGGCGGCGGGACCAGCGTGTCATTATTGACGGTAAACGATAAACCCACCGGTCTCCTGGTAGGTGACGTCGCTGTCATGCCGTGGGTCGTCGCCCTCCATGACAAGCACACCGACAATCTCATCGGCACCTTCACCCGACATGATGGCGTAGTAGGTACCTTCGCCGCTTTCGATCGTTTCGCCGTTATCAAAGACCGCGAGTTCAAACACGTCCGCCGCGATTTCGCCGTTCGAGTCTGCATCGTCTGGCGAGATCACCGGGCGGATTGTCGGCAAAACCGGGTTTCCGTCGGCATCTGTGTCGGTCAAGAGTGAGCGTACATCGTCTTCTGCTTCGTCGCCGCGGCCAAGCGCGTCGAGGTACTGTCGGGTGACTTCGATGCCGTTGATATCATAGAGACGGCGGTTGCGGACAAAGAGCGCGACACCGCGATTGCCCTCGTTGAAGTCTTTGAAGTCGACAATCATTTCTGCGTCGCCTTGAACATATTCGAGACCGCCGGCACCGCGGAAAACGCGGATGCCCGCGTAGTCACCGGTATAAATGGCGTCGCCGTCCTCGGGCAGAACAAGGCTGACCTCGTTGCCGTCATCGTCAAAGCCGTTGCGCTGATAGACAAATCCGCCAAAGCCGTAATCGACATATGACCCGGAGCGGACAATTGCGAATTCGGTTTCGCCATTGGTGCTGCGGCCATAAATGGCACGGTAGGTAAAGGTGCGCAGCGTGGTGCCGGTTACCGGGTCTTCGGTACTTTCGGCGCCTTCATACACCGCAAATTCGCCGAGTTGCGCCACGCCGGTTACGGGATCCCCGCGGGTGTAAACGTTGTTCCCGTCGAAGGCGATGTTGTCCACGAAGAACTCGTCTTGGCCTTCATCGTTCAGGTAGCGGATATTCGTGGCGTAGCCACCGCCGCTTTCCTCGTCGCGTTCTTCGCGACGCACGATTTGCGAATTCGGTGTGGGATTAGATGTGCCGGGGGGCAGGCTGGGTGTGCCGCGGTCGCTGGTGATGGGCTGTTCATCGCCATCTCCGTCGGTGCCGCCATCGCCACCGGTCCCGTCTCCGCCGGTTGGTGTCTGCAGGACGTCTCCACCGCCGCTGTCACAGGCGGCTACAAAGCCCAAACACAGGATAAGAAAGAGAATGCGCGTCATGGAAGTACTGCCCCGGATTGTTTTGGTCTTGTTCACGACCACTCGAAGACGAAAATCCGGCAGCTTGTTTTGAAAGTCAACGCAAAGCGCTGTGGCACCTGTGAAAAACCCTGCAACTGCGGCCTCGATGCATGACACCATCCTTGGTGGTTTCTACCTGTAGAACCCCGATATATAGTTGGCGCCGACTCATCCTAGTGGGAAAGGATTCGCCATGCCCCTGTCGCCGGAACAAGAGGCCGAAATCACCGAACAGCGCAGTGCGCCGAAAGAGACGCTGCGCGCGGTCAGCGACGGTATGGAGCGCCATCTTTACACTGCATACCCGGTTTTGGATCACGGGTTCATCCGCGTTGTGGATTATATGGGCGATGACGCCGCAATCTGTCAGGCGGCGCGTGTGTCATATGGCAAGGGGACGAAATCCGTACAGAACGATGAGGGGCTGATCCGGTATCTGATGCGGCACTGGCATTCGACGCCATTCGAGATGTGCGAGATCAAACTGCACGTCAAACTGCCGGTCTTCGTTGCGCGGCAATGGATCCGGCATCGGACCGCGAACGTAAATGAATACTCGGCCCGCTATTCGATCCTTGACCGGGAATTCTATATTCCCGCGCCCGAACACCTTGCCGCGCAGTCGGTGGTGAACAATCAGGGGCGTGGAGAGGCCTTGGAAGGTGAGGAAGCGGATCGCGTGCTGCGCTACCTGCGCGATGACGCGATGCGTTGCTATGATCACTACGAAGAGATGATCAGCCAGGACGGCCAGCAGGGACTTGCGCGTGAACTGGCGCGGATGAACCTGCCAGCAAATGTCTACACGCAATGGTACTGGAAGGTGGATCTGCACAACCTGCTTCACTTCCTGCGGCTGCGCGCGGATTCGCATGCGCAGTACGAAATTCGGGTCTACGCCGAAGAAATGTGCAAAGTTGTGGCCGACTGGGTGCCGTTTGCCTTTCGCGCGTTCGAAGATTACCGGATGGGCGGCGCGACATTGTCCTCGACTGCTTTGGACTGTGTCCGGCGGATGCTAAAAGGCGAGACGGTGACGCAGGAAACCTCTGGCATGTCCAAAGGCGAATGGCGTGAGTTTGAAGGGGTCTTGAACGATCCAGCGTCATAATAGTAAGCGCCTGTTGCGAGGTCTGAGGTCGAGCTGAGCGAAGTGATCTGAAGGCGCATCATGGGTTGGGTTGAATTCATCGTTGCCTTTGCGGCGTTCTTTCTGACCCATTCGGTGCCCATCCGTCCCCCGATCAAACCGTGGCTGGTGGCACAGCTGGGCCCGGCCGGGTTTGGGTTTGCCTATTCGGCCTTGTCGCTTGGTGTCCTTGCATGGTTGATCGGGGCCGCTCGCCGGGCGCCGCAAGTACCGCTTTGGTCCTGGGCGCCTTGGCAGGGCTATCTCGCCCTTGCGGTGATGCTGGTGGTCTGTTTGATCCTTGCTCTCTCGATCGCGCGTCCCAATCCGTTTTCTTTTGGCGGCGCGCACAATGATCGGTTTGATCCGGCGCGGCCGGGAACCATTCGGTTGACGCGTCATCCTTTGCTTCTATCGCTGGCGCTCTGGGCTGGTGTGCATATGCTTGCCAACGGGGACTTGGCGCATGTCCTCCTGTTTGGGGCCTTTGCCGGGTTTGCAGCGGCGGGGATGCGCGTGATCGACAGGCGGAAGCAGCGTGAGATGCCCGGGGTCTGGCACAGGTTGGAGGCCGGTCGAAAGCATGGAGCGTGGCTGCCGCGCCGCGAGGACAGGGCGCAGGTCGCCTTGCGTTTGGCGTTGGCGGCAGGTCTCTACACGGCGCTTTTGTTGGCACATCCTTGGCTTTTCGGTGTCAATCCAATTCCCTGACACCGGCTGCCTGGGTACACTATTGGGGCTCGGTGGCCGTGACGCGGACGCCGTCAACCACCGCATCGCCGGGATGCACGATGACGCTGTCTTCGTCGGACAGACCTGAGAGAATTTCCACCATCCGGTTATTGCGCGCGCCCGTTTCGACGCGCACCTGTTGGGCCAAGCCGTTGTCGATCTTGAACAGTGCCCAGTTTGCGCCAACGCGAAACAACGCTCCCAGTGGCACTTGAAGCGTGTCTTCGGTTTCCCACATGACGACGGATAACCGCGCCGCGTATCCGTTTCCCAAACCGGCGCGGTCTTCAGGCGGCGAGACGATGTCAAAAACCGCTTCGACCCTTTGTTCCTCGATACCCAATGCAGAGATATCGGTGCGCGCAGAAGGGTCAATCCGACGCAGTTTGGCGTCAAGAGAGTCTGCGCCGCCCCACCGATCGACGATGGCACGGGCCCCTTGAGGTATTTGTACGGCATCCCGCGACAGCGGATCGGCGACGATTTCGAGGTCGGTCGGGTCTCCGACGGAAAGAAGTGTTTCTCCGGCGAGAACAGGGCGTTCGCTGACGCGGTCAACCGACAGCACCGCGCCATCTGTCGGCGCAAGGAGTGTTATGCAGCATTCACCATTTCGGGTTGAGGTCACATCCGGCATGATCAGCGCCGCTTGAGTGCGCTCCAACGTGCTTTGCGCCATCTCGCGCGCAGATTGCGCCGCATCCCGTGCGGATTTTCGAACATTCAGGATTTGTGCAGCGTCCTCAAGCCGAACAAGCGAGGCCACACCGCGTTCGACGAGTTCCTGAGCCCGGTCGAACTGGCTTTGTGCATAGCTCACCTCTTCTTCGGCCTGTGTCAGACGGCTGTCGGCCACGGCCAATGCGGCTTGGGCTTCGTGAACGGCGGCTTCGGCCTGCTGACGGCTGCGCGCATCAAGCAGGCTTGGGGCGACGGGTTCGACAATGGCAACCACCGTTTCCCCCTTGCGGACAGGGTCGCCAACGCGCACGGGTGAGCGTTTTGCTGTCCCTGTGATCGGTGCGGACACCTCGAAGATTTCGCGAATTCGGGTGGTGCCGTCGATGTCGAGTGTGACCGTCATTGGACCACGGGAGACCTGCGCCACCTCGACCATCACCGGTACGGGCCGTAACGCGGTCCACAAGAGACCGCCGATGATGACAACGGCAAAGCTGAGGATCAGGGCAAGGCGTGTTCGTCTGTGCATGTCTTATTCCCGTGTTTTCAAAACGGCGATGAGATCGGCCTTGTCCAGACGTCGGCGGACAAGAAGCGCAGCGGCGGTGACAGCGGCAAGTGTCACAAGGCTTGCGCTGGCGAAGTTCTGTGGTGTCAGGACAAGGGGTATGCGGTACAGGTCACTATCAAAGCCCGCCATCATCGCCCAAGCGATCCATGCACCGATCAGCCATCCGATCGGTTGGGCCATCACTGCAAGAAGCGCGGTTTCGCCAAGCAGAATGGTCGAGACTTCAGCCCGGGTGAAGCCCAGAATGCGCAGGCTCGCCAGTTCACGGGCCCGCTCTGACAATTGGATGCGTGCGCCGTTATAGGCCACTCCGATGGTGATCAAAACCGAGATGGTCAGGAAGAGGACAGTGTTGATCCGGACGTTTTCGCTGATCGTGTCCTGAAAGCTTTTGCGAACATCCGTCAGCATCACAGAGGTTGCGAGCGCTGGCATGGTCTTGAGAGCAGATTGCAGGTCCGGCAACGCGTTGGCGTCTATCCAGAGGTTGAGCGATGTCACGCGCGGTGCCTCACCCAGATGCGCCGCCAAGGAGTCGAGGCGCATGTATGCGCCTATGCCTATGTATTGTTGAGTGACGGCGGCCACGGGCAGGATCATCTCACCTTTGCGCAGTCCTGACAGGGTGACGCGGACCTGATCACCCGGCTGAACGTCGAGGTGCTCCGCAAGCGTGGCAGACAGCAGAACACCTTTCTCCGGCAATGCGATTGGCTGCTCGTCAACGTTCAGAGTGCGCGCCAGATCGCCGCCGGGTGTTCGGGCGGATATTGCGAGCTTCTTTTCGCGCGGACCGACAGACATGGTGACCGGCAGATCGAATTGCGGCTCAACCGCAAGAACGCCAGGCAGGTGACGTGCGTCATCCACTGCAGATAAGGGGCGTTCATTTGCGAGGGCAAGCGTGGCGTGCTGGCGGTTTGATTTGAAGAAGGCGGTGTCGATCACCGCGTCCAGTGAATCCAGCATGAAATTCGAGGCGACCAGTATCGCCACGCCCAGGGACAGGCCCAGCGACGTGAAAGCTGCGCGCAGTGGCCAGCGTAAAAGTCCGCGCAGAACCATCATTGCGGTTTGCGGCAGTCGCAGCCAGTCCGAGATGGCGTCCAGAGCGCCGCGCCGAAAGGCGGGTGGGGCGGGGGGTGACATAGCGACAGCTGGCGCAAGCGCTGCTGCTGCCCAAGCGGCGCGCAACGCGCCGATGCCCGCCGAGGCAAGGCCAATCAGACCGGCAATGGCATAGACGTCGATCGCATGGGGTTGCACCAGCCACGGAAAGTCGAAGAACTTGGCATAGAGATGTGACATGCCCGAGGACAACCACGCGCCCGCGGCCCATCCAAGACACACGCCGAGTGCGGCGACCAGAGTTGCCAGCATCAGATAGTGCATCGCGATTTCGCTGTCCCGGTATCCTAGCGCTTTCAGCAGCCCGATTTCCGACCGTTCTAGCGTTACAATCCGGCCAAGCACCATGTTGACCAGAAAGGCGGTCACTCCGAACAGAATGGGTGGCAGCACAGCCGACATGTTGCGCAACTGATCCAATTCGGCCTGCATGAAGGCGTGGCTCATTTGCAGGTCGCGCTCATGTGCGCCGACACCGCCCCACGGCGTAAGCAAGCGATCAATTTCGTCGATGACGGCCTGCCTGTGGGCGTCACGCCGCAGTTTGACCGTCAGATCGTTAAACGCTCCTGACATGCCAAACACACCGGCGGTGGCAGTGTGCGGCATCCAGATGATGGCATAGCCGGAATCGTCCGGCATCAGACCGCCGGGCGGTAGCGTGTAAATGAATTCCGGAGAGCGGACCGTACCTGTGATGGTCAGGTTCAAGCGCTTGCCATCGGCGATGGCCGCAAACCGGTCGCCGGGGTGAAAGCCATTGGCTGCCGCGAACCGTTCAGTGACCACGACCTCATTTCTTGCGGTGTCGCTTGGGAACCGTCCGGATACGAGAAGTGGCACATTCAGTGTCGGCCCGGTGTCGGGCAGTGAAATGATACGACCTGCCGCCGGTGCGCTGCGGTCCGCAAGATCAAGGACCACGGACCCGACCACGCGGGCTTCAGCGGCCTGAACGCCGTCAATCGCCTCGACATCGAGGAGCAGCGATACCGGAGCGCGACGCGCACTGGCAAAGACATGCGCGAAGTGCTGGCGATTGTAATAATCCTCCAATGTGGCATCCAGCGCGCGGACCATGCCCAAACCGGTCAGGAAGATCGCAACGCCGCAGGCCAGAACCAGCGAGATCGCAAGCGCTTGCGCCTTCAAACGCCACACATCACGCAGCAGCTTTCGGTCCAGAGCGTGCAGCATCACCAAGTGACCTCATGCGCGCGGATGCGTGTTTTGTTCTCTTTAATCTCAACGACACGGCCATCCTGAAACCGGATCACACGGTGTGCCATTTTGCGAATGCCAGCATTGTGGGTGATGACCAGCGTGGTCGTGCCAAAGCGCGTATTCACATCTTCCAACGCTGCAAGGACGGCGGTTCCGGTCCTGCTGTCCAGCGCACCTGTAGGCTCGTCACACAAAAGAACGCCGGGGCGTTTTGCGATGGCGCGGGCAATGGCGACGCGCTGCTGCTCACCGCCTGACATCTGGGCCGGAAAATGATCCTGCCGGTCTTGCAGGCCAACGAGGGCCAAAGCGTCTTCCGGGCGCATCGGGTCCGGAGCAACATCTGTCACGAGTGCCACGTTTTCGCGTGCGGTCAGGCTGGCGACAAGATTGTAGAACTGAAACACAAAACCAACGTTGTCGCGGCGATACCGCGTCAGTTGGCGGTCCGTCATGGCTGTCAGGTCCTGATCGCGAAACCATGCCTGTCCCGAGCTTGCATGATCCAGCCCTCCAAGGATGTTGAGAAGTGTGGATTTGCCGCTGCCAGAGGGGCCGAGGAGGACCACCAGTTCACCTTCGGGCAGGTCAAGGTCCACACCGTCCAGCGCGCGCACCTCAGCGGTCCCACGACCTCCGTAGATCTTGGTGATGCCCCGCGTCCGGAACGCCGGGATGTCTTGTGTCGCGCGTTTCACTGACATGCCGTGCCTGACTGTTCTTCTTTGGAACCCTGTCACAGGAGCCATTCAAAGAGCTTTGACATCCATCAAACTGCCACAGGTTTTGAGGCGCTACTTTCAAAAGCGCGACATGTTTTTAAGTGCGTGTGTGGCGCGCCAGAAAACGTGCCATTTCCCGCTCGTTGGGGCGCTTTCCTGTGAAGGTCATTACGTAGTCCGGAATGCGGGTCAGTCGTTCGGACATGTCTTCTTGTACCTGCATGGAGATATAGCCGATCTGCGTGAGATAGACTGTGCGGGCGCGGACATCGGCTTCGCTTGGGGGATAGTCAAACCGGGCGTACATGCTGCTGATCGCGGCGAGGCGGGCGGCGTCTGCGGCGTGCACGCGGGCAGCAACGACGTCGGATTGGTGCGCCCATCCGCGCACCGCCAAATCAAGCCGCGTTTCGAATGCGCCACCATCAAGGAAGATGCTGATTAGGTTCAAGACACCTTCTGCGATTGTCTCGGCATAGTCGCTGGTCGCGGCGACGATGCTTCCTGTGTTGGTTTCTTCCCAATCGTCCAGCAGCGCATCGAGCAGCGCGGCGCGGTCCGGAAAGAACCAGTAGAAACTGGTGCGTGAGAGGCTGAGTCGCGTCGCGAGTGGCTGGATTTTGACGGCATCGAGACCGGATTCAAGAAAGGCTTCCCTGGCGGCTTGAAGCCAGACTTCTCTGGAGCCGCGCCAGCCCGTTGCTTTTTCATCTTTTTCAATCGCTGCGTCCATATGTGAACAGTACTGCTTTCTCCGCGCATCGGCAAGAAAATCGTCATGAGTGATCAAAAACTTGACGGTTATGAACATTTCTGGAATCGTCCGGG
>JAUIIR010000050.1 GCA_030431485.1 Alphaproteobacteria bacterium
GATCAAGGTCTTTTTCGCTCAATCCCAGACCGCGCAGGGCCAGAGGGGCTTGCATCGCCTTCGCAAACTGCCAAAGCGCCGGGCCCGGCGCATCGCCGCCCAGGATGTCGACGATGGGCGCCAATTGCTCCGGGACCGCCGCTGCATTGTAGTGGACAGCATGGGGCAGGATGATCGCGTGGGTCTCTGCATGCGGCAAATCAAACGCACCACCGAGCGTGTGGCAAAGCTTGTGATGCAGAGCAATTCCGACCTGCCCCAAAACGGCACCGCAGGCCCATGCGCCGCGTTGCGTGTCTGCGCGGGCCGCGAGATCGCCAGGCGTATCCAAGACACGGGGCAAGGCATTGGTAAAAGCCTCAATCCCTTCAATCGCAAGCTCGGTGCTCTCCTCGGTTCGGTCTCTGGCATATAGAGCTTCGGCCGCATGGGCGATGGCGTTGAGCGCCGATGTGACGGTCATCGCAACCGGCAGTGTCGCCACCAATTCCGGATCGTAGAGGACAACTTCTGGCAGGACCTTCGGATCCGTCACTGTCGTCTTGATCCCATCTTCGGTCTGGCCAAGGATCGGTGTGGCCTCGCTGCCCGCATAGGTGGTTGGCACAACAATATGTGGCAGGCCCGTGCGCAAGGCGATGGCCTTTCCCAGGCCTGTGGTCGAGCCGCCGCCGATTGCTATGAGACAGTCGGCTCTAACTTCCGTGACGTGGTCAAGCGCCTCTTTGGTGACCTCGATCGGGGTGTGCATGGCTGCGCGTGAAAACACGCCAGCCGACCGCCCATTCAGAAGGGCCGCCACGTCGAGAGCCGATGAAGATTGCGCGGGTGTTGACAGGATCAGGGCACGGGAACGCCCAAGACGAGCAACTTCATCCGAGAGCGTCTCGCGGATGTTTTGTCCGAAAAGAACACGCTGCTTGTTTGACTTATGTGGCATGTCAGCCCAAGTCCCCGCTCCCATTGATGAAAGAAGCTTAGCGAGGTTGCGGCGCAGGCAGGTTCGAAAGGCTGCAGATTAAGTTACCAATCTGGTAAGTTGCGCTTGGCAACCTAAGACGACGATGCGCGCCTTGTTTCTAGGTCCATCAAGTCTCGCAACGCGGCCATTTCGGTCCCAAGGTACTGCAACAGGCGCTTGCGTGCGGGAAATTCCGGCGCGCTCTCAGAGGTCAAAACACAAAGGCGCCGATCCGGATCCCCGATCGTAATTGGCAGCGCTGCCAGCGTATTTTGCCGCCTCAGCCGGTAGACAACCGAGTAGGGCAGGACCGTGAGCGCATCGGACTCGTGCAGGATGTTCAAAACCGATGTTAGCGAGCCGCCCGAAAAACTGACCTTGATGTCTTTGACCCCGATCCGATCCAGAACATTGCGCAGATCGTGATAAAGTGGGCTGTCTGGCGGCGGCGCGATCCAAGAGTGTTGCGCAATGGCGGATGGGTCAAGTTCTGCCACAAGCGACAGTGGGTGACCGGTGCGACAGGCGATCACATTTCGCCCCGGCAGCACCTGTGTAGCGTCGATTGTGTCAGGAACCTGGGTTGCCCTGATGGGTACGATCCCAACGTCAAGCTTGTCTGACGCCAGCCCATCGAGAATCTTCTGAACATAGCCATAGCTTTGATCGATCCGAATGCCGGGATATTCCGATTGGAAGGCTGCAAGGATTGGCGAGACGACCCCATCCATGAAAATAGGCGGCCCCGCCAATCTAAGAGCACCGGCCTGACCTCGTTTGAACCGGACAATAAAGTCGCTTGCTGCGTCTCCTGCTTGCCGCACTGAGCGACCATGCTGCACCAGTTGCAAGCAAAACTCGGTTGGTTGTAGCGGACGTTTTCCGGGTTCAAACAGGGCCACGCCGATCCGCTTTTCAAGCTCTGAAACCGAGCGGGACAGGCTTGGTTGAGTCTTGCCAAGGGCCATAGCGCCCTCGGAAAGCCCGCCGCCATCGACAATGGCGGCGAGCATTTCCAGTTGGCGAGGGTCAATCTTCATGGCACCAAGCTGCGTTCGTTTTGCATCCGCCTAACCTCTGAGCCTATGGTGCAGGATGATCGGCACCGCAAGGTCTTCCTCATCCGTGAGGTGCCGTTTCAGGAATGCCTCGATCACCTGCGCTTGACCGTGCACCGCGCCCGCTTCTTCGAAGGCCTGAGTTTCGTCCAAGGCGGCAAGCTTGATTACGCGGTTGGCTTGGCGGGTGAAGTCGTCCAAAACCACATCAAGATCGGCATGGTCTTTCTCCAAAACCTCCAGCCCCGCATCAAAGCGCGGGTCAGCAGCCGAAAGCTCGGGGAAGTAGCTGTGATCTTCCCAGCCATGGTGGCCGTGCAAATTGCCGACTAGTCGACCGCCCAGAAACGACAGCCGCGCGGTGTAGTCGTCCAGCGCCATGCCCTTGTCGAGCATCAGTTCGGTATCAAGGCGCACCCGCTCGGCCAAAGCGCGGAAGTTCTGGTGCGCGCTCAGCCAGTGACGGGTCTTGTCCTTGAAGCCCGGATGCGCCTCCCACGTGTCGCGCGGGTAGGTGCCGAGAAGAAAACGCATCTCTTCGGTCATGTCGGTGTCGCGGACGGTGTAGGTGGTATCGAGCATCGGGTCTCTCCTTTCGCATCTGATGTGGGTATGGGGCCTCCCCACACCAGAGCGCGGGCGACAGGGCCGCTATGCGGGCCCGGCAAAACGGATGCCCGCCAGATCCGCCACATCGCGCTTCCAGCTTGTGATGTCGCGCGGGTTGAAGCCGGACAGACTGTTATGGCCGCAGGCGCGGGCCATGACCTGCATCAACTCGACCGAAGCGCCGAAATATCGCGCCAGTTGCTCCGCTCCGCGCTGCACGTCGAGCCGCTTCCGCAGCTCCGGTTTCTGGGTCGCCACACCAACAGGGCAGTTGTTGGAATTGCACATCCGCGCCGCGATGCAGCCCACGGCTTGCATTGCGGAATTGCTGACCGCAATCGCGTCCGCGCCAAGGGCCATCGCCTTTACGAAATCCTCGGCGACGCGCAGCCCGCCGGTGATCACCAGCGTCACTTCACGTCCCGTTTTGGAGTCCAAATGCCGCCGCGCGCGGGCCAGCGCGGGGATCGTCGGCACCGAGATATGGTTGCGGAAGATCAAAGGCGCTGCCCCCGTGCCGCCGCCGCGCCCGTCGAGGATGATGTAGTCGGCAGAGGCCTCCAGCGCGAAGTCGATATCGTCTTCGATATGATTGGCCGAGAGTTTGAAGCCGATGGGAATACCGCCCGAGCGCTCGCGCACCTGATCGGCAATACGTTTGAAATCAGCTGGTGTGTGCAAGTCGGGGAAGGTTGCGGGCGAGATAGCGGCTTGACCGGGTTCCAGCCCCCGCACCTCGGCGATCTTGCCTTGGACCTTGTCGCCGGGCAGGTGGCCTCCGGTGCCGGTCTTGGCGCCTTGGCCGCCTTTGAAGTGGAAGGCCTGCACTTTGGCGACGTGATCCAGCGACCAGCCGAATTGAGCCGAGGCCAGTTCATAGAAATAGCGACTGTTCGCGGCCTGCTCTTCGGGCAGCATACCGCCTTCGCCAGAACAGATGCCGGTGCCTGCCATCTCGGCCCCCTTGGAAAGCGCGATCTTGGCTTCTTCCGATAGTGCGCCATAACTCATGTCGGACACAAAGAGCGGGATCGACAGTGTTAGCGGCTTGGCCGCCCGCGGGCCAATCACCACCTCGGTCGCTACACCGGCCTCATCCAAGAGCGGCTTGCGCGCCATTTGCGCGGCAAGGATCTGAATATCGTCCCAATGGGGCAGGTCTTTGCGCGGCACGCCCATGGCCCCCATCTCGCCGTGGTGGCCAAGTTTGGACAGCCCGTCATTTGCCAGCGCATGGATGCGGGCGACCGTCGGTTCCTCGGGCGTGGGGGTGGCCTGTGGTATGTCGGAGGTGGGCTCGGGCGCAGGGTCGCCCTCCGCCTTGTCGCCGAGATCCTTGTGGGTCATGTCGCAGAAGGGGGCGTTCGCGGTGCCCTTGCACTGGCAGAGCAGTACTTCGCCGTCCGCATCCGCCACGAAACTCAGCGGCTTGATCCCGGTGCCGACATGGCTGGCGTCGCAGAAGGGTTGCGTCTTCGAGCGCCCGCAACGGCACCAGAGATAGCTCTTGCCCTTCTCCAACGCGACCTTGGCGGGGAATTTCTTGGCGATGATTGGAGCGGCTTTGTCGGTCATGGTGGCTCTCCCTGTTTTTTATGCGCCGAGCTGTGCTGGCTGTTTGTTCAGCCGCGCCCGGTCGTGCGGCGCGGAGTAGTCAATATCTGGACCCATCGGCACGACGCGGGTCGGATTTACGGAGGTGTGACTGCCGTAATAGTGTTTCTTGATGTAAGGCAGATCGACCGTCGCGGCGATGCCAGGGTGCTGGTAGAGGTCGCGCACATAGGCAAACAAGTTCGGGTAGTCTGCAATCCGGCGCAGGTTGCATTTGAAATGCCCGACATAGACCGGATCGAACCGCACCGATGTTGTGAAGAGCCGCCAATCCGCCTCTGTCAAAGTATCGCCCATCAGATAGCGTTGGGTCGAAAGGCGGTCTTCCAGCCAATCAAGTGTGTCGAACAGCGGAAGAAGCGCCTCTTCATAAGCTGCTTGCGTTGTCGCAAAGCCCGCCTTGTAGACGCCGTTATTGACCGTGTCGTAGATGCGCTCGTTGACCTTATCGATCTCGTCCCGCAGCGGCGCGGGATAGTAGTCGCCCTGCGCCGCGCCCACGCCGTCAAAGGCGCTGTTCATCATGCGGATGATCTCGGCACTTTCATTCGAGACGATGGTGCCTTTGGCCTTGTCCCATAGGACAGGCACCGTCACCCGGCCTGAATAGGACGGGTCGGCTTTGGTATAGACCTGATGCAAAAACTCGGAGCCGTGCAGATGGTCCGCCGTCGCCCCATCGCCGGGGGCGAAGGTCCAGCCGTCCTTGCCCATGAACCAATGCACGACAGAGACGTCGATCATCGCCTCTAACCCCTTGAGCGCCCGGAAGATCAGTGTGCGATGCGCCCATGGGCAAGCAAGCGAGACATAAAGGTGATAGCGCCCCGGCTCTGCCTTGAAATCGCCCGTGCCTGTCGGCCCCGGCGCGCCATCGGCTGTGACCCAGTTGCGAAAGGCCGACGCTTTGCGGACAAACCGCCCGCCGCTGGATTTGGTGTCATACCACTGATCGACCCATCGGCCGTCCTGCAAAAGTCCCATGCCTCATCTCCTAGTGGTCTAATGGCTTGATAAATGTGTTGTTGCGCAGGTCTGCGAAGGCCTGTTGCAACTCGGCCTGCGTGTTCATGACGATGGGCCCGTGCCATGCCACAGGCTCTTTGATCGGCGTGCCCGCAACCAGGAGGAAACGAACGCCATCAGGCCCTGCCTGCACCTCGATCTCATCGCCTGTGCCAAAGCGCACTAGCGTTCGGTTGCCGGACATGTCGCGAATATTGAGTTCCTGGCCCAACACTTCTTTTTCCAAGAGAACCCCGGCGGGGGCCGAGGCATCGGTAAACCGCGCCTGACCGTCAAAGACATAGGCAAAGGTGTTGCGATAGGTGTCGACCTTGAAGCGCTTCTTCAGGCCGGCAGGCACCCAGATATCAAGATAAAGAGGATCAGCCGCGATCCCGTCAACCGGGCCGCGCTTGCCCCAGAATTCGCCAATCATGATTTTGACGCGCGTGCCGTCATCGTCGATGACTTCGGGGATCTCTTTGGCTTCCACATCCTGATAACGCGGGGCTGTCATCTTCAGACTACCGGGCAGGTTGGCCCAAAGTTGAAAGCCATGCATCTGGCCGCGCGCGTTTCCGGTTGGCATTTCCTGATGCAGAATGCCCGACCCTGCGGTCATCCACTGAATATCGCCAGCCTTCAAGTTGCCGGTATTGCCGAGGCTGTCAGAGTGTTCGACCGCACCTTCGACAACGTAAGTGATCGTCTCGATCCCCCGATGGGGATGCCACGGGAAGCCGCGCTGGTAAGCGTCGGGATCGTCATTGCGGAAATCATCGAGCAGCAGGAATGGATCCTGCGCACTTGGGTCCTGAAAGCCGAAGGCGCGGTGCAGGTGCACGCCTGCGCCTTCCATGGTGGCTTGGGCTTGGGATGTGCCGATGGCGGGGCGAATGGACATGGGGCCTCCTTACGGTGCAGTAATTTCGATGGTCAGAATGACCGGCTCTGTTTGGGTGCCAATCGTGCCAATGGCGGCGTCGAAAGGCGCGCCGATGGTGTTGCCTGCGACATCCTCCAGCTCGGGGTCAACGATCAGGCGATAGCTCCCGGCCTGCCAAGGGCTGTCCGGCATCATCGACCAGCCGCCGCCGTCGCTGGTGATCTGGCCTTGGACGGGCTGACCGCCCGGGCCTTGAAGTGTGATGAGCCGCAGGGCCGCGCCGCTGTCCATGATTCGGTCAAAGGCGAGGGTCAGCGGCGCTTGGCTGCCCGCCGCAGGGGCAAGGATTTCCCAGGTTTCCGGGTCGATGGCGCGCCGTTCAGGGGGGCCGACGCGAAAGGCCACCGACGCTGGCTTGCCAAGTGGATGACCCGCCGCGCTGCGCATCTGCTGTGAGACGATCAGGCGATAGCTCTGACCCTCTTGCAGCGGTGCGCCCCCTGACACATTGGGGCCAACGCCCTGTTTGATGCGGCCGGGGTCCAGCAGCAACGTCGCGCGGGTCTGGCTGGGGTCCCACAGTTCTGCCTCCAGCGACAGGAAGGGGCTGGCGACTGGGGTTCCACCCACAGTGACAAGCGACACCATCTCGCGCAGTTGGCCCCGCGCCATCGGTTCCGAGAAATGCAGATAGAGGCGCAGCGTATTGGCGGGGAGAACCGCTTGCGACGGGGCGAAGCTGACCAGACGCGGGGTGGTTGCCTCTGGTGCGGGCAAAGCAATGCGCAAAGTTTCGTTTGCGACGGTCAGTACATAGCTTGCTCCTGCCTTCAGCGCAAAGCGCGGCTGCACGATCAGGGCCTCACCGTCTTGGCTGATAGACACCAGCATGCCCCGCGCCGAGGCACTGTCTTCAAGTTGCAGCCGGACGGCCTCTGCATCGCTCAACGCCGAAGACATGTCCTGAGGGGCGAGGCCCGTCACAACAACGGCTCCGCTTGCCCCATCCAGCCGCGCTGCGACTTCGGCCACCGCCGCGAATGGAGACAGGAGGAACGCGGCGAGCAAAGCCCGCCGCATCCTGGTTTGCAGGGCAAACATCAGTTGTAATCCACTGGCGGGGCGGCTTTGTACCCGAACGGGTCAGGCGAGCCGTCAAAGTTCATCTCGACGATGTGGTCCGCGCGATCAAAGAAGAACGGCATCGGCACCGTGTGCAGTTGGATATTGCGCACATCCTCGGGGCTGCGGCGCACCACCAGTGCATAGGTGTCGTCCAAAGTGTCCAGATGCAGCGTGCCGCTCATTGGAAGCGGGAACTGATAGACACCTTCGACGGAGAAGACGTTCTGCACCCCTTCGCCATGCGGCATAGCCTCAGCACTTGCGATGGCGTCCAGATTGATCGAGGCGGCAGAGCGGTTGGTGTTCGTCACCACGACGTTCGATGTCCCATCCCATCCGTTCACATATGGCACGATGTCCAGCGGCGTGTTGCCAAAGCCCATCTCGCCGATCATCGTGCCGCGCACTTCGGCGCCGTCTGTCAGCTCTGCCAGCGGAATGCGCACTATGGGCGTACAGGCATAGATCGCGATCAAGGTCGGTTCGCCGTCAAGTTCAGCGATTGTCTGAGTGATAATTGGCGCGCGCGTCTCATATTGCGCGTGTACGGCATGCCAGATCTCGATCGACGAGGTGCTGATCTCATTGGTGAAAGGGAATGGAATGCGGCGCAGCTTGGAGGAAAACTCCTCATTCGAGACGCCCGCCACGAACAGCTCACCGTTGTAATAGTCAATATCGGTGATCGCCATGGTGTTCAGCGACTGGCCAAACTCCAGCGTCTCTGCCGTCGGCACGGGGCCAATGCTCATCGAGGAATGATCGGCAGAGGCCAGATCGACCAGTTCAAGCGCCCCGTTGTTCACGGCAATGACGACCGCCTCGGCATCCGGGCCATGGCCGCGATGCACCGACAGGAAAATCTGTTTGGTGGGCTTATGCACCACCATGTCGTTGATCGCGATATCGGCAGCCTCGACCCCCAATAGCGCCGCGATCTCGACATCGAGATTGTTGAAGATCGTGCGGCCTTCGAAGGTCTGCGCGCGGCCAAGCTGGTAGTCGGCCTGATCGGTCAGCGCGTCTGTCAGGTCAAAGGCATGCACCAGCCCAGCCTTGGCGTCGCCAACAAAGAGCGTGTTGCCTGTGTCGAAGGCCAACGCGCCTGCGGAGGACAGGGGTTGCGCGGAAACGGCCCCGGTCGAGGCCAGGGCCATGACGCTTGCCGTTAGAAGTGATTTGGTGAGTGACATATCAGTCTCCGGGTCTGATTTGGACAGCCTGCACCCTAAGCCTCTCGAAAACCGCGCATAGATCGAAAAAAGCGGCCTCAAGGGTCACATTTTGAGAACACTGAACTCTGTGCGCGCGAGGGGCCATGGTGTATCGAGGTCAGGCGCAATGATTGGGCAGAGGAGGCCTGCACATGGGACAAATCGAGGACCTGCGCCTCTTTCTAAAAACGGTCGACAGTGGCGGCATCGCCCGGGCTGCAGAAGAGATGGGCATCGCCAAATCTGCCGTCAGTCGCCGTCTGGCCCAGCTGGAGGATCGCTACGGCGTGCGCCTCATCGACCGGCAACCGCGCGTGTGGGAGGTCACAACAGCCGGTCAGGAACTTTATCAACGGGCCAGCGCAATGGTCGCGGACGCCGATGATCTGGACGCAGATTTCCTGCATCTCGGCCATGCTCCCAAAGGGCCGCTCTCAATCTCGATTGCCCGAGAGTTTGGCCTGACCTTTCTGAAGCCGACGCTGTTTCAATTCGCCGAAGGTCATCCCCAGATCGATCTCGTCATCGATTTCGACGACAGAACCGTCGATCTGGAGGCTGAGAATTACGATCTTGCCGTGCGCGTGACAGCGACGGAGCTGAAGGGGTTAAACTGCCACCGGATCGGCACGACGCGGCACGGCCTGTTCGCCAGCCACAGCTACGCCGAGGCAAAGGGGCTGCCCAAGACCGTGGAGCAACTCACTGATCACCCACTTCTGCACTACGGCGGCGCGCGCCGGGCGACCTGGGAGTTCGAAGAAGAGGGCCGAAAGCGCACAGTGACCTTCCGCCCGGCTCTCAGGTCAAACTACGGCTCTTTCCTCGTCGATGCCGCTCTCCGCGACGCCGGTATCATCCGCCTGCCGCTCTTTGTCGTGGAAGAACAGGCGTCAGCTGGGCGTTTGATCCCGGTCTTGGACCACCTGAAACACAAGGACTACGGCATCTACGTCGTGCACAGCGCGAACCGCCGCCTGAACAAACGTATGCGGATGTTGATGGACGCCTTGGCCCAAGCTTGCCAATTCCCGGATTGACGTCGTCGAAATAGCTCTCTTTCCCAAAAGCGGCGGATGTCCGGACGGAGAGTCGCAAGAACCGCAAATTGAATTGTCGGCGAAAGACCCCAAAGACCGTCATTACAATCGCCAAAGTCAGCAAACCGCGGTTAGCAGCTATCCGTTCAAGTCGCAGCATTTTGAACTTTGGGCTCTGACCTCGGTTTCGCCACGTGTTGGTGCAGTGACCGCTGCACGTGAGCGAACGGCTTCACAGCTGAGACACAGGCCCGCTATGCTGTTTGGGAAGGCAACCAAATTTGAGAGATCCGAAGGTGGCTGTGGAATTTCGAACGCTCGATAACTCTGATCCAATTCTTGGCGGTTCAAAGCTTCTGGACGCGGTGCTGAAAACGATTGGTTTTGCAAGAGAAAATGACGGGATCGGCCTTACGAAGAGTAAGGCATTCAATCGCAAATTCGCGACGTGGGCGGCAAAGAACTTCAACTGGCCGGAATACTCGGCTGACCAGCTCTTGCGCATCCAAAAGGTGTTGAACGAGGAAGATGTCATACCCGTCCTTGTCTTGCACGAGCTTATGATCTCAATGAAGCTCGGACGCCATGCCAAAGGCAAATGGCGTTTCAGTAAGAAGGCGGAGGCATTGGCTCAAACGCCCGGGATACTGCAAGCGGCGCTGACGCAAGGCTTCTTGTTCGAGTTCGATCACAGCCGATTGCAGCGCTTCCCCTTTGTTGCGCCGGGGAACTGGGACATCTGGCTCAACGTGATCAATGTCGAAGCGCATGGCGGGGTGAGCGAGGCGTCACTCTTGAAGACCTTCTATGGCGTCGAATATTCCGGTGCGGGAGATAGAGCGTTTTGGGACCATGCCTCGTTTCTGATGTGGCACGTCCTGAAACCACTGAGCTGGTTGGGGTATCTGGAGTCGACAGAACTCGACGGAAGCCATTCGCCTTCTGACCGAACGATTTACACAAAAACACCACTTTGGCAGAGAACTTTCCGTCTCCACACCGATGATGAATTGAGGCCAGTCGTTGTGCACTGAGCTGAATGACCGCCTACCGTTGCAGCTCTTGGACTGGAATTCTGCCGCCGCATTGGGCAGCTCAGAGCCCAAACTGCTCAATCCCCATCAGGCCATTTGTCGCCTTCTAGACGGCAAGTGAAGTCATAGTGATATGAGGCATATGGGCTTTCTTCCAGTTTCTCATCGTCAACAAATACAGACATCTTTCCGACAGAGATTTCGCGCTCCAGGAAACAGGCCAGGTCATGGATAGCCGAGCGCCTAGCCTTCTCAATCATCTTTGCGACCACAATGCGCGCATCCGGCGCTAAGGACAGGAGCAGTTCCTTTTCCTCCTGTTCGTCGGCGTTTAGTGGGAAGTCATCGCTATCGTTGGTTCGCACGCCGTGGCCATTTTGGCGAATTCGATTTGCAACAACACCCCCTGACGCAATCTCCACAAATTCGTCAATCAACCATCGGTAACCGGAGTAAATGGCCATTAATACTAGCCTCATTGGTTGCGCTTTTTCACCCAACCCAATATCAGCTCGCTTGCGGCATACGCCAGTCTTTTCCAAGGCAAACGGACGCCCGCATTGTCCGCGACCTGTAAATTGCCCCTCAGATCCTCGCCGCGTATTGCATGAATGGCGGATATCACTGCCGCCGCGAGGCGTCGTCGAGTGAGCAGGCGCAGCAATTTTTGTGCTGCGAGCGCGCGCAGCGAGAAAACTCGATGACTGCCTTGGGCTCTTCGCGGCCATTGGGGCGACCGCAGCATTGCGTGTCCAAGGTCGGATCGAACCGACGAGGACGGCCCAGAGCAGACTTTCATGCATTTGACCCAATGCTGCGGTGCGATCCGTCAAACCGGACTTTCGCTGCGCTCGCGTATTTAAGAGCATTGTTGGTTGTCAGCTATGCGGGACAAAGCCGCCTTTGGCCGATAGGCACTGATGGTCTGCTTTGGAGTTCTTAACCAGCAGTCGCCAAGTCGGCCTTCGCGTCGCGGACAATCGACCAAGATGAGTGTAGGAAAAGTCCAGCAATCGCGAAGGCAACCAGCAAGTCAGGCCAACCATTCCCGAGCCAAGCCACAAAAACTGCAGCCACAACGACTGCAGCATTACCGATAGCGTCGTTGCGTGAAAAAAGCCAAACGGCCCTCATGTTTGCGTCGCCTTTGCGGAACTTCATGAGCAGCAGCACTGCGAGAACGTTCACGACAAGAGCAACGATACCGAATACGCCCATCAGGGTCGGGTCTGGCATGGTCTGGGTGAATACGCGCCAAACCGTTGTTGCGAGTACGCCCAATCCGAGCAAGCCGAGGAAAACGCCTTGGATCAACGCAGAGCGCGCCCGCCAGACAAGGCTCCAACCAATTGCAAGCAGGCCAAGAAACGTGATGAGACCGTCGCCAATGAAGTCGAGCGCATCGGCTTTGACTGCCTGCGACCCCGCAAGAAACCCGCCGATCATTTCAATCAAACCGTAGCCGACATTGAGCAATACGACGATCCAGAGCGCGCGACGGTATGCCGGGTCTTGATGCGCCGCCCCGGTCTGAATGTCCTCGCCATCCTTGATACGATCAAATCCATAGCCTGTCGTCGCAACCGCTTCTTCGATCTCGGGCAAACGCGCCTCGGAGACCGTTAGGGTCATGATGTGTGTCGCTGCCGACACCTTCACGGCGTCCGGCGCAATTCCGGCGGTCTGTGCGGCACGTTCGATTTGCGCAGCATCCTTGGCGCAGTCCATGCCTGAGACACGGTAGCGAATTGGCGAGGCTTCAGAAACTAGGGCATCCGTCATAGCGTCACAGTAGACACGGCTCGGATGGCAGCCAACCCGTATGCGGACATTGGTCGCGCGCGCAGCATCCGGTAAAATGGGCTCGTAGCCGACATCGGATGCAGCGCAGCACTCGAACGATTGTCCAACAGTTTGGCGACGTGGACGGCCCAATCCGGACCTTCGACCTACCTTCAAGATACTGCGGTTGCAGCCCGTTCACCGGATATTCGCCTCGATAGTGAAATTTCGAGGCCTGCGAACGGGAAGGGTGCGGGACAGACCGGACCGGCGCAAACGCGGTGGTTGCTGACGCAGCATTTACTCACTCTATCAGCACGATCAGCACGTCGCTGCAATATTTGTCACCAGAACGGTGATTGAAGAATCGCCTTAGCATCGGAACCCATACCGATTTTCACAGCGCCCTCATCAGGGTGGCGGGACATGGACGAAAATGTTGCTTTAATATGACTGCTTAGGAACCACCCTGTGCTCAGGGCGGATGCCAAGAAAACTACGATCAGTGGCAAAGAGGGTTTTCGAGGCAGAAGGAAGATGTCAGCCGTTATTGCAACCCATTCAGCGCCCTCGGGACTTATCCACGCCGCTGTACGCGAGTATTGAGCATATGGTAACGACGCCATCGGTTGGATGCGTTGTGTTTACAGCGCAACGCGTGGGGAGCGCGACGTTTAGCGCTAGTACCGGTAGGGTCATGTAGGTCGGTCTTGCTCAAAAGCTTTGCAAACCTCGAATCTCCGAGCGGGCACTCTCAACGCTTGCGGCTGAACTGTCTTCGGCTCAGGTTCTCCTTCAACAAAATCTCGATCCGGACGTCTTCTTGAGAGGCCAGGGGTTCAACCCCGTCTGCGCGTGCTTTCAAAAGGCGCACTGCGCTTCGAACAGCGTGGCCCGTATTTTGCGTGATTAAGGCGTCGATCTTTCTGTCTTGCAGGAACCGAGTCGTTGAGGGGGTTTGCTCATGGGCGATGATAACTTGATCAGCGTGGTCACGATACCGAAACACCGCCTCTAGCGGCGCGGCGGCTTCAGAACTCATGACATATACGCCCACGATGTTGCTGAAGTTCCGCAATGTGTTTCGCACAATCGTGTCCGCACGGTCCCGGTCGCTATGGCTTTCAAGGGTTGGAAGCGCTTTCAGCTCCGGGAACCGGTCTTGGAGAACGCTATCGAATCCCAGCCGCCGCTCTGCGCTATCGAGGGACGTCATTGTGTCGGTGATCACAAGGACATTGCCTTCTCTGGCACGATTGAAGCCCCCAAGCAAACTCGCCGCGGTTGCGCCGGCTGCGAAGTTGTCGATGCCCACGAAATCGTAGGGGCGAATGTCGGGCTGACCGGAGATCAACTGCACCAAGTGGACCCCGCGCTCAGTAAGGCGGGATGTCGCGTCGCGCACTTGAGGGCTTTCCGAAGCCATAAGCGCCACCCCGTCAAAATTTTCAGGAGAAAGCTTGGAGAGGATTTCGACCACCTTGTGAGGGTCTCGGCTGAGTTCTCTTCTGACTGATATTTCTACATTGTCGTTGCGCACCGCCAGGCGCAACACACCGATCTCGTCTTCGATACCCGCCAGGAACTCGCCCCCCACTTGTGGGAGAAGAAACAAGATTCGATAGACTTTGCTTTTCGCGAGATTGGCGGCTGAGACGTTGCGCACAAAGCCAAGCTCTTTGATGGCCGCGTTGACGGCCTTGATCGTTTTTTCCTGCACGCCAGGGCGTTCATTCAAGACGCGGTCAACCGTGGCGCGGCTAACGCCAGCGGCTTTGGCAAGGTCTTTGGTCGTTGGTCGCATGCCTTGGTCCTCTCCTCCAGATGACCAATTTTTCAAGGAAATACTCGCTTAAGTTTCGTCTGTTTGCAAGAGCCGTGAGACACGTGCCTCAGAAATCTCTTGCAATGAGGCACGTGTCTCACGTACCAAGGCTGTGTTAACGATTCGCAGCGGGGAGCTGCGATAAAACCCCAAGGGAGGAGCTTCTCTATGAAGACCAAACTGACGTGTTCTGCTGCTGCTGCAGCACTTTTGGCCACCGGCTCGGTGGCGCAAGCAGCAGACCTGACGCTGTGCTGGGCAGCTTGGGATCCGGCCAACGCATTGGTTGAGCTGAGCAAAGATTTCGAGGCGCAGTCTGGCCACAACATGAACTTTGAGTTTGTGCCTTGGCCCAACTTTGCGGACCGGATGCTGAACGAGCTGAACTCGGGCGGGCAGCTGTGCGACCTGATGATCGGCGACAGCCAATGGATCGGCGGCAGCGCTGAAAATGGCCACTATGTCAAGATGAACGACTTCTTTGACGCCAACGGCATCGACATGGGGGACTTCCTGCCCGCGACCGTGACCGGCTATGCCGAATGGCCAAAGAATACGCCAAACTATTGGGCGCTGCCGGCCTATGCTGACGTTGTGGGCTGGACCTACCGCAAGGACTGGTTCGAGCGTCCCGAGATTCAGGCCGAGTTCAAGGAAAAGTATGGCCGTGATTTGGGTGTTCCCGCCACGTTGGGCGAATTGAAAGACATCGCTGAGTTCTTCCAGGGCCGCGAAATCGACGGCAAGACCGTCTACGGCGCCGCGATCTACACCGAGCGTGGGTCCGAAGGCATCACGATGGGCGTGACCAACGCGCTTTATGGCTATGGCTTCGAGTTCAACAACCCCGAGAACCCCTACGAGATGGAAGGTTTTGTCAACAGCGCAGAAGCTGTTGCCGGCCTTGAGTTCTACAAGGCGCTCTATGACGTAGGCACCCCTCCCGGTTCGTCGAACTGGTACATGGGAGAGAACATCGACGCCTATAAGTCCGGCCAGGTTGCTCTGCAGATGAACTTCGCCTTCATCTGGCCCGGCGTTGAAGCTGACCCGAACGTGGGTGGCGGCAAGTCTGGCTACTTCGCGAATCCCGCTGGCCCCGCCGGCCAGTTCGCCCAGCTGGGTGGGCAAGGCATCTCGGTTGTGTCCTACTCGGAGAACCAGGACGCCGCGCTTGAGTACATCAAGTGGTTCGCGCAGCCTGAGATCCAGCAGCGCTGGTGGGACATGGGCGGTGCATCGGCGATGCGCGCTGTGGTCGAAGCGCCCGGTTTTGCTGACAGCCAGCCTTACGCGCAGACCTTCCTGGACTCCATGGCCATCGTGAAGGACTTCTGGGCCGAGCCAGCCTTTGCTGAGCTTCTGCTGTCCATGCAAGAGCGCATCCACAACTACGTGATTGCGGGCGACGGCACCGCACAAGAAGCGCTTGACGGTTTGGTCAAAGACTGGACCGAAACCTTCGAAGACGAAGGCAAGCTTTAAAGGCTCCTCCCTGTCAGCCTGAACTTTTCGGGCCGACAACCTACCTCGGGCCCGCCGATGAGGCGGTGCCCGGGGACATAAACCCAACAAATGACGAACACCAAAACACTTTGCAGGCGCCTATGTGCGTGTTCGCGATGAAGGATAAGTATTGAAATGGCAAACCCAGTCACTGCTGCTGCAAAAGCAACGCCAGAGCCGGTAGCCCAGAAGATCAGGGGCCTCTCAGATCGGACGATTGCTTGGATCTTCGTTGCTCCAACCATCTTCCTGCTTCTTGCGGTCAACATCTTTCCTCTGATCTGGACGATCCGCCTGAGCTTCACCAACTACCGGGTGAACCGGCCCAACAATGACGTCGAATGGGTCGGACTGCGAAACTACGAGCGTATCCTGAACGATCCAGACATCTGGAGCACAATGCAGGCGACGGCGCATTTTCTGATCTGGACGATTGTCCTGCAGGTTCTGATTGGCTTCACGCTGGCTTATCTGATCAACAAGAAGTTCAAGGGCAACGACCTTTGGACAACCATCATCGTCTTCCCGATGATGTTGTCCCCGGCGGTGGTCGGCAACTTTTGGACGTTCCTCTATCAGCCGCAGATTGGTCTCTTTAACTACGTGGTCGCGTTCTTTACCGGCGCGGACCCCTCCAGTTTCTCGATGATCGGAGACGTTAATCTAGCGCCCTGGGCGATTGTGATTGCCGATACCTGGATGTGGACGCCGTTTGTGATGCTGATTTGTCTGGCGGGCCTGCGATCCATTCCAGACTCAATCTATGAGGCGGCGGAATGTGACCGCGCCAGCAAATGGCGGCAGTTCTGGACGATCACCATCCCCATGGCGCTGCCCTTCCTGATGCTGGCGGTCCTCTTCCGGGGCATCGAAAACTTCAAAATGTTCGACCTTGTGGTCCAGTTGACCGGCGGCGGTCCGGGCAACATCACAACACTCACCTCCATCGATCTGAAGCGGGAAGCCTTTGAGAAATGGCGCACCGGCTACTCGTCCGCCTACGCAGTCATCCTGTTTGTGACCGTGTTCGGCCTCGCTGCGATCTACGTGAAAGCCCTGAATAAGGTAAAAGAAAGATGAGCTTTTCTGTCACAGAGCCGACCAATCGGACGAAGTGGTTCGCCGGAATCGCCGTTGTCCTGTACGCGGTCATCACCATCATCCCACTTCTGTGGATCATTGCGACGGGCTTTAAGTCACCAGAGGACGCGATTGCATATCCGCCGAAGGTTGTGTTCGAACCCTCCGTCGAAGGCTATGTGAACCTCTTCACCAGCCGGACGCGGGTCAACGAAGACGCCATGGCCGAGCTGCCGCCTGCTGAGACCTGGTACGAAGAGCTGGTGCGCGAGAAAGGCCAAACCATCTCTGGCCCCTCGCGCTACGGCGAGCGCTTCTTGAACTCGGTCATCATCGGATTTGGCTCGACCATCCTGTGTATGGTCTTGGGAACTGCGGCGGCTTATGCCTTCAGCCGGTTCCGGGTGCCGCTGAAAGACGATCTGCTGTTCTTCATCCTTTCGACCCGGATGATGCCGCCAATCGCGGTCGCGATCCCGATCTTCCTGATGTTCCGCAACCTTGGCCTGAACGATACGCATCTGGGGATGATCCTGCTTTATACTGCGGTGAACCTCTCGCTCTCGGTCTGGCTGCTGAAAGGCTTCATCGACGAGATCCCGGTCGAGTATGAAGAGGCCGCGCTGATCGACGGCTACACCCGGTTCCAGGCCTTCTACAAAGTGGTTCTGCCACAGGCCGCCACCGGCATCGCTTCGACCGCGATCTTCTGCCTGATCTTTGCCTGGAACGAATACGCCTTTGCTGTCCTGCTCACCTCGGGCACAGCGCAAACCGCACCTCCGTTCATTCCAACGATCATCGGGGTTGGCGGCAAGGACTGGCCCGCGGTTGCCGCTGGTGCGACGATCTTCCTTGTGCCGGTCATGGTCTTCACAATCCTTCTGCGCAAGCACCTGCTGCGTGGGATCACATTCGGAGCGGTACGCAAATGAGTGCTTTTATCATCGGATTGCTGCGGCTCCGCCGCGGCCCTTGGGAGATGTTGGCTTCAATCCTTATCGCACTGGGTGTGGTCATGCTTATGCAGCCATTCTTGCTCGGATTGTTCACATACTCCTTCATTGTCACACTGATCGGCACGGTGATGTTTATCATCGTCAGTCACTTCCCGGAGTAAGTTGAAATGGCACAGATACGAATTGAGAATGTGCGCAAGGAATTCGGGACGTTTACGGCTGTTCAGTCTTCAACGTTTACCATCGAAGATGGCGAATTCTTCATGCTGCTGGGCCCCTCGGGCTGCGGTAAGACCACGACACTCAGGATGATGGCAGGTCTCGAACTGCCCACTTCGGGAGAGATCTACATCGACGGCGAAGAAGTGGGCCAAAAGCCTGCAAGCCAGCGTGATATCGCCTTTGTGTTCCAGATGTTCGCTTTGTACCCACATATGAATGTTGGTAAGAACATCAGCTATCCTCTGCTGAGCCAGGGGATGCCCAAAGATGCGGTCAAAAAGAAGGTTGGAGAGATCGCAGAGATCCTCGGCATCACGGACATTCTGAACAAGCCCGTGGGCGGTCTGTCTGGCGGTGACCGCCAGCGCGTTGCCTTGGGCCGTGCGATTGTACGTGACCCCAAAGCCTTCTTCATGGACGAGCCACTGGGTGCGCTTGATGCAGAGTTCCGGGAACATATGTCCGAAGAATTGCGGGCACTGCACGACCGTATGAACGCAACCACGGTTTACGTGACCCATGACCAGCTGGAAGCCATGCAGATGGGTGACAAGATCGTCGTTATGAACCACGGTGTTGTTGAGCAGTTTGGTGTGCCGCAGGACATCTACGACTGGCCCGCAACCATGTTTGTTGCGAACTTCCTGGGGTCGCCCCCTATGAACTTCCTGAAGTTCAGCGGGATGGCCGGCACTGGAGCAACCTCGGTGAAGCTCGGCGACTCTGAGATCAGCGTCCCCGAATTGCGCGCCGGGACAAGCGGTGAACTTGCATTGGGTGTCCGCCCCGAGCATGTGCGCCTCAGTGATGCAGGCCAGGTGCGCGGCGAGGTTCTTGCGACCGAATATCTGGGCACAACGCAGATTGTCACCGTTCGGACGGCCTATGGCGACGTGAAGGCGCGGATCGCGTCCGACGTCAGCGTCAAAACCGGGGTTTCAACCGGTCTCGATCTGGATGCGCGGACACTGACCGTGTTTGACGCGGACAAAGGCAGCGCATTGCTGTCAGAAGCAAATGAGGGGGTGCTGAATCATGGCTGAGGTAGTCCTAAATAACGTTACCCGCCGCTATGGAGACGTGACCGCGCTCGACAATGTGTCGATGACCATTCCCGATGGCGCATTTGTTGTCCTGCTTGGCCCCACCGGCGCAGGCAAGACCACGACCCTGCGTATGGTTTCGGGCCTTGAGGCCCCGGATCAGGGCGAGGTCTTCATTGGCGGCCAGTCGATGAACGGCCTGACCCCGGCGCAGCGCAACGTGGCGATGGTGTTCCAGCAGTACTCGCTCTACCCGCACTTGACGGTACGAGAGAACCTGGCGTTCCCAATGAAATCGCCGCTGCTGAAGACACCTGCTGACATTATTGAGAAGAAGGTGAAGGATGTCGCCGAGATCTTGCAAATTGCGCACAAGCTCGACAACAAGGCGACGGCGTTGTCGGGTGGCGAAATGCAGCGCGTTTCGATCGGACGCGCCCTTGTCCGTGATCCGTCGGTCTATCTGATGGACGAACCGCTGAGCTCTTTGGACGCAAAGCTGCGCTCTGATCTGCGGATCGAGCTCAAGAGCATCCAGGCCAATTCTGGCGCAACATTGCTTTATGTGACACACGATCAGATTGAAGCGATGACGATGGCAACGCATGTGGGCGTTCTGGATGAAGGGAAACTGGTTCAGTTCGGGTCTCCGCGCGAGATCTACGAGGATCCCGTGAGTGTTTACGCGGCAAGCCGCTTGGGCCAACCCCGTATCAACATCTTGCCAGCCGATCTGTTTGGCCATGCGCCAACGGGCGCCAAGAGTATCGGCTTGCGGCCGGAGCAGATTGAACAGGGCTCGGGCGCAGACAGCATCGTGTCACGGGTGGAACATTTGGGCGATCAAACACGTCTGCACCTGAATTTCCGGAACCATGACATCATCACGGTCACGGATGCACATACGGAACTTAAGGCCGGTGACATCGTCGCCATTCAGCCAAAAAATCCGTTCTTCTTCGACGCCTCAGGCGCGAGACAACGGTAACAGGGAGGATACTCGTGTCACAGTTTATCAATAAGAAAGAAGACATCGTTCAAGAGGCGATTGACGGTGTCATCGCCAATTCCGGTGGGCGGTTGGCGCGCCTGGATGGCTACCCACATATCCGTGTGTTGGTGCGCAACGATTGGGACAAAAGCAAAGTTGCTTTGGTCTCTGGCGGTGGCTCGGGCCATGAACCAGCACATGCCGGTTTCGTCGGCGAGGGGATGCTGACTGCTGCCGTTTGCGGCGACGTCTTTGCATCGCCTTCGGTCGATGCGGTTCTGGCGGGCATTCTGGCCGTCACCGGCGAGGCGGGCTGCGTGCTGATCGTCAAGAACTATACCGGCGACCGCCTGAACTTTGGCCTTGCGGCCGAGCGTGCGCGCGCCTTCGGCCTGAAGGTCGAAATGGTGATCGTCGATGACGACATCGCGCTGCCTGAACTGCCTCAGGCTCGCGGTGTCGCTGGTACGGTGTTCGTGCACAAGATCGCCGGTGCGTTGGCTGAAAACGGTGCCTCCCACGAGGACGTCACCGCAGCGGCCAAGCGTGTGATCGCTGGCACTAAAACCATTGGAATGAGCCTCGACACCTGCACGGTGCCGGGTGCACCAAAAGAAGACCGCATCCCGGACGGCAAAGCCGAGCTTGGCTTGGGCATCCATGGTGAAGCGGGCGTCGAGCAAGTCGATTATAGCAGCGCCAAAGACGCGATGGCAAAGGTCGTCGAGAAGCTGAAGTCAGAGATCGACCTCAACAAAGAACACGTGGCCTTGCTGAACAATCTGGGCGGCGCGTCGGTGCTGGAAATGTCCGTGCTGTCGCACGAGCTTGCGCAGTCGGAAATTGCGGGCAGCATCAAATTCACTGTTGGGCCCGCCGCGATGGTTACGTCGCTGGCGATGCGCGGCTTCTCTTTGTCGCTCTTCCCAGCGAACGCCGAAGACGTCGAGGCTCTGCAGGCGGCCACCCCGCTCGCGGCGTGGCCCGGCGTCAATGCGCTGGCGCAGGTTGAGGTTGTCGACCTTCCCGATGGGTTGAAGCCCATCAAGCCGCTTGCGTCGGATCACAAGGAAACGCGTGAATTCCTGACCAAATGTTGCGAGCTCTTGATCGCGTCCGAGGCAGATCTGAACGCGCTTGATGCCAAATCCGGCGATGGCGACACTGGCTCGACCCTTGCTGGTGCTTCGCGCGCCTTGATCAAGGCGATGGACCGCCTGCCGCTGGCCGACCACACGCAGCTTTATCGTGCCATTGGCCAAGAGCTGAGCGAAACCATGGGCGGCTCGTCCGGCGTTTTGCTGGCGATCATGTTCGCAGCCGCTGGTGATGCGGCCTCGAGCGGCATGACCATGCGCGAAGCGCTGGAGGCAGGTTTGCGGCGGATGCAGGAAATCGGCGGCGCCAAGCTGGGGGACCGCACGATGGTCGATGCGCTTGATCCTGCGCTGACCGCGCTTGCCGAAGGTCTGCCGAAAGCCGCCGCGGCTGCTCGCGCTGGCGCGAACAAAACGGCCGAGATGCTGGTCGCGAAAGCGGGCCGCGCCTCTTACATCAACGCGGACCAGCTAAAGGGCCATGTTGATCCGGGTGCCGAAGCCGTTGCGCGCCTTTTCGAAGAACTCAGCGTTTAACGCTGGAAACCTGACCCGGGTCGCCCTTGTGGCGGCCCGCGTCCAAATCAGGCCAAGACCATGACCGCTCCCACCCCAAGAAAAACCAAAATTGTGGCCACCCTCGGCCCTGCGTCCAATGATCGTGCGTCGATCGAAAAACTCTTGGACGCGGGCGCCAACGTGTTCCGCCTGAATATGAGCCACGGCCAGCACGAGAACATCACCCGCATTCACGGCATCATTCGGGCGCTGGAGGCAGAGCGCGGGCAACCCATCGGAATTTTGGGTGATCTTCAGGGCCCAAAGCTGCGCTGCGGGTCTTTTGAGAACGGGGCGGGGCACGTTCTGGAAGTCGGCCAGTCCTTCCGGCTTGACCTCGATATGACCCCCGGGACTGCCACGCGCGTCGGCATGCCTCACCCCGAGATTTTCCAGGCACTTGAGCCTGGCGCGACGCTTCTGATCAACGACGGCGCTATCCGGCTCAAGGTGCAAAACTGCGACGAGGATCACGCCGAATGCCTCGTGGAAGTCGGCGGCAAGATCTCTGACCGTAAGGGCATCAATGTGCCTGATGTCGAGCTGCCCTTGGCGGCGCTCTCCGAAAAGGATCTAGCGGATTTGGAGTTCCTCTGCGAGCTCGGGATCGATTGGCTCGCGCTCTCTTTCGTGCAGCGCGCGGCGGACATCATGCAGGCCCGCGAACTTGTCAAAGGGCGGGCGCGGTTGATGGCGAAGATCGAAAAGCCAAACGCTGTAGCCCGCATCGATGAGATCCTTGATGTTACCGACAGCATCATGGTGGCACGCGGCGATCTGGGCGTCGAAATGCCCGTCGAGGCGGTGCCTCCGATCCAAAAAGACCTGATTGTGCGCTGCCGCCAGCTGGGCAAGCCGGTGATCGTCGCCACCCAGATGCTGGAAAGTATGGTCAACGCGCCGGTGCCAACACGGGCCGAAGTGAATGACGTGGCAACCGCGATCTATGACGGCGCCGATGCGGTGATGCTGTCCGCCGAAAGCGCCGCTGGCAGCTTCCCAAGCGAGGCCGTCGCGACGATGGACGCCGTGGCGCGGCGCGTCGAAGCTGACCCGCTTTATGCTCGCCAGATCGCCGGGACGCGCAGCGAGGCTCAGGACACAGACGCAGATGCGATCACCGTGGCCGCACGCGAGATTTCCGAGACGCGCTCCATCGCGGCCATCTGCTGCCACACGCAATCGGGCTCAACCGCGTTCCGCGCTGCGCGCGAGCGGCCCCTGGTCCCGCTGGTCGCTGTCACATCTGATGTGAAAACCGCCCGCGCGCTGGCCTTGCTCTGGGGCACCAATGCGCGGTTGCAGGACCCCGTAACGCGCTTTCGCGACGCAGCCATCGCAGCGGCAAAGGCCGTGACAGATCTCGGCTTTGCCGCCGGGCGCGAGTCGATTGTCGTGACAGCAGGGGTCCCGCTGAACACCACCGGTACCACAAATATCCTTCGGATCGTCAAAGCTGACTGTTCGAACATTGGCTCAGCCGCTTGATCTAAAAGCGGTTTTTGCACTCAAGGAGACGACAATGACAGTTCGTGTTGCAATAAACGGCTTCGGCCGTATCGGAAGAAATGTGCTTCGCGCTATCATCGAAAGCGGTCGCACGGATATTGACGTCGTGGCCATCAATGACCTTGGCCCGGTCGAGACCAACGCGCATCTGATCCGCTACGACTCGATCCATGGCAAGTTCCCGGGCGAGGTGACCACCGGCGAAGACACCATCGACGTGGGGCGCGGCCCGATCCGCGTGACGGCTATTCGCAACCCGGCGGATCTGCCCTGGTCCGATGTGGATGTGGTTCTGGAATGCACAGGGATCTTCACATCGAAAGAGGCGTGCCAGGCGCATTTGCAGAACGGCTCGCAGCGCGTGCTGATCTCCGCCCCCGGCAAGGATGCCGACAAGACCATCGTTTATGGCGTGAACCATAACACGCTGACTGCTGAGGATCTGGTGGTCTCGAATGCCTCTTGCACGACCAACTGCCTCAGCCCCGTGGCCAAGGTTCTGAACGACGCCATCGGGATCAAGCGCGGCTTCATGACCACAATCCACAGCTACACAGGCGATCAGCCGACCTTGGACACCATGCACAAAGACCTCTACCGCGCCCGCGCTGCGGCGATGTCGATGATCCCGACCTCGACCGGCGCGGCCAAGGCTGTGGGACTGGTGCTGCCCGAGCTGAAGGGCAAGCTCGATGGTGTGGCCATCCGCGTGCCGACGCCCAACGTCTCGGTTGTGGACCTGACCTTTGAGGCCGCCCGCGACACCTCGGTTGAAGAGATCAACGCCGCGATCAAGGCCGCGGCAGACGGCCCGCTGAAAGGTGTGCTCGGCTACACGGAGGCTGCCAACGTCTCCATCGATTTCAACCACGACCCGCATTCGTCCATCTTCCACATGGATCAGACCAAGGTGATGGATGGCAGCATGGTGCGTATCCTCAGCTGGTACGACAACGAATGGGGCTTTTCGAACCGCATGTGCGACACCGCCGTCGCCATGGGCGCGCTGATCTAATCCTTCCTGGGCGGCTCAAACACCGGGCCGCCCGATCCGTTTTTGAGGACCTATCATGAGCAAGATCATCAAAATCACTGGCCGCGAAATTCTCGACAGCCGGGGCAACCCAACCGTCGAGGTGGACGTGCTGCTGGAAGACGGCACCATGGGCCGCGCGGCTGTGCCCTCCGGTGCCTCCACCGGGGCGCATGAAGCGGTTGAGAAGCGCGACGGCGACAAGGCGCGCTATATCGGCAAGGGCGTGTTGGGCGCGGTGCAGGCCGTGAACACCGAGATCGCGCAGGCTCTGATCGGCATGGATGTGACCGAGCAGGTCCGCATCGACCAAGCCATGATCGAGCTCGACGGCACCCCAAACAAAGCCCGCTTGGGCGCAAACGCGATCCTGGGTGTCTCATTGGCCGTGGCGAAGGCCGCCGCCGAATACACCGGGCAGCCACTCTTTCGCTATATCGGCGGCACCGCGGCCCGCGTTCTGCCGGTGCCGATGATGAACATCATCAATGGCGGCGAACACGCGGATAACCCGATCGATATCCAAGAATTCATGATCATGCCCGTTTCGGCCTCGAACATCAAAGAGGCCATCCGCATGGGCTCCGAGATCTTCCACACGCTCAAGAAAGAGCTTTCCGCTGCGGGACACAACACCGGCATCGGCGACGAGGGTGGCTTTGCCCCGAACCTGGAAAGCACGCGCGTCGCGCTCGACTTCATCAAGACCGCCGTGGAAAAAGCCGGGTACAAGCTGGGCGAAGGCATCTTCCTTGCCCTCGATTGCGCTTCGACCGAGTACTACAAAAACGGCAAGTACGAGATGGTCGGCGAGGGCAAGTCGCTGACCTCTGCCGAGAATGCCCAATACCTTGCCGATCTGTGCGCCGATTACCCGATCATATCCATCGAAGACGGTATGGCCGAGGATGATTGGGAGGGCTGGAAGCTGCTGACCGATCTGATCGGCGACCAAGTGCAGCTGGTGGGCGATGATCTCTTTGTGACCAACCCGGCGCGCCTGGCGGACGGCATCAAGCAAGGTGTCGCGAATTCGATGCTGGTGAAGGTGAACCAGATCGGGTCCCTGACTGAGACGCTGCAGGCCGTCGATATGGCGCATCGCGCGCGTTACACCAACGTGATGTCGCACCGTTCGGGCGAGACTGAGGATGCCACCATCGCAGACCTCGCCGTTGCCACCAATTGCGGTCAGATCAAGACCGGGTCGCTGTCCCGCTCGGATCGCTTGGCCAAGTACAACCAGTTGATCCGCATCGAAGAGGCCCTGGGCGATACCGCCGAATATGCAGGCCGCTCTATCCTGAAGGTGTAAGGCGATGCGTGATTTCTCAGACAGCAAACCGTTTCTGGTCATCGGAAACTGGAAAATGAACGGCACCCGCCAGCAGCTTCGGGACTTTGCCGAGGCAAGCGCAGGCGAAGCCGCCTATGGATGCCAGAGGGTCCTGTGCCTGCCCTCCTTGCTCGTGCCCCATGGCGTCGAGGCTTTCGCGGGCAGTTCGATCCAGATTGGCGGACAGGATTGCCACAACGAGACGGCAGGCGCCTATACGGGGGACACCTCCGCGCCCATGCTGGTCGAAGCGGGCGCAAACTGGGTCATCGTCGGCCATTCAGAGCGCCGCGAAAGCCACGGAGAAACCGACGCCATTGTGAACGCCAAGGCGGTCGCGGCCCTAAATGCGGGGCTCACCCCAATCATCTGCATAGGCGAGAAAATCGAGGATCGTCAGGCGGGGCGGCACCTGGACGTTATTCTAAGCCAGTTGGACGCATCCGTGCCTGCCACCGCGCCCGGTCAGGCTGTGGTCGTGGCCTATGAACCGGTTTGGGCGATTGGCACAGGCCTCAGCGCGTCAGAGGCTCAGGTGTCAGAGGCGCATACTGCCATCGCCAATTGGCAGAAGGCCCATAACCAACCCTTGCCTGTGCTCTACGGCGGGTCCGTCAAACCCGGCACCGCTGCAGCCCTTGCATGCCTCGAGAATGTGGACGGATTTTTGATCGGCGGCGCTTCTCTGGACGCGGCTTCTTTTGCAAGCATCGCCAAGCGGTCTTCTGCCGCGCTGGCCTAAATAATACTCGGAACACCCGCATCCCGCTTTGCGCCATCGTCGACACCAATCTTGAGGATCAGCAGCCTTCATTGCTGGAAAAGGGGCGATGGATCTGGTTGCGGGCGCAAAAATATATGGGTTATCTGACTAAGCGCGATCGAAGATCGTAACCAATTAATTTTATTCATATTTTCTTTACATTTAACATGAGGTTCGTGCCTCAAATTATCAAGAAGTAGGCGAAAATTGGATTTGTAGGCAAAATTTGACTCGCTATGAGGCACGTGTCACAATACGCTGGGGTATCGCCGCGGGAAAAGAGGGCGGCGAAAACTCAACAGGAGGAGACTTCACATGAAAATCGGAACAGTTATTGCTGCCCTGACATTTGGTGCTTTGGCCACGAGCGTTGTCGCGCTCGAGAAGAAGGCCGTGCTTGATCTGGAGACCGCACAGGTGATGGGGCAGGCTTGTTTGGCGCACCAAGAGGCCAATGGCTATGCGCCGATCAATGTCGTGATCGTAGACGACGGCGGAAATACGATCCTCGTGTACCGTCAAGATGGCGCCTGTAAAGCATGTGGAGACATTGCAACAAACAAGGCGCGTACTTCTGCTCTGTTCGACAATCCAACCCGTACCTTTGAGACGCTTTCCTACGGCGAGGCGAAAGATGGGGTGGGTGCTGAGCTTCCCGGCATCGCATTGGTTCCTGGTCTGATTGCATTCCCTGGCGGCTTGCCGATCCATTCGGGCGGTGTGCCGATTGGGGGAATTGGCGTAAGCGGCGCGAGCGGCGATGAAGATGAGCAATGTGCTTTTGCGGCAATCGAGGCTGCATCCGGTATGCTCAACTAAATGTCGAACAGCTCGCCGCCGCATTTGGCGGCGGCGAGTTCCCATGTCGGTCCATTCCGCATGACTGACGGCAGTGGCTGGCAAAATGCTGTGAAGCCTGGGGTTTGCAGCTCCACACACCTTGTAAATCAGAACTGAGGCGCGTGTCTCTATGTCGGAAATCTCAGGAACAGTAGGGTTCGGCGCGCAGTTTCAGGCGCGCATTGGAATAGGCACACCCTTGAGTGAAAACCGCCCCCCCACATCGCGAGACCTCGCGAAAGAAGCCGGCGTGAGTATGGCCACGGTAGACCGTGTGCTGAACAACCGTCCGGGTGTGCGTGAACCGACCCGTCAAAAGGTAGAAGAGGCGATTAAGCGCCTAGGGTACACGCGAAACGCAGCAGCCTCGAGCATGGCGAAGGGGCGCATCCGCAAATACGCGGTCCTTCTGCCGGATCATGCCCCTGAGTTCGCGCAGAGGATCGAGCAAATTGTCCAGGAGGTTAACTCGCTCATCGATCGCCATGTCGCGCAGCTTTATTGTGTCAAGGTTAAGCCCGCCATGCTCGACACAGTTCTGCGCGACCTATCGGTAGATCAGGTGGACGGGGCCATTTTGTATGTGGACGCCGATGCGCGGACCCTTGGTCAACTGTGCGACCTTGAGGAGAAAGGGATGCGATTTGTATCGCTGGTCCAACCCGACCTGGACCGCTTCGGGGTGCCCGTGTCCGAGGAACAGGCACAGGCATGCGGTGACTTCGCCGCGCATATGTTGCGGAATTTGATCCGAGCTGGGCAGGACGTGATCACGCTTGTAACACCTGAAAACCCATCGCTTCAGGAGTTGCGATGCGCGCATGCGCTTGAAGTATCACTTGGAAGATCCGAAGCTGACCATTCATTTGTGAAAAAAATCACGGTGAGGGATGACTCTTTTCAAGGCTTGGGGCCCATATCCGACGGTATGTGCATTTTGATCGGTGGAGCTTCTGAAATAGTTACAGGAGCGTGTGAGCAAAGCGATCTCCGTGCGACAAAGGGGTTACTCATCAGTCTTGCATTCAACAGCTCGGCATTGGCAGCCCTGTCGAATGGAAGAATAGACGGAATTATTTGTAATGACCTTCATAGCCAAATCATCGATGCACTAATTCGACTTAGTATCGCCGCAGTTGCTGATCATAGTATTCTCCACAGAATAGCGGTTGGTCAGTCGGCGCTATGGTTGGCATAAACATGCGTACCACGCACGTGGCGTACTGGTGAGAAATGTATGATGTCCCGGGTCTTGACGATCGACTGACGGAATACAGCAAAGCTCGTCACGAATGCCCGCACACCAGTTCTCGCCGTTTTGCTCAAGAAGATGTGGACGCGGCAGTAAAACTGTGCTGCATGCGCGCGCAGCAAGAAACTGAATTAAGAGACTGGGCTCATAGCCGACGTGTTAAGTCGCAGCGAAATTGTTTGATCCCACGGCAGGGTGAATGTCGGCTTCCACCAAAGTCACATCGGCAGTGCGCGGGCGCGGCGAACGTCCGCTTTCCGCCCATTCTGTGGAAAGACAAGGTGTTGCTGGTGCAGAAAGTGGTGCTCTTTACGAGGCGCGAGTGCCTTTCTGATCAGGCTTTTTGCGTTTGCTGCGGTGCAGGAAAGATCTTTGCCGGTTTGCGGAGGTTCTGAGCGGTGGCGGCGAGGAGGAATTCGTCTTTTGCGCCGCATGGGCCGCGTAGTCGGAGCCGTCCAAGCCCGAGAATGCGTTTGAGATGCGCGAAAAGCATCTCGACCTTCTTTCGGAGCTTGGCCGAGACCTTGTATTGATCTGTCTTCCGGATGGCGCGGGCCACGTCACGTGCATTTTCGTGTTCTTCACGAGTGATCTTGCGGCAGTCTGCGTTGGGGCAGCACTTGGGTTTCGATGGACAGGCCTGGCAGGTGTGTTTGAGAGCCTGGTACTTGGCGACACCTTTGCCGGTTGGGCCGCGATTGAGGTCTGAGTAATTGCGGCGGAACTGCTTCAGTGCTTCGCCTTCGGGGCAGATGTACTGGTTGTTATCTGCGTCCCACTCGAAGTCAGCACGGGACCATGTGCCGTCGGCGCGACCGGCCTTGTCAATGACTGGAATATGCGGCGCAATCTGCTGATCCACCAGCCAGCCGAGCATCGGACCTGATCCATAGGCCGTATCGGCAATCAGCCGTTCGGGATGCAGATCAAACTTGTCTTTGACCCTGTTCAGCATTGTCTTCGTCGATCCGACCTCGGCCTGGCGGATTGAGCGGGTCGCTTCGACATCGACGATGACGCCATTGTCTGTGTCGATCAGATAGTTGTTCGAATAGGCAAAGAATGCTGGGCCTTTGCGCGCTGCGGTCCACTGGCTGGCTGGATCGGAGTAGGAGGTGAACTTGGGCTTCACCGGAGTCGCCGCGCCGAATGCGGCCTCATCCAAGGTGTCGAGATACTCGCGAACCGCGCGAGGCGCGGCATACACATCGATCCGATCAGTGTCCCATTCTTCCTTCGATGCGGAGTATTGCTTGTTCGCAACTGCCTCGATCAGGCTGGCATCGACCGCCAGGCGCTGACCACTTACAAGCCCCTCTTCAATGCATCGAGCGACGGTCGTCTCGAAGAGGTGGCGCAACAGTTCGCTCTCCCGGAACCGCCCGTGGCGGTTCTTTGAAAACGTCGAATGGTTTGGGATCGGGTCAGAAAGATCGAGGCGGCAGAACCAGCGATAGGCCAGGTTTAGATGCACCTCTTCGCACAGGCGGCGCTCTGACCTGATGCCAAAACAATACCCGATCAAAAGCATCCGGATCAGCAGTTCAGGGTCAATTGATGGGCGGCCTGTATGGCTGTAAAACTCTGCCAAATGCTGGCGGATGTCGCTCAGGTCGACGAACCGATCTATCGAGCGCAGCAGGTGATCTTGGGGAACATGGTCTTCCAAGGAGAACTCATAGAACAAAGCCGCCTGTGCTTCCTGCTTGGGTCCCATCATCGCCAATCCCTCCCTACAGTAAGAATGGAATCAGCAACTTAGGCTTCGATCAACGAAGAGTTTTTCAACGGAATACGCCCGAAGTGAAGGGTGGTTACGTCCGCCTTGGGCTGAATCCGGTCATCAAAAATGCTTCAACGGAATCGCAGTTGAGGACCGAACGCGTGGCAACTTTGCTTCCGGGTCCTCCTAGAGGATAGGCACACGCGGGTAACGCGACATCTCGTGGATTTACTAGCGATAGAAATTTTATTCTAGATTGGGACAGATGGGACACTTACGAGACTATAGAGCACATAAGAACAAACCCCCATGTGCTCTATAAGGAAGGCGCCGTCCCACGTGCCCCAATTATCAAGGCAACATCGCCGACTGTGAGTTCGTTCTTGCCGCAAGACCGCGAAACCCTCTGGATGAGCCCGATTTGAAAGTTACGTATCCGCGCTTTTTCATTTCCTTGCCGATCGCATTCGCGCTCCATCTTGGGGCTCCCAAACTGTCCATGTGGTCGTGGAACAACGTCTGGAGTGCTGTATTGAAAACAGATCCACTGGGATCATCTTCGAAGTACTCATTCAAGAAAGCCCCAAAAGTGTCTTCCTGGTCCAAGTAGTCTTTCGTCGCTGTCTCAACACAAGGCGGGATGCACAATCCGTCTTTGTACCATTTCTCAGCGCCTTCAATGATCCAGCGGGTTATGACTGGGCCTTCTGCTAGTAGCTTGTCGGGCAAATCGGGATCGACCTGTTGCCCTGTGATTGTCACATTGAAGGGGATCACGCACATGCGCCGCCTGAATGCTTCGTCAATGCCACGTATCGAGGGGGCGTTGTTTGCATCAACGATCAACGTGCATTGCGGTCTGAACGTAAAGTTATCCTGCCGCATCAGTCGTGCAGTGATCTGATCACCACCGGTGATTTGCTTCAACAGCGCCTCGTCCCATACTTTTCCGACCGGCAACTCAGATGCCCTCGCAAATCTTGCGTTCGCCAAATGCGCCAGATCCGTGGAATGCTGATCCGTCTTTTTGTCCAAGAGCAACTTAGGTGGGATAACCCTTGCATAGTCGCCCGACAGAACAGCCGCGAGCGTGTTCAGCAATGTGCTTTTGCCGTTCCGCCCGGTTCCAAACGCAAAGAACAGCTTATGTTCCTTTGTTGAGCCAGTCGCAGCATACCCGCAAAGCCTTTGCAGAAAATCGACAAGAGCGGCGTCGTGACCTGTGATCGTGCCGAGAAAATTGATCCAGTTCAACGGAACGGATCCGCTTTCAGCGGGATCAAACCTTGAGGAACACAGAAGGAAGTCACTTGACGCGCGAGGTCGAACTTCGCCGGTGCGCAGATCGACGATTTTTGTTGGCGTTCCTAATAGGTAAGGATCTGTGTCCCACTGTTCGATACACCTTGCAGCGCCCTCATTGGTTTTCATCAACGCATTCACAGCCATGATGTTTTTGTTGTCGCCAAGGCGCTTTCGTTTTGATGAATCTTCGGCACCGGGAATCTCACGCAGGTCTTGCCGCAAACGCGTGATCTGCTCATTTTGGTCTTTCGCTAACCGCCATCGCTTCCCATTCCATTCGGCCCAGCGGTTGCGTTCTGGCACATAGAGCATATTGCCCGCCCAGCGTCGGGCGAAGATATGGTGTGCAAGGTCGTCGTGGCCCATATCCGCGTGACACTGATCCAAACTTGAAACGTTGCGCGGCGCACGGTCATAGACCTTGTCGCAACGCCGCGCTGCATTTTGGATAGTGTTCCGCCGGTAGTCTTCGCGTTTCTCGTATTTGTCGCGTATCAGGGCGGACCGCCTGAACAGTCGATCCATACGGGGCATATCTTTGCCTGTCCAAAACGCCAGGTGCATCATGAGCGCCGCGTCGGCGCTGCTATGATCGAAACCGCCATTGCCATCATGTGCGGGATACTTTTGCGCCAGCGCTTCTGTGTCGGCTTCCCAGAGGTCTTTGATGCTTACACCGCCCCCAAATGCATTCGCTGCGCTTTTGCTGCGGAGCATCATTGCAATGAGCTGATCGTCGTCCTCTGGCCCTGTGTACGCTGGGTCAATCCCTTCTGGTAGTTCACCCATGTGGTCACGCTGCGGAACAACACTGAGCAGCTGTTCGGTCCAGTCTCTGTCGGCATAGCTGCCACCACCGATCACCGATAACCCAGCTTTAGATAGGGCGACAAAGCGGCGATCTGTATAGAACTCCTGCTCCTGGCCTTCGTTCTTGCCCCACTTACGCTTACGGTCTGCCAATTTCTTGGGGTCACATCGACCAAGAATATGAAGGCCATTCCCACTAATGGAAACCTCGCCCAGCGCACCCCTGAAGGTTAGGGTCAGGATTCATAACCAGTAGATGACGGTTGCCGCGAGAGCGATGGCTGAGAGAAAGACCTTTGGACAGCGGTCATAGCGGGTTGCCACGCGCCTCCAGTCCTTGAGGCGCCCGAACATGA
>JAUIIR010000051.1 GCA_030431485.1 Alphaproteobacteria bacterium
TGTCTGGAAAGGTGTCTTGGGCCTCCGTGAGGCAGAAATGGCAACAGGCGCCGAGCTTACCTACACCACAAATGCCAGTGCGCTCGCGATGGCGAACGCAATCTTTGGTACTGGGGTCACAGTTGTGAACGCCAGCTATAGCGGCGACAACCGATCTTCTGCAATCTACAGCAATGGCGATGCGCTGGCGCCCGGTGTCACTCCATCGGACACTGGTGTTATACTCTCGACCGGTCGGGCAACATCATTCACGCGGTCTTTCGGCGATCCAAATACCAGTTCTTCCACAACCTCGGGCTCTGGCGGACAGAACAACAATGCCGATTTCAACGCTGCGGCGGGGGCCAACACCTATGACGCCAGTTATCTGGACATCGACTTTATTCCCGACAGCGATCTGATGACAATGCAGTTTGTGTTTTCATCCGAGGAATACCCGGAGTTCACAAACTCAATCTATCAGGACTTTGTGGGCGTTTGGATCAACAGCCAACAAGTCGATATTGTCGCTGGCGATGGAGATATTGATCCAGCCAACCTGAATACAACCGCAAACGTTAACCTGTTCAAAGATAATACAGGCGACGCGTACAATACCGAAATGGACGGGTTCACAGTTACGCTGACACTCACCATGCAGGTCAATCCTGACGAAGTGAACTCTATCCGCATTGGCATCGCGGATGTTGCAGACTCAAGCTACGACTCTAATCTGTTGATCGCGGGAGACTCGATTCAGACTGCACTTGTGGCCCAGTCTGATCTGATCAGCCTGTATACAGACAGGACCAAGACGCTCGATGTGCTGGCCAACGATGTGAGCAGTACGCCGGGTGTCCTGATCATCACCCATATCAATGGTGTCGCCGTCTCAGTAGGAGACGGTGTCACCCTGATGACCGGCCAAACCGTCACACTTAATGCCGACGGGACCTTGTCCGTCACCTCGGACGGGGACTTCGAGACTGTCAATTTCACATACGCTGTTGAAAACGCGGCAGGGGAGACTGACACCGGCTTCGTGACCATCGCAACCGTACCCTGTTTCGTTGCTGGGACGTTGATTGAGACAGCACAAGGTCATAAGCCTGTTGAAGGCTTGCAGATCGGCGATCTGATCTGGACATTGGATCGTGGGTTTCAACCGTTGCGCTGGATTGGTCAGCGCACAGTTGCGGCGATCGGCAATATGGCCCCGGTTCGTGTTGCCTCTGGCACGTTCGGCGATCATGCAACGCTGATGCTGTCACCCCAACATCGAATATTGGTTCGTGACCCGCTGGCACATCTGGTCTTTGGAACACCCGAGGTCTTGGTGGCCGCAAAGCATCTGATCAATGGGCGCAGCGTAGCGGTTGTCGAGGGCGGCAGCGTTACCTACGTGCATCTGCTGTTCGATCAGCACGAAATTGTCCTTTCGAACGGTTTGGCTACGGAAAGCTTTTTGCCGGGCCCTCAAACGATTGACGCCTTTGAGGAAGAGGTCCTGCAGGAGATCACCACCTTGTTCCCTGATCTCGATCCAATCACTGGCCAAGGTTACGGCACAGCAGCCCGTCAAATCCTCAAGAAACACGAAGCGCAGGTATTGATCGGAGCGGCGGCATGACGTGGTTTGCGCTTTTAGACTGTACGACGCGTGAACCTTGGGTCCGGGATGGGGTTGAAGTTATCCTGACACAGCGGCCTCAGGCCTGTGCGCCTCGTGGCTCAGTGGTGCTGGAAACGCGTCTGTCGCCTGAAGGCCGACCGCAAAACCTGATCGGCTACAAACGGGATGGCACATCACCCGCCAGCTTTTCGCTGATGTCGACACCACATGGCAGCGTCGTACTGGTGATCGCTCAGGGTGATGAAGTGGTGCACGAAGTGCTGGAACGGGGCCGGGAGGCGCGGACGGACACCTTGCGGGTCACCATCAGCTGGGATGTCATTAAAAAGCTGGGCCGCCTGGTTGTTGAGCGGCCAGAAACCGAGCACGTTCTGATCCGGCATTTTGTGATGACGCGTCCACCGTTGCTGTCGGATCTGGTGGCCTTGGCCTGCCCCAAAGGCCTCACCGAGATTGATCCAGACGTCATCTTCATTGCACTTTCCACAGATATTGAACCGGTCGGTCCGATGCCGACATTGTCGCCCTCCGTTCGCATCGAAACCGCCCACGGCTTGCGGCTTGCCACCAGTTTACAACAGGGTGATGTGGTTCGGGCGGCCAGTGGGAAATTGGTGCCGGTCCTGAATGCGGTACGGCGTGAAGTACCCAGCCTCGGGTCCTTTCGGCCCGTCCGCCTGCGTGCTCCATATTTCGGTCTGGAGCAGGATGTCGTCGTGTCCCGGCATCAGCGCCTGTTGGTGAGTGGTCCCGAGGTCGAGTACCTGTTCGGTCGCGAAGAGGTGTTGATTCCAGCTTCCGCTTTGGTGAACGGGTATGCAGGCCACTTTGAACCTGCGCCTCGGTTTGTCTCGTATCACCAAGTGCTCTTGCCGCATCATGATGCAGTGCGCATCCCCGATGCAGCGTTGGAATCCCTCTATATTGGGCGCATGCGGCGGGACAAAGCGCTCCTTAGTGCCTCTGTGCTCAGCGATTTGCCCCGTGCTCTTTTGCCGGAACATCATCGTGCCGGGTATCAGGTGTTGCGCTCCTTCGAAGCGATCACACTTGCCGAAGCGCGTGCGGCCTAGTCGCGGCCTTCCTCGCCAAAGTAGGGTGTCACCTGCGCCACGATAACGGCATTTTCATCGAGCGCTTTCTGCATCAGTTCAATCTCGTCCGGCTCAATCTCGTGCCCTTGCGCCTTCCGGTCCTCAAGCGTGCCGTAGCCGGTGACATCCAGCGGCGCCATGTCTGCCTGCTTCAGGATCGCCACGGTTTCGCGCACCGCTTCAGCCTCATCGACGCCTGACGCGTAGCACATCAGACCGGCCCCGGTGGCACCCTTGGGCAAGCCATCGCCGGATTTACGACCAACCTCTACCACAAGCGTATACACGGAATGTGGCTTCTTGGGCTTCTTCGGGGTGTCGCTCATCGTCCAGCGTCTCCTTTGCAATCCGTCTCGCATCTGCCATGAAACCCGCCGTCCGTCGAGGGTTGTCGCGGTGACCGCGCTGGGCATACTGCAAACGAAAAGGGGAGAGGTGATATGAAATCCGTCAAAGACATGGTTGCGGCTGCCAATGAGGTCGTTCAGCATGCGCCAGCATCCGAGCTTTTGGCCATGCATGGACAGGACGGCGTGACCTTTGTCGATCTGCGCGACCCTAGGGAACTAGAGCGCGACGGCATGATCCCAGGCGCGTTTCATTGTCCCAGAGGCATGCTGGAGTTCTGGATTGACCCGGAAAGCCCATACGCGAAGCCGCAATTTCAAAACAGGAACAGATTTGTGTTCTACTGCGCGTCCGGCTGGAGGTCGGCACTGTCCGCAAAGGTTGCGCAGGAAATGGGCCTTGAGAATGTCAGCCACATCACAGACGGCTTCAGCGGTTGGAAAAAGGCGGGCGGCCCAGTGGCTGAGAAGCCCGCCAAAAAGGCGTAGGGTGCGTGCTGGCACGCACCGCCACGATCAATCGCGCAGCAGTTCGTTGATACCGGTCTTGGAGCGGGTCTTTTCATCCACTCGCTTCACGATCACCGCGCAATACAGACTGATATTGTTCTTCGACGGCATGGAGCCGGCCACGACCACGGAGTAGGGCGGTACTTCGCCATACGTCACTTCGCCTGTTTCGCGGTCGACGATCTTGGTCGATTTGCCGATGAAAACGCCCATGCCCAGAACCGAGCCTTCGCGCACGATGCAGCCTTCGACCACTTCCGAGCGGGCACCGATAAAGCAGTTGTCCTCGATAATGGTTGGGCCTGCCTGCATTGGCTCCAGCACGCCACCAATGCCAACACCGCCCGACAGGTGCACATTCTTGCCAATCTGAGCACAGGAGCCAACGGTTGCCCAAGTGTCCACCATTGTGCCCTCGTCGACATAGGCGCCAAGGTTCACGAAGGATGGCATTAGAACAACACCTGGTGCGATAAAGGCCGATTTGCGGACGACGCAGTTCGGAACCGCACGGAAACCTGCCGAGCGCCATTGGTCGTCGCCCCAGCCCTTGAACTTGCTGTCGACCTTGTCCCACCAGCCGCCGCCTTGCGGGCCGTTGTCATGCTGCTCCATGTCCTTGATGCGGAATCCCAGCAATACGGCTTTCTTCGCCCACTGGTTAACGTGCCAGCTGCCGTCATCTTGCTTTTCGGCGACCCGAAGCGATCCGCTGTCCAGCGCGTTGAGCGTGTCTTCAATCGCCTCACGGGTTTCCCCGCCCGTGGATGGTGTGATCGTATCGCGCGCGTCCCACGCGGCTTCGATGGCGGCTTCAAGCTGTGCGTTGGACATGGATGCGCTCCTCACGTCATTATCCCCGAAATCGCTTTGCCTATAAGCTGCAGAGCGTCAAGGCGCAACGCATGTACGTATCTGCCCTGCGTTCACGTACAGGCATGGATATGTCCGGCGAAACGCGCGTATATCCAACGCGCGGCCCGACAATTCCTTTGGCAGCCAAGCGACTATGCGATCTGCGGGTCCGGCGCGATATTCCCACCGCACACCAGTACCGCGACTTGCTCGTTTGGTTCAGGCACATATGCACCGGACATAATCGCCGCCAGGGCTGTTGCCCCCGCTGGTTCGACTAACTGGCGATGTGCCTGCCAAAGAGCCTGTTGCGCCTCAATGATTGTCCCGTCTGAGACCAGAACGCTCTCCATGTGCGCGTCCCGGGCAAGTTCGAAACAGATCTGCCCGATGCGTCGCGCACCCAGCGCATTGGCTGCGACACCGGATACAGGCACATCAACTGGTGCTCCCTTTCCGAGCGCTTCGTTTAGGGCGCAAGACGTCATCGGTTCGACGGCCACAATTTTCCGGCGTCCGCCCAGCCAGGCCAGCGCACCACTAATCAGGCCTCCACCCCCAACTGCGATCAAGACAGTGTCGGCTTCCAGGCCCTGGCGCTCCCATTCAAGCATCACGGTCCCCTGACCCGCCACAGTCAGCGGCGCATCATAGGCGTGGATCTGCATCGCACCGCTTTCCGCAGCTTCGCGCTGGGCAAGTTCCAATGCGCTCGCGTATTCGCCGGGAACAACTGTCAATTCAGCACCCGTCCGCTCGATCAGAGCAATTTTCGAGGGCCCTGCTATCTCAGGTACAAATATGCGGGCGCGGTATCCCAATTGCCGCGCGGCAAATGCGACGGCTGCGCCGTGGTTCCCACCAGATGCAGCAACCACCCCGGCCTTGGGAACGTCCTCCGACAGCAGCGTGTTGAACGCGCCCCGGGTCTTGAAGCTGCCCGTGTGCTGCATCTGTTCGAGTTTCAGAGTGATGTCGCGCCCGAATGCAGCACTTTGCAGAATCGGTGTTTGCACGATCCGTCCGGCAATCCGCTGGTACGCTGCTTCGATACTATCATGCCATTGCATGGGGCCGCCTCTCTGGTCACTCTGGCGCAGACGCTATAGGTCTGAGGGCCAACGAACAAGGAACCGATCCAGATGAATGATCACCGCAACAGCCCGTTTCGTGACGCCGGACTGGATCGCAGTACCGCGAGCCATGTGCCGGACACACCGCAGACCCGGTCTCCGGCGTATCGTCTGGCGTTTGCGGATGATGATTTCCTCTGTCGGGATGAACTCCGCCCCGTGCGGTTGCAGCTTGAACTGCTCAAACCGCAGCTCATGTTGGATGAGCACCAGATCGACAGCACCATTGTTTTGTTCGGCGGTGCCCGCATTCCGCGACCTTCCGAGGTCGACACGGCCCGTACACAGACACTGTCTGATCTTTCGCATTTCTATGATGAAGCACGCCATTTTGCCCGGCTGATGACGCGCAAGTCCATTGAGAGCCAAGGCCGCGAATTTGTTATTGTGACAGGTGGCGGGCCCGGGGTTATGGAGGCTGGCAACCGTGGCGCGGCGGATGAAGGCGGCAAATCCATCGGACTCAATATCGTGCTGCCGCATGAGCAGGCGCCAAACGAATACGTGACGCCCGAGCTATGCTTCAACTTCCACTATTTCGCTATTCGCAAGATGCACTTCCTGATGCGTGCCCGCGCGATCTGCGTGTTTCCAGGTGGGTTCGGCACGCTTGATGAGATGTTCGAGTCCCTGACACTGATCCAGACCGGACGAATGCAGCGCGTGCCTTTCCTCCTCTTTGGCCGGACGTTCTGGGAGAGGATCATCAATTGGGAGGCATTGGCCGACGCAGGCACGATCAGTCCGGAAGACCTTGATCTGTTCCGATTTGTGGAATCTGCAGATGAAGCGGCCGAGATCATCGAAAACTGGGAGCCCGCACCGCCGCGCTCGGATATTCCGGGCCGCTGATCAGCGCATCCAGGGCGGGTCAGAGAACAAACGGAAACCAACCGTTTTCCACATCAGGGTCCATACTCGTTTGTCGGTGAAGTAGTGGCTGTGCCCCCCTGAGCCGACGGCGAGGTCGTTGTCTGGCGGAATGCCCGTTGTCTGGATCGTCTGCCCCACATAGTCGCGGTCTCGGTAGAGGTTGTGCCATACCAGATCCGGCGACATCCTTTCGCGTGTGATCGGGTAGTTTTCCGGGAAGTACTCCTCATAGATATGTGAAATTGGCGAACCCATGGTGATCAGGTGCACGCGCCGTGCAAGCTCGGGCTTGAACCGGCCAAGGTCAGGCAGCAGTCTTTCAAGTGCACGAGCTGCCACCACGGTGCCTTGCGAATGGCTGATCACCGTGATCCGGCTTGGCTCCAATGCGTTCAGCATGAACAGAAAGACCCGTTCAAACCGCGCTTCGATCAGGGCCCGCCTTGGGTAATTGTTTTCCCGCACTTCCGGAATCGCCGTCCATTTGCACTCGGCTCGGACGAGGTAAACGATGACATCCCGTGCCACACCAAGCGCAGCGGCGACTGTTTCATTGAAGTTGTAGATCAGGAGCGCACTGCCCAAAGCGATGGCCAATGAGAGACCTTTGAGCGGTGCAAAGACCTTTGAGCGGCGCAAACGGATTTCCGTCGACCGAGTTTCCCGTATGTCGCCGCTGAGAATGAGGACCAACACGAGTGCGACTGGGAAGATCACGAGGATCACGCGCACCCACAAGTTAACGATCACGCGTGCGCCGCCGGTATAGGCCAATATGGCTGCAACGATCGTCGCCAGCATGAACGCGACCGAAATCGCCAAGGTGCCAACCGCTTGTTCCATGTGCAGACATAACAGACCATAAGCTGTCCTGCCTGTCTGGTGGAGGGGCGCAAGCGATCCGGCTTGCAAAAGCGTCTCGGTCAACTCGCCGCAATTGTCGTGTGCGCGATCGAACTGGCCCAGAAGCTGACGCAAAGCGAGCCAGAATCCGGTGGTAAAGACTGACCAGAACATTAACATCGCGCCACAGACGGATGGGTAAATGATCCGACGGGGCGTTTGCGCAAAACCGACCAGGGAGATCACCACAAGAAGCGCGGCGAAGAGCCAGAAAAGCCCCATCGCAAAGATGTTCACCTCGACAAAACACGAGACACTTTCGATTCCGAACTCCAGCGGACCGTTGTCGAGAGCAAAGGCTTCGACCAGTGCCGCACAGCCCTTGCTTTGCGATGTGAGCGTATCTGGCAAGGCCGTGAACAAAGACTGAAATCCTGCCTTCACAATGTCCCCGGCCAACAGGCTCGCAACCAGAAGAGCAGCGACACAGGCCGACCAGACAAGCAGCCCGCGCCTGAAGACCGTCACTAGAAACCTCGGATGCTTCTTGCCGATATGTTTGAGATAGAGCCACACTGCGACACCTAGGCTGGCGGTTAAACCGACTACGGCAAAGTATCCGGCTCCCGGCAGGTAATCATGCCCCAGCAGCAGAACTGTACCCACCAGCAGCATCGCATTGAGCACTGCGATGCCGCCGTAGAACACCCAGTTGAACAGATGAACGAGACCGCGATGAAATAAGTGCGATTTGGTGTTCTCGACATTGTCCATCGCAACATATCCAAGCCCCAGAATAAGCTTGAGCAGATCAAGGATCGTCGCGATCGCGCCCTTTGGCGCGGGTGACATGTCGGACCAGTGCACTTCGGCAAACACCGCGCGCTGTTGTGCGTCGTTTGCCGGCTCAAGTGAAAAGGTGTGGCAGGTAAAGACATCTTCGACCGAATCATCCGGCGGTTTCGAGAAGTCATTCGCGGTCAGGCAAATATGTGACGACTGGACGGAGATGGGTGCGTCGGCAAGGTCTGAGGCAGGCCGCGCCGGATGACGCGCCATTGCTCCGGCCACAACCTGATCGACGGTTTCACCACAGGATTGTTCACCAATCCCGTGCACCACGAGAATGAGATGCGTATGAGACTCTGACATTGGACCAAAAAAGTTGGTTAAAAGGTACGTTTTGAAATGCGGACAGAGTACGCCTTTGGCGGGAATGCGGCAAGAAATTTCGTCTACTTGCGGTAGAACCCTACACTACACGGATGATGTGAGGCTGCGCCGACAGCGCTTTCCCAGCGAAATTCACACGTTACGCAACACCCTTTCGCACGCGCAGCAAGTCCTGTAAGAGCCACGCTCAGTCCAGCCCCCGACACGACACAAGGGCTGGCAAGTGAAAGGAGAGCCAAATGGGCTACAGAGTCGTCGTTGCAGGCGCCACCGGTAATGTGGGCCGCGAAATGCTGAATATTCTGGACGAGCGCCAGTTCCCCGTTGACGAGATCGCCGCGCTTGCGTCGCGCCGGTCGCTGGGCACGGAGGTCAGCTTTGGCGACAAGACGCTGAAGACACAGGATCTCGACACGTTCGATTTCACGGGATGGGATTTTGCCCTGTTCGCAGTCGGCTCGGAAGCGACCAAGAAATACGCACCGATCGCTGCGAAAGCGGGCTGCGTTGTGATCGACAACTCGTCGCTCTATCGCTACGATCCCGACGTGCCGCTGATCGTTCCCGAAGTGAACGCGCAGGCGATCCACGGCTATTCCAAAAAGAACATCATCGCCAACCCGAACTGCTCGACCGCGCAGATGGTTGTGGCGCTTAAGCCCTTGCATGACCGCGCGCGCATCAAGCGCGTTGTCGTCAGCACGTACCAGTCGGTGTCCGGCTCCGGAAAAGAGGCGATTGACGAACTTTGGGATCAGACCAAGTCGGTCTACAACCCGACGGATGATTACCAGCGCAAGGTCTACCCCAAAGACATCGCGTTCAACGTAATTCCGCATATCGACGTGTTCCTGGAAGACGGCTCCACCAAGGAAGAGTGGAAGATGGTCGCCGAGACGAAAAAGATCGTCGATCCGGCGATCAAGGTCACGGCCACCTGCGTGCGCGTTCCTGTGTTTGTCGGTCACTCCGAGGCAATCAATATCGAATTCGAAGACCACCTCGACGAAGACGAGGCCCGTGACATCCTGCGCGAAGCGCCGGGCATCATGGTCATCGACAAGCGTGAAGATGGTGGCTACGTCACGCCCAAAGAATGTGTCGGCGATTACGCGACCTTCATCAGCCGCATCCGCCAGGACAGTACAATCGACAATGGCATCAACCTGTGGTGCGTATCAGACAACCTGCGAAAGGGTGCCGCTCTGAACGCCGTGCAGATTGCCGAAGTTCTGGGGCGCGAAGTGCTCAAAAAGGGCTGATTTCAATCGAATTTACAGTCAAGGCGCCGCATCTTGCGGCGCCTTTTTTGCGCGGCGTATCCGTATCTGAAAACTATTCAGAACGGGCCGCGCACGCACATATGTGACACATTCGGATGTCACTATTCTTCATATTTATGCCTAAAAATGGCTCATCTTAGTCCGTACCCAAAACTACATGTATCGTGTAGAGACGGGTCGGTTCCAATGTATGACAACTCAATTCCCTTGGTCTACGAAAGCGGCCCGCTTCGGATTCGGTACCTCAAAGGTCAAGGCTCCGACCTCATCGTAAGCTTCTCCGGCGTCGGCAAGCAGCGCAGTGTCGAGCCACCGCCGGAATTCCCTGCCATCGCATCCGCCGATCATCAGAACCACGTTCTTTTTGTAAGCGACATGTCCCGCAGTTGGTTGAACGGCGACGGTATGGCTGACCAGATTCTGCGCTGCATTCAGGCCACCGCCGACCATGTCGATGCGGCCCGTGTGAGCGCGCTTGGAAACTCGATGGGAGGCACCATGGCGCTTCACCTGTCGCGCTACTTCGATTTCGAAAAGGTCATTGCTTTCACGCCGCAATATTCGGTGCGTTCCGACGACGTTCCTGAAGAAGATCGGTGGCACTACTTTCGCAAGCGCATCCACACCTTTCACTTTCCAAAGGTCGAAGAGTTGCGGCCGGAACAGACCAAGTACTTCATTTTCCACGGTGACGAAGACCTTGAGCTGGCGCATGCGCTGCGCTTTCCAAGAAGGCCCGGCATTTCGCACTTCATTCTGCCGGGGGCTGATCACCGGCTTGCGTCGGACCTGCACTCAAGCGGCGTGCTTGCTCCGTTGGTCGATAACATTCTGGCCGGAAAAACCCGACGATTCAGACGACAAATTGCCGATCTGGGCGGCGTTTCAATTGCCCAATACACGCCTGACGCAGACGCGCTGCCGCAATTGGATTTCGCGATTGCAAGCTGAGCTGTCATCCCCGCGGGGCAAGGAGCTCAACGCGCTCTGCCGGACCGGGCGGACGATGGCGGCCAAACGCGGTTTCGAAGCTAATCCAGAAATCACGGAACCCTTCCGTCTGTTGCGTGTTCTTCACACCAATGAGCGGTTCGTTCCGCTGCCCCATTCTTGCCGCAATTGGCTCGCACGCTTTTTGCTTGTGACAGAAACTCGTAAAGGTGCCTCAGATGGCCATACAGTCTGCCCCACTTGACGCCGACCCTTCGTCCGGCATGCCAATCCCTCTCGACAGTGAAACAGCGATGCTGCTTCGAACAGTCCTCCTGCCGCATTTCGAAAAGGCGACCAGTTGGGGCGATTTGTGTGAACGCCTCGCGTCGAAAGGATACGAAATCACGTTCCGGAACGGCCATCTCGTGATTGAAGATGAGACCGGACGTCCTGTGTGCACCGGCTCGATGATCGGCTCGCCACTATCCCGACTGGCCGAACGTTTGGGCCGCCCGAAACTGCGCACGGATTGCAACGGCGAAAGCGCAACGCTGCAACACTGATCAAACCGGGTGAAACGCTCGCGTTTTCGGGTCGAAATACTCCAGCCCGCCCTCGCCAATATCGGTCCAGAGACCATGCAGCGTGAGCAAATCCTCCTCAACGGCTGAGCGAATGAACGGAAAAGTCATAAGGTTTTCAAGCGATACGATAACCGATTCCTTTTCAAGCGCCCGCACCTGACCCTCTGGCGTGTTCATCGCCTTGATCCGCTCATAGCCCGGACGCAAAATATCCATCCACCGCCCGACAAAGCTCGATTGTTCTTCCAGATGCGGAGCATTGCCCGAGCACATGTCCAAGCATCCCTGAACACCGCCGCAATTGGAATGCCCCAGCACGATCAGATGCGCGACGTTCAATGCTGTGACGGCGTATTCGACGGCCGCTGACGTTCCGTGGTGGTCGCCATCGGGCTCGTAGGGCGGCACCAGATTGGCGATATTTCGGTGGATGAAGAACTCACCCTGATCCGCACCAAAGATCGAGGTCACATGGACACGGCTGTCGCAGCACGAAATCACCATCGCGCGCGGCCGCTGACCTTCGGTTGCCAAGCGTTTGTACCAGGCGCGGTTGTCCGAATAGGTCGTGGCCTTCCAACCCTGATATCGTTGAATAAGATACGCGGGCAGCGGCTTCGCAGCGTTCATGAAATCCTCCGCCTCTCGGGCCGTTTCTCTTTGCGGGATACGTCGAAATCAAACTGAATTCGAGGGAAAAACCGTCGCGGGCTTACCAAATGGAAACGCGTGTCTGAGATATCTTGCCCCCGGATGGGGTGAGAAAGGAATAAGACGATGCATGAAATCTCGGTTTTGCATCCGCGCGACACAGCGAATTTTGACGAAACAACCCTTGATGCTCTAAGCCGAGATCTTGGGTCCGGCGTCGCGGAAAACATCATCTGCCGTGCACTGGAAGACATCGCACAAAGGTTCGTTCAAATTCGCAACGCGTATAGCACCGGAGACCACGGCGCTTTGCGAAAATCCGTACATGCCGTCAATCCGATTGCAGTTCAGATCGGATTGACGACGCTTGCCCGCATTGGTGGCGATGTTGTGACCTGCATTGATCAGGCCGATCCCGTGGCGCTGGCTGCAACCCTGTCCCGTTTTTTGCAATTCGGTGACTCTGCGTTGTCCTGCGCTGATCTTGGGATTGATCTCTCGCTCTGATTCCACTTGCAGCGGGTGTCCAAGGGCGTACCCTCTGTCCTGTTGGAGAAGGGGAATTCCATGACCGTTTCACTCGCGCCTGCGGGCACTCAATCTGTGCCTATCTACGTTCTTGGGGCTGATGATGTGGCACTCTGGGCTGGTCAGCAAAGCGACCGAGTCCGCACCTGGGTCGAAGCGAGCGCCTTCAAAGGCGGGATTGGCGCTGCGCTTATGATCCCGGACAAAGCGGGCCACCCAGAAAAGGTGCTTGTGGGCTATGGGACCCCTGCAACCCGCAAGCGCGACCGTTTTGCCCTGGCTGCCGCACGACCTAAGCTGGCTCCCGGAACCTACCATATCGAATGCGGGATCGACGATGACCAGATCGAACAAGAGACACTGGGCTGGCTGCTCGCAAGTTACAGCTTTGGTCGCTACCGCGCCAGCACGACAGAGCAACCGACATTGGTCGCTCCGGCGGGTGTAGATGCCGCTCGGATAACGGCTCTGGCTGAAGCGGAATTCCTGACCCGCGACCTGATCAACACACCCGCCTCAGATATGGGGCCGGAAGAGCTGGAATCTGCGGCGCGCGCTCTGGCCGACAAACACGACGCAAAGATGACAGTCATCACCGGCGACGCGCTGCTCAAGGCCAACTTCCCGATGATCCACACAGTCGGGCGCGCGTCTGACCGTGCGCCTCGTTTGATTGACATGTCTTGGGGCAAGAGTGGCCCCAAGCTCACACTGGTGGGCAAAGGCGTGTGCTTCGATACAGGTGGTCTGAACATCAAACCGGGAAGTTCGATGGGTTTGATGAAAAAGGACATGGGCGGCGCGGCCAATGTGCTGGGCCTTGCGCATATGATCATGGCCTCCGATCTGGATGTCCGCTTGCGCGTTCTGATCCCGGCGGTTGAAAACGCGATAAGCGGCAACAGCTTTCGACCGCAGGACATTCTCATGTCACGCAAAGGCCTCACGGTGGAAATCAACAACACCGACGCTGAAGGGCGCTTGGTCCTAGCTGATGCGCTCACGCTTGGGTCTGAAGACGCGCCTGATCTGATCGTGTCGATGGCAACTCTCACGGGTGCGGCGCGGGTCGCCGTTGGTCCCGATCTTGCGCCCTATTACACAGATGATGATATTGCGGCGACGTCGCTCGATCTTTCGGCGCGGCGCATGGCTGACCCGGTCTGGCGCATGCCGTTCCATGAGCCGTATGAAAGCATGATCGAACCGGGCATTGCCGATCTCGACAACGCGCCCAAAGGTGGCTTTGCCGGGTCAATCACGGCGGCCCTGTTCCTCCGCAGATTTGTGAACGAACACGACCGCTACATTCATTTCGACATCTACGGCTGGCAACCGACAGCCGCACCCGGTCGGCCGAAAGGCGGTGCCTTGCAGGGCGCACGCGCGCTGTTTGATGCTTTGCCGGTCTTGCTTGATTTATGAGCGACCGACGATCCCTCTGGTCGAATGGACGGGTCGCGCATTCCAGCTTGATCGGGCGCTCCGAGGCTGATGCCTACACCGATGGCACGCTTCACCATGTGTCAGAGCCGCCTCTTGCGGCCATATGCAGCGATCCTTCCGGCGAGCGTGATCGCGAGCTTCTGTGGGGCCAGGGTTTCAACGTGCTCGAGGTCCGCGAGGGCTGGGCTTTTGGCTACTCGATCACCGATGGATATGCGGGCTACATTGACGCGCAGAGCCTCCAGCCGACCCAGATCCCTGCAACTCATCGCGTATCTGTCAGGCAGACGATGGCGCTGGCCGAGCCAGATTTCAAAGCCACCCGGGCCACACATATCCCACTGTCCCTCGGATCCGAGGTTGCGGTCAAAGAAAGCAATGGCACATGGGCAACGCTCATCGGCGCGTCGCCTGTTCTCTACATCCCAAGCCGCCACCTGACACCGCTTGAAACGCGGGCAACCGATCCGGTCTCAGTGGCCGAACTTCTTCTTGGCACACCCTATGTCTGGGGCGGCAATTCAGCTTTCGGCATAGACTGTTCCGGCCTTGTGCAGATCGCCTGCCAGGCCTGCGGCCTGTCATGTCCCGGAGACAGCGATCAGCAGATGGCACAATTGGGGGACACTCTCGACACCGGCACACCTGCGCAGCGTGGCGATCTGCTGTTTTGGAAAGGCCATGTCGGCTGGGTGTCCGATCCGGACACGCTTCTGCACGCCAACGCCCATTCCATGTCGGTGACATACGAGCCGCTCCAATCTGCTATTCACCGGATCGCGGCACAAGGCGATCCGATCCTCCGTCACGCCCGCTTGACGCCGCTCTGATTCCGGCTCAAATCGCGGCGTCTATCGGAGAAATTCATGCCAGCGCGTGCGTCGATTTTCACGCCTGTCCTCATCGGCGGGTGCATCATAATTCTCGTCTCGTTTGCGATCCGCGCAAGCTTCGGCGTGTTCCAGATCCCGATTGCCGAGGAATTCGGCTGGCTGCGCGCCGAGTTCTCTCTGGCCATCGCGATCCAGAACCTTGCTTGGGGCATCGGGCAGCCGCTCTTTGGCGCACTTGCGGAAAAGATCGGGGATCGAAAGGCCATCATCCTCGGCGCGCTCATCTATGCCGCCGGTCTGGTGCTGTCGTCCTTTGCGGTGACCCCCACGGCGCACCAATTCTACGAAATCCTTGTGGGGTTTGGTGTTGCGGGCACCGGCTTCGGCGTGATCCTTGCCGTCGTCGGGCGGGCCAGTTCGGATGAAAACCGCTCCATGAGCCTGGCCATTGCAACGGCAGCAGGCAGTGCCGGCCAGATCTTTGGCGCGCCGATGGCGGAATGGATGCTGACGCTGATGAGCTGGCAGATGGTGTTCCTCTGGTTCGCCGTCGCAATCCTTGGGGTGCTGATGGTACTGCCTTTCATGCGCTCGCCCACGCCCCCGGTCAGCCGGGCCGAGCTAGAGGAAAGCATGGGCACGATCCTGATCCGCGCCTTCCGCGATCCGTCCTATACGCTGATTTTCTTGGGCTTCTTCAGCTGCGGCTACCAGCTTGCCTTCATCACCGCGCATTTCCCGGCTTTCGTGACTGAACTTTGCGGCCCGATTCAACCGGGCGGCGCGCTCTACTCCATCGGCATTACATCGACTTCGGCGCTGGGTGCGGTGTCGATTTCGCTGATCGGCCTGATGAACATCGTGGGTACGCTCACCGCCGGATGGGCCGGCAACCGCTGGTCAAAGAAATACTTGCTCGCCGGTATCTACGCAGGCCGGACGGTCATTGCCGCGCTCTTCATCATGTTCCCGATCACACCCATAACGGTTATCCTGTTCTCGGCTGCGATGGGGTCGCTTTGGCTCGCCACAGTGCCCCTCACCTCGGGCCTCGTAGCGCATATCTACGGACTGCGCTACATGGGCACGCTCTATGGGATCGTGTTCTTCAGTCACCAATTGGGCAGCTTCATGGGCGTCTGGCTGGGGGGCCGAATGTACGACGTATACGGCGACTATACGCTGGTTTGGTGGATCGGTGTCGGTGTCGGCGCTTTCAGCGCGTTGGTGCACCTGCCGATCCGCGAGGAACGCCAGCCCACCCCGCTCGCCGCCTGACGCGTCGACGCATTGCCGCCCGGACTTACCGGGCGCGCCAGCGATCCAGAATGTAGCGGCTGACCATCAGATCCAGATGCGCCCCGCCGCCATTCTTGAACACCGTGATTTCATCCTCTGACTGGCGCACAAACGCACCCAAATCATAGTAATCCCCCACGATATCGGTCTCTCGGATCACCCCCCGCGCGATCGGGTCCTTGATCTCACCGATATGCCCCACGGTTGTATCCAGCGAGTCAACGAACAACCGCCCCCGCGTCAGCACGTCATCATCTGCCTCGCGCATATCAGGTCGATATGCCCCGATCAGGTCCACATGCATGCCCGGTCGCAACCACGCGCCGTTCAGAACCGGTTCGGTCGACATGGTGGCGCAACTGACGATATCCGCCTGTCCCACCGCTTCGGCCAGATCGGCAACCGCAGTGACATGCTCAAACGCATCCGCCAGCTCCTCTGCCTTCGCCCCTGTCCGGTTCCAGATCAGAAACCGCGCGTCTGGGAACGCCGCTGAATAGGCCTCGACGAGAGACCGCGCCACCGTGCCTGCGCCCACGATCAGGATCACCGCACTGTCCGCTCGCGCCAGCCGCCGCGCCGCCAACAGACTGTCTCCGGCGGTCTTCCACTTGGTAACGAGGTGGAAATCCACAATCGCCTGTAAAATGCCGCTATCATCAGAATAGAGCGACACACCGCCATTGATCGTCGGCAAACCTTGTGCCGCCTTGCCGGGAAAGATCGTCGCCGATTTCACCGCCAGCCCCAACCCGTCGATCCATGCCGCCCGGTTCAACAGCGTGTCATCCCCGCGGTAAAGAAAACTGTCCGCGATCTCGGCTTTCGGCAAGCTGTGCCCTGCCGCCATCGCATCGGTCAGGCCGATCCAGTCCAGATGTGCTTCACCCTCTGCAAAGGGTATGATCTCGGGTGTCGTCATCGCTGCCCCTCGCATAAGTCCTAGCGCGGCACGTCCTGCGCCGCCGCTCGCATCTCACGCTCAAGCGCATCCAGAAATCGCGAGCGATCCGCCTTGGAAAATGCGCGCCCGCCGCCCTGACGGAACGGGTCCGCCGCGCGCAGATCTGCCATCAGATCCCGCGTCGCCAAGACCTGCCCGATATTGCGCGCGTCCAGCCGTTCACCGTTGTGCTTGAGCACCCGCGCCCCGTTTTCGACACAGCGCGCCGCCAGGGGGATGTCTCCGGTGATCACCACATCACCCGGTCCGGCGCGATCCGCGATCCACATATCCGCCACGTCTGGCCCATCGGGCACCACGACCACTTCGACAAACGGATTGTCGGACATCCGCAACCCGCCGTTTGACACCAGATACATCTGCGCTTTGTGCCGCGTTGCAACCCGCTCTGCCTCGGCTTTCACCGGGCAGGCATCGGCATCGACAAAGACCCGGCTCACAGCCCCATCGCGTCGGCGTGGAACGCGATGTGATCGGGGATAAAGGTCGAGACAAAGAAATACGAATGATCGTAGCCTTTTTGCATCCGGAACACTCCATCCTGACGCCGCGCCGCCATCGCATGGCTCAGAGCTTCGGGCTTAAGCAACTCAAGGAACTGATCCGATCCACCCTGATCCACCAGTACCGGACCGTCAAAGCCAACCGCTTGCATCTGCACCGTCGAGTCATGCTTGGCCCATGTTGTCTCATCCGCGCCCAGATACGCGCCCAACTGTTTGCGGCCCCAATCGCTTTGGCTCGGATTGGCAATTGGTGCAAAAGCCGACACAGAGGCAAACCGTCCGGGATGCGCCATTGCAATCGTCAGCGCGCCATGACCGCCCATCGAATGCCCTGTGATCGCCTGACGCCCCAGATCAATCGCGAACTCGGAACCAAGCAGCGCAGGCAATTCCTCAGCCACGTAATCCCAAATCTTGAAATGCGGGGCCCAGGGATCCTGCGTGGCGTTCACATAGAACCCGGCACCCTTGCCCAGATCGTAGGCCTCGTCATCGGCCACCGCATCGCCACGCGGGGAGGTGTCCGGGAACACCACCGCCATGCCCGCGTCAGCGGCAAACCCCTGTGCCGCCGCTTTGGTCATCGCGTTCTCATGGGTGCACGTCAGCCCGGACAAGTACCACAGCACCGGCACTGGGCCGTCTTGCGCCTGTGGTGGCAGGTACAGGCCAAACGTCATGTCGCAGCCACAAGCCTCCGAAGCGTGGCTGTAGACGCCCTGTATGCCTCCAAAGCTTCGGTTCTCCGAGACGGTTTCCATGATGCTCCCTTTCTATACCAGAACTTTGCTGATGACGTAGGACACGGTCACGATACTGACCGTTGTCGAAATCAGGATGGCCGCCGACACGCGTTGCGGAGCCACTTTGTAATGTTGCGCCAAAATGAACACATTGCCTGCCACTGGCAAGGCAGCGGCAGCGACAACCACACCCGCCTTGTAGGGATCGGCGTTGAACAAGAGATAAACGCCAATGGCCACAAGTGCGGGATGCACGACAAGTTTCAGAAAGCTGAGCCATCCCGCAATGGTCAGCCGTTCCGCCGATTTACTCGCAAGCGAGGCACCAATCGCAAAAAGCGCTCCGGGCGTGGCAGCCGCTCCCAGAATGCCCAAAAACTCGTTGACTGGATTGGGAATGGGCGCACCCGTGGCCGACACCATGAACCCGGCCACGATCGATACGATCATCGGGTTCTTGAGCAGCCCCACTCCCACCGTCTTGAAGATCCGCAGCGACATCCGCCCTTCGCGCGATCCGACCACAAGGATCACGATCAGCGACGAAAACACCACAAGGTCGATGGTCAGAGCGAGGATGATCGGACCGACCGCCTCTTGCCCCATGAGCAGGGCCAGCATCGGCACGCCCAGAAATCCAGTGTTCCCGATGGCCGCAACCTGCCCCTCGAACGCGGCGGTTTCGGTGTTCATGCCGCGCAGAAAGCCTACGGCCATTCCGATGCCATAAACAAAGGCCGTGCCCCACAGGTACCCGGCGGCCAGCCGCCAGTCGAAAATCTCGGCAATTGAGAGGTTGGCCGAAAACCGGAACAGCATCGCCGACAAGGCAAAGTAGAATACGAACTTGGTCAGATAGGCGGTCGCTTCCTCGGTAAAGAACCCGGTCTTTCCCGCGCCGTAACCTACGGCGATCAGGGCGAAAAACGGCAGGGTTTGAAGGAAAATGGCCAGCATGACAAACCTGTTACCACGGGGGATCGTCGCGTCAATTCGTTAGATGACTAACCTCTCTTTCACCTTGCTTGATCCATAACTCCTCCGGCATTACATTTTTCGCGAAGGCGACAGGCGGATTGAAACGCGCATGACCCGGCAGGAACAGGCTTTGGCAGATGATAAGATGCGGGCGGAAATCGCCAAGCTCTTGGCGGAAACCAAACAGATCAACGTGAATACATTTCTTGCTCCAGCGCTGGCAGCAGCGGCCCTAATGGGTGGTACGGCCGCGATAGTTAAGTTATTTTTTCTGAAACTGAGTGGCATGCAAATGACGCAGACGGAACAAGCCCTTGCAGATGACAAGATGTGGGCCGAAATCACACGTCTCATCCCGGAAACAGCCAAAATCAGTGCATAAACCGCCGAGATCCAACAAAACATGAAATACCGGTTTTGGGTTCCTATCGCCGCCTATGTCAATGCGATGGGTATTCTGTTGAAATTCGCCTGAGCGTGCCAAACCCGCGATCCTCCCATAGAAGAATCGCAAAACCCATGCTACATCTCGTGGTATGAATTCCCACGCACCCATTATACGCGCCTCAATTCAACCCCTTGAGGAAAGCGCGATCAACCGCATTGCAGCAGGTGAGGTGGTCGAACGCCCGGCCTCGGCTGTCAAAGAGCTGGTCGAAAACGCCGTCGATGCCGGAGCAACGCGCATCGACGTGGCCATTGCCGATGGCGGCAAGACCTTGATCCGGGTCACAGACGATGGTTGCGGTATTCCGCCCGAAGAACTGCCGCTTGCCATCGCCCGTCACGCGACTTCCAAGATCGATGGGTCGGACCTGCTCAACATCCATAGCTTTGGGTTTCGCGGCGAAGCACTGGCCTCGCTCGGGGCGGTCGGACGCCTGACGCTGACCAGCCGGGCCGACGGGCATGACCCCGCCGAACTTTCGGTCACGGGCGGCAAGACGGAACCCGTCAAACCGGCCGCTCTCTCGCGTGGCACGGTTGTCACGCTGCGGAACCTCTTTTTCGCAACGCCCGCGCGACTGAAATTTCTCCGTTCGGACCGGGCCGAGATGCAGGCGATCTCGGACGTGATCAAACGGCTTGCGATGGCTGAGCCGTCGGTCAGTTTCACTTTGCGAGATGTGTCGGGTGGTGGTGAAGGCCGCGTGACCTTCCGCGCCGATGCGGTGACGGGCGATCTGTTCGATGCGCTGTGTGGTCGATTGGGGCAGGTCATGGGCCGCGAATTCACCGACAATGCGGTTCCCATCGACGCCGACCGCGACGGCATCCGGTTGACCGGGCTGGCTGGGTTGCCGACCTATTCCCGTGGTGCGGCCGTGGCGCAGTTCCTCTTCGTCAATGGCCGCCCTGTGCGCGACAAACTGTTGATCGGCGCGTTGCGTGGCGCCTATGCTGATTTCCTCAGTCGCGACCGGCACCCGGCGGTGGCGCTCTTCATCGACTGCGATCCGCATAAGGTCGACGTGAACGTGCACCCGGCGAAATCCGAAGTGCGATTCCGCGAGCCGGGTCTGGTGCGCGGGCTGATTGTGTCCGCACTGCGTCACGCTCTGGCCGAGGCCGGTCACCGTGCGTCCACGACAGTTGCTGGCGCGACATTGGGCGCGATGCGGCCAGAGGCGCCGCAGGGACAACCGCGTATCTACCAGATGGATCGCCCAAGTTTCGCGGCGAAACGGACGGCGTATCAGGCGCAGGCACCTGGTTTTGCTGAGATGCAAACCAGCTTTTCGGGCAGGACCCTCGAGGTCGAAGAGCGCGCGACCGCAGTCGAAGAGCCCCCCCGCGAACACCTTCCGCTTGGCGCGGCACGCGGGCAGGTGCATGAGAACTACATCATAGCTCAGACTGAAGATGGCATCGTCATCGTTGACCAACACGCCGCGCATGAGCGGTTGGTGTACGAAAAACTCAAAACCCAGATGGCGCAGAACGGTGTACCCGCGCAGGCGCTCCTGATCCCCGATGTGGTCGAAATGAGCGAAGGCGACAGTGCTCGGTTGCTTGATATCGCCGATGATCTGACGCGTATGGGGCTCACCATCGACCCCTTCGGCAGCGGCGCTGTTGTGGTCCGCGAGACCCCAGCCATTCTGGGCGAGGTCAATGCCGATGCGTTGCTGCGTGACATCCTTGATGAACTCGACGATCAGGGCGAAGCGCGTGCGGTGCAGAACCGGATCGAAGCGATCCTAAGCCGGGTCGCCTGTCACGGCTCCATCCGCTCGGGCCGTCAGATGCGGGCGGAAGAGATGAACGCACTCTTGCGAGAGATGGAGGCAACGCCCTATTCCGGCCAGTGCAACCACGGCCGCCCCACCTATGTCGAACTGAAGCTCAGCGACATTGAAAGACTGTTTGGCCGCACATGATCCAGATCGGTGATCTTGTTCTCGACCTGAGCGATCCGGTCGTTCTTCTGGGACTGGCTCTGTTGGGCTTGGTACTTCTGTTGCTGATCATGTCGCTGATGTCGGCGCGTCGCGCAGCGAAACTCAGTGAACCTTTGGTCTACCAACTCGCGCAGGTCGGGCAGCGGGTACAATCCTTGAGCGACGGGCAGGAACGGTTGTCCGGTGGTCTCACGCATGTGAGCGAGGCACAGGCGCAAAGCCAGACCGCAATGCTGCAACTGATGGAGCGCCGACTGGCGCAAGTGCAGGAACAGATGAACGAGAACCTGCACGGCTCGGCGCGGCGCACGGCGCAATCCCTTGGGGAGTTGCAGCAGCGGCTTCAGAGCATCGACAAGGCGCAAGAGAACATCACCAAGCTGTCGGGCGATGTGCTGTCCTTGCAGGACATCCTGTCGAACAAGCAGACGCGCGGCGCGTTCGGCGAAATCCAGTTGACCGACATCGTCGGCAAGGCGCTGCCAAAAGACAGCTATACGCTGCAGGCGACGCTTTCGAACGGGAAGCGGGCGGATTGCCTGATTCACCTGCCAAACCCTCCCGGACCGATTGCGATCGACAGCAAGTTTCCGCTCGAAGCCTACGAAACCCTGCGCCGCGCCGACTCGCAGGATCAGCTGAATCGCGCGGCGCAGCAGTTGAGACTTTCGCTGCGAAAGCACATCAAGGACATTTCTGAGAAGTACATCATCGAAGGCGAGACAGCGGACGGGGCGCTGATGTTCCTGCCCTCGGAGGCGGTCTATGCGGAATTGCACGCGAACTTTCCGGAAGTGGTGCGGGAGGGGTTCAATGCACGGGTTTGGATAGTGTCTCCGACGACCTGCATGGCGACGCTGAACACTATGCGCGCGATCCTGAAGGATGCGCGGATGCGCGAACAGGCGGGAGCGATCCGAAAAGAGCTAAGTCTGCTTTATGCGGATGTGGATCGCCTGGGCACGCGTGTCGAAAATCTCGACCGGCACTTTGGGCAGGCGGCCAAGGATATTGCGGATATTAAGATCAGCGCGGACAAGGCCGGGCGTCGGGCGCGGCGGTTAGACAATTTCGATTTCGAGGAACTGGCCAAAGACGATCCCGAAACATCCGTGGTTAGATTGGCGAAGCCGTCGGGGGAATAGGTCAGTGGGTGTGCCCCAATGTTTCGCGCGCGAAACATTGGGACCGATCCGGACCTTTTGACCATTTCTTAACTTTCCAACAGGCAATCCGACGACGCATCGCTTGTCTCCGTGTGTGGAAGCGGGTCCGGCGTGACACCGCTCTTGTCAAAATGCCATTGGGTTGGGATAAATTCTCATGAATTCGACTGAGCTAGATCAATTCGACAAGGCAATCCTGCGCACTCTGCAACGGGATGCCAGTCTGAGCGTTGAAACCATTGCGGATCAGGTGGCGCTGTCGCGCAATGCCTGCTGGCGGCGTATCAAGGCGATGGAGCAGGCCGGGATCATCACGGGTCGCGTGGCGCTGACCGATCCGGCCAAGCTTGGATGCCCGCTTGAAGTCGTGGTGATGATCCGCGCCGGACGGCATGATGCGGACTGGCTGGACAGCTTTCACAAGGCGGTGCGCACCATGCCCGAGGTTGTGGGCGCGTATCGCATGACCGGCGATCTGGATTACCTTTTGCGCGTCCGCGTGGCCGATGTTCCTGCCTATGATGCGTTTTACAAGCGCGTGATCGCACGGATTCCGCTCTCGGATATCTCGGCCAGTTTCGTTATGGAGGAAATCAAGGAAACCACCGCATTGCCGATCTGAGAGGCGCCGAGGGATGAGTCAGGACATACACACCACAGCCGAGGCAACCGAGAATGACGTGCTGCCACGTCAGGTCGAGACGCATGCCGTGGGCTGTGGGGAAACCGGTGAAAAGCCGCTGCCCCATGCGGTGACGCGCAAGCCGGTGAAGCAGAAGAGCGCTGCCGAATGGGCGTATGAGCGGCTGATCCTATATATCCAGAACTTCGAAGAGCAGCTCGACAACGAACATGAGGTTGCAATGGGGTTTGCCGGCAATGACACCGGAGTCCTGCGGATCGAAGGGCTGGGATATTTCGACCCTGATATCGTGACGTTCTACGGTACGGACGCAGAGGGCGGACGGATGCAGTTGATCCAGCATGTGTCACAGCTCAATGTCACGCTGCGTGCGATGCCGATACTGCGCCATGATGTGAAGCCACGGCGCATTGGCTTTCAGCTTGCGGCAGAATTGGAACAGGAGTCCTGAACCGCGACACACTGCGCGCTTGGCATAGGTGACATGGTCGGGCTAATCGGGTACCGACTCGAAAATATTTGTAAGGGATGTCTCAAATGGCTGAACACAAGCACGGAACAATGGATATCACCACTCAGGAGAAAACCTTTGACGGGTTCATCCGTTGGTCGATGCGGGTTGCAATCTTCTCGATCGCTGTTCTGATCTTCCTCGCGATCTTCAATTCCTGACCTTTTCGCAAAGGCTGTCATGATGCTGATCCCCCGCGCTTTCGCCGGACTTGCCCTGTTGGCCTTGGTGGGATGCGGCGCCGGCGCGGATATGCGCCCGGATGCCTCGCCCGAAGTGATCAGCAGCGCGTCGTACCGCCATCCCGGCCCGACCGCGCTGACGCTTTACACGATGATCAACAACCGCTCGGGCGCTGGTGCTCATACCAGCCTGATGATAAACGGCTCGCAGCGGGTGATCTTCGATCCCGCGGGCACCGTGCGGTTGAGCGCAGTGCCGGAACGTGGTGACGTGATTTACGGCATCACCCCCGGTGTGGCGGATTTTTATGCGCGTGCGCATGCCCGGGAAACCTATCATGTCGTGATCCAGACCGTTGAAGTCCCGCCTGAAGTGGCGGAGCGGGCGCTGCGCCTGGCGGTTGCCAACGGACCTGTTGCCTCGGCGCAGTGTGCGCTGAGCACGGCTGCTATTCTGCGCCAACTGCCGGGTTTTGAATCGGTCGGATCGACCTGGTTTCCGAAGCGTCTGATGGATGATTTTGCAGACATTCCAGGCGTGCAGACGTCCAAGATTTTTGAAAATGACAGCGACGACAAGTCTGTCGCCATCGCGCAGTACCAACAAGCTCTGGCAGGGCAATAACCGCCTTCAGAGCAGCAGGCTTAGCGACACCAGAACCGTTGCGCCGACGCCCATTGCCGCAAACACGTTTTTCGTGAAATAGCCGGTGGCAAAGGCTGCGGCGGCAGCGGCCAGCCGCGTGGCGTCTGGTTCGCCGCCGGTTGCGCTGGGCCAGACGACAAGCGGGGCCACCAGTGCCGGTATCACGGCAACCGCCGTATAGCGCAAATGGCGGAGCAGCCATTCCGGCATGGCGCGGTCTCCGACAAGCCCGAGAAAAGCAAAGCGCAGGCCAAAGCTGCCTACGCCGAGAGCCACGATGATGATCCAGAGATCTATGGTTTCGCTCATGGTTTGATCCCCAATCGTGTCTCTGCCTGAGCGCCTGCCATCATACCGCCAAGTCCAGCGACCAGCAGACCCGCGTTGAACGGCAGCCATGCAAAGGCCAGGGCCAGCACCACAGCTGCAAGTGCAGCGATCCGGTGTGCCGGTGTGCGCAGCATGGGGCCCAGCATCGCCAGAAAGGCGATGGGCAGCGCAAAGTCGAGACCGAGGCTGGGCGGGATGCTTTCGCCAAGAACTGCACCCAGGAACGTGAAGACGTACCACGGTGGACAGATCGGAGTCATCACGCCAAGGAAGTAGGCGTATTTTTCCGCCAGCGTCTGATTGGGGTTGCGCTCGTAGTCGAGGATTGATTGCGCGTAGGTTTGATCGACGAGGAAATACGCGGCAATCGCCCGTTTCCAAAGCGGCAGCGGCCCCAGATGTGGCGTGATGGAGGCGGAATACATGGCCATGCGCAGATTAACGGCCAGCGCCGAGGCAATGACCACCAGCGTCGGCGCGTTTTCATTGATTAACTGGAGCGCGGTGAATTGGGCGGCCCCTGCGATCACCACGATGGAGAAGCCCATCGTCTCGTGCACGGCCAGTCCGGCCTCGGTGGCGAGAACGCCGAACAGGACGGCGAAGGGGCCTACGACGGCCAGAAACGGCAACCCGTCCCGGACGCCCCGCCAGTAGCTTGACATTGCGGTTCCTGCCGCCATCACTGTGCCTCGTCTGCTTGGTTCGGATCGGACGTAGCCTTGGACGAGGGGAGATTCAATCTATGCCGAATGATGTGCTGCGCGACTATCTGATTGCGCCTGAACCGGGTGCGGTGCGGTTGACGCGCCGGGTTGTCGGGACTGATCACACCGGCGCTGAGACCGAGATCAGCGTGGTCGAAGAACGGCCTTTGACAATTTTCCTGAACAGCCAGGAAATTGTGACGGCGATGACGATTGGCGACTATCCTGAATATCTTGCGGTTGGGTTTCTGCGCAATCAGGGCATGCTGCGCGACGACGATGTGGTGACAAAGGTCGAGTATGACGACGATCTGGAGGTCGTTGTGGTGCGAACCGAGCGGCAGACCAGCTACGAAGAAAAGGTGAAGAAAAAGACCCGCACCAGTGGTTGTGCTGTGGGGACCGTGTTCGGGGACATGATGGAGGGGCTCGACAAGGTGGTGCTGCCGCAGGTCGAGCTGCGGACGTCGTGGCTTTATGCGCTGGCGCACAAGATTAACACGACCCCGTCGCTGTATCTTGAAGCAGGGGCCATTCACGGCACGGTTCTGTGTCAGGAGGACCGACCGCTGGTTTATATGGAAGATGTTGGCCGCCACAACGCGGTGGACAAGATCGCGGGCTGGATTTTTCAGGAAGGTGTCGGGCCGGAGGATAAGATCCTCTACACCACCGGGCGGCTGACCTCGGAGATGGTGATCAAGACGGCCTTGATGGGTATTCCGGTGCTGGCCTCGCGGTCGGGCTTTACGGCCTGGGGGGTCGAGATTGCGCGGCAGGTGGGCTTGACCTGCATCGGCCGGATGCGCGGCAAGCGGTTTGTCTGTCTTGCGGGTGAGGAAAGGCTGGTGCGGGATATGGACCCGGACTCCGTACCCGAGGAAAGCTGCAAGAACCGCAGGAAGAGTGCGGAATGAGCCTGCCTTTGGGAGTGATCCTTGCTGGGGGTCTGGCGACCCGTATGGGCGGCGGCGACAAGGCGCTGTTGGAGGTCGGCGGTCAGACGTTGCTTGGCCGTGTAATCGACCGGTTAGAGCCGCAGGTGGCTGGCATGGCGCTAAATGCCAATGGGGATGCAGCGCGGTTTGACGGGTTTGGCCTGCCGGTGCTGGCCGACAGTATCGCAGGGTTTCCCGGCCCGTTGGCGGGTGTGCTCGCGGGGCTTGACTGGGCGGCAGAGCAGGGGGCCGAGGCGATTGTGACTGTGGCTGCGGATACGCCGTTCTTTCCCGCCGATCTGGTCGCCGTGCTGCAGGGTAAGGCGCAGGGGATGGCTCATCCGCTGGTCTTGGCTGCAACGCCGCGCGGTGAGGAAAAGACAAAGTCCATGAGCCGCTCTGGTCTGATCCGCCACCCGACCTTTGGACTTTGGCCGGTGGCCTTGCGCGATGATCTTCGGGCCGCGTTGGAGGACGGGATCAAGAAAGTGGTAATCTGGACCGAAAAACACGAAGGGCGCGAGGCGGTTTTTCCGACGGATCATGGCGATCCGTTCTTCAATGTGAATACACCCGACGACCTTGAGGCAGCAGAGGCGATGGCATGAAAATTTACGGCGTTACAGGCTGGAAGAACGCCGGCAAGACCGGGCTGATGGAGCGGCTGGTGACCGAGATCACCGGGCGTGGATTCTCGGTATCGACTGTTAAACACGCGCATCACACGTTTGATGTGGACCATCCCGGCAAGGACAGCCACCGCCACCGGGTTGCGGGGGCTACTGAGGTATTGTTGGCTTCGCGCAACCGCTTTGCACTGATGCACGAGTTGCGCGATGAGGCGGAGCCGACGTTAGAGGAGTTGCTCTCCAAGCTGATGCCGGTCGATCTGGTTCTGGTCGAGGGCTACAAGCGTGACCGCCATCCCAAGGTTGAGGCGTTCCGGGCCGAGACCGGCAACGACCTGATCGCACCGGGCGACCCGACCATTCGCGCTGTGGCGAGCGACACGCCGATAGACCTTGACCGTCCGGTGTTTGACCTCAACGACACCAAGGCGATTGCGGATTTCATTCTGTCAGAGGTTGGGTTTTGACGGGATTCGACACAATTGCGATTGTCGATTGGTCGGCGGGTAAACGCGCTCCTGCGCGGCCTTCAAAAGACGCGATCTGGATAGGAGTGACCCGTGCAGGTTTAGATCAGGAGCCGGTCTACTGTCGGTCGCGACTTGACGCCGAGGCATGGTTGTCGGACTTCATTGGTGCCGAGGCGCAGGCGGGGCGGCGCGTACTTGTCGGGTTTGATTTCCCGTTTGGCTATCCGCGCGGATTTGTGCGTCATGTGACCGGATCAGATGATCCGCTGGTGTTCTGGGATTGGCTGGAGACGCGGATCGCCGACAGCGAAGCAGGTGATAACAACCGGTTCGATGTCGCGTCAGAGATCAACCGCCTTTTTGAAGGGCCGGGGCCGTTCTGGGGCAAGCCTACGGAAGACGGTTGGCCGGATATACCCTATCGCAAGGCGGGTATTTCCTATGAGCTGTGCGCCGAGCGCCGGACCTGCGATCTGGCTGCAAAGGCATCGTCATCCTGTTTTCAACTCTTCTTTAACCCGACTGTGGGAAGTCAGGCGCTGATGGGGCTGCCGATGCTTTCGCGGTTGCGGCGGCGAGAAGGCGTCGCGGTTTGGCCTTTCGAGGACTGGTCTGGCGCGCAGACAGTTCTGGTCGAGGTCTGGCCGGGCCTGATTGAACCGGCTGTAAAGGAGGTGCAAGGCGACGAGATACGGGATGCCGCGCAAGTGCGCCTTCTGGCGCGGGCCCTGGCAGGCCTATCGGCGGAGCGCTTGCACAAGCTGCTGACAGAATTCGGGCCAGACGCACGTGACGAGGCATGGATTTTGGGTGCCGGACACGGGGACGAACTGCTTGCTGCGGCGCGTAGACAGATCGCTCTTGAGCCGCCACCGCTGCGCAACGATTGTTTTGCCCTGCCCGCCGGTGTCGATTGGACGCCTGTGGATGATGCGCTTGCTCTGCTGCGTGATCGGATGACCCCTGTGGTAGGAAGCGAAACGGTGCCGCTCATGCAGGCCTGCGGACGGGTGCTGGCCGATGATCTGATTGCGAAACGTTCAAATCCGCCACATCCGAATACGGCGGTGGATGGATATGGCTTTGCGGGCGCGAACATTGGTGACGGGGCGCAGGTTTTGCCGTTGGTCGATGGCCGCGCGGCGGCGGGGGCGCCTTTTGCCGGTTCGGTGCCCGAGGGACACGCGATCCGCGTGCTTACCGGGGCGGACCTGCCAGAAGGCGTGGACACTGTCGTTCTGGACGAGGACGTGCGTTTGGGCGACGGGCATGTGGCCTTTCGCGGACCTTTGAAGCGTGGAGCCAACACGCGCAAGGCTGGCGAAGATGTGCGCGAAGGAGATGTGGCGCTGAGCGCAGGGCGCGTGTTGACCCCGGCCGATCTTGCGCTTGCAGCGGCGGTGGGTCACGGAACGCTGCCGGTGCGTAAACGACTGCGGGTGGCGGTGCTCTCTACCGGGGATGAGATAGTCGAACCGGGCGCACAGGCGGTTGACGGGCAGATTTTCGATGCCAATCGGCCGATGCTTCTAAGTCTGTGTGCGCGGTTCGGGTTCGAAGTTGTTGACATGGGACGCGCGGCGGATGAGCGGGCCGCGGTGCGCTCGGCGCTTGATGCGGCGGCTGCGGATGCCGATGTGATCCTGACCTCTGGGGGCGCTTCGGCAGGGGACGAAGATCACATATCTGCGCTCTTGCGCGAAACCGGCGCGATGCGGGAATGGCGGATCGCGCTCAAGCCCGGGCGACCGCTGGCACTGGGCCTTTGGAACGGCGTTCCGGTCTTCGGTCTGCCAGGGAACCCGGTGGCGGCGCTGGTGTGTACGCTGATCTTTGCTCGGCCAGCGATGGCGGCCTTGTCCGGCGCGGGCTGGTTTGATCCGCAAGGGTTTACAGTGCCGGCAGCATTCGAAAAGCGCAAAAAACCGGGGCGGCGGGAATACCTGCGGGCGCGGATTCGTGACGGACGGGCGGACGTGTTCAAGTCCGAAGGTTCGGGACGCATCTCTGGTTTGAGCTGGGCCGAAGGGCTTGTCGAATTGCCGGACGGCGCGGTGCATGTGCAGCCGGGTGACCCGGTGCGCTATATTCCATTTTCGTCATTCGGCTGAACGACGGCTCCCGACCTGCCGGTCAATCGTCACGCACGGCGTTCAATCGAACGTACCCGTTACTCGCCCCAGCAGCATGAACGCCCGTGCGGTTCTTGTTCCGGCGAGTTCGGAAATCTCTGCATCCGTCGCCGTGCTCTCAAACCGTGCGAAACCCTTGTCGAAGAGGCGCAGGAAATGGTGTGCGGCATCGCGGAAGATCGGGTCCTGCTTCATGCGGCCAGCGGCCAAAGCCAGCGATGACCGGTCCCGCACACCGCCGAGCGCGGCAATTGTTCGACCCCGTTCGCCTTTGGCAAAGCGGCGCCAGAGTTCCGGGCGGGCCATGTCTGGGCGCAGGTCATCCATGTAGATGCCGTCCTGACTGAGCAAGGTCAGAACATCCTGCGCGGCCTGCACGAGTTGTGCTGAGGGACGGTCTTTGAGGGCGCGGCGCAGCGCGGCAAAGCCTTCCTGATCGTCGGCGGTTTCCGGAAAATGCAGGGCACGAATGAAATCGGATGTTGAAAGCGGCGGGTGCAGCGCCTCGGCAGGGGTGCCAAGGGCCAGCGTGGGCTGGTCGCCGGGTTCCGGGTCCGGCGCGGCCGCTTGCACGGCGATTTGTGCTGCGCGGGTCGATGTGAACATCGCCAGCGTGGTTTCTGCTTTCTTCTGCGCGTCAGCGATTTCGTCCAGCTTCTTGACGATGGAGGGGTGTGGGGCCTGATCACGACCGCCCGCCTGATTTTGGGTGATATAGGCATGACGGATCGCGTCGATCGCGGTTTGGAGCCGGGTGCTTTCCTCGCGCATAATGCGCGATGACCTGGCACCAAGGGCCGCGACCCAGATCATACCGACAGGAAAGAAGATCACCATCAAGGTCAGAAGAAAGCGAAGCCCATCCACCCCGTCGTTGCCCGAGAACAGAAAGAACGCCCCGGAGATCACGAGCCAGATTACGCTAAGCGCCGCTGCCGTAAGCTCGATACCGCTGAGCCCGCGGCTGTCATCGCCGGGACGGGGCGGTATTGGGCTTGGGCTGGGCTGTGCGTCTTTTTGCTGTGTCATGACCGGGTTGGACCCATCAAATATATTCGATCTTCAACACTTCGTAGGCTTTGTCGCCACCGGGTGTCCGCACTTCGACACTGTCACCTTCTTCCTTGCCAATCAGGGCGCGGGCGATGGGCGATTTGATGTTGAGCAGACCTTTTTCGATATTGGCTTCGTGTTCACCAACGATCTGCCAAGTCTTTTCCTCATCAGTGTCTTCATCAACCAGAGTGACGGTCGCGCCAAATTTGATCGGGCCAGAAAGCTTGGTTGGGTCGATCACCTCAACAAGGCTCAGTACGCCTTCCAGTTCTTTGATGCGACCTTCAATAAAGCCCTGTTTTTCGCGAGCGGAATGATATTCCGCGTTTTCCTTGAGATCGCCCAATTCCCGTGCTTCGGCAATCGCCTTGATCACTGCAGGGCGTTCCTCAGACTTGAGCGTTTTCAATTCGGTTTCGAGCGCGGCGTGCCCCGCGCGGGTCATCGGTAGCTTTTCCATGGGATTTTTCCCTCTTGCTCGGCAGAGCGTAAACTCTGGCGCCATTTGCCGTCGGCGCGGTGTAAACATGTCACTTGCTTTGGCGCAAGACTGCCCCGGTCACTTGGCAAATGGCAAGCGATTTGCTGAGGTTGCGCGATCACGCGCGCAGGAAAAAAAGCACAGCCATCGTCAGACCGATCAAGGTGATGCCGATGCGGAGTTTTCCCGTGTCTTCAATTTTCATTGCGAGACGCGCGCCGACATATCCTCCGCTGAGCTGCGCCAGCGCCAGAACCACCGCAGCATCCCATGCGACCAGCCCGGCAATCGCGTAGGCGGCCACTGACACCACGGAGAGCAACGCGGACACTAGGTTTTTGAGGCCATTCATGCCATGCAGATTGGTCAACCCCATCAGCCCAAAGGCTGCCAGCAGCATTATGCCCAATCCGCCATTGAAATAGCCGCCGTAGATTGACACGGCAAAAAGCACCAGCGCTGCGATGGCCTTTGGCGGTTTGCCTTTCAGATGCAAGTGCTTCATCGCGACCGGCCCGAAGCCAAAGACCAGTGTCCCCAGAAGCAGCAACCACGGCACGAGCGCGGAAAAAGTGTCTTGCGAGGTGATGAGGAGCAATCCTGCCCCGGCGAGACCGCCAATCGCTGCAATGATCAGCACTGTCAGAACTGGGAGCAGATCCTGTGTTTCCATGTCATGACGATAGGCCCAGGCGCTGCTGAGATAGCCCGGGAGGGCGGTCAAGGTGGCCGTGGCATTGGCCATGATTGGCGGCACGCCGACCCAGACCAGAGCCGGGAAACTGATGAACGTTCCACCGCCGGCAATGGCATTGAGCATTCCGGCCGCCAGACCGGCAAGGATCAGCAAGGCTATATCAACCCACATTATTCACCGAATTGGCTCCCCAGCGGTCTGGAGGCCGAGTTAGGCCATTTTTGTCCATCCGTGAGTGGCATGTTTTGCGAACGTGAGGCGGGTCTCCCGCCTAGGGCGATTCAGCCGC
>JAUIIR010000134.1 GCA_030431485.1 Alphaproteobacteria bacterium
CCTTTTCGCGGAACACTTCGCAGATGATCGCTTCACGGTAGGTCTGCGCCATCGGCAAGGCCGAGGCATCAAGCTGCGCCGACAGCTTCAACTGCGCCACGGCACGTTTCCAATCGCCGATCACGCATAGCAATTGAAACAGAAAAATCCTCAGTTTTGCATCGTCCGGTTTTGCCCGAACGGCATCTTGCAAGCTCGCCAGTGCACCGGACAGATCGCCGGCCTTCAAAAGTTCTGTAGCTGTGTTCTGCACCAGCGAGCCCCCAAGATTTAGACACGACATCAGTGTCACGCGTCATGCGTGACAGAATGAGATCACCCCTGTTCGTTCTTGCCGATGTTCCACTTGAACTCTTTCGGAGTATCGCCGGAACCATCGTCTTTCTGCTTGGTGTAGGTCCACTTCACCTCTTCGAAGTTCAAAGAGATGTTCTCGGTCAGTCGGTCCTCGCCTCCAGACCCGCCGGTGCTTACAGATGTGACCAGCACCTTCTTCATGTCGAACTTGATGTATTCCAGAGGCTTCTTGCCCGCCTTGCGAACATAAAGGTGTGCGGAATCAAAGTGATCGCCATTCGCGCACATCAGCATCAGGGTTGGGGACGATTCATCCACCCATTTGGTGATGCTCGCGTCCTGGAACGATGCCTTGCCAGAGCCACCACCGCCACCAACATGGAACGAGCCCGACTGGCTCATGCCCCACGACCAAGCCAGCACGTCGATACCGCCTTGCGAAGCATAAACGGCATCCTTTGTCTCACCCTTGGCGCCGCCACCGCCCTTGAGCACGAGGAACATATCAACAGCCATCGTATATCTCCTTTCTTAAGATATGCGGATCACCCGCGTTTGTACTAAGTTTGTGCCGCAGCGATCGCCCGCTGCGGCCAATGGATTTATTGCTTTTCTGAAGGCAGTTTCGAAACAAGCCGCAGCGAAACAGACAGGCCTTCAAGCTGGTAATGCGGCCGCAGGAAAAATTGGGACTTGTAGTAGCCGGGGTTTTCCGGATCGGCCTGAACCTGAACCTCGGCCGCAGCCAGCGGCTTTTCCGCCTTGGTCCGTTCGCTGGACGTTTCTGGAGAGCCGTCGACGTATTGCTTGATCCAGTCGTTCAGCCAGCGCTCCATGTCGGACCGTTCCTTGAACGACCCGATCTTGTCCCGCACCATGCACTTGAGGTAGTGGGCAAACCGGCAGGTGGCGAACAGATATGGCAGACGCGCACCAAGATTGGCGTTGGCTGTCGCATCGGGGTCCTCGTACACCGCCGGTTTATGCAGCGATTGCGCACCGATGAACGACGCCTGATCGGTGTTCTTGCGATGCAAGAGAGGCATCAGTCCGGCCTTTGCCAGTTCCGCCTCGCGGCGATCGCCGATGGTCACTTCGGTGGGACACTTCATGTCAACGCCACCATCATCGGTCGGGAAGGTGTGCGTCGGCAAACCCTCAATCGTGCCACCGGATTCAACGCCACGGATCCGGCTGCACCAACCGTATTCCTTGAACGAGCGGTTGATGTTGAACGCCATCCCGTAGGCTGCGTTCACCCAGGCGAACTTGCTGGAGTCGCCGTCGCCGGTGTCTTCCTCAAAGGCGAATTCCTCGACCGGGTTTGACTTTGCACCATAGGGCTGGCGCCCCAGGAATTTCGGCATGGCAAGGCCGATATACTTGCTGTCCTCGCTGTCCCGCAGGCTGCGCCATCCGGCATATTCCGGCGTCTGGAAGATCTTGGTCAGATCGCGCGGGTTTGCCAGTTCGCTCCAGCTTTCGAAGTTCATCAGCGAGGGAGCCGCCGCTGCAAGGAAAGGCGCGTGTGCGGCGGCACCGATCTTCGCCATTTCACCCAGCAGTTCGACATCTGGCGGGGTGTGGTCGAAGTAGTAGTCGCCGACGAGGCAGCCATAAGGTTCGCCACCGATCTGGTCGTATTCTTCGCCGTAGAGCTTCTTGAAGATCGGCGACTGGTCCCAGGCGGTGCCTTTGAACTTGCGCACCGTCTTGTGCAGGTCCTTCTTGGAGATGTTCAGAACGCGGATCTTGAGCATCTCGTCGGTTTCGGTGTTGTTCACCAGGAAATGCAGACCACGCCACGCGCTTTCGAGTTGCTGATATTCCTCGTGGTGGATGATCTGGTTGATCTGCTCACTCAGCTTGCGGTCGATTTCAGCGACCATTGCTTCCAGAGACAGCAGAACGTCTTCGGAAATCAGGTTCGAATTCGCCAGCGCCTGTTGCGCCAGTGTCTGTACCGCTGTTTCGACTGCGGTCTTGGCCGAGTCGGTGCGCGGTTTGAATTCCTTTTGTAGAAGACTTGCAAAGTCGGATTCAGCGGTCTCGGTTGCGCCGCCGCTGACCTGTGCTTCGGTTGCTTGTTCAGCCATCTTTTATCCCTCGTCCTTGGCAGCATCGTCCCCGTCACTGGGTGCGGCCTGCGCCGCAAGCGACTTGAGAAGTGCCGGATCATTCATTGTCTTGGCGATCAGTTCTTCAGCGCCAGGCTTGCCATCCATGTAGGTCATCAGGTTGGAGAGCTCGTTGCGCGCCTCCATCAGCTTGCGCAGCGGTTCGACCTGCTTGGCAATCGCGCCCGGAGAAAAATCGTCCATGCTTTCGAAGGTCACATCGACGGAAAGATTGCCTTCACCGGTAAGTGTGTTCGGTACCGAGAACGCGACGCGGGGTTTCATCGCCTTCATCCGGTCGTCGAAATTGTCGACGTCGATTTCAAGGAACTTGCGATCGGCAATATTGGGCTGTTCAACCTCGGACTTGCCCGCAAGATCAGACATGACCCCCATGACAAACGGCAACTGCACTTTTTTCTGCGAGCCGTAGAGTTCGACATCGTATTCGATCTGAACCCTCGGCGCGCGATTACGCGCAATGAACTTCTGTGAACTGGACATAATTTTCCCCATCTGTTGTTTGCGTTTTTTGATCTTCAGGCCACAAATGCGCCCGGTCCGTTCCACGCAGCGATTTTACCAGGCGCTGGAACCGCTTTCCGCCGCTTCCGTGACAGTGGTTTCTGAGTCGGCAACTCCTCCAATAAGCCGAACATTTGCGGCACCTTCCGGCGCCAAATCGTTAATGATTTCCATGAATTCCGCGCCAACCAACCGTTTTGCGCGCTTCAAAAGTATGGGCAACGGGCTCGAAGGCTCGTGCCGGGAATAATAATCCATAATCCGATCAAGGGCGGCCGTGACATCCGAGCGCGACTCGATCGACCCGGGCACCCCGCCACCACGGGCCACCGGACGCGCCGCGCCACCGGTATCCGCAGGTTCATCAACCGCATCCGGGATGGGTTCGGCGGATTTCACATATTTCGACAGCAGCTTGATAATCTTGTTCAGCAGCTTCTGGAGCTCTTCCAGCGACGGGCCATAGCCGGGCGTTTTCGCCAAGAACACCGCGTCAATGGCGTTCACGTCATCCAACGCCGTTTTGGCCGCGTTGTAAAAAGCCTCGATCTCTTCATCAGCGGTGTCCGTAAAGGCGGCTTCGATCTCGCTGGACGATTTCGGAGTTTCGTCATCCGAAGGCGTGACATCGCCATTCAGAATTTCGAAATCCCGCAGCGTGACGCGGCCCATCACACGGCTGTTGGTCATATACGCTGCCGTCCGCAGCCCCCGAAGGACTGTTGTCCGCCCGGCAAGCCCTGTGACCGCGTTGATCCGCATCATCGGATCGTTGTCATCTTCTTCGTCAAGCTGCGGATGACAGGTGTCCCAATATTCTTCGAGACATCCACGGATATACGTTGTGATCTCGGCGAATCCGGTCAGACCTTTGAGCCTTAGTTCGCTGTCCGCAAGGTAGACGGCGGCGCGGATATCGTGGCTCCGCTCAAGGATGACGCGCGCCTTGCTTGCGAGGTCTTTGTAGTCGGGGTCGCTACCCTCTACGATCTCGGAACCGGCCTGCCTCTCTTCTTCTGGCTGGGCCGCAAGTTCCATTGCGATGAAATCCGGATCGTACTCCAAATTCTCGCCACTGGGCGCATCTTCACCATGTGATTTGAGCATATCGGACAACTGAGCAGCCTTCACCAAGTGCAATTAAAAAAACAATAAAAAGACGTTACGTGCATCTAAACTGACTAAAGGTTATCAAGTCTCTGTGAAAAATCCAGCATAAGTAGTGACCCAAGGTAAATTTCTTTGTCATCGACAAGATCGGCTCTATGTTCATGTGGCCGGTTGAACGGCGCGCCACAAAGCGCAGCACAAGACACCCGCGGCAAGCCCTGATTGTGTCAGACAGGCTGAACATACCTTTTCACGTCATATCCTGATTGGCGCGATGCCTCGAGCAAGGGTGTCCAGATCGTCGGCACGCGCTCTTCCTCAGAATGAACCACGGCAACGCCCGTCTGTTCAGCCATGCGCCGCCACCGGTCCGCCTCTTTCTGGGAGGTCTTGGCCATGTACACGTGCCCTGCAACCCGCCCACAGCCTAAATCCGCGTGGCGCGCCCCGAACCCGACATATGGCGCGACCAGGATCGTCCCCTCAGACACCTGATCCACGATCTGCCGCTCCATTTCGATGATTTTCTCCTGATCGCGGATCGGTCTGTAGAAATAGATGACGTCATAGTCGCCGTAGCCATCAAAGGTCAGGGCATCTGCGTGAAACGCGTTGGACGCCGTTGCGCCCGCGCTTTCGAGAAGCGCCTGCGCGATATCGACATAGGACTGCTGAAAATCCAGCCCGTCCGCTTCTTTGAAATAGCGGAGCGCCGACAGCACCTTCAGCCCGCCACCGCAGCCAACGTCGAGAAATCGCATCCTCGCGGTCTGCCCTTTCGCCAGCAACAGGCGATACGCCGCGTGAAGATGCCGATGGAACTTGCTGTTGGGCAGGGCAATATCCGGAAACCCCCCCTGCTCGCGGGCTTCCTCTGTCTGTTTGACGGTATTGAGAATGGCGTGGACCCAATCGAAGACATCATCGCTTGCCGAAATCTGCGACCGGGTGGTCTCGGACTGACGGCTATCATACAGCGGAACCCGTTTCCGGCTTTGCGTGACTTGGGTGCGAACGAGGTCTCGCATCATGTTCCATTGGTTCAATTCCACCCGGAACAGGTTGGTCCTTGCGCTGACCACACCCCAAGCGCGCCGAATATCAAGCACGTCCGCCTGAGTCGCAGCGGCAGCTTCTTCGGCAACCCGTGCGGTGTTGTTTCGCAACAGGATGGTTGAATACTCCCTGACGGACATGTCGATCTGGGCGCAAAGCGCCTCGACCTTTCTGGCATTCATCTTGTTGCGAAGGGTCATTTCAGCAGCCAGTGCCACAACGTTCTGTCGTAAGGATTCACGGAATCTCTGCAGTTCCGCATTCACGTCCTGAGGGTTCTTGACTGTGTCGAGCATTCTATTCCCCTTAAAATGTATTCTACCCAGAGTCACCGAAGACCCGAGATTTGAAGGGTTGACGTGCAAGAAGGTGACGATTCAGGTAACGGCATGATCCGTCCCGGTTTTCTTACCTCTTCAGAACGGCTTGAGCTTGTTGCCTGCGTG
>JAUIIR010000135.1 GCA_030431485.1 Alphaproteobacteria bacterium
AGGGTGAAGTCGACATCCTTCACCTGGCTCGGCGTCTTCATCCAGTCCAGACGCTGCGCAGCTTCGGCCCAGAACCCTTCAGGATCAGACACTGACCGCGCATACATCTCCTCATACCGCGCCGCATCAACATGCGCGCCAGAAACCAACTCAGACGATGGCGGGTAGGTCTTATCACTCATGGGGTATCCTCCTCTTTGGTCAGACAAAACCGCCCCCGCCGGGAAATGGCAAGGGCGGCTTAGGTCGCACTCTCATGTGTTCTTCGATCAGATCGCGAGGTATTCGGCGCGCAATGCGTCGTTTTCCAGAACCTCTTCAGCGGTGCCATCAAAAACGATGGACCCGGTGTCGAGAATGATGGCGCGGTCAGCCAGTTGCAGCGCGCGCACCGCATTCTGCTCAACAAGGATAGTGGTCATCCCCTGTTCCTTGATCACGCGAAGTGTCTTTTCGATCTCGTCCACGATAACCGGCGCCAGACCTTCATAAGGCTCGTCCAGCAGCAACACTTTGATGTCGCGTGCCAGGGCGCGGGCGATTGAGAGCATCTGCTGTTCGCCCCCGGAAAGCGTGACACCTTCCTGCTTGCGTCGTTCCCCAAGGCGGGGAAAGAGATCGTACAGGCGTTCGATAGACCAACCGATAGGCGGCGCGATCTGGGCCAGTTGCAGGTTTTCTTCAACCGTCAGGCCGGGAATGATGCAGCGGTCTTCGGGGACAAGGCCAAGGCCAACGGCGGCAGCCTCATACGATTTCATGTTGTGCAAGGGCTGGTGATCCAGCCAGATCTCGCCATGGTTCACCTGTGGGCTGTCCATCCGTGCAATCGAGCGCAGCGTCGTGGTTTTGCCCGCACCGTTGCGGCCCAAAAGCGCCAGGATCTCGCCTTCGTGGACGTTGAAAGAGATACCCTGAACGATATAGCTTTCGCCGTAATACGAGTGCATGTCCCATACCGAGAGAAAGGCGGGAGCCGTTTCGGCAGCGTTGCGGTTCTTCGAAAAATCGGGTCTGACGTTCATGTGTCTGTCCTTTCGACCACGCGGGCGTTACGCCGCTTCGCCCAGATAGGCTTCTTTCACCTTCGGATGGCCCTTGATGTTTTCGGGCGTGTCCTCGACCAGCGGTGTGCCTTGCGCGAGAACGGTGATCCGTTCCGCGAGCGAGAACACCACATGCATGTCGTGTTCGATGATCGCGATAGTGATGTTGCGCTTCTCCTTGATCTCTTTGAGAAGATCGATGGTGTTGTTGGTGTCCGCGCGCGCCATACCCGCTGTTGGTTCGTCAAGCAGCAGGAGCTTTGGCTTCTGCACCAGACACATCGCCATTTCGAGGCGGCGCTTGTCGCCACGTGACATCGAGGCCGAGTGCATGTCGCGCTTGTCAATCATGTTCACCTCTTCGAGCATGTGCTCTGCCTGATCGCGCAGTTCCGCTTCGCTCATCACCGACCGGATGCCATGCAGGGCGAAAGACCCATCGCGTTTAGCAAAGCAGGGGATCAGCATGTTTTCCATCACCGTCAGATCACCAAAGATCTCCGGTGTCTGAAACACGCGCGAAATGCCCATCTGGTTGATTTCGAACGGGGTGCGGCCCAGTACGCTTTGTCCGTCGAACATGACAGACCCGGTGTCCGGGATCAGTTTGCCGACGAGGCAGTTGAGCAGGGTGGATTTGCCGGCCCCGTTCGGGCCGATGATGGCGTGGCAGGTGTTCTCGGCCACGCTGAGGTTCACATTGCCAAGAGCCTGCAGGCCACCGAACCGTTTGTTGACGTCTTTGACTTCAAGAATACCCATCTGTCCGTCTCCTTATTCTGCAGGTTCGGTGGATGCGGATTTCGGGTTATCCGCCTTTTTGCGACCGAAGAGTTTGGCCAGTCTCTGACCACCTTCAACAAGGCCGCCAGGCAGGAAGATCACGACCAGCATGAATACGATGCCAAGCGTTAGGTGCCAACCTTTGCCGATGAACGGATAGATCATCGTCACGACCAGGTCCTCAAGACCGTCCGGGAGGAAGGCAAACCAACCGTGCAGGATGTCCGAGTTGATCTTGGAAATGATGTTTTCCATGTACTTGATCATACCCGCACCCAGTACCGGTCCAATCAGTGTGCCGACGCCGCCTAGTATGGTCATCAGAACAACTTCACCCGAAGCGGTCCAGAACATCCGCTCAGCCCCGGCGAGCGGGTCCATCGAAGCCATCAGGCCACCGGCGAGACCGGCATACATGCCAGAGATCACGAAGGCCGCCAGAGTGTAGGGACGCGGGTTCAGGCCGGTGTAGTTCAAACGCTGCTGGTTCGATTTGATCGCACGGAGCATCATGCCGAATGGTGAACGGAAGATACGGATCGACAGGTAGAAGGCGATCAGCATGATGATGGCACAGAAGTAGTAACCCAAGTTGAAGGTGAACACCCAGCTGCCCATCATCAGCTCAACGCTGTCGCGCATCTCAAGGCCGAACAGGCCAGGAACCGGGATGTTGCCTTCCGCCGTCGTTGCGCTGCCAAGAATACGTGGGTCGTCCAGTGCCAGTTGCAGGCCGGTTTCACCGCCGGTGATCGGAGTGAGAACCGAATATGCCAGAGCGAAAGACATCTGAGCGAAGGCCAGCGTGAGGATCGAGAAGTAGATGCCCGAACGCCGCAGGCTGACATAGCCGATGATCAGGGCAAAAATCCCGGCTGTGATGACCGCAAGCACGATGGCGGGGAGAACGTTCATGCTGAGCAGTTTAAACATCCAGACCGCTGCATAGGACCCCACACCGAGGAAGGCGGCGTGACCAAAGCTGAGATAGCCCGTCAGGCCGAACAGGATGTTGAAGCCGATAGCGAAGATCCCGAAGATCACGAAGCGCTGCATCAGATCAGGATAGCCCGCGTTAAATTGCGCCATCGCGGAGCCCTCGGGGAACGGGTTGAGCAGGAATGGGGCAAAGGCCACCAGAACTGCAACGATCAGCAGGAGGGATGCGTCTTTTTTGTTCAGTCCGAACATGGATCAGTCCTCCATCACGCCTTTGCGACCCATCAGGCCACGTGGACGCGTCAGTAGAATTACAATGGCGACGAGGTAGATGATCACCTGATTGATGCCGGGGATGATGTCGATGACTTCACGCATTGAGGCGAAGCTCTCGAGAATGCCTAGCAGGAACCCGGCAAGCACGGCGCCTGGAAGCGACCCCATCCCGCCGACGACCACCACAACGAAGCTCAGAACAAGGAAGTCCATGCCCATGTGGTAGTTTGGAGAGTTGATCGGCGTGTACATCACACCGGCAAGGCCCGCGACCGCAGCAGCCAAACCGAACATGATGGTGAACCGTTTGTCGATATTGATGCCCAAAAGCCCGACAGTTTCCCTGTCGGCCATACCTGCGCGGACGACCATCCCGAAGGTGGTGAACTGAAGGAAGGCAAACACCGCGCCGATGACTACGGCGGCGAAGGCGAAATAGACAAGGCGCCAGTAAGGATAGATGATTGTGTTCGGTTCAAAGCCGATCAGCGCGCCGAAATCGAACGACCCTGTAAACGCTGCCGGAGCGGGGGTCGGGATCGGGTTAGCGCCATAGTAATACTTGATGATTTCCTGCAGCACGATTGCCAGGCCGAATGTCACGAGGATCTGGTCGGCATGCGGACGCTTGTAGAAGTGCTTGATCAGGCCGCGCTCCATGATCACGCCCACAAGGATCATGATCGGAATCGCGAACAGGATCGACAGGGGGACGGCCCAATCGATGATGCTGGAGCCCAACGCTTCGCCAAAAATGTCAAAGACGTATGGAACGTCGCGCGTAGCCGGGTTTCCGAGGAAGTCGACTTCGCCCGGGATGGCTACCTCGTGACTGAGGCTGAGAAGCCGCGACAGTGTTACAGCACAGAAGGCACCGATCATGAACAATGCGCCATGCGCAAAGTTCACCACGCCCAGCGTGCCGAAGATGAGTGTCAGGCCAAGCGCGATAAGCGCGTAGGCCGAGCCCTTATCGAGCCCGTTGAGAATTTGCAGGATTATGGCGTCCATTGCCCCACCCTTTGCGGTCAGAAGTGTGGAAGTGCAGGCAGCCCGTAACAGCAACGGGCTGAGAGAGAAGTGAGGCGGGCCGAATGGCCCACCTCGGAAGACAGCGGCTTATGCGCCGTTGTTGCAGGAGCCCAGAGCACCGCCAGCGAACTGCGGGTGATCGGGTGCGTAGGTGACCTGATCCACCGGAGTGACTTCCACGATCTCGAGGAGGTCGAATTCGGAGGACGGGTTTTCCTTACCCTTCACAACCAGAACGTCTTTGAAGCACTGGTGGTCGTCGGCGCGGTACAGCGTCTTGCCGTTGCCCATGCCGTCGAACTCAAAGCCCTCGAGCGCTTCGACAACTGCGCACGGTGCGAACGAGCCAGCACGCTCCACGGCATCTGCATAGAGCAGGGCCTGGACGTAGCAGGTGTGTGCAGCCTGCGACGGCGGGAAGCCGTACTTGGTGCCGAAGGATTGAACGAATGCCTTGGAGCCTTCGTCCTGCAGCGACCAGTGCCAGTTCGTCGAGCCGAAGATGCCCTTAACGTTGGCACCAGCACCCTTTGCCATGAGGCGCGAGTAGAGCGGAACGATGATCTGGAAGTCTTTGCCGTTGACCTGCTTGTCGCGCAGACCGAACTGAACGGCGTTAGTGAGCGAGTTCACCATGTTTCCGCCGTAGTGGTTCAGAACCAGCGTGTCGGCGCCGGACTGCAGGACAGGCGCGATGTAGGACGAGAAGTCAGTCTGGGTGAGCGGTGTTTTCACTGCCGCAACAGTTTCCCAGCCCATTGCTTCGGTCGAGGACTTGATCGCTTCTTCGGTGGTGTAACCCCAGTTGTAGTCTGCGGTCAGGTGATATGCCTTACGGTCGGTGCCGTAGTTGGCTGCAAGCACAGGCGCGAGCGCCGCACCGGACATATACGAGTTGAAGAAGTGACGGAAACCGTTGGCCCGCTTGTCCTTGCCGGTTGTGTCGTTGGAGTGCGTCAGGCCAGCCATGAAGATGACGCCTGCTTCCTGGCAGAGCGCCTGAACGGCCACGGCCACACCCGAGGACGAACCACCGGTGATCATTACGGCGCCGTCTTTTTCGATCATCGACTTGGCTGAGGCGCGTGCTGCGTCAGACTTGGTCTGTGTGTCGCCCGTGACGTACTCGACTTTCTTGCCAAGGATACCGTTGCCCTGAAGCGCTTTCGACGAGAAGGTGTTTAGCATGCCGCCGTCGCCTTCGCCGTTCAGGTGTTCAACGGCCAGTTCATAGGCGCGAAGTTCGTCTGCGCCCTCGTCTGCGTAGGGGCCGGACTGAGGTACGTTGAAACCCAGCGTAACGGTCGAGCCTGTCGGTGCGTTGGTAAAGCCTTCGTGGCCCGCTGCGGACAGGTAGGTCGGCAGAGCAAGACCCGCCCCTGCTACAGCACCGGTCTTGAGCACGCCGCGACGTGTCAGGTTGCCTTTGGACATATAATCCTCCCAATGTCTTTAAGGGTTTGGCGGGG
>JAUIIR010000052.1 GCA_030431485.1 Alphaproteobacteria bacterium
TCGGCGACGCTGGGTCTGGCGACCGCAATCATCACCGAAAGCGCACTCAGCTTTCTTGGTGTAGGCTTCCCATCCGACTTCCCAACATGGGGCAAAATGCTGGCCGACGCGGTCCAGCGCATGCAGCAGTTCCCCGAGCGGGTGTACCTGCCCGGCATCGCGATCTCGCTCACGGTGCTGAGCGTGAACTACCTTGGCGACGGTCTGCGCGACGCGCTTGATCCGCGGATCCGGGGCCGCTGAACGCCTGATGTGAAAAAAGACCAATCGGCACGGGCATTGCGCCCGCGCCCGAATGGTCGTCACGCGTCAGCGCATGGATTGGAACTCTGTTCCCGTCGAAGCCCGCAATAAGAAATACGGTCCTTTGAAATCAGGCCGGGATGCCTTTCCGTCAGCTTGCCACAAGAAAGATTTCCCTCCATCTCGCCTCGTGACACATGGAAGGAACTCGGCATGTTCGAATCCCTTGGCTTTGAAAACTACACGGCACCTCAGGTGGCTGTGGGTCTCGCATTGATCCTAGGTGCGGCCTTTGGGCTGTTGGCAGAACGGACCAAATTCTGCTTCCGTCGCGGCCTTGTCGGCGAAGACCGCAAACAAGCAATGGGCGTCTGGCTGACTGCGCTGGCCGTGGCCGTGCTGGGAACACAGGCCGGGGTTCGGTCTGGCCTGATCACCTTTGACGATCACCGCTTCATGGCCGGCGATCTGCCGCTTCTTGCGATCTTTGTTGGCGGCGTGATGTTCGGCGCAGGAATGGTGCTCACACGCGGCTGTGTTTCGCGGCTCACAGTGCTGTCTGCCAGTGGCAACCTGCGTGCAGTGTTCGTTCTGCTGGTGTTTGCCATCACCGCCCACGCAACGCTCAAGGGCGTTCTCGCACCCGCACGCACCACTCTGGGGTCAGTCACGGTGGCATTGGGAGACACGGTGTCGCTGGCAGCCTTGCCCGGCGGAGCATTGGTCTGGTCCGTCCTGATCGCGCTCGCGGCACTTGCCGTCGCCGCCCGGTCCGGCAACCGCGCAACAAAGCTGGGTCTTGCCGCCCTGCTTGGCGCTCTGGTTCCGGCTGGCTGGATCGGAACAGGCTTTGTGCTTTATGACGATTTCGATCCCGTCGCCCTGCAAAGCCTGTCCTTCACGTCACCTTATGCGGATACGCTGTTCTGGACCGTGGCTTCGACCTCGATCCCGGCAAATTTCGGTGTGGGTCTGATTGGCGGCGTTCTGATCGGGGCGTTTGTCTCGGCAATCGCGTTTGGTACATTCCAGTGGCAGTCGTTTAGCGCGCCAGCCGAAACGGGACGCTACGCAGGCGGCGCCGTTCTGATGGGCGTCGGTGGCGTGCTGGCCGGAGGCTGCACCGTCGGCGCAGGTCTCGCGGGGGTCCCGACCATGTCGATAGCCGCGCTGTTTGCGATCCTGTCCATTGCGGTCGGCGCAGTACTGACCAATGCAGCGCTCAAGCCGTCGCGTTCATCGACCTACGCCCAACCGGCAGAGTAAGCTCAGATATCAATCTCGCCGTCTTCGGGCGGCGGGAGCCCGTCCAGCGGTGGAGCATCCTGTTTCCGTTTAAGCAGAATGTCACCGTTGGGCAGCACCACCGGCGGCTCGTAGGCGGACCAATCTTCGACCTGCTCCATGAGGTCGCGCAAGGCAGGCCCCATTTCTTCGGCAAAACTCCGAATCGCCGGTTCGATTTCCTCGGCCAGCCCTTCAAGTTCGCGCAGGGCTGGTTCCATCTCATCCATTAGGCCACGGAAGAACAGCTTGGCGCCCTCTTCCATCAGGCTCGTGCCGCTCTCATCGTCTTGTGCAACCGCTCCGGACGCGGAGATCGTAAGGATGAGAGCAAGTGTCGGAATCTGTTTCATAGGAGAGATATAGGCGCTGCGATCCTGGATTTCACCTATAGGTCGATATCCAGAGTCACCGGGAAATGATCAGAGGCCACGAGCAAGGCCTCGCGCAGTTCAGGGGTCTTCCAACACGCGGGATCGTCAAACGGGTGCCAGATGCGCCAACGCCGCGCCTTGGGGCGAAGGTCGGCAGACACCATGATGTAGTCCAGCAGCGCCTGCAGATAACGTTCTTCCTGCGAGATGTAAAAGCGCGCCGTCGTCGGTTGCGGGCCAATCCGCCGCAACAGCGCTTCACACGCATGCGGGTCAAACAAGTCCCGATCTCCGTCTCCAAGAATGATCTCAACCGAACTGCGGCCAAACAGATTCTCGTATTCGTCCAGCCCTGGACCGTCATTCAAATCTCCCATCACGATCAGTGGGTCACCTGCATCAAGATGCTCTGTTACCCGCGCGCGCAGCCAGATCGCTTGTGCCAATTGTTTGCGCCGGTTGCTGATGGACAGACGCATGACCTCATCGCGATTGGTCGCGCCATGTGGCGCCTTGGACTTGAGATGCGCCCCGATCAGCCGGATCACCTGCCCGCTGTTCCTGACCTTGAGCGATACCTCCAGCGGAGGTTTGGAAAACACCACTTTGTCTTCGGTCGCGTCGATATCGAGATCAATGCGGAAGGTCCCATCAAAGCGCGGTGCGCCTTCCACTTGCGGCGCACCCGGGACCGGTGCCTGTCCCCGCGGATCGTGCCGGGCGGTCACCACGTCCGGGTCATACATCAGCGCGATTTCCTGCTGCGTGTCGTTGCTGAACCCCATGACTGCCTTGCGCGCCCGCAGGTCGAACGCTTCGGCAAAGCGCTCCAGCGCACGCACGGTTTCGCGGTTGCGACTGGTGTCCGGTGCTTCCACCACCATCACCACATCCGCATCAATCGCCGTGAACACGATCCCCAATGCTTCGGTCTGCATCGCCTTGGTCACGTTATGGCGCGCCGACCATGACCCGTCGGCAATCAGCTGGCCCGCATCATCAAACAGTGCGTCGAACCATTCGACATTGTAAGTGGCCAATCTCATGCAGGCTCAATCGGACCGCATCACGCGTGTTCACGCGCCGCGATCTCTTCCCACGCCCGGTTGATGTCGATCAGACGTCGTTCCGACAGCCGCACAGCTTCTTCCGGGACACCACGGGCAATCATCCGGTCGGGATGGCTGTCGCGGACAAGCTGCCGCCAGGTTGCGCGGATCTGATCCAGCGGCATATCGGGGTCCACGCCCAGAACATCATAAGGATCGGGCTCCGCATCCGGCACGAAGCGCGATTTTAATCGACGAAACGATCCGTCTGGCAGCTCGAAGATCTCGGCCACACGCAGCAGGAACGCGTCTTCGCCCGGATGATAGGTGCCATCAGCCATCGCGATGTGAAACAGACCTTCCATCAGATCGCAAAGCGTACCCCGATCCTGACCAAACATCGCACGGATGCGCTTGGCGTATTCCTCATAGCCGGCCACGTCCTGACGCGCGAGGTTGAACACCCGCGCCGCCCCCGCCTCATCTTCGCGCGGGATATGAAACACTTCGCGAAACGCCATCACCTCATCGCGCGTCACAAGCCCATCCGCTTTGGCCATCTTGGCCGACAGCGCGATGACCGCAATGGTGAAAGCCACGGTCTTTTCCGGCGGCGTGCGCAGGCGTTCAAATACCTCGGAGAGCCCTTCGCCCGAGGCAAGGGCCGAGACAGCATCCGCAATGCGCGACCAGATCGACATGCGAACAGTTTAAGCGAAAGTACCGATTTTGTCAGTGCGGCATCACAGCATTTTCTGCATCAGCACAAGGTCGATCCAGCGATCGAACTTGAAACCCACCTCAGGCAGAGTGGCAATGTCGGTGAATCCAAGGGTGGCGTGGAAATAGCGACCCGCCATGTTTTCGGCGCTGACGCCTGCCCAGAGCGAATGCACCCCATCCGCCCGCGCCACTTCCTCCAGCACCTGCATCAGCGCGCGCCCCGCCCCTTTGCCGCGCGCCTGCTGCGCGAGCGCGATGGAATGCTCTTTGGTGCGCGCATATCCGGGCCCATTGCGGAATGGAAAATAGCTGGCATAGCCCGCCGCGACGCTGTCGATCTCGGCTACGAGAAACGCCGTTCCCCTGGCAGCAATGTCGTTCTGGACATCTTCGACTGTCTTGCGTTGCGAGGTGAAGGTGATCGTCGTGTTGTCGATCACATCATTCAGAATAACGGTCAGCGCCTCGGCATCCTCGGCGCGCGCAGGTCGGATGATCATGTAAGGACGCGCCGCCCACCGGCGGTCAGAAACACCGCCTGCATCATCCGATCCGCCATTTTCTGAAACAACACCCGGTCATTGTCAAAAACCGGTGCAAGCCGGTTCTGCAAGTCCTTCACATCCGGACCGCAGATGGTCAGAGCTTCAAGCCTCAGCCCCGCACTTGGCAGGCTCACACCCGGCGGCGTCTCGGTGTACCATTGAATGATCGCCGGGAACTGCCCGTCAAAGGGCAGTCGGCCATCCGGCGGCACCAGCATGGTCCAGCTCAGATCGCCGCGCGACAGCTGCACGGGCTCGCCGGCTTCGGGAAACATCCTCTGCGCCGCCTCAATGTCATCACAGCGCAGAATCCATTTGTCGAGCTGCGCCGGGCCGTCGAAATCATCCAGCCCGAACCACCTAGGGTAGTCCGGTTTGGGCTGCGTTGGATCTGGTGCAATGGCCTCGAAATAGAGGTCATTCTCTAACCCCAGAAGTCGGTTATGAGTGGCGTAATGTGGATGCTGGCCACCCGCTTTGAGCGGTACACCCAGCGCCTCTTCGCTGTGGCGCACCGCATCTTCCAGCGTTTCACCAGCAACCGCGATGTGATCCAATTCGAGTTTCATATCGACATTCACACACGCGGCGGGTTTTCCGTCAACGGAAAACAGCGGGCGCGTCGCCGCGTCCGCCCGGTTTGCAATCAGCCCCGCGCCTCGCGGATGAGCCGCAGGATGTCCTGCGCTGCCTCGGGAATGTTGGTGCCCGGACCAAAGATCGCCTTGACCCCCGCATCATAGAGGAACTGATAATCCTGCTGCGGAATGACCCCGCCACAAATCACCAGAATATCGCCAGCGCCCTGCGCCTTCAGCTCTTGCACCAGTTGCGGCGCCAGCGTCTTGTGCCCTGCCGCCTGGCTGGAAATCCCGATCACATGCACATCATTGTCGATGGCATCCTGCGCGGCCTCGGCCGGTGTCTGGAACAGCGGCCCCACATCCACGTCAAAGCCGATATCGGCAAAGGCCGTCGCGATCACCTTCGCCCCCCGGTCGTGCCCGTCCTGCCCCATCTTGACCACCAGCATCCGTGGCCGGCGGCCTTCATCCTCGGCGAACGCCTCGACCGAGCGCTGGATGGCCGCAAAGCCCTCATCGCCCTCATAGGCTGCGCCATAGACGCCTGCCAATGTCTTCACCTCGGCCCGGTGACGGCCGAACACCTTTTCCATCGCCATGCTGATTTCTCCTACCGTGGCGCGGGCGCGGGATGCCTCAACCGCCGCTTCCAACAGATTGCCACCTTCGGCAGCGCGTTTCTCAAGCTCGGCCAATGCCGCGTCGCAGGCAGCCTGATCGCGGCTACCCCGGATGCGCTCCAAGCGGTCAATCTGGCTTTGGCGCACCTTGACGTTGTCCACATCGAGGATGTCGAGTTCGTCTTCCTTCTCCAGACGGTATTTGTTCACGCCGACGATCACATCAGTGCCCCGATCGATATCCGCCTGCCGCTGCGCTGCCGTTTCCTCGATCCGCAGCTTCGGCATGCCAGAGGCCACGGCCTTGGTCATGCCGCCCATCTCGTCGACCTCTTCGATCAGCTTCCATGCGGCTTCAGCCAGATCATGGGTCAGCTTTTCAACGTAGTAAGAACCCGCCAGCGGGTCGACCACCTTGGTCACGCCGGTTTCTTCCTGCAAGATCAACTGCGTGTTTCGTGCGATCCGCGCCGAAAACTCGGTCGGCAAAGCAATCGCTTCGTCCAACGCATTGGTGTGCAGCGATTGCGTGCCGCCCAGAACAGCGCTCATCGCTTCATAGGCGGTGCGGATCACGTTGTTGTACGGGTCCTGTTCGGCCAGCGACACACCCGAGGTCTGGCAATGCGTCCGCAACATCTTGGAGCGGTCGTTCTTTGCTCCCAGATCCGTCATGATCCGGTGCCAGAGCAGACGCGCCGCGCGCAGTTTGGCCGCTTCCATGAAGAAGTTCTTGCCGATGGCAAAGAAGAACGACAGACGCCCTGCAAATTTGTCCACATCCATGCCCCGCGCCATCGCGGTCTGCACGTACTCCTTGCCGTCCGCCAGCGTGTAGGCGAGCTCCTGCACGAGGTTCGCACCGGCCTCTTGCATATGGTAGCCCGAGATCGAGATCGAGTTGAACTTGGGCATTTCGTTCGAGGTGTATTCGATGATGTCCGCGATGATGCGCATCGACGGCTCGGGCGGGTAGACATAGGTGTTGCGGACCATGAACTCTTTGAGGATGTCGTTCTGGATCGTCCCCGACAACAACGCCCGATCCACCCCCTGCTCTTCACCCGCCACGATGAAATTGGCGAGGATCGGAATAACTGCGCCGTTCATGGTCATCGACACGCTGACCTGATCCAGCGGGATACCATCGAAGAGGATCTTCATGTCCTCGACAGAGTCGATGGCAACACCTGCTTTACCCACATCACCAACCACACGTTCGTGGTCGCTGTCATAGCCTCGGTGTGTGGCCAGATCGAAGGCCACCGAAACCCCCTGCTGACCGGCAGCTAGGTTCTTCCGGTAGAACGCGTTTGACTCCTCGGCGGTCGAAAAGCCCGCATATTGCCGGATCGTCCAGGGACGGCCCGCATACATCGTGGCCTTGACCCCGCGCGTGAAGGGCGCTTCTCCGGGGATCGTGCCCAGATGCGGCAGGTCCTTGATGTCGTCTTCGGTATAGAGCGGCTGGACCTCGATGCCTTCGAGGGTCTTCCATGTCAGCGCTTCAAGCGGTTTGCCGCGAAGTTCCTTTTCCGCAAGGCTGCGCCATGTGTCTGTCTTGGCTGTCATCGTTCCGTCTTCCTCTTGTCGTCCTCGCCGCCGCCCGTTCGCGATTGGCACATTGCGGCGTGCGGTGGGTTTCGCACGGTCTCTGCCTCTGCCCTACGGCATCATGCGACCTGTTCAGTGGCACCATTGGCGATGCCGAAATTTTGTTCGGACCGCACAGCGCGGCCCTTCGCATTGGTCCCGCAACGCACTATGTCTTGGGGTATGAAAACACTCCGGCCCTTCATACTGGCGCTCGCGGCTCTGGCATTGCCTGGTGCCAGCCTTGCTGCGGACACCTCGCTTGATCCCGCAGCAGACGAAGAGGTGAGCCTTGTGCCCATTCTCGACGCCAAAGACGTCACACTTGACGAATATTTGTGGGTCGCCCGCCCACTGATCGTATTCGCCAACGCTCCGGCGGACCCACTATTCATCCAGCAGATGCAATATCTGATGCGCGAGCTTGATGAACTGGCAGAGCGGGATATCGTCGTCATCACCGACACCGACCCGGCTGCACAATCCGATGTGCGGACCAAACTGCGCCCGCGCAGCTTTATGCTCGCGCTGATTGGCAAAGACGGGCAGATCAAGTTTCGCAAACCTCTGCCGTGGAGCGTTCGGGAACTGTCCCGCTCCATCGACAAGATGCCCATCCGGCAGCAAGAAATACGCGACCGACGCGCCTCGGGCTCGTAAGACCGTGATTTGATCAAACGGCCGGAGTGCTGGCCCCGCTTATGCATGGGCGGACGGACCACGGGGAGATATCCCTCCGTAGTCGTCGCGCGTGATAACAGAGAGCGGGACCAGAGCACGAGACTATTCGAACTCCATGATCACATCGTCCACGGCAAGGCTGTCGCCGGCCGCAGCGTTGATCTTGGAGACGACGCCCTTGCGCTCGGCGCGCAGGATGTTTTCCATTTTCATCGCCTCGACGGTGCAGAGCGCCTGCCCTTCCTGAACCTCTTGACCCTCTTCCACGTCGATCTTCACGATCAGACCCGGCATCGGGCAGAGCAGCATCTTTGACGTGTCCGGCGGCACTTTTTCCGGCATCTTGCGCGCCAGCTCGGCCTGACGTGGCGTGCGCACGTGAACCTTAAGCTCGGCTCCGCGCGACCGGATGCGGAACCCGCCCGACACCTTGCCCACCTTCATCACCAGCGGCACGCCATTGACCGTCATGCGGGCCAGTTGATCGCCGGGGGTCCAATCGCCACTGACGCGCACTTCAGAGCCATCATCCGCAAACCGGACAGTCGAGCCATCGTGATCGGCAGCGATCCGGACATCAAAGTCCTGTCCCTGCAGCGCAACGTTCCATTCTTCGCCAACATGGCGCTCGTGATTGTCGAGCGTGCCCGAAATGCGGGCGCGCCGAATTTCGGCCACCCGGTTCATCGCCGCACAGGCCGCTGCGATGCCCCGCAGAGCATCATCGCCCAGCGTCACACCCTCGAACCCGTCGGGGTATTCCTCGGCGATAAAGGCGGTGGTCATGTCGCCCGAAATGAATTTCGGATGATCCATCACCGCCGACAGGAACGGCAGGTTATGCCCGATGCCTTCAACCTCGAAACTGTCAAGCGCATGGCGCATCACCTCGATGGCCTCACCGCGTGTCGGAGCCCATGTGCACAGCTTGGCGATCATCGGATCGTAGTACATGCTGATCTCGCCGCCTTCGAACACACCCGTGTCGTTGCGGACTAGACCGGCTCCCAGAGCACCCTCAGCCGGTGGACGGTAGCGGGTCAGACGGCCAATCGACGGCAAGAAGCCACGATACGGGTCTTCGGCATAAAGCCGGTTCTCGATGGCCCAGCCGTTGATCTTGACGTCGTCCTGGGTGATCGACAGCGGCTCGCCATTGGCGACACGGATCATCTGCTCGACCAGATCGACACCGGTGATCAGTTCGGTAACCGGGTGTTCCACCTGAAGGCGGGTGTTCATCTCAAGGAAGTAGAAGTTCTTGTCGCCATCGACGATGAATTCCACCGTACCCGCGCTGGTATAGCCCACGGCCTTGGCCAGCGCGACGGACTGTTCGCCCATCGCTCTACGCGTCGCTTCGTCCAGGAACGGCGACGGCGCTTCTTCCACAACCTTCTGGTTGCGGCGCTGGATCGAGCATTCGCGTTCGTTCAGGTAAATCCCGTTGCCATGCGCGTCGCAAAGCACCTGAATCTCGATATGGCGCGGCTGAGTGACGAATTTCTCGATGAAGATACGGTCGTCGCCAAAGCTGTTCGCCGCCTCGTTCTTGGACGACTGAAAGCCCTCGCGCGCCTCTTCATCGTTCCATGCAATCCGCATGCCCTTACCGCCACCGCCAGCGGAGGCCTTGATCATCACCGGATAGCCGATCTCGTTCGAGATCTTCACCGCTTCGTCCGCGTCCTCGATCAAGCCCATATAGCCAGGCACGGTCGACACATCGGCCTCTTGGGCGATCTTCTTCGAAGTGATCTTGTCGCCCATCGCTTCGATGGCCCCCTTGGGCGGCCCAATGAAGGCAACGCCTGCGGCCTCAAGGGCCTCGGCAAACTTCGGGTTCTCCGACAGAAAGCCGTAGCCCGGGTGAACCGCCTGCGCGCCTGTCTGCTTGATCGCGTCCATCACCTTGTCGATGACGATATAGGACTGGTTCGCCGGCGGCGGGCCGATATTTACCGCCTCGTCCGCCATTTCGACATGCAACGCGTGTTTGTCGGCGTCCGAATAGATGGCCACCGTTTTGATGCCCATCTTGCGGGCGGTCTTGATCACCCGGCAGGCGATCTCGCCCCGGTTGGCAATCAGGATCTTGTCGAACATGTCTGTCCCTTTCCGTCAGTCTTTTCTTGGCCGGGGAGCGATCCCGCAGCGATGGCATAAAAAAGACCGTCCGGACGCGCGGTCCGAACGGTCGAAATCTGTAGGGGTTTGGGTCGCGCTGAACGGTCAGCAGCGTTCCGGATAGGTCTGGCAATAGGCGACATTGGCCGCGCCGCCGACAACTGCGCCGGTTGCCGGATCACCGCCGGTCGCGACTGCAGTCCCGACCCCTGCCGCGCCGCCGAGCAAGGCTTGTTCGCCGAGCGTGTCGCCGCAGGCCGAAAGCCCGAAGAGCGCGCAGACCGCAAAAATGCGGGTGGGTGTGAAGATGTGCTGTGCCATATGTCTGCTCCTTTGAGTGTGAGTGCCTCAAAGGGACTAACAGCAAGAAGCGTGCCCGGGTTCCAGCCTGTCGCGCCCGAAACGGGGTTTTGGGCAAAACCTTGCCCGCATTTGTAACATTCTGAATTTGAACGTAAAAAGTCGGGCGCTTGGCATGGGGTATGACCAAGACGCCCGACAGGGGAAGGGTAACGGTGAACATATGGCGTAATCTGCCAACGCCATGTCACTAGGAACACATCCACAGTGCCACAACCGCCTAACGCGTCAATCGCAAGATTGATACAACTCAAGGTATCGGCTTTTTCCCGCGCATATTGCCCTGACGTAAGCGGCATCACGCCCATCCCTCCTCGTCAAAGGCATCAGGGAAAGCTGCACGTGCCGCAGTTTCGTCAATGATCAAGAGCGACTCATAGCTCATGGGGTCGAACGGATCGTCATAGGGCAGCACCTCGCGCCCAAATAACCAGCTCAGACGCCCGGCATCCAGATTGCCCCGCTCAAACGGCTCGGTGCCAAAATGCGCCCAAAGCGCCGCCATGAACACGGTGTCCGCCTTGCGATCCACCGCTTTGCGGTCGCGGTACCTGTCCCGCCTGATCAGCGGCGTTACCCCTTTGGGATTCGGTCGGCGGATGGTGAATTGGAAATCCGTACCGGGAAGACGCCCCGGAAAGCCGCGATGCTTCAGCATGGGACACCCCCGCGAAGCGATCGGGAAAAGGGGGCGGACGCCTCTGCCCGCCCCGTTTTGAGTTTACTTGTACTTGCCTGTGTACACAGGTTCGTGGCTGATCGGCTCAGGGTCGATAACCACAAACTCTTCTTCGGCCTGCTTGTGCCCGCACGCGGACAAAACAGCAAAAAGACCGACTGCGGCAAGAAGCTTGATGCTCTTTGACATCTGTTTCTCCTGTCAGGTTCAAAGGACCCAACAAGACCTGCTGGTCCTGCCTGTCCTCGGTTCGAGGTAGTGACTGCTTGGGTGCAGTCGGACCCAGAATAGCCTGAAATCATGGCGAAAAGATATCCACAGCCCGCAACATCGCGGTCCTGTGACGCAAAAGACTCAACCCCCGGAGAGGTCGAAGGATGGGTCGCAACATATTGTGCACGCATCAGAAAAACTCCAAGATGCAGGTTCCGTCTTCGACCCGGTAGGCCTCGAAAAACTGGGTGACGTCTTCGGTGGCGACACCAAATTCCGTCTCTTCCTGACTGAAGGAAATGACGATCTGGCTGGGCTGCGGTCCGGTCTCGGCAAGACGCGGAATGGCGAAGGTTTCGCACAGAAACTGCATGTCGATCTCCACGTCCTCATATTCACGACCCGCCTGCCCGATCTCGGGCGTGACAAAGCGAAAGCGATACATCAGCCCCCCGCCCGGCCGATCCCAGAGCATTTCTTGGAACGTCACCGGCTGGCCCGAAGGCACGGAAAGAAGGTCATCGGCGGCAATCGCAACGGTCCCGCTTAGCGCCAAAACGCCTGCTGTCAGATGTTGCCAAGCTCCACCTCTCACCACAGATGACCTCCTCCCGTAAGGTGCGTGCGCGCACACACCGGCGTCCGTGTTACAACGGAATATTGTCGTGCTTCTTCCACGGCATCGACTGCTGCTTGGACCGCAGCGCAGCGAACGCCCGCGCCACCCGCTTGCGCGTGCTGCGCGGCTGGATCACCTCGTCGATGAAGCCTCGCTCTGCCGCCACAAACGGGTTGGCAAAGCGGTCCTCATATTCCTTGGTGTGGGCCGCGATCTTTTCGGCATTGCCTGCATCGGCGCGGTGGATGATTTCGGTCGCGCCCTTGGCGCCCATCACGGCAATCTCCGAGGTCGGCCAGGCATAGTTCACGTCCGCGCGCAGATGCTTGGATGCCATAACCACATAGGCCCCGCCATAGCTCTTGCGGGTGATGACCGTCACCTTGGGCACCGTCGCCTCGCCATAGGCAAAGAGCAGCTTCGCGCCGTGCTTGATGACACCGTTATACTCTTGCGATGTCCCCGGCAGGAAGCCCGGCACGTCCACCAACGTCAGGACCGGAATCCCGAAGCAGTCGCAGAACCGTACGAACCGCGCCGCCTTGCGGGCGGAGTCGATGTCCAGAACACCGGCCAGAACCATCGGCTGGTTCGCCACCACGCCCACAGTCTGGCCTTCCAGACGGACAAAGCCGGTGATGATGTTCTTGGCGAAGTCTTCCTGAATCTCGTAGAAATCGCCTTCATCCGCGATCTTCAGGATCAGCTCTTTCATGTCGTAAGGCGTGTTCGCGTTTTCCGGCACCAGCGTGTCGAGCGATTCCTCCAGCCGGTCCACATCGTCAAAGAACGGCCGCGTCGGGCTGGGCTGACGGTTGTTGAGCGGCAGGAAGTCCACCAATCGCCGCACCTCGGCCAGCGCCTCGACATCGTTCTCGAACGCGCCATCAGCAACCGAGGATTTCTTTGTATGCGTTGACGCGCCACCCAGTTCTTCGGCGGTGACCTGCTCATTGGTCACGGTCTTCACCACATCCGGCCCGGTGACGAACATATACGAGCTGTCCTTCACCATGAAGATGAAGTCGGTCATCGCAGGGCTGTACACAGCACCGCCCGCACACGGCCCCATGATCACACTGATCTGCGGGACCACACCGGACGCCATGATGTTGCGCTGGAACACCTCGCCATAACCCGCAAGGCTGTCGACGCCTTCCTGAATGCGCGCACCACCCGAGTCGTTGATCCCAATCACCGGCGCGCCGTTCTGCATCGCCATATCCATGATCTTGCAAATCTTCATCGCATGGGTGGCCGACACGGACCCGCCCAGCACCGTAAAGTCCTGAGAGAACACGTAGACCATCCGGCCATTGATCGTGCCCCACCCGGTGACCACACCATCGCCTGCAGGCCGGTTCTTCTCCATGCCGAAATCGGTGCAGCGATGGGTGACGAACATGTCGTATTCTTCAAAGCTGCCCTCATCGAGCAACAGCTCCACCCGTTCGCGCGCTGTCAGCTTGCCCCGCGCGTGCTGCGCATCAATGCGTTTCTGACCACCACCCATGCGGGCATCGGCGCGGCGCGTCTCCAACTCTTGCAGAATATCTTTCATGGACCGTCCCTTCGTCGCTTTGCGGCGAACATACTGGGGCGCGGCAGCGGCTCAAGCGTTAATGAGCAAATTTGCAAACTCTGGAAATTCACCCTATTGCAAATTGCAAAACTGCAAATTGTATCGTTACGCCTATCTATATGGACAATCCCGAAGCGCGGGCGTAGCGATAGGCAATGAGTTACGCCTCTAAGGTCCGATTTCTCGACCGCACCACACCGCCACATATTGTCACACTGATCCTGCTTGCAGGTCTTTCGGCGTTGGTGATGAACATCTTCCTGCCGTCGCTGCCCAACATGACGGCCTATTTCCAGACCGAATACTGGCTGATGCAACTGTCGGTCGCGGTCTACCTCGGCGTAAACGCGATCCTTCAGATCCTGATCGGCCCGATCTCGGACAAGCTGGGCCGCCGCCCAGTGATCCTGTGGGGAATCGGCGGGTTCTGCGTGGCGACCCTTGGCTGCATCTATGCGCCCGACATCTACACCTTCCTCGGCTTCCGCATGGCGCAGGCCGTCATCGTGACAGCGATGGTGCTCAGCCGCGCCGTGGTGCGCGATTGCGTGCCGCAGGATCAGGCGGCGTCAATGATTGGCTACGTCACCATGGGTATGGCCGTGGTGCCAATGATCGGCCCGGCCTTCGGCGGTGTACTGGACCAATATTTCGGCTGGCAGGCCAATTTCTGGCTCCTGCTGATCCTTGGACTTGGCATGTTCTGGCTGACATGGAGCGATCTTGGCGAAACGGCGGCTGTGAGCGGTCTGACCCTCGGACAGCAATTCGCCCAATATCCCGAACTTCTGACCAGCCCGCGCTTTTGGGGCTATGCCATCGCATCAGCCATGTCCTCGGGCGCGTTCTTTGCCTACCTTGGAGGCGCGCCGTTTGTCGGGACGGAAGTCTTCGGAATGAGCCCGGCAGAGCTGGGCTTTTTCTTCGGTGCACCAGCCATCGGCTATTTCTGCGGAAATTTCGTCTCTGGCCGTTTCTCGGCGCGGATCGGCGTCAATCGCATGGTGCTCTTCGGGACACTGATCAACTGCACCGGCATTCTCTTTTCGATGGGGGTTTTCTGGCTGGGCCTTGGGTCGCAATGGACGTTTTTCGGCTTCATGACCTTCGTCGGGCTGGGCAACGGCATGACCATCCCCAACGCCACCGCCGGCATGCTGTCTGTCCGCCCCCATCTTGCCGGTACGGCCTCGGGGCTTGGCGGCGCGATTATGCTGGGCGGTGGTGCAGGACTGTCAGCCTTGGCAGGCGCGCTTTTGGTACCCGGTGCAGGACCGTGGCCGCTGCTATGGATCATGCTGGTCACCGCGGTCTGCGCGATTGTGGCGATCCAGCTTGTGATCTGGCGCTCCTCGCGGTTGGCGGGGCTGGACAGCACAGGGTGAATTTGCAAACTCGGGCGTGATTGGTTGCAAACCTGCAAAGCCACGAGGACCACATGCCCACCCAGAAGCTTTACGCCGGTGCCAAACTGCGCGAGATCCGCACGCGCCTTGGCATCACCCAGCGCGACTTCGCCGCCAAGCTGGGCGTGTCTCTGCCCTATCTGAACCAGATGGAGAACAACAAACGCCCGCTTTCGACAACCGTCGTTCTGGCGCTGGCGCAGGAGTTCGGCGTCGATGTCACAGAATTGGGTCAAGGCGATGCGGAACGGATGATTTCGGACATGCGCGAAGCGCTGGCCGATCCTGTCTTTGCCGACGCCACACCGCCCGTGGCAGATCTGCGCCTGACCGCCTCGAATGCGCCGGGTCTGGCGCGCGCGTTCCTCGAGCTGCACCGGGCCTATCGTCAGACACATGAACGCCTTGCCTCGCTGGACGAAGCGCTGGGACGTGAAGGCGCACAGCTTCAGCCCTCGCCGTGGGAAGAGGTGCGCGACTTCTTCCACTATTGCGACAATTACATCGACGCGGTGGACAAGGCAGCCGAGCGGGTTGCCACCAAGCTGACAGGATCAGACCGCGTCCGCGCGGCTATCCGGGGGCTAGAAGCCGAAGGTCTGCATGTGCGCTTTGCCAATATGCCCGAACTGCGCCGCTTCGACGAATTGCGGCAGGAGGTAACGCTCTCGTCTCTTGCTGCACCCGAGACGCAAACCTTTCAGATGATGCTGCAACTGGCGCTGACCCGGCATGGCAAATTGCTCGACGCCACACTTGATCTGGGACGTTTCCAATCGGATGCCGCCCGCGCCATCGCGCGGCTAGGGCTGGCAAACTATTTTGCCGGAGCGGCGGTCATGCCATATGGCCAATTTCTGCAAGCCGCGCATGACACGCGGCATGATCTGGAGCTGATGGCCCGGCGCTTTGGCGCCTCCATCGAACAGGTGGCGCATCGCCTGTCGACCCTGCAACGGCCTGGCGCCAAGGGTATCCCGTTCTTCTTTGTCCGCGTCGATCAGGCGGGCACAATCACCAAGCGCCATTCGGCCACACGGCTGCAATTCGCGCGCTTCGGTGGTGCCTGCCCGCTTTGGAACGTACACCGTGCCTTCGAGACACCGGGACGATTCCTGCGGCAATTGGCAGAGACCCCGGACGGGGTGAGGTACATTTCGCTGGCACGCGATGTGTCCAAGACAGGCGGTCACTTCGGCGCACCGGTGCGGCGCTATGCCATTGCGCTCGGATGCGAGGTCAAGCATGCCGGAGCATTGGTCTATGCGGACGGCCTGGACCTGACCCGCGACGGTGCGTTTGAGCCTATCGGGATTTCCTGCCGCATCTGCGAGCGGGCGAACTGCCACCAACGCTCGGTGCCGCCGCTGGAACGGAAGCTGACGATCCAGCCGCATCGGCGCGGGATTCTGCCCTACGAGTTGAGTTGATCGCAAACGATGCGCTCACGGCACCGTCAGCCTTGGGGGCTCTGCCCCCAAACCCCCGAAGTATTTGGAAACCAGAGAAGATCAGGACGTGGCGACGGGCCAGCGCTTTGCGAGATTGGCCATGAGCGCACGGTCGGTGTCGTCGAGTGGCCCCGACGCGTTTGGGCGGAAGCGCAGGCGGAAGCTGTGCAGCAGCGTGTCGGGTGCAACATCCGCGGTGTAGCCGAAGCGGCGCGCATTCTCTGTAAACTCACCACTACCCGTCGCGTCGGGCCAGATCGCAAGCCCCTGTCGCGCAAGGCGCTGCCAGTCAAAACGGGGGCCGGGGTCGATCTTGCGTCCCGGTGCCATGTCTGAATGGCCGATCACCCGCTCCGGCGGGATCGCGTGTCGGTCCATGACCCCGGCCACCAAAGCGTCGACGGCATCCATCTGTTTCGCTGCAAAAGGCGTGCTGCCGGTATTCGAGATCTCGATCCCGATGGAGCGCGAATTCACATCGGTGACCGGCCCCCATGCCCCTGCCCCGGCGTGCCAGGCGCGGTCGTCTTCATCGACCAGTTGCCAGACGGTGCCATCCGGTGCGATCACGTAATGGGCCGAGACCTGTGCGTCTACATGGCAAAGCCAGTCGCGCGCTTTCTCGGCGCACTCCATCGCGGTGTAATGCAGGACAATCAGGTCAGGCCGCGCGCCGTCACGCCGCGGGCCACAATTTGGCGAGGGGTGCCAGAGCGGCGTCAGTTGCGCACCGCGCGGAACGGCGCCGGATCCCAACTGCAGGCAAAGCCGTCCCCATCCGGATCGAGGTTCTGGCGGTCACGCTCTGGCCCGCCATTGGCGAGAAATGCCTCCTGCGCGAGATCGGCGGACGCAAAGCCGGCGCAGTTGCGCAGATGTCGGTTTTCAGAGGCAAAGGCCGATCGTCTGTAGATCGGCGCACCTTTCGGATTGTTGGTCTGAAGCGCGTAGGCGACGATGTTTGGCGTGCTGGTACCAGGCCGGGTGGGCAGCGCCTCGGGCGCAATGACCTGATACTGCGCCCGGTTCTGGGCGATCAAGGCAGCGTCGCCTTCAATACTGCGGGTGTTGGACACGGCGTCAAAGTCGTTTTCATCCGAGATCCCAACGGCGTTCTCCACAATCTGTGGTGCCGGGTTGCTGGGAGACGCCTGCACGGGATCAACGCCGGAATTCGCGCGGCGCGCTTCCAGATCGGCGGCATCCAGCGGACCGGTGGCCGAGAGCGGTGCTCCGGTCACTGTGGGCGGCGCGCCGATGGTGGTTGGGGATGCGCGGCCTTCGAGAACGGCTTCGCGGCGCTCTTGATAGCCATCGTAGCGATCAAAGCCAACAGCGCTGTCCGGGACGGTCGGGCTGCAGGCGGTCATCACCAGAAGCACTGCGCCTCCGGAAAAACCGCGCATTATGCCATGTTTCTTGGTCATATCCTGCCTCACTCGGCGCGAAATTACCACCATTGGCTGGGCTTTGCCACAAAGCCCGCCGCCTGTTCGAGGGCATAGGCGGTATTCAGCAGATCACCCTCTTCCCACGGACGACCGATCAGCTGCAGACCCAGAGGCAGACCTTGTTTATCAAGTCCGGTCGGCACCGAGATGCCCGGCAGACCGGCGAGGTTCACGGTCACGGTGAAGACGTCGTTGAGATACATCTCAACCGGATCGGTCACGTCTTTGCCAAGCTCGAACGCGGCCGAAGGCGTGGCGGGTGTGAGGATTGCGTCGATGCCCTGGGCAAAGACATCCTCGAAGTCTTTCTTGATCAGGGTGCGGACTTTGCGGGCGCGGTTGTAATAGGCGTCGTAAAAGCCGGCGGACAGCACATAGGTGCCAACCATCACGCGGCGTTGCACTTCGGGACCGAAGCCTTCTGCGCGGGTCTTCTCGTACATCTCGGTGATGCCGTCGCCCTGCGCCAGTTTCGCGCGGTGGCCGTAGCGCACACCGTCATAGCGCGCGAGATTCGACGATGCCTCAGCGGGCGCAATCACGTAATAGGCGGGCAGCGCGTATTTGGTGTGAGGCAGGCTGATGTCCTTAATCACAGCACCCGCATCTTCCAGCATCTTGCGGCCCTCGGCCCAGAGGGCTTCGATCGCATCCGGCATGTCGTCCATGCGGTATTCGCGCGGAATGCCGATGGTCTTACCCTTGATGTCGCCGGTGAGCATCGCTTCGAAATTCGGCACAGCCAGATCAGCGCTTGTGCTGTCTTTCGGGTCGTGACCGCACATCGCTTCGAGCATGATGGCCGCGTCGCGTACGTCTTTGGTCATCGGACCGGCCTGATCCAGAGAGGAGGCAAAGGCCACGATCCCCCAGCGCGAGCAGCGACCATAGGTCGGCTTGATGCCGGTGATGCCGGTGAAGGCGGCGGGCTGGCGGATGGAGCCGCCGGTGTCGGTGCCGGTCGCGCCAAGGCAAAGATCTGCGGCAACGGCAGAGGCCGAGCCACCGGAGGAGCCGCCAGGCGTCAGCGCGGTGTCATCATTGCCGCGCCGCCAGGGGTTGATCGCGTTGCCGTAGGTCGAGGTTTCATTTGACGACCCCATCGCAAACTCGTCCATGTTGAGCTTGCCCAGCATGACCGCTCCTGCATCGAAAAGCTGGCTGGTGACGGTGCTTTCGTATTCCGGCTTGAAGCCGTTGAGGATGGCGCTGGCGGCTTGAGACGGCACACCTTTGGTGCAGAAGAGATCCTTGATGCCCAACGGGATGCCGCAAAGATCAGGTGCGTCGCCCGCTTTGATCCGGTCATCGGCGGATTTCGCCTGCCCCATCGCCACCTCGGGCGTCTTGTGCACGAAGGCACCCAGCGCATCAGCCATGTCGATGGCCTTGAGGCAGGCTTCGGTCAGCTCGACAGAAGACACATCGCCCTTGCGCAATGCGTCGCGGGCCTCGGAAATTTTCAGTTTGGTCAGATCGGTCATTATTCCACCACCTTCGGCACAGCGAAAAAGCCCTCGCGGGCGTCAGGCGCGTTGGCGAGAACCTTGTCCTGCATACCGCCATCGGTCACCCCGTCCTTGCGACGCTTGAGGCGCATCGGCTCGACGCTGACCATAGGCTCCACACCTTCTACATCGACCTCGTTCAGCTGCTCGATAAAGCCGAGGATGTTGCTGAATTCCTGGGCCAGCGCGGGCAGAGCGTCATCTTCGACGCGAATGCGCGCAAGTTTGGCCACACGGGCGGCGGTTTCGATGTCAATGGACATGAGGCGAGGTCCCCTCGATTTTGCGGACTGCGGATCTTTCGCTGCGTTTAGCCCCAGCCGTGCACGGGTTCAAGTGGCGCATCCTGCGCAGCGACCGGTCAGGTGATATGAGCAAGAATTTTAGGACAATCGTCCGTCCGTTGCGCAATCATCCGTGTCGAACAGGGAAAGCGGGAGGCTCAGCAGATGCTCGACTCCGTCAGCGTGCCATGCGGTCTCCATCGCGCCGTTCATCTGGCGCGACACGGTCAGATCAATCAGCTTGCTGCCAAACCCTTTATTGGCAGGGGCCTGTCCAATGGAGGGTCCACCCCGTTCGCGCCATGTCAGGTGGACCATGTCGCCCGCCACAGTCCCCCGGATATCGATAGTGCCGTCCGTGTTCGACAAAGCCCCATATTTGGCGGCATTTGTCGCCAGTTCGTGGATCACAAGCGCAAGGTCTGTGACAGATTGGCCGGACAGCAATAGCTCCGGCAAATCCAGCATGAGCTGCTTGTCTGGAAATGCCACATGTGGGTCCAGCAGTCGGGCGATCAGCTTCCCAAGCCGGGTCTGCACCTCGATATCGGTGCGGCCCTCGGCCAGCGCGGGACTGATCAGCGAATGGGCGGTATCAAGCGCCGAGAGACGGCCCTGAAGTACACGCGCCATATCCATCGGTGTCTCTGCACTGCGCGCTGTCAGCGAAATCATGCCGCCGACAACAGAGAACAGGTTTTTGACCCGGTGATTCATTTCACGGGCCAAGGTTTGCATCGCGTCATGTTCGTGTTTCAGAAGAAGCTCCGTCTCGATCATCGCCGCGAGGTCACTGATCAGACTGACATCTTGCTCGCTCCAGAGCCTTGGCTTGGAATCAATGGCACAAAAGGATCCGAGCGGTTGGCCGTTCGGAGCGTGGATGGGCACGCCAAGATAGGCAATCACTCCTAGGTCGGTGATGGCCTTGTTTGACTTCAGCAACGGATGCTCACGCGCATCCGTTACGGCAAGCGTGCGATCATGCGTAACCACATATTGGCAGAAAGAATGGCTGAGCGGCGTTTCCTGCACGCTGTCATCGCCCCCCGGAAGGCCGCATTCGGCCTTGAAGAACTGGCGCTCGGCGTCAACGAAAGAAACCAGTCCCACCGGCACACCCAGAACAGCTGTGGCCATACGGGCCATGCGGTCGAACCCCTCTTCCGGCGCGGTGTCCATGACCCCTGCAGCGTCAAGTGCGGACAGGCGTTCTGGATCGTTCAGGCGTTCGACGTGATCGCCCGGCGGCTGCGACGGAAACTCTGTCACTCCGGATGGTCTAAAGACATTCATGCGCTCAGCCCCCATAGTGACGCACTGACAGAACCGATTTTCGATAGGACACCCGCACACACCCCTGAATGCGGGCCATGCCACAGAGTAATCAACAAGCGACGATCAAACATGTGACAAGGATGCAGAATACCGGGTAACGACCGACGTGCAAACATTAATTTGCAGCAGCTCGGAATGCGTCAGTGCGTAGCGATCGTCAAATGGAAACGGCAGGCATGATGCTCATCTATAGCACAGCAGGTCGCCTCTCGGCATTTGACACGGGGATGCACAAGCGTTCGATACAGCTGTTCAAACACAGCGGCATGCCAGTGACAGAGCGGGGCATCGCTGTGTTCACCACGAACGATCGGGTTCTGAGCGATCTCGAAACACCAAGGACCCTTTGCAACAAACCGCCCGGAGCCCGCAAACGTCCAGGCGTGCTGAGTGATCGCTTTGGACAGGCTGCGAGCCGCCAGAGGAGCGGGCAACAGCCTGAGCAGCCATTGCGCTGGCTTTGGGATGCGGTGGTCCAGTATGTACTCCGCCGTGGCCCGTCCTGCCTGTGCAGCCAATTCCGGTGCCATTGTTGGCTCATCCCGGCGCAGCACCTGATGCAAACGCGCGGCATCTCCCTCTGGGATCATGTGGCTTCCGTCTGGCACCTCGAACACGCCCGCCTCGGCCAGCATCTGGGCCACCCGTGCCTCGCCGCCAATCCGTTCGATCTGCGGCAAGAGCTGTAGGATGGCATTCGGCCCGATCAGCGCCCCCTGAGCCGATGTGGGACGGGCATCCTCAGACGTCCTCCATTTGCTGGGATCCTCCTCCACAGGCTTTGACCTCGGCCCCATTGGGCAGCTTGAAGTCCTGCGTGCGTTCGGCAGAGCGTTCCTTCATTTGCGCCTTCACCGCCTCGCGGCGTTCCTTGGCGGCAGCGGCCTTGTCGGCAGACGCCTCCCAATCCTCCATCTGCGCCTCGGCAATGGTGCGGCTGTCGTCGAACTGGAAGTCGAGCTTGTTCTTCGATTGCGGGCCAGCGTAGCCGACCTTACCCAGATCGTAGAACGTGCGGCCCACGCCCGCCTTGAGGAAGGCGTAGAGACAGCCCAGCAGGTACCGCCGCCGGAACCCGGTGCCGCGCCACGGATAGTGGAACAGCGCTTTTTTCATGTAGAACCGGCGGTAGTTGTTCATCACGCCATCGAGCAATTCCCCTCGCTCCATCGCGGCTGGTTTCATGATGGGTGTCACAAAGTTATAGCGACTGAAATCAAAGACTTCGACCTGGTCCTTCAACTCCTGGAACAAGGGCGTGAAGGGCCACGGTGTGTACATCGACCAGTTTGCCAGATCAGGCTGCCAGTCCCACGCCATCTGGTAGGTCTCTTCCAGCGTTTCCGGAGTTTCGTTGTCCAGTCCGACGATGAATTGCGCCTCGACCAGAATGTCGGCCTCGCGCAGCAGGCGGATCGCGGTCTTATTCTCGTCGACCTTGGTTTCCTTGTTGAAGATGTCGAGCTTCATTTGTGCGGCGGCCTCGGTGCCAAGGGACACGTGCACCAGACCTGCCTTGCGGTAGAACTTGAGCAGGTCGCGGTCGCGGTAGATGTCGGTCACGCGGGTGTTGATGCCCCACTTGACCTTGTCCGGCAGACCCCGGTCGATCAGCTCCTGACAGAAGGCGACGAATTTCTTCTTGTTGATCGTGGGTTCCTCGTCGGCAAGGATGAAGAAGCCGACACCGTGGTTTTCCACCAGATCCTCGATCTCGTCGACCACATCCTTGGGGTCGCGCACGCGGTAGTCGCGCCAGAACTTCCATTGCGAACAGAAGGAACAGGTGAAGGGACAGCCGCGCGCAAGGTTGGGAATCGCCACACGCGTGCCGAGCGGGATGTAGATATACTTGTCCCACTCTAGCACGGTCCAGTCCGGCTTGATCTTGGACAGATCCTTGACCGTGCTCGCCGCCGGGGTCGCAACGATCTGGTCGCCATCCATGAAGGCCAGACCTTTGATCTTGTGTTTGTCGGCAGGCCAGCGCCCGTCTTCAATGGCCAGCATCAGTTCGGTGCAAATCTCTTCGCCCTCGCCCCGTACGATCACATCGACCCAAGGCGCTTCGGACAAAACCTGCTTGAACATAAAGGTCGCATGAACCCCGCCGAGCATGCGGACGGCATTCGGCACCACTTCGCTTGCGACCTTGAGCACATCCTCTGCCCGGTAGATCGACGGGGTGATCGCGGTGACGCCCACCACATCGGGTTTGATCTTTTCCATGCGCTTGGCCAGATCGGCATCCGACACGTTGTCGGTCATCGCGTCGATGAAATGGATGTCGTCAAATCCCGCCTGCCGCAGATGGCCCGACAAATACGCCACCCAGGCCGGTGGCCATGTGCCCGCAATCTCTGCCCCGCCGGAGCGGTAATTCGGATGGACAAACAAAATGCGCATGGCGACTCCCCCCGTATATGTAAATTTATCCTGACAGTTAACTTGTCCGCTTTGATTGACATAGATCAAAACACCCTCGCCTCTTTCCCATCGCGCGCGCTGTGTTAGCCTTGGGGCAGACAGACAGGGAGACGTCAAATGAATATCATATGGCTTGGACACGGATCGTTCCGGATCGAGATCGGCGATCAGGTGCTGTTGATCGACCCTTGGTTGAACGGCAATCCGATGATGGAGGGGCAAGACAAGGAGGCTGCGCTTGACGGCGCGACACATATTCTGGTCACGCACGGGCATTTCGACCACACCGCAGATATTGTGGAGCTGTCACAAAAGACCGGCGCACCGGTATCGGGCATGGTGGAACTTGCGCAGGCGCTTCATGCGATGGGCGCAACGGAAGGCCATGCCTTCAACAAAGGCGGCACGATCACACTGGGCAATGTGGCCGTGACGCTGGTGCCAGCCTCACATTCCTCCTCGATGCAGATCGGCGATGAAAAGCGCTATATGGGCATGGAAACCGGGTTCATCCTGCGAGGGGATGGCAAGACGCTCTATTTCTCGGGGGATACGTCGATCATGGCCGACATGGACTGGATCGGGGATTACTACAAACCCGATATCGGCATCCTGTCCGCGGGTGGCTATTATACGATGGACATGGCGGGCGTGGCCTATGCGGCCAAAAGGTTTTTCGCCTTCAAGACGCTGATCCCCTGCCACTACCGGACTTTCCCGGCGCTGGAGCAATCCGCTGAAGGACTGATCCGTGCATTGCCGGATGTGGATGTGATCGAGCCGCAGGTGATGCAGGCGATCACAATGTAGACCCGCACGAATGAAGCGGCCGGGGACGTTGCACGCCCCCGGCCTTTTCTGTTGATCCATTCAAAACGCGAAACCCGATCAGCTGCCTTGCAACAGCGGCGTGATCCGGCGCACGGCGGCCCGTCGGTTGGCGCGTTCAGACACCTGCGTTTCAATCAGCAAATCGCTTTCACCGTAGCCCTGCAGCACCATGTTCTCGGGCGGCACGTCGAAATACTCGGTCAGCGCCAGCGCCACCGACTCTGCCCGGCGATCCGAAAGCGCAAGGTTGAAGGCGTAGTTGCCAACAGCATCGGTGTGACCTTCGATCAGGAAAACCTCGCCCGGATTGCGGGCAATAGCATCGCGCATAGCGTTGCCCAACGCCCGCAGCTCTTCGGCTTCTTCGGCGCGGATTGCGGCACTGCCGGTTTCGAAATTGATGCTGTTCACTGTCACTTCCGGCACCAGTTCGCGAACGCGGTCGATATTGCGCACCTGAATGAGCGAAAAGCGGCGGTTGACCTGACTGTCGGCATTGGCTGCAAGCGCGCGCTCCAGCGCGTCAGCATCCGAACCGCCTTCATAAATCACACGGTTGCGGGTGGCGGATTCTGTGGCCTGGGGTAATTCATTGACCACAACCTGTTCCGTCTGCCGGGTGTCATCGAACAGAACCACTTCTGTCCCATCACGCAAGGTGCGCGTGCGGCGGAGAACCTGACCATTTGCGGCACGCACGGTTTCCACCACGGTACCGTCATCATAGCTCACCACGTTACGGGTTGATCCGTCATCGTATTCATATGTGGTTATGTCCGCACCGGGACGGCGCAGCAGAACATCGTCATTGCGCAGAACGCGGTACTGACCGTTGTTTTCAACCACCACGCGGTCCCCACTGTTCGAAACCACTTCGTCATCGCCTTGCAGGATATCGGCAAGGACAGCGGCACCGAAGGCTGCAGCACCGGCCGCTATGATCGGGTGTATACCGTCGTCATCGTCCTTAGTGTTGCGGGCGGCGTCGGTTTCGGTATCCGCCTGAGCATCAGGAGCCTGCGCAACATTGGTGTCGAAATCCTCGGTGGACTGTCGGACGGTGTCCTCGGTCACGGTTTCCTGCTTGGCTTGGGACGCATTTTCTTCCGTCGCAGAGGCGGCGGCGATACCCTGCATCATGCGGTTCTCGCTTTCAGCGACGGCCGCGGCCTGCGCCTCGGCATCAAGCTCCGGCACCTCCGGTTCGCCTGCCGCCGCAGTTTCTCTGGCGGACTCAGCGGGCTGATCATCCAAAGCGCTCTCGCCTTCGGGGACGACATCCTGTTTGCGAGCTTCAGCAAGCATGTTGGTGGATGTGTCTATTACAGCGCCCGTCCTCGACTCTTCCGTCTCTGCGGTGTCCTCAAACGACTGAGCCAGCGCCTCGGTCTCACGAGCGGCATCGGTGGATTGCGGCTCTGCTGCTGTGTCGGCAGCCTCCAACGTCTGAGGTGCCGGTGAAGCGTCGCCATTTGCACCATTGCCATTGTCCGACGCATCGGACCCACGAGCGACAAGCTGCTCAAGGTCAACCCCTGGCAAATCCACACCGACGTCGGCCATCGCTTCGGCCATATCCACAAGCTGCGGTTCAAGCATCGCATTTGTCTTGGCAGCATTCACCAATGTGCAGTTCAGTGTGTCCGGCTGTTCGGCACCGGCGTCACACTGCGCGACAAGCGCCTCGAGCAATTGTTTCATCTGGCCGGGCGGCAAGGACCCCTCGGTCTGCTGCGCCGCGATCGGGCCACTCAGGGCGATGGTCAGCGCTGCGGCCGAAGCCGTCATCAGTTTGACCGGTGTCATGGCATTCTCCTTTGAAATGTCCTGTGGGACTGGCTTGAAGAACGTGACATCGGTCCGGTTTGTTCCTTCAGAGACCCGGAGCAAACGCAACAAGCCCCTCCTGACGTTGCGGGAGGGGCCTGAAAATTCTGTTTCTGACAGTCAGGCACATGTCCGGCCCAGCGGACCGGAACCATGCTCTATTTCGAAGCGTTCAGCGCCTTGTTCAGATCAGCAATGAGGTCTGCCGGGTCTTCGGTACCGATGGAAATCCGCACAACGCTCGGGCCAGCACCCGCCGCTTCCTGCTGTTCCGGGGTCAGCTGACGGTGTGTGGTCGAGGCTGAATGGATCACAAGGCTGCGCGTGTCGCCAAGATTGGCCACGTGGCTGAAGATTTCGAGCGAGTCGACAAACTTCACACACGCATCGTAGCCGCCTTTGAGGCGCACCGTGAAAAGGCCACCGGCCCCTTTCGGGCAAATCCGGGACACACGGTCATTATAGGGCGATGATGGCAGACCCGCATAGGTCACGGCCTCAACAGCATCGTGGGTTTCCAGCCAACCCGCCACTTCCATCGCGTTCTCGACATGCTTCTGCATGCGCAAGCTTAGGGTCTCGATCCCCATCAGCGTGTAATGCGCCGCCTGCGGGTTCAGCGTCATGCCCAGATCGCGCAGACCGATGGCGATGCCGTGGAACGTAAAGGCCAGCGGGCCGAAGGTCTCGTGGAATTTGAGACCGTGGTAGGCAGGTTCCGGTTCACTCAGCGACGGAAATTTATCGTTGGCAGACCAATCAAAGCGGCCGGAATCTACCACCACGCCGCCGGTCACGGTGCCATTGCCGGTGAGGTACTTGGTCATCGAATGCACGACCAATGTGGCCCCATGTTCAATCGGACGGCAAAGATACGGCGTAGCCGAGGTGTTGTCGACGATAAGCGGGATACCCGCCGCGTCCGAGATCGCCGAGATCGCATCGAGATCGGTGATGTAGCCGCCCGGGTTGGCGATGGATTCGCAGAAGACCGCGCGGGTGTCGTCGTTGATCGCGGCCTTGACCGCGTCCAGATCGTCGAAATCGACGAAGGTCGCCGACCAGCCGAAGCGCTTTATGGTTTGGCTGAACTGGGTGATCGTGCCGCCGTAAAGACGTGTCGAGGCGACGATATTCTTGCCCGGCCCCATCAGCGGGAACAGTGCCATGATCTGCGCTGCGTGACCCGAGGAACAACAGACGGCACCGACACCACCTTCAAGCGTCGCCATCCGTTCCTGCAGCGCGGCCACGGTCGGGTTGGTCAGGCGCGAATAGATGTAGCCCACTTCCTGCAGGTTGAAGAGCGCCGCCGCGTGATCGGCATCGCGGAACACGTAGGCCGTGGTCTGGTAGATTGGCACCTGCCGCGCGCCGGTGGCCGGATCGGGCCGTGCGCCGGCATGGATTTGAAGCGTGTCGAAACCGTAGCTCGGTCCGTCGGTCATGGTTCTCTCCCCTTGGAACTGGTTGGTTGCGCACAGGATTAGGGCATCGCGGGGAGGCTCACAACTGTTGGCTTGCGCGAAAGAACGATGGCATAGGTCAGGCCCGCCGAACCAAGAACCGGGTTCCGCGTTCCAGCGCCGAAGCGAAACTCTGTCCCACGGCCTTGCAGACCGGACGCATTCTGCGACACAAGGAAGGCCAAACAGACAGGAGCCCGCACTGCCATGACGCTTCCCCCCTCCATGACCGCTGTCGAAATCACCGCCCATGGCGGACCCGAGGTCCTGCAGCCAGTGACTGTTCCTGTGCCCGTGCCAAAGGCGGGTGAAATCCTGATCAAGGTCGCCTATGCCGGGGTCAACCGCCCCGACGCTTTGCAACGCGCGGGGCTGTATAATCCGCCGCCCGACGCCTCCCCCCTGCCCGGTCTCGAGGCCGCTGGCACCGTCGCGGCGGTCGGCCCCGATGTTGCGCGCTGGACCGTGGGCGATGCGGTGACCGCCCTGCTCCCCGGTGGCGGGTATGCGGAATACGTCACCACCTATGCCGACCATGCTTTGCCAGTGCCCGAGGGCATGCAGATGGATCAGGCAGCGGCGCTGTGCGAGACATATTTTACCGTTTGGTCAAATGTTTTCCGGCGCGGTGGATTGCAGGCCGGTGAGCGGTTGCTTGTGCATGGTGGATCAAGCGGCATCGGCACCACCGCGATCCAACTGGCGGCCCTGCGCGGCGCGCGGGTTTTCACGACAGCCGGGTCGGCTGACAAGTGCAACGCCTGTCTTGCGCTGGGGGCCGAGGCGGCGTGGAATTACCACGAGGTGGATTTTGTGGACGCGATGCGCACTGAGGGCGGTGCGGATGTGATCCTCGACATGGTGGGCGGCGATTACATACCGCGCAATGTCAAAGCGTTGGCAGATGACGGACGGCTGGTGCAGATCGCGTTTCTGCAAGGCCCGAAGGTCGAAGTGAATTTCGTACAGATGATGACCCGCAGACTGACTCTCACGGGATCAACCCTGCGGCCACAGTCCGTTGCTGCGAAAGCCGCGATCGCGCGAGACCTAGAGACCGAGGTCTGGCCGCATCTGGCCTCAGGCCGCATCGCACCGGTGATGGACAGTGAGTTTGCATTGACGGATGCAGCACAGGCCCATGCGCGGATGGAAGGCTCGACCCATATCGGGAAGATTGTGCTGAAGGTGGGGTGAGCGAGGAGCGCGGCCCGGCGCACCGCCGGGCTGACCCAATCTTACCGAACGCCCTATCCCGCGAAGCCGATGGTCGCATCAATCGCGCGCTTCCAGGCGCCGTATTTCCGATCGCGCAAATCCGCCGCCATGTCCGGTTCGAACCGGCCATCGACCGCCCATTGCGCAGCAAAGGCCTCCATGTCGGGCAGCACCCCAGCCTTGTAGCCTGCAAGCCATGCCGCCCCCATCGCGGTGGTCTCCAGCACCTTGGGACGCTCAACCGGAGCGTCGATGATGTCGGACAGGAACTGCATCGTCCAGTCGGACGCACTCATGCCGCCATCGACCCGCAACGCTGTCTCGGATTGACCTGACCAATCGGCCTTCATTGCCTCCAGCAAATCACGGGTCTGGTAACCGACGCTTTCGAGGGCGGCGCGGGCGAACTCCTCTGGCCCCGAATTGCGGGTCAGGCCAAAGATCGCGCCGCGGCATTCAGCGTTCCAATAGGGCGCGCCGAGGCCCGTGAAGGCCGGCACAAGCACAACCTCTTGCGTGTCGTCGGCCTTTTCCGCCAGAGGCTGGGTCTCTTTCGCCTCGCGGATGATCTTGAGGCCGTCACGCAGCCATTGCACCACCGCCCCCGCAATGAAGATCGAACCTTCCAGCGCGTATGTGGGTTTGCCGTCCAACTGGTAGGCGATCGTCGTGAGCAATCGGTTTGTCGAGGTCACGGGCGTGTCGCCCGTGTTCAAAAGCGCGAAACAGCCGGTACCGTAGGTCGATTTCAGCATACCCGGTTTGAAGCACGCCTGCCCCACCGTTGCGGCCTGCTGATCGCCCGCAATACCGCCGATCGGAATGGCGCGGCCAAAAAGATCGGCGCGGGTTTCGCCGAAATCGGCAGCGCAATCCTTGACCTCGGGCAACAGCGACATGGGGATGCCCAGCTTGTCGCAGATGGTCTTGGACCAGCGGCCTTTGCGGATGTCATAAAGCATCGTGCGCGCGGCGTTAGTGGCGTCGGTGACATGGACCTTGCCCCCGGTAAGGTTCCACACAAGCCACGTGTCCACGGTGCCGAAGGCCAGTTCCCCTGCTTCGGCCCGCGCGCGGACACCATCCACATTGTCGAGAATCCACGCGAGTTTCGTGCCGCTGAAATAGGGATCGAGCAGCAGGCCTGTGCGGTCGGTCACCACCTCTTCGAACCCTTCGGCCTTCAGCCCCTTGCACACTTCTGACGTGCGGCGATCCTGCCAGACGATGGCGTTGAACACCGGCTTGCCGGTCTTGCGATCCCAGACCAACGTCGTTTCGCGCTGGTTGGTGATGCCGATTGCCGCGATGTCTGTTGTGCCACCACCGGCTTTTTCGATGGCGGCGCGGCAGGTCGCGGCAGTGGTGGACCACAGGTCCGACGGATCATGCTCGACCCAGCCGCTTTGCGGATAATGCTGAGTGAATTCTTCCTGCGCCGAGGCGACGACGCTGAGGGACTCGTCAAACAGGATGGCGCGCGTCGAAGTCGTGCCTTGGTCAATGGCAAGGATATGGGTCATGTGCGGCGGGCCTCCTCTGGTGACGTGTTTTGTCCGCCCACTGTTTCAGGACGGCGGAAAAGGATCAAATGGGAAAGGAACAAACGAAAATCGGGGCGCGCTGTTCCGCGCGCCCCGATCAATGTCGGCTTACTGCCAGGACTGGATCAGCTCGTCATAGGAGACCGTCTGAGGCTCTTCGTCCTCGTTCTCCAGCTTGGGATACGGTGCTCCCGGCTGATCGAACCAGTACTGCGCGTCACGCTCTTCGTTCATGACCGGGCCCAGATCGCCTTGGACGCCTGCACGCTCAAGACGCTCGAGCACGCGCTCTTGGTCCTCACAAAGTGCATCAAGCGCTTCCTGCGGGGTTTTTGCACCGGACATTGCGTCGCCGATGTTCTGCCACCACAGCTGGGCCAGCTTCGGATAATCCGGAACGTTGGTGCCGGTGGGCGACCATGCCACACGCGCCGGGGACCGGTAGAATTCCACCAGACCACCCAGTTTGTCTGCACGCTCGGTGAAGCTGTCATGCTGCACTGTGGACTCGCGGATGAAGGTCAGACCCACATGGGACTTCTTCACGTCGACGGTCTTGGACGTCACGAACTGTGCATAGAGCCATGCGGCCTTTGCACGGTCCACCGGCGTGGATTCCATCAGAGTCCAGCTGCCTGCGTCCTGGTAGCCAACCTTCTGGCCTTCTTTCCAGTAAACGCCGTGCGGGCTGGGTGCCATGCGCCACTTTGGTGTGCCGTCTTCGTTCATCACTGGCAGGCCGGGCTTCACGGTGTCGGCTGTAAACGCGGTATACCAGAACATCTGCTGTGCGATGTTGCCCTGTGCAGGGATCGGGCCAGCTTCTGAAAAGGTCATACCAGCCGCTGCGGGCGGTGTGTACTTTTCCAGCCACTCGATCGCCTTGGTCACAGCGTAAACCGCAGCCGGCGAGTTCGTCGCACCGCCACGCGCTACGCAGGAACCAACGGGTTGCGAGTTCTCGTTAACACGGATGCCCCACTCGTCGACCGGAAGGCCGTTGGGTTCACCCACGTCGCCCATGCCAGCCATGGACATCCACGCGTCAGTGTAACGCCAACCGAGCGAGGGGTCTTTCTTACCGTAGTCCATGTTGCCGAAGACTTCACCTTCAACACCCATGTGGCTCAGGTCACGGCCGGTGAAGAATTCGGCGATGTCTTCATAGGCAGACCAGTTGACCGGAACGCCTAGGTCGTAGCCATAAGCGGCCTTGAAGTCTTCCTGGTTCTTGGGATCGTTGAACCAGTCGTAGCGGAACCAGTAGAGGTTCGCGAACTGCTGTGTCGGCAGCTGGTAAACCTTGCCATCCGGGCCGGTGGTGAAGCTGAGGCCAATGAAGTCGCTCAGATCCAGCGTCGGCAGGGTGACGTCTGCGCCCTCGCCCGCCATCCAGTCGGTCAGGTTGCGCACCTGCTGGTAGCGCCAGTGTGTGCCGATCAGGTCGGAGTCGTTGATGTAGCCGTCGTAGATGTTCTCACCCGACTGCATCTGGGTCTGGAGCTTTTCAACCACGTCACCTTCGCCGATCAGGTCATGGGTGACCTGGATGCCGGTGATGGCTGTGAAGGCCGGCGCAAGCACCTGACTTTCGTATTCATGTGTGGTGATCGTCTCGGACACGACCTTGATTTCCATGCCCTGGAACGGCGCCGCTGCGTCCACGAAGAACTGCATCTCCGCTTCCTGCTCGGCACGGCTGAGCGACGACAGATCGCCGATCTCCGCATCGAGGAACGCACGGGCGGCGTCCATGTCGGCGAATGCCGGACCCGCAAGGATCAGCAGCGCCGCTGTTGAGGATTTCAGATTCAAGTTCATTAGGTACCTCCCAGTTATTGAGAACTTGGTTGAAAGGTGGCATCGCCCCGAAATCGGGACAGTGCCGGCTTTTTCGTTCACACCCAGCGAAACACCGCTGCGGCGTAGAGCGCGCAAACCGCCATTGCCCAGGGCTGGTTTTCGCCAACCAGGCCAAGCCATGCGATATTGATGAAAGCGCTGCCCAGAAGCGTGATGAACAAACGATCACCACGCGTCGTTTCGATCCGCAGGATGCCCACGCGGGGCGTCTCGGGGAATTTGATTGCAAGGACTGTAAAGACGATCAACAAGCTCGCGATGACCATGAAGAAAATCGCGGTCGGCCATG
>JAUIIR010000136.1 GCA_030431485.1 Alphaproteobacteria bacterium
AGGAGGCCCACGAGATTGCCGTAGGCCAGACGCAGCACGCCTTCGGCCTCAACGACGGCCTCTGGTGCGACCGCCTGCACGTCCTGTGCAATGAGGCCCATCTGCCGCGTTTCACTGCCCGCCATGGCAAAGGTGACTCCAGTGAGCGCCTGCACCTTGGCCAGCGCATCTGCGATGGGAGTGATGTCAGACTTGAGCCGCCCATCCGAGGAGGAGACAAAGTTCGGGGCGGTCACGACACCGCTGAATATCGCTCCTGATAGGCGGGCAAAGGCGCTGGCGTGGTTGCCATCGAGAAGGTCGGCATCAATGCCAGAGCCAGACCCATCCACGGTCACCAGCTTGGCCAGAACCTGTGCCGCGGTATCTGGCGATCCATCCGCTCCCGCGGGACCTTGAGGGCCTGTTGCCCCGGTCGGACCAGTTGGACCAGCGGGTCCCTGCGGTCCTGTCGGACCAGTGGCGCCGGTATCCCCCTTGGGACCTGTCGCGCCGGTTGGTCCGGTGGCGCCGGTAGCACCTTTCAGGTTTACGTAAGCGCCCCAGGTTGATCCGTTGTAAAATCGCAGGCTGGTCCCAGACCATTGATGCGCGGGTGTCGATCCTGTGGCACCCGTCGGACCCTGAGGACCGGTCGCGCCTGTGTCACCTTTTGGGCCTGTTGCCCCGGTTGGCCCTGCCGGACCTTGCGGTCCAGTTGGGCCGGTGTCGCCTTGCGGCCCAGTTGACCCTGTCGCCCCTGTGGCACCGGTTGCCCCCTTGAGATTGACATAAGCGCCCCAGGCGGTGCCGGTATGGAACCGAAGGCTCGTACCAGACCATTGATGCGCCGGCGTTGGACCCGTGGCACCGGTTGGGCCTTGCGGACCCATTGCTCCTGTCAGGCCAGTATCCCCCTTTGGCCCTGTTGGCCCGGTCGCGCCTTGAGGACCGGCCGGTCCTGCGGGTCCTTGCGGTCCAGTCTGTCCGAGTTCGACGACAGTTTCCGCACCAGAGACCCGCTTCAGATATAGCTTGCCGTCGGGCACGTTGACGGCGAGTTCCCCAGCTGCAAGCTGCGCGGCTGTGGGCACACGACCAGCGACAGTCGTGCGTTTCAGAAGAAGCGTATTGGCCATATTCAAAACGTCCCGCCGTCCAAGGTGATGCCGTTGATTGCGCCACCCGTGATCGCAACAGCATTCGCGTTTTGCGTAGCCATGGACCCCAACCCAAGGTTCGAGCGTGCTGTCGTCTTGTTCGGCAGATCAGAGAGGTTCGAGGCCGCGGCGAGTTTGCCCGCCAGCGCGTTCGTAACCGTGGTCGCGAAGTTTGGGTCATCACCAAGGGCCGCCGCCAGCTCGTTCAGCGTGTCCATGGCGCCGGGAGCAGCATCAATGAGCGCACCGATCGCGGCTGCGACAAAAGCTGTCGTTGCCAATTGGGTGGTGTTGGTCCCTGCGGCCGCCGTTGGGGCCGTCGGTGTCCCGCTTAGCGCAGGTGAGGCCAGCGGTGCCTTGGCATCCAGCGCGGCTTGGAGCCCCGTGACTTGCGCGATCGAATGGCTGTGGCTGGAGGGCGTAAAGCTCGTGGGTTTGCCGGTAATCCCGGCCCAAGGTGCGGCATCGGCAACCTCTGCGGCATCCACCTTGCCATCGTTGTCCGTGTCATAGGTGGATTTCGCCATGTCGCCTGCGCCAAAGCCGGCAATGGCGTCATTGACAAAGGCCGTCGTTGCAATCTGTGTTGAGTTCGTGCCCGTGACCGCCGTCGGTGCCGTGGGCGATCCTGTGAAGGTTGGTGACGCCAAGGGTGCTTTCGTCGACAGCAGACCGTCGACCTGGGACTTGCGAACAAGGTCGGTCCCGCCGCTGGCATCTTGTCCGGATTTCGGTACTGTCGAGAAGGTCTTGGCACCGGCGATGGTTTGCGTACCGACCAGCGCCATAAAGCCGCCAGACCCCGCGACAGGGACAATTGAGGTCGCATTGCCGCTGCCGTCGTCGCCCTTGCCGACATAGACCGTGTTGTCGACCTCGTTGTGAGCAAGCTCGCCTGATTTCAGTGCTGCGGGCGCACCCGCCACGCCGGAGACCCGGCGTTTGAGTTGGATGGTATTGGCCATCAGAAGAAGCCTCCGTTGATGGGGGTATCAGTGGGCAGGATCGTAATGCCCGGATCACCTTGATCGCCTTTGTCGCCTTGGGGGCCGGTCGCCCCCTGCGGTCCTGGCTGTCCGCCGAGGCGTATGCGGAAGGGCCCGTTTACGACGCGCACCTTGATCGGCGCGGTAATGGTGATCGGGCCTGTTTGCCGGATCGCTTCACTCATGGGCTCAGTCCTCTCGTCACCGGCAGCATCACGGGGATCTCAATGAGAAATCCCAAGTGCAGGTCTGGTTCGAGATCGGTGCGCACCAAATCCAGCACCACGCGGCCGGGTGAGAGCGCTGCAGTTTGGGAGGGCGTCAAAGACAGTTCCAACACCGTGTCGGTGATGTGCTCTATCCCGCCATTGGCGCTGGACAGTTCTGCAAGCAGCGTCGGATCACTGGGTTTGAGGCGTAGATGGCCGGCATAGCTTGCGCCCTCGGCAAAAACCGGTGCCTCGGCCTCAATTTGCAATCGCCAAGCGTAGCCGATGAGAATTGCCGGGCCTTCGCTCAAAGTGGCAATTGTCATGGCTGCCACCCGCAGAGACGCACGCCAACTTCATTATGGGCGACGATCTGGGCCAGCGTACCGTCGCTCAGCACATCCTGCCGAGACGGACGAATAGGCTCGGCCCAATCGCAATCGTCTTGCAAACCCCGCGGGTCAATCGCGCATCCAGCGGTCAGCCCGACGCTCAAGATCGGTACGATCAGTGTTTTGAAGGTCATGTCGGATGTCCTTGGACGTTTGCAGCGCGCGAACACGGGCATCGGCGCGGCGGATGGCGAGGTCGGCCTCTGCGGCGTGCTTGCCCTGCCGGAGCAGGATCCAGACTGCGATGCACACCGCGGCGATCAGCGCTCCCCAATAGGCGAAGCGCCGACCAAGGCCCGCGAATAGCATGGTCAGGACGGCCCTCATGCGGGTGCCCCCGGTGAGACGGCCAAGCAGCGCGTATCGAGCAGCAGTACGGTTTGCCCGCGCGCATCGGCGCTGGCCCGCATGCGATCATGCGTGCGGACCGCGGCATCCTCGCAGTCGGTGAAGTGTGCGTAGCGGCTTTGGCTGATGCTGCTGGCGCAGACAGGCAGGTCATCCCCTGCAAGGCAGGAGACAACAATCAAGACCCAGGTCATGGCGTTTTCCCCGTGCGATGGTCGTCGATCCGGGCCGCCTTTGCGCGAAGGGCATAAACCACCACGCCGATAAAAACCGCCGCGCCGATCCATGGCAGGGAGACGGAGAGCCACTCTTCCAGGCCGATCAATGTGAACACGCGCCCGGCCATGTCTCGAGCCTGTTCGGCCTCCACGAGTGCCGGCGCGATCTGGCTGCCGATCGATCCCGCCGCGCCAATGACACCGAGACCGATCTGTGCATTGGATGCTTTTACGATCCTGCTTTCTGCAGGCGCGCCAGATGCCCTTTCCGGTGCGATTTCGCGAGGGGCGGCATCTTCCAGCGCCTCGGTCAGCGCCACATCGATGATCGGCACGAGAGCCAGGTCGTTATCATGCCGAAAGGCCAGGATTGCAGCGCGGGTGCGCGGCCCGATCTTTCCATCGATTTGGCCGACTTCGTGATAGCCCAGATCTTTCAACCGCTGCTGAACCGCCTCCACCGACAGCGTCACTGCAGGCGCAACATTCCCGGCGCGCCGCACACCGAGGAGTTTCGAAACCGGGTAGCGCTTCACATTAACCGCGTCGTCTTGGTTGCCGCCGAGGCCCCAGACCCAAGCGCCCTCGATCCGATCGATGAAGAACACGTGCCCCTGCCAGTTGGAATTGCCGCGTGGAATGACTCCGATGTCGCCTTGCTGGGCCTCCGCCACCTCCACAGGCACGCCCCAGTCGAGATAGGACCGCGCGGTCAGCTTGCGGGTCGAGCGGATGCCAGCCCTCTCACAGCAATGCCCGACAAAGGCCGCGCACCAGGCGACGCTATCATGCTCAACCCAATCGTGGCCGACCGAGGCATACATCTCCATGATGATGGGGTTGTCGGCGGGGCCTGGACCCTCGGTCGTGCCGATATAGCTCTGTGCGAGATCAAAGGGTGTCATGGTTGTCTCCCATGCAAAGGAAAACGCCGCCCCGGATCGGGACGGCGCGCTGGATTTCTGTAAGTGCTGGGCGGGCTATTTCTTTCGGCAGAGCCAGGCCGCCAGCAGCGCTTCCGCCCCGCGCGGACCTAGATAAGCAAGCGTTGCCACAAACCCCGTCGAGACGGGCTGAGACAAGCCGATGTAACGCGCCGCAGCCTCCCCGATGAGCGCCATGCCGACAGCGACGGGGATTTCCCAGAGGAGTTCCTTGCCGAAGAAGCGGCGATTGCCGAGCTTCACCTCGCCCGAATGCCACATGAGCCGTCCGGTGAAGGCACCGATCAGTGTGGTCACTGCGCCTCCGAAGAACGAGTTGATCATGTCTATGAACCCACCGTCAGTCATGGGCGTGCCTCCTCAAGCGCCGCCACCCGGGCGGCGAGTTCCTTGACAGCCTCGATGAGGAGACCGGTGATGTTGCCGTAAGCGACGGAGAGCTGACCCGCCTCGTTGTCGCGGACCACCTCGGGTAAGACCGGCTCCACTTCTTGGGCGATGACGCCGATCTGGCGGCTTCCATCCATGGTGAAGCGCACGCCGCGCAGGGCGGAGACCAGAGCCAGAGCGTCCGCAATGGTCTCGACCTCCGCCTTCAACCGGGCATCAGACGAGGAGACGAAGTTCGGGGCCGTGACGACGCCGGTGAAGGTTGCCCCGGACAGTGCCGCTTTTGCTGCGATCGCCGTGTCATAATCGGCCGCGGATTTCGTGGCCATGGTCCCGAGGCCAAGGTTCGTGCGTGCCATGGCTGTGTTGGCAAGCCCCGCCAGATTGCCCGCTGCATCTAGCAACGCATCCCAGCCGGTGTTGGTGGCATTGCGCCTTCTGAGCACCGGCGGCGAGACCGAGGTATCGACCCAGAGCATGCCAGCCGTCGTCGCCGTTGGCGCCGAGGCTCCCGCACTCGTCGATTGCAACGCGGCGATCACCTCATTGATCCGCGCCCGAACGGCCGCGCCTGCATCGTTCGCGATCACGAAGCTGGATGTCTGGGGCATTTCAGCGTTTTCCGTTCTCGATTATAAAGATGTGCGGGCCTTCGCGTTCGAGGCGGAGCCGAGAGGCAGCGAAGGCGTGCGCTTGAGGGGTGGAAAGCGCGTTCACGCGACCTCGTCGGCGTAAAGCCGCAATTGGCTGACGATGGGCGTGTAGGACGCGTCCTTCGTCGTGAGAAACGCCCGCGCTTCCACCGCACGGGCCTCGATTTCGTGGTTGTCGAGGCGACCCCAAGGGCCCCAAACGGGGGTAC
>JAUIIR010000137.1 GCA_030431485.1 Alphaproteobacteria bacterium
CCTGCTTATTTCGGCGGGATCAACGACGTGCCAGCGGGGATTGTCGTCGCTCAAGTGGCGCAACGCGCCCCAACTGCCCCACTTGCTTGGTCCTGCGACGTCGACAAAGACATTGAAAGGGCTGTCGGTCAGTCCGCCCCATGCGGAGAGTGCCTCGCGATAGATATCCGCCATCTCGGGCGAGTAGTTGAAAGTGGTCAGAAAATCGACCAGCCGTTCATCTTCAACCGAATCAAACGTGGGCGTTGCGTGGGTGCCACCTTCGTACATTATGAAGTCAAGCCCATGTCGTGATGCCACCTGCGCGTGGTAGGGCCACGTCTCTTCGGTCAATTCGCGCAAAGATCCGGTTTTGACGATTTCCGCAGCCAGCTGATGCATCCCATCGAAACGGTGCTCATTTACATATTCACGCAGGGCGACGCGCGATAATCCTTTTGCACGCCCGTCTGTTTCGGCCTTGGATAGCGATGTCTTGAATGCTGTGTCCAGCGTGCCTGGCTGCCCAAGCTCTCCTGCAAAATATCCTGTGACCGCATAGGAATCGAACATCTGTACGGGAGCAAAACCAAGTGCAGCTTGAGCCCGGTCTCCAAGGAGGATCGACTGCTCCAGTTCAGGCCATCCGGTGTGCACGGAAACGACCCTATTCAGTCGTGCTTCTGCGTCTTCCGCGTAAACATCTGTCCAGATTTTCATCGCAGATGCGGCTTTGTAGCCGTAGAATTGGACCCATCCATCACCGGTTTCGCCCCACAGCTTTTCCGCTTGCTGGCCGGCCCAATGCGCCTGTTCGAAAATAAAATTCCAAACCTCGTTCGAGTATTCGACATATACCACGCGACTTTGGTCCATTTCCGATTTGACGGTCTCGGCAAATCGCCGCACCAGATCGTCATCTGCAAGATGAGGGATATTGAACCAGGGGTCAGCCTCGATACTGTTAGCTAGCTCGATCATGACGGTCAGCGGCACCCCCCGCCAACCGAAAGAGAAATCGCGTATGTCCGGCATATCTGCCCAAGTCTCGATCGGAGAGCCGTTCGTGAACATCCAATCCATAAACCGGATCACTTGGACCTTTTGTATCCGCTCAAGCCAGTCTGGATTGAACACACCTCCTGCGAGGTAGGTCTCAAGGTGTTTTTCGGGGATCACCCTGATGTTTCGAATTGGATCATCAGCGTTTGTCGCGGATATCGCGATCCCAACTGACCCGGACCAAGGTGAATAATGGAACACCAGAGACCCGGGTTCACGGGTCGCAACCCGCGCACGCCCAGAGACGGACAAATCGCCCTGCCCATCGTAGAGGACAACATAGCGACCGTTTAAGTGTATCGCATCCGGTGATTGATCTGTCAGAATGAGGCTTTCAAGCTTGGTAACATTGTCTGGCATGCGCACCGGCCAGCCATGTTCGTCAAAAACACCGTCGGCCAGCATGTCCTCGAAATCGACACCGCCCCACTGATTTGGCAAATGGCCGATCCACCGGCGACCCGACTTCATCACGTCAATGAAAGGATGCTGTGTCGACCAATCGGCAATTCCGTTCAAACCAAAGGCGATACCCCTTTCGGCGGCTGCCGGCTGCACAGAACCGCCCAACGAAAGGACGGACAAGAGCAAAGTGATGAGGAAAGCCCAAACGTATTTCAGGAACATGCGGTCTCCAATTGCTGCGTGCTGCCAATTAATAGCGAAAACCTTTCGTCTTCCAAAACATTCTGCTTGTTATCGCGAAAGACGTTCCAACACGTCCTCACGCAGTCGCTCTGCCGCTGCAACGCGTCCCCGCGCCAGTGCGACCGTCCATTGTTCAACAGGCGCATCATTCGGAAGATTGTCTTCTGCAGCGCGATTGGGAAAGGTGATGTCTGGTGTCGTGCTATTCCAAGCCTCAACGCTGTCGGCCTGCCCCTGATCAGTTGGTGGATCTGAATGCTCCATACGAAGTCCGGGGACATCAAAACCCTCATCCACCAACCGCTCCTCCAGTCTTGCAAGAGCGGCGCGCGACGGAGCCGGCTCCAGCGTGGGTACTGCGGCAAGAGCGATCTGCACAAACGTGATACTGTCTGCATCCGACACCAATTGATCGACAAGAGTGGTGGCAGCATGTTCGCGATCTTTGTCCACAAGCGGCGCATCAGAAGATAAAGCATTCAAGGCGTCAAAATACCGCCCGTGGTTCAGATAGGACTCAAATGCTGCTTGCCAGCTTTCAATTTCTCGCGCGGTCCCCCGCAATTCGACACTCAGGGCTGCAAGACCGTCGGGATCGGTGCTTGAGCCAGAGGCCACTTTTTCTTCCTGTTTGCGCTGAGTCAAAGCGATCTCAGCGAGGTGATGAGCGTGGAGCTCCGGAAACGCATTTGGCGATATTTGCTCAACAAAACTCTCCAGTCGCGGATACAACACGACCTGCAAACCGATGGGGAGTTCGGAAAACGTGTTGATCACCGACAGTTTTACCGGATTGGGCACATCAAACGGATGTCGCGTTGTGGCGATGAGGACATCATCAAAAAGGTTGCAGTCTCCGAACCTGTACGAACCCGTATCCGCCGAACCCATCGCCATTTTTTCGAACATCTCATATTCTTCTTCGCGCTCCGTAGGTGGCTCGGATAGCAGAAATGCCATGCGAGCTTCTTCCAGACGACCTTCGGATAAAAACTGTGCTGCCGATCCAACGTACAATGACCCAGTGTCATCAAACCCAGCCCAATCTTCGAATGTCTGGCCGTCTTGGGCCAGCAGCGCTGATCCTTCAGTTCTGTCCTGCAGATCGTTCCAAATCCGGTCTGACCAAGAACATCGGTCTGGCGGCTTGACTATCGGGATGTCGACGTTGCGCTTTGGTCCATTGGTTTTACCTGCTGCGCTGTTGGTCGAGGTAAGCGCCAGTGCAGAAAAGCCTTTCACATGCGACATCTCTCCAAGCTGAGCCGATACTGTCCGATTTATGCGCTCCAGAACCGAATGATCTAAAGCAAACGGCTCTTGATCGGGCCGCCGCATGTCAGATGGTTTGGGAAACGCACCTGCCTGATAGGGTAACTCTGGCACTTGGAGCATTTCTGGTTCTGTGTCGTCGCGGATATCGACTACAATCAGCTGGGCTTCGGCTTGTACCACATCTGCATGGCATGTGCAGTTAAGCAAGATTTCAGTGCCGCGGGCAGTTTGCGATACATCGGATATCCTGTCCCGCCCGATCCGATCGAACATCCGGGTGGTGTCAAGTTTGGTAATGGCAGGCGTCAGCAAAAGCCGATAGCTGGCGGAGCCTATTTCATCCATCTCCAAAGTCAAAACAGGTTGTTCAGTTGTAAAAGTCAGGCGCGTGAAGTCGCCGTGTTCTCCTCCTCGTACGACGCCCGTATTTGCCAGAAGTGCTCCCGGAATGAAAACACTGCCAGCAAGAACTGTTGCGCGGAGCAGATCAAACATTTGTCTTCAAAGTCCTGAGCGCTTCATCAAGCGTCGCAAAAGCTGGGCGAAACTGATGAGGAATGGCTTGCCGTGCGACCTCAAGGCACATTTTCGGCGGGTGTTGATGCAGATGGGACACAAAAACTTCCTTGATCGTGCGGTAGAAGTTGATGTCGTCATCAGCGGCGGCTTTCACCTTGAGAGCGAAGGGCGCCACAAGACAATATGCCAAAAAAACTCCAAGAAATGTGCCCACCAACGCCCCTCCGATCAGTTTCCCCAAGACTTCGGGGGGTTGATCAATCGACCCCATCGTCTTGATCACACCAAGCACGGCAGCCACAATTCCCAGCGCGGGCAAACCATCGGCAATTGATTGCAGGCCATGCACGGAATGCTCGAGATGGTGTTTCGTTTCGTCGATCTTTTTGTCCAAGAGTTCTTCGACCTGAATCGGATCATCATAGTTCATAGATGCCGAGCGTAAGGTGTCGCAGATGATATCAAGCGCTGTGTGGTCATTTAAAAGTTTGGGAAACTGCGAGAAGATGTCGGAGTCGTGTGGATTATCGATATGTGCTTCCAATCCAACCGGATTCTTCCGCGCGAGATGGATCAACTGGTAAAGAACCTGCAAGAGCTGATTGTAATCTTCGGCCTTCCACTGGCTGCCTTTGAACACCTTCAAAGTGTCCTTCCCGGTTTGCTTGACAGACGCAAACGTATTGCCAACTGCAAAGGCCCCTATCGCAGCACCTCCGATCATCATCATTTCGAATGGAAGCGATTTCAAGATGATGCCAAGTTTACCGCCGGCCAGAAGATAGCCCCCGAAGACCATGACGAATGTGAATGTGATGCCGGCAAGTGCAATCATCGCAAGGATCCTGTGTGTCTATGTTTCGGGTTACATCACAATGAAATCTGCATGTAGCGCGCCCGCGGCCTTGATCGTTTTCAGGATGTCGATCAAATCGTTCGGGGTGATGCCCAATGCATTGAGACCTGTGATCACATCTGAAAGCGTTGTGCTGCCGGGAACTTCGGCCAACGAGACTGCTGGCGCATTTCCGATTTGCGCGGTCGATCGCGGCACGACGACTGTTTCGCCTTCCGCAAATGGGTTAGGCTGAACAACAATCGGCTGTTCCTGCACGGTCAGCGTCAGATTGCCTTTCGAAACGGCCACCCGCGACACCCGAACGTTTTCGCTTATGACGATTGTCCCGGATCTCTGATCGACCACCACCCGCGCCAACGTATCAGGTTCGATCCGCAGGTTCTCGATCTGAGCGAGCAGATGGGACGGAGATCTTCGACCAGCAGCATCAAGATCAAGAGTGACCGTGCCGGAATCCGTCATTGTCGCGATGCTGGCACCGACGGCTGTGTTGATGGCACGTTCAACCCGAAAGGCCGTCGAAAAGTCGGGACTTTTGAGCGCCAGAGTGAGTTTGTCCATCTGACCGAACTCGAAAGCGACTTCTCGTTCCACAATGGCACCAGAGGGAATGCTGCCTGCCGTCGGAACACCTTGCACAACACGCGCAGCTTCACCTTCAGCCGCCACTCCACCGGCAATGATTGACCCTTGTGCCACAGCGTAAATCTGCCCATCCGCCGCATTGAGTGGCGTCATCACCAACGTGCCTCCTCTAAGGCTGGATGCGTCGCCGATGGCAGAGACCGTGACGTCGATCCGGCTACCGGCACGGGCAAAAGGCTGCAATTCGCCAGTCACGATCACCGCCGCTACGTTTTTGGCGCGAAACTGTTCCCCAGTGACATTGACGCCAAGTCGTTCAAGAATGTTGGACATGATATCCTCGGTGAACGGCGAATTCCTAAGGCCATCGCCGGTGCCATCGAGGCCCACAACCAACCCATAGCCGACAAGATCATTGGCCCGGACTCCTTCGAAATTGGCGAGGTCCTTGAGGCGTACGCCTTG
>JAUIIR010000138.1 GCA_030431485.1 Alphaproteobacteria bacterium
GCGCGATGAAGCCGTACCAACTGTCCGACGAGATGGAGAAATTCCTGCACGACATGGGCGTGGTCGGCGACGCGTGGGAGCGCCTCTTCGACGAGACCATCGCGGGCCTCGAGTTTGAAGTCGACGGCGAGCCGCTGAACATCGAAGGCACGCTGAACCTGCTCACCGAGCAGGACCGCAGCACACGCGAAGCCGCCGCGCGCGAACTGGCCGCGGTCTTTGCAGAGAACATCAAGATCTTCGCCCGCGTCCACAACACGCAGGCCAAGGAAAAAGAGGTCATGGACCGCTGGCGCGGCATGCCCACCGCGCAAACCGGGCGGCACCTCAGCAACGATGTCGAACCCGAAGTGGTCGAGGCGCTGCGCAACGCCGTGGTCGCTGCCTATCCCAAGCTCAGCCACCGCTATTACGAGCTCAAGCGCAAATGGCTGGGCCTCGACGTGATGCAGGTCTGGGACCGCAACGCGCCCTTGCCGATGGAAGCGACGCGCATCGTGAATTGGGACGAGGCGGAACAAACGGTGATGAACGCTTATTCGGAGTTCGACACCCGTATGGGCGAGATCGCCAAGCCGTTCTTCACCAAGGGCTGGATCGACGCCGCTGTGAAGCCCGGCAAAGCCCCCGGTGCCTTTGCGCACCCCACGGTGACGGATGTGCACCCCTACGTGATGCTGAACTACCTTGGCAAACCGCGCGATGTGATGACATTGGCCCACGAGCTTGGCCACGGCGTGCACCAGGTGCTGGCCGCCGAACAGGGCGAGATGCTGGCCTCTACACCGCTGACCCTCGCCGAAACCGCCTCGGTCTTCGGCGAAATGCTCACCTTCCGCCGCATGCTCGACAATGCCAAGGACGACGCAGAGAAAAAGGTGCTGCTCGCGGGCAAGGTCGAGGACATGATCAACACGGTCGTGCGCCAGATCGCGTTCTACGATTTCGAATGTAAACTACACGACGCACGGCGTGGCGGTGAACTGACGCCGGACGACATCAACGTGCTTTGGATGTCGGTGCAGGCCGAATCCCTCGGGCCGGCGTTTGAGTTCATGGACGGGTACGAAACCTTCTGGGCTTATATCCCCCACTTCGTCCATTCGCCCTTCTACGTCTACGCCTATGCCTTTGGTGATGGCCTCGTTAACGCGCTATACGCCGTCTACGAGGAGAACCCCGACGGATTCCAGGACAAGTATTTCGACATGCTCAAGGCGGGTGGATCGAAACACCACAAGGAATTGCTGGCCCCGTTCGGACTGGATGCGAGCGACCCGAAGTTTTGGGACAAGGGTCTGAGCATGATTTCGGGCTTCATCGACGAATTGGAGGCGATGGAGGGCTGACCGTCCGGTGACACGCTGTCGGCACCGTTTTGTGTGCGTATTTGGAAAAAGAAGAAGCAGGGGATGCGCATCGTCCCCTGCTTCTTCTCTTTGATAAATATGCAGGCAAAACGCGGGGTGCTAACCTTAACGTCTGGTGAATGCCGAAGGTCGATAAACGCGCCAATCCCGAGCCGAAGGAGAGACACCCTGCGCGGGCGTCGGCCCGCACATTTCACTTCAACTGGCTGTCCTTCGATCCCCGCCGGTTGATGCCGCCGCGTGCCTGATAGGCGCCGTCGCGTTCCTGCTGGCAGTCGATACACAGCTTGACGCCCGGAATGGCGATGCGGCGCTTTTCTGGGATCGGCTCTTCGCATTCTGCGCAATGGGTCAGGCTTTCCCCAACCGGAGCCTTGCGCGCTTTCAATCGCGCCAGTTCGTCGTTGATCGACGCGTCGATCTGTTCCTGAACCGCACCATCCCGTGCCCAACCGCCTGCCATGTCCTGCTCCAAAAGCTATCGTCCGGAAAATATGGAAGTGCGGGAGCCGTCGCGCAAGACACTTGTCGACCAGCCGCACTCCCGCCATCCTGCCCCAGATTATGCCGAAGGAGGCCTTGATGCCGGATCACAACCTGGAACGCGCCTACAGTATCAAGGGGGCCTCAGACGCCAAGGCGCTTTATGACGATTGGGCCAGCAGCTATGACAGCAGCTTTGGCGAACGCCACGGCTACATCGCCCCACGGGAGATCGCCCGAATCTTCAAGGACCTCTATGCTGGCACAGAGCCGGTGCTCGACATCGGCGCGGGAACCGGGCTTCTGGCGGAACATCTCCGGGATTGCGCGGTGGATGGCATCGACATATCACAAGCCATGCTGGATCAGGCCGCTTCGAAAGGGCTGTATCGCAACCGTATCTGTGCGGACCTCACGCAGACCCTTCCCATGGAAGATGCAAGCTATGGCGGGTTTGTCTCAAGCGGCACATTTACCCACGGGCATGTCGGTCCAGAGGTGTTTCCCGAACTCTTGCGCGTTGCCAAGCAAGGTGCGCTCTTTGTCTGCGGGGTGATCCCGCCCGTGTTTGACGGGTCGGGTTTCGGATCAAGGCTGGCGCTTATGGTGGCACACAAGTTGATCACCATGGTCGATTTTCACGATATCCCGATCTACGAAAACGCAGACCATGATCACGCAAAGGATCGTGGGCTTGTCATGGTGTTCCGCAGGATCTGAGACTTTCCTTTGGCCGACAATCGCCTAACTCCCTTGGTAAGGAGAGATCACATGCGCCCGCTTCTATCAGCCATCCTCATCACCTGCGCGACGCTGGCGCAGGCTGCCATGTCGAGCTTTACCTTTCCGTCCATTGATGGCGGCGAGATCGACCTTGCGGCATGGCGCGGTCAGCCGGTGCTTGTGGTCAACACAGCGTCACGCTGCGGGTATACTCCGCAATATGACGGGCTTCAGGAGCTTTATGACACCTACCGGGACCAAGGGCTTGTCGTGCTTGCAGTGCCGTCCAATGATTTCCGGCAGGAATTGGCCAGCGACGAAGAGGTAAAGGATTTCTGCGAGGTGAATTTCGGCCTCGATTTTCCGATGACCACCATCACCTCGGTCCGGGGCGACAGTGCGCATCCGTTCTACAAATGGCTCGAAGCCGAAACGGGATTTGCGCCAAGCTGGAACTTCAACAAAGTCCTGATCGCCCCAGATGGCAGCGTGGCCGCGACATTCGGATCGAACGCGCGGCCGATGTCCAGAACGGTGACCGATGCGATCACCGCTCTTCTGGACTGATCATGCCTGAAGGTACCCCCAGATCTGATCCTTGAGCGCTGCGCGCTGCTTTCGCATTTCGGTTTCGGCGAACTGGTCCATCGGTTCCACGTTGGTTTCGGCCCTGTGCACGCTGCGATTGATGTCGTGATAGCTGTCGAACAGCTTGGCGAAATGGGCGTCGGACTGCTTGAGCGCGCTCATCTTATCGACATGCTCCGGGAATTCCTCGGCCAATTCGTGTGGGGTATGTGACATGGGTCCACTCCTCTCCTGATGTTTTCACAGCCAACATGTCAGAGAGGTGCATCTTTCACTTTGACCCGGATCAAACCGCGATCAATTCCGCGCTTTTCTCCACCCGGCGGCGCGGGCTTCTTCCTCGGAACAGAACCAGCGTTCGCCTTTGGTGGGTGAGATGCGGGTCTCGGAGTAATATTTCTGTCCGGGCACGTGATAGATGCGTTCGCCTTTGCTCACACTGATATTGCCTTTGATCTTGCAGTTCGGATTGAGGACGTTGGGCAGCCAAGTGCTTTTTGCCGGGGTGCCTCGGTTCACTGTCACAGTCTTTGCACCGGTCTCGGTTCGCGCCGTGACAGGTCGCGCCTGCGCCCGTTGCGCCGACCGAAACGCGGCGGGCGACATCACCCCGGTGGAATGCAGACCGCGCCCGTTCACGGCAGCGCCCTTTTCCGCAAGATCGTAATCCATGCCGTATTGGCGGTAAGCAAAGGCCAGCCCTTCACGCACCATGCGTTCGCCGACATCCTGCCCATCGACGCTGCATTTGGCGACGGTCCGACCGTATTGGTCGGTATCGAGCGCGGTACACCGGGCGCTGCGCCCTTCATAAAGAGCGCGGGTTTCGGAACGCACCCAGTCGCCACAAGCCCAGGCTGGACTGTTGGCATCGCCGCACATCTGATCGGTTTCCGGCGCGTCGATGGCATGCAGGCGCACTGTGGTGCCGTTAATCTTAAACGTGTCGCCATCGACCACGCGAATGGTCCCATTCGGCCCAGCGGAGGCAGGCGTGGAGAGAATAAGGGCGGCAGTCAGCAAAACGTATCTTAACATTCCGTAAATATGTGCAGCCAAAAATGGCCAAACAATGGAATCCGTTAAGAAAGGTTAATCATTCTCCACGCGGGAAGCGTTGGTTTTCCTCAAGCACGTTCAGATCCATATGATTGCGCATGAACCGCTCGGATGCATCGCGCAGGGGTTGGTAGTCCCACGGGTAGTATCCGCCCTGTCGCAGTGCCTCATAGACCACCCAGCGTTTCGCCTGAGAGGCCCGCACATCGGCATCGAACCGCGACAGATCCCATCGCGCCTCAGACTTCGCTCGTAAGCTCTGCACTGTGCCCTGATGGTCGGGATGATCGGCCAGATTGGTCAATTCATTCGGATCAGCCTCAAGATCAAACAGCTGATCCGGATCGAGCGCACAGCGATTGTACTTCCACTTACCATATCGCAGCGACACCAGCGGCGCGTATGATGCCTCGGCCGCGTATTCCATCGCCACCGGGCTTGTGCGTTCACCGCCCTGCCCCAGAGGTACCAGCGATTCCCCCGTCGTCCATGGCATGACCTCCTCCATGCTTACCCCCGCCAGCGCACAGAGCGTCGGGCAAACGTCGATCGTCGACACCGGATCAGTCACCAGCCCCGGTTCCATGCCCGGAGCCGCGATCATCAGTGGCACCCGCGCCGAGCCTTCGTAGAAACACATCTTGAACCACAGACCCCGCTCGCCCAGCATATCGCCGTGATCCGACACAAAGAGGATGATCGCCTCCTGCCGCGTGTCTTCGAGCACTTGCAGGATCTCGCCGATCTTGTCGTCCAGATACGAGATATTGGCGAAATAGGCCCGACGAGACCGGCGGATGTCGTCCTCGGTGATGTCGAAATTGCGCCAGTCATTGGCGTCGAAAATGCGCTTGGCATGCGGGTCGTGGTCCTCATACGCCATCGCGGGCACTTCGGGCAGCAGGTGCTCGCAATCTTCGTAGAGATCCCAGTATTTCCGCCGCGCCACATAGGGGTCATGTGGATGGGTGAAGCTGACGGTCAGGCACCACGGCCGGTCGTCCTTGCAGCGCGACAGATCATAAAGCGCGAGCTTGGCCTGGTAGGCAACCTCGTCATCATATTCGAGCTGATTGGTGATCTCGGCCACCCCCGCGCCCGTGACCGAGCCCATGTTGTGATACCACCAGTCGATC
>JAUIIR010000139.1 GCA_030431485.1 Alphaproteobacteria bacterium
TGCCATGGCCAGAAGTCCAGTTTTCATGAGCGTGTTTCTCCTGTGCTCGTTGCATCAGCCCCACCGCACTCCGCCACGCGGAGTGATTATGGTTTTTGGACTGGTGTTGCTTGCGTGTTCGGGTAGCACGCCCGTCCACTCATAGGCTTGCGTCCCCGGCGGGTTTTCATACCAGCCCGGATCGCTATAATCGTCGGGCGCGATGCCCTCGCGGACCTTTACAACGCTGAACATGCCACCCATTTCCAGCGGACCGAAGGGCCCCCAGCCGGTCATCATGGGGACAGTGTTGTCTGGGATCTCCATGGACATCTCGCCCATATCAGCCATGCCGGCCGTTCCCATGGGCATGTACCCGGGTTGGTGGCGCCCGATCATCTGCGAAAGTCGCCGTTTGTCCGCTCCGATAAAGGTCGGGATCTCGTGACCCATCGCGTTCATGGTATGATGCGACTTGTGGCAGTGAATGGCCCAATCGCCTTCATGTACGGCGTCGAATTCGTAGGCCCGCATCGCGCCGACAGGGATGTCGATACTGACCTCGGGCCAGCGCGCTTCTGGTCTGACCCAGCCGCCGTCCGTACAGGTCACCTCGAAATCATACCCGTGCATGTGGATCGGGTGGTTGGTCATGGTCAGGTTGCCGCAGCGCACGCGCACGCGATCTCCCTTGCTTACGACGAGAGGATCAATGTCCGGAAAGATCCGGCTGTTCCACGTCCACATGTTGAAGTTGGTCATTTCCGCAACGCGCGGAATGTAACTGCCCGGATCGATGTCGTAGGCCGCGAGCAGGAAGGCAAAGTCGCGGTCGACGGGCATGAAGGCAGGGTCGCGGGGATGGACGATGAAAAGGCCCATCATGCCCATGGCCATCTGCACCATCTCGTCGGCATGGGGGTGGTACATGAAAGTGCCGGATTTCACCAGATCGAACTCGTAAACGAAAGTCTTTCCAGACGGGATCGCTGGGTGGGACAGGCCGCCAACACCATCCATGCCGGACGGAAGGATCAGACCGTGCCAATGCACGCTGGTGTGCTCGGGCAGTCGGTTGGTGACATAGATGCGCACGCGCTCGCCTTCGACCGCCTCGATCGTGGGCCCCGTCGACTGGCCGTTGTAGCCCCAGAGCCGAGCGATCATACCATCTGCCATGATCCGTTCGACGGGTTCGGCGACCAGATGGAACTCCTTGACGTCTCCATTCATCCGGTAAGGCAGAGACCAGCCGTTGAGCGTCACCACCGGGTTGTAGTCGAAACGGTCGGTCGGGCGCGGCGGCACCTGAGTGTAGGGACTGTCGGTGAACACCGCCTCGGGCAGATCCCGAAATCGGGTCTGTGCCGCCCCCGCATTGGCGAGCACCGCGCCCGCTCCCGCGGTCAAACCCGCTCCGAGAACTTGTCTGCGATTGATCATTCCTTGTCCTCCTCATTGCCGCCGGCACCTGCACCGGCAGCGCCGCCCCAGATCGCAGCGGTCACCTCTGTTTCAGCCAGCCAGTAGTCTCGTTTTGCCTCTGCCGCTCCAATCTGCGCCTCAAGACCGTCACGTGCGTCCTCGAGTAATTCGAAGGTCGACGTGATCATCCCACTGTAGGATTTGAGCGACTCTTCATCGATGGTTCTGCGAAGCGGCAGAACCACATCGCGCCAATGCCGCGCCACGGCATGTCGCCCAGTCACGGATTTGTAAGCCATCCGCGCCTCGGCGCGCGCGTTGATTGCCTGCTGCGCCACGCTGTTCGCAGCTCGCAGATAATTCATCTGGCCGCGTTTTGAGGACAGTCGCCCGGTGTCATAGAGTGGAATTTCAAAGTCTATCTCCAACGCCGGATTTACCTCTGTACGCCCGTCGCTGCCTTCCGCTTCGAGGCCCGCTGCCAAAGCGATATCCGAAATCATGCGTGTCTTGCCCGTCAGTCGATACTCGCGCGCCACGGCTTCGAGCTCCAGCTTTCCGACAGCAAGATCAACACGGTTCGCCAACGCCAAGCGTTCGATATCAGCGGAAGCGCGTGGTTGACTTGGCAAGCTCGGGAGGGCGTCAGGGACAAAAACCTCGATCGGACTCCCAAAAAGTCCCATGAGCCTGATCAAACGCTCTTTTGCAAGTTGCGCTTCCAGACGCGCTTCCGAACGTTCTACGGCCAAGACCGCAGTGAGCGCGTGTTCGCGTGCCTGGTCGGCTTTGCTCATGAATCCAGTACGACCAAGCTGTGAGGCAAGTTCGGACGCAGAGTCGGCAGTGTTCTGCGCTTCTGCAATCAAGGCAGCCTTCTCGAATGCGCCAACTGCCTCAATCCATGCACGGCGGGTTTCGATAGCAAGTGCAATCGTTTCGGATAGAGCCTCTAGTTGCGCCTGTTGGAAGCGGATTTGCGCTATTTCCGTCCGTGGCCTTTGGTTTGCCGCATCCAGAACGGATTTCATGACCAGCGCTTCAAGTGCCCTTGTTACGTCACCAGCAAGTCCGGAAACAGATACACTGACTGAGGGTATCGGCCCCATGGCCACTTCCCAAAGGTCCGTCGAAGACAGGCCCAAGTCGGCGAAACTCGCCTGCAATCCGCGATTGTTCATTATCGCGACCTGTACCGCAGTATCGGCGTTGATCGTTTTTTTGTGAACCAAGCCATGAACCCGTCTGTCGAGCGCCTCAATCTCACCAGCGGATAGGGCCCATTCCGGCGACGCGCCGACAGCGCGGCTTGCCCCGGCCTGAACCGTATCGAACCCCGCCCGTTCCTTGCTCGCCATCTGAACGACTGAGGTTTGCGCGCAGGCCGACAGCAGAAGCGCTGTGCCGATAATCACAACCGCTTTCATCGGTTGCCTCCGCTTTGAGCGTCATTGAGACCGCGCCAATCAGCAGGATCCTCAATCCGGTATTGCGTGTACTCGATGCCGGTAGCTGGGCGCGCTTCTGCCACAACAGCCGGGTTTGCGGCCACGGTGAACGCGGGCGCATCGTTTAGCTCGGCCACGGATGCACATCCGGAAGCGAGCAGCGGCAGCATTGCCGCAGTCAGTTTTTTCACTAGTTGTCCTCGTCGAATGAAATGCTAACGATCAGCCGCAAAAGCGCTGACAAACGTCCGCATTACGCACGTGGTGGTCGACGAAGCCCGTCAGGAGCGGACATGCTCACAAGCGATGTTGCGTCCCACGTACCTACAACACGCTCTACACAACAAGCGGAAGCCTCTTGTATAACGAGATTGAACAAGCCGGTGGTACAAACATGGCTTTGACAATGCAAATTTTCGTGGTCGTTCTTTTCCATCGAAGGCGCGTGAACATGATCGTGATCGACCGCCCCGATGTAAGCAGTAACTCCCTGCTCTTTGCTCAGCTCTAAACAGTCGATCATCGCAGCAGCATTCGAGGGTGCCGAAAGCATAGCGAACAGCGCCGACAGCGCGATCATTTGAAAGAAAAAGGTGCGAATCACACTCATCATGGGAAAGCATTACTTTCGGTCGCGATTTCCCGCAACACACAAAAATGTTGTGGCTCATCGTGATGCGTAACACTGTTTAACTGCCTGGAGAGCTGGGAGAAACCCATCATTGAGTCTCGAGCCGCGTGTCAGAACCAGATCGCCCGGATCGGCATCCACAGCCCCATGAAGATCATCATCAGGTTCTCTGTGAGCGAGATGAAGCCAAGCGGCACCGAGCTGTCTCCGCCGACGCAGGCGCATTTCAGCTCTCTTTTGTCGATATACACCGCCTTGAACACGCTGATCGCGCCGACCGTTCCGATGAACAGGGCGACGGGTGCGGAAATCCAGAGCAGCGCGCCAGCAGTCATGAGCACGCCAGCCACGGCTTCGCCGAACGGATAGATCTTGCCATACCGCACCCATCTGCGCGCCAGCAGGTCATAATTCAGGAACATGGTCGAAAACCCTTCGACATCCTGCAACTTCTGGATCGCGAGTATGGCCATCGACAGAGAGATGAACCATTCAAATGCGCGCAGTGTGAGGAGCGAGCCATACTGGTGCCAGGACAGGCCCAGAGTCAACAACGCCGCGACAGCAAAAATCGCGATGACGGGTTGGTAGGTCGTGTCGCTTTGTTCGTCCTTGGGCGGATCAAGTTCGAAAAACACCCTGAGGTCTTCATACCCGCCGATCCGTTCGCCGCCAATAAAGGTCTGCGGTGTTGTGTCGACACCGTGCTTTTTCATGAAAGCATCGGATTCTTCGCGGGTTTCAAGCGGATGATCTTCCACTTCAAAGCCCTGCCGCTCCAGCAGGTCCTTCGATTTCAAACCAAACGGGCAAAGATGGCCGGGCATGACCATCCGGTAGAGCTCTGCCGTCTTGCTATCGGTGTCACGTGGCATGAGTGTTCTCCTTTATCCGGCGCATGTGTAGCTGCCACGGAATCCCGCCTCGTAGCTGGGTCCGGCGCTGACGATGAGGTCGGTGAGGTCTTCGTCCGTTTGTGCGATTTCTGCGGAGAGCGGGCCCTGAGCGAAGGCGTTTTCGCCCTGCGCTGTGAGGCGCACCAAGTCACCGCTTATCTTCATCGCGGCCACCGCCCCTTCATCGGTCTCACCGGTTACAAAGACGGCCGGGCTGTCCGACGTATAGGCAAAGCGACAGTTTCCTCCATTCGGGAAAACCGCTGCAATTTCGTCTTCGGTCAAGAACTCTGGATCGACCTTCGACACAACCTCGGTTTCGAGCGCCTGTTGTGCGTCCACAATCTGGGCTTGCGTCTCACTCGGCGCGCGTGTCGCTTCGCCGTTCGCGCTGATGTCGGCGATGAGGTAGCGCATTTCGGCGATTTCCTTGTCCTGCGCATAAATGATGTCATCCGCCAGGCCGCGTACGCGCGGATCGGTGATTTCGGCGCGCGTTGACGTCATGATGGCGATCGAATGGTGCGGGATCATGGCACGCATATACGACCGGTCCTGAACGGTGAACTGGCCGCGCACCAACCAGAGGCTTGCCGCGAAAACCAGGATAGCGCCGACGAAGATGGCGATGTTGGCCTTGGTGTTCGTGTACATGGACAGCATGAAGGCCAGCATGACCACCGCCATCGTCGCGCCCATCAGGAGAGCCATGTAAAGACGGGTCTCCGAAAAGAAGATGTGGCCCCAAAGGTAGGTGTTCAGGAACATCAGACCGAACATGATCACGGTCGACGTTCCGATCATCATGAAAAATCTTGAGTAGTGCATTGTTCATTCCTCCAGCTACCAATCTGGAAACCAACGAGATTCCAGCGCTGGAGGGTTCCATCGGCAATGCTTTTCGTAGCGATAGAGCAACATTTCAGCGCAATTGCCGCTCCTCACCACTTCTTTTCTTTGCCCCACGTGCCTGCTGATT
>JAUIIR010000140.1 GCA_030431485.1 Alphaproteobacteria bacterium
CGCAGACGGTGATGGACACCACTGCGGACGTGCCGCCGACCTGGCGCGCCCCGCGCCCGGACTGGGTGTTGGCTTACGGCAGGTCTCCTGACTTGCGGGTCGTCGCTTTGCTGGCCTTCCCAACGTACTCAACGTCAGTGGCATCTGCAGCATCGCTCACCGCTCACAGTTGCGGGGGCAGTCTCGGATTTTTCAGCCAAGGCCAAAGCACCGTGTTCCCTTTTCACCCAACGCACAGACGCAGGGACCGAAAGCAGGCTCATTTGCACCTGCGCACCTGCATGCGTCAAGTAGCGCCTTAGTGCTGCTCTTAGATTTATCTACGCGTTCGACAATCGGTCGCAGCAACCAGCTTGAAGGCAGGCACTGAAGGTGTGCTTATCTGCTGTCAAAACTTAACTGTCGTTAACACCTGCTTCAGCGAAAGTGGCCATGCCGTTGTGGCAAGCAAGTGCACCTCGCAGAATTGACAGCGCCAAAGCTGCGCCCGAACCCTCGCCAAGAGCCATATCCAAAAAGAGGATTGGCTCCTTGCCCATCACTTCGCACAACTTTCGATGACCAGGTTCTCGGCTTGAGTGACCGATAAGGCAGTGATCCAGGAAGGCGGGATTACTGGTGAAAAGCGGAGCTGCGGCGGCAGTGCATATGAATCCATCCAATAGAACAGGGATTCGCGCCATACGCGCGGCAAGGATCGCGCCGCAAAGCGCCGCTTGTTCGCGCCCACCCAAGGCAGCAAGCTGGGCGAGACCTTGCGCATCTTGATGCATTTCGACGCTTCTGGCGACAACCGCGGCCTTGTGCGCCATCCCTTCTGATGAAGTGCCCGTGCCAGCGCCGACCCAATCAATTGCCTGACCTTTGAACGCCGCATGCGAGAGCGCAGCGGCTACGGTCGAATTGCCGATACCCATTTCGCCAAGCACCAGCACATCAGCGTTTGCATCAACCGCCTTGGCACCCCTTTGCATCGCATCCAGGCACTCCAGCTCGGTCATTGCTGCGCGTTCGGTGAAATCAGCGGTTGGGCGATCAAGGTCCAGTGCAATCACCGAAAGCTCTGCGCCGGACATAGCGCAAAGTTGATTTATGGCCGCGCCGCCAGACTGGAAGTTCAGGACCATCTGCGCGGTGACTTCTTGCGGAAAGGGGTTCACGCCCTGTGCGCAGACTCCGTGGTTGCCGGCAAAGACAAGTGCTTGTGCCGTTTCAATTTTTGGTCTTTCAGTGCATTGCCACCCTGCCATGAAAATCGCGAGCTCTTCCAAACGCCCCAGCGCTCCGGGTGGTTTGGTCAATTCAGACTGCCGGGCCCGAGCGGCGTCTGCAGCATCTTTGTCGATGGTGGGCAGCTTTGCCGCCAGCGCGGAAATCTGTTCGAAAGATTCGAGGTTCAAGGAGATGGTCATGGTTATTTTACTTTGATTGGGTGACCTGCCACGCAGAGCCACAATTCATCGCACGCCGTAGCGACTTTTTGATTGACCAAACCGGCAGCATCTCGGAAATCGCGGGCCAGTTTGTTTTCGGGCACAATCCCATAGCCCACTTCATTTGTAACAAAGACCACCGGCGACACCTGTTCAGACAAGCAAGACACAAGGGATTGGCTTTCCGCGTCCCAATCAAGACCAGATAACATCATGTTGGACAGCCAAAGCGTCAGGCAATCGACCAGTCTGGGGCCTTTCCCGTCGCTCGCTTTCAATGCATCCGACAAATTCAAAGGCTCCGATAGGGTGGTCCACTCCGGACCGCGGCGGGATTGATGCCGCTCGATTCGGTCAGTCATCTCTGCGTCAAAAGGCTCAGCCGTCGCGATGTAGACGGCCGGCGCACCCAGAGAGAGGGTCATGCGCTCTGCTGTTGTGCTTTTTCCGGAACGGACGCCGCCCGTGACCAATATCAACTTTCCCATGATTGCGTGACAAACCAGAGTCTTGCGACATAGGAAAGTGGTTAATAGTCTGCGCTCCTTTGCACGCGCAGGTTTTTTGAGATGTCATTGTGCAGTCGGGACTAATTTTAAAGTCGTTCCATACGAAGAAGGCAGCATCGGAGCTTGATGTCGTTATCGTCTTTTGATCAGAATTCGACGCCTCTTTGGGCCTTAACCCCATCGTGAAACGGATGCTTCAGTTCTGTCATCTCTGTCACGAGGTCCGCGGCAGCGATCAGTTCTGGTTTCGCGTCCCGCCCTGTCAGGCAGACATGTGTCATCTTCGGTTTTTGGGTTAATAGAAAGTCCACAACCTCGTCGATGTCGAGATAATCGTAGCGCAGGGCGATATTGATTTCGTCCAGCAAAACAAACTGGATTTCTGGATCAAGTATTTGTTGTTTGGCAATCTGCCAGCCGTTCTGCGCCGCGGCAATGTCGCGTTCACGGTCTTGGGTTTCCCAGGTGAAGCCTTCGCCCGAGACAAAAAAGCGGACCTCATCGGAAAAGCGTTCACGCAGGAACCGCTTCTCTCCGGTGATCCAGTTGCCTTTGATGAATTGGACGACGGCGGCAGGCATTCCATGTGCGATACAACGCATAATCATGCCGAAGCCTGAGGACGACTTGCCCTTGCCGGGTCCAGTATGGACCATGATCAGACCTTTTTCTTCGGTCTTGGTCGCCATCATCTTGTCGCGCGCAGCTTTGATTTTGCGCATTTTGGCGTTGTGGCGGGCGTTGATGTCGTCGGTCATGGCACTCTCCTTGCTGAGATGAGAGGTGCCTTGGCAGATCTGAGGCGTCAATCCACGAAATAACGCGTTGCACGCGTTTTGGTGGATTGACTTTGCTTTGCCTCAGTTGATGCCTGTTTTCTTAGATGTCGAGCGTGTGCTCACGCTCCCAGCTGCTGAAATGGGTCACGAACGAATTCCATTCCTGCATTTTCATTTTCACATAAGACGATGAAAATGCGTCGCCCATCTTATTCTTCAGCTCTTTGTCTTTGTCGAACTCGCGGATCGCATCCAGCATGTTGAGTGGGAGTTTGGGGGCGCCACGGACCTTGTGGCCTTCGGCATACATATCGATATCGTGTCGTTTACCCGGATCGGCTTTGCTTTGAATGCCGGATAGTCCCGCTGCGATGATGACAGCCTGCAACAGATACGGGTTGGCTGCACCGTCAGGGAGTCTGAGCTCAAAGCGTCCGGGCCCAGGCACACGCACCATGTGCGTGCGATTGTTGCCGGTCCAAGTTACGGTATTCGGTGCCCAAGTTGCGCCCGACATCGTCCTCGGTGCATTGATGCGCTTGTAACTGTTGACGGTGGGGTTGGTGATGGCGGCCAGTGCACTGGCGTGTTTCATTATCCCACCAAGGAAGTGTTTGCCGCGTTCGGACAGGCCAACCTCTCCGGTTTGACCTTCGCCTTCGCCTGCAAAAACATTGACCTTGGCTGCGTCACCCGGTGCGTCCCAGACCGAAATATGGGCATGGCAACCATTGCCTGTCAGCCCTTCAATCGGTTTCGGCATAAAGGTGGCACGGAACCCGTGCTTCTCCGCAACTGACTTGACCATGAATTTGAAGAAGGAGTGTTTGTCGGCCGTGGAGAGCACGTCGTCAAATTCCCAATTCATCTCAAACTGGCCATTCGCGTCTTCGTGGTCGTTTTGATAGGGTCCCCAACCAAGTTCGAGCATATAGTCGCAAATCTCGCGAACTACATCATAGCGACGCATCACAGCCTGCTGATCGTAGCAGGGCTTGGCTGCTGTATCGAAGGGGTCGCTGATTTGATCTCCCTCTGGAGTCAAAAGAAAGAATTCAGCCTCGATGCCGGTCTTTACATGCAAACCTTCTGCTGCGGCTTCGTCGATCAGACGGCGCAAAACGTTGCGGGGTGCTTGAGCGACATCTTCGCCTTCCATGACGCAATTGCTTGCGACCCATGCAACTTCAGGCTTCCAAGGCAACTGAATGACTGAGGCTGGATCAGGAACGGCGAGCATGTCCGGGTGTGCCGGGGTCATATCAAGCCAAGTGGCGAACCCCGCAAAACCCGCACCATCTTCTTGCATGTCAGCGATCGCCTGCGCCGGTACCAATTTGGCGCGTTGTCCGCCAAACAAATCGGTGAAGGAGATCATGAAATATTTGATGCCTTTTTCCTGAGCAAACTTTGCCAGATCAACCGTCATTCTGTGTGTCCCTGTTGTCGTTTTTCAAACAAAGAAGAGGGGCGCTCACGACGCCCCTCCTGTTGCCTTTTCAAGTTAAAACCCTGAGTTGTCTTGCCCCGGCCACCATGTGGTTCCTGCGAGCGGAACACGGGCCATTGCCGCGGCTTCCATTGTCAGCGCGCACAGATCTTCGGGTTCGAGATTGTGCAGATTGTTGTGTCCGCAGGCCCGAGCAATCGTTTGCGCTTCCAGCGTCATCACATTGAGATAATTGCGTAGGCGCCGTCCCGCTTCGATTGGGTCCAGCCTTTTCTGCAGCTCCGGGTCCTGAGTTGTGATCCCCGCAGGATCTCGGCCTTCATGCCAATCGTCATACGCGCCGGCAGTGGTGCCAAGTGCCTGATATTCAGCTTCCCAGCGCGGATCATTGTCCCCCAGCGCCACCAGAGCGGCGGTTCCGATCGCCACGGCATCGGCGCCCAGCGCCATCGCCTTTGCCACGTCCGCACCGGTGCGAATTCCGCCTGAGATGATCAACTGCACCTCACGGTGTACTCCGAGATCCTGCAGTGCCTGCACTGCAGGGCGTATACATGCCAAGGTCGGCAGACCGACATGTTCGATGAACACATCTTGGGTTGCAGCTGTACCGCCTTGCATTCCGTCAAGGACCACAACATCAGCACCGGCTTTAACAGCGAGAGCCGTGTCGTAATACGGGCGCGTGCCACCGACTTTGACGTAGATCGGCTTTTCCCAACTGGTGATCTCGCGCAGTTCGAGGATCTTGATTTCAAGATCGTCCGGCCCCGTCCAGTCAGGATGGCGGCAGGCCGAGCGTTGGTCGATACCTTTGGGCAGATTGCGCATTTCCGCCACACGGTCGGAGATCTTCTGACCAAGCAGCATCCCGCCTCCGCCCGGTTTTGCTCCTTGGCCGACAACGACTTCGATCGCGTCTGCTTTGCGGAGATCGTCGGGGTTCATGCCATAGCGCGAAGGCAAATACTGATAGACTAGTTTTGTGGAATGCCCGCGCTCTTCGGGTGTCATGCCACCATCGCCTGTGGTGGTCGATGTGCCGGCTGCGGAAGCACCGCGTCCCAATGCTTCTTTTGCGGGTCCGGAGAGCGCCCCAAATGACATGCCAGCAATTGTGACGGGAATATCCAGTTCAATGGGTTTCTTGGCGAACCG
>JAUIIR010000141.1 GCA_030431485.1 Alphaproteobacteria bacterium
CTAAGATCATAGACACGGTCAATCGATGGGTTAATGAACCGCAGCCGTACGCGGTCACCCTTTCGCACAGTTTTTGGCTCAGCAAGAGCAATTGCCACGTTTCCGATCCGTCCGGCCCCGGAAAACTGCGCTGGATCATTGTCTTCCTCGAACACCCCGTCCCGATCCACCTGCATGTCGAACAGCTGAACAGGAATGTCGTCATCCACATCCGGCGGTTGCCGATCTTCGATGATGAGTGGACCGAATAGGCCGCGACTAACCTGATCGAAGGAGATGTAGTGGGAATGATACCAATAGGTTCCAGCGTCGGGCACGCCAAACCTGTAGTCAAACGCTCGACCCGGTGGGATCACGTCTTGCGTCAGGACATTCACGCCGTCCATGCGGTTGGGCAGGCGCAGACCATGCCAATGAATCAAGGCCCCGTCCTGCAGTCCATTCTCGATGCGGATGTGCAGATCATCCCCCTGTTGCGCGCGCAGCTCGGGCCCTGGCCATGATCCATTGAAGCCAAGCAGCATTTGCTCGACCCCTCCGATCCGCATTGAAACAGGTTCGGGGCGCAGCACAAACTGGCGTGAGCCGGCCAATGCCGGCAGCCCCGCTGCAGACAGGGTCGCAATGCCCGTGCCCAGAAAGCCGCGCCGGGTCCAACCCATTGGTCAGTTTCCAGCCTCGCGCGCTGCTTCGACCTTCTCGATCAGAACATCCGCCTCCACGAACCCCGGGATCAGAGCGTCGCCGATGACAAAGGATGGGGTGCCGCTAAACCCAAGAGCACGGGTAAGTTCCATCGATGTCTGGATATGTTCATCGACCTCGGGCGCGTCCATGTCGCGGCGCAATTGTTCGATGTTAAGGCCTACCTCGCGGGCGATTCGCAAGACAGTCGGCTCTTCTGCGCGGCCCTCCATGCCCATCATGGCGACGTGAAATTCTTCGTACTTTCCCTGCTTGCGGGCTGCGAGTGCGGCGCGGGCGGCAAATACGCTGCCTTCGCCCAAAATCGGCCATTCGCGATATACCAGGCGCACATTCGGGTCTTGTTCCACAAGCGTGTCAACCTGGGGCATCACGCGGCGGCAATAGGGGCAATTGTAGTCAAAGAATTCGACCACCGTGACATCGCCCTCTGGATTGCCCAGAACGATGGCATTGGGATCTTTCTCCAGCCTGTCGCGTTCCGTCTCCAACACGGCGGCCGCAGCTGATTGCTGTTGTTGTTGCTGGCGCTCCTCCAATAGACGAACTGCTTCCATGATGATTTGTGGCTTTTCCAGAATAGCCTCATAGACCAGTGCTTTTACCTCGTCCTCAGTCAGGGTGTCGGCGGCAAGCGTCGTTGGGAAAAGAGCGGTGAGGCAGAGTGCCAGAGGGGCAAGTCGTTTGATGTGCATGATATATCCTATTCTCCTTCGGCCTTTGTTCGCTCGGCCTGCATTTTCTGGATGCGCTCGGGCCAGGTGGATTTGATAAAGGCCAATACGTCGTGAATCTGGGTGTCTGAAAGCTCATCGCCGAAACCGGGCATGCCGCTTGCGAATTCGATCCCCTTTTGCGCCATCAAAGCGGTGCCGCCGAGCGTTGTGTAGTCAATCAGAACCTGATCAGAGTGGTGCCATGTGTGGCCCTTCTCGTTATGGGGCGGGGCAGGTAATTTGCCATCTGCTCCGGAGCTGCGCCAATTCTCTTGTCCCTCAAGGTTCGCTCCGTGGCAGGCGGCGCAGTAGTCACGGTAAATCTGTTCGCCGGCGACGATATCCGCTTTTTCAATGCTGACGGTCTGCATCTTAGTGGAGGTCGTGCCCGCCCAGAATGCGGCACCTGCCGTCATCGCCGCGAGCGTTATGATGATCACGGCACGCCGCATTATGCGACCTCAATCCGGGTGGTCATGCCGGAGGCGGCATGAGACAACATATGGCAGTGCAACAGCCAATTGCCCGAATTTTCGGCGACGAAAGCTATTTCACGGGTTTGATCGCCGAAGATCAGCGTCGTGTCACGCAATGGGCCAAGGTGACCACTTTCGGAGACTTCCTGAAAATGCATTCCATGCAGATGCATCGCGTGTGGAAAAGCGGTGTCGTTGCTGATTTTCAGCCGCACATGTTCCCCACGTGCCAGCCGGGCAAGGGGTGCATCTTCTGCTCGTCCGATTGCTCCATTGAATGCCCAGAACTGACCTTCGGCGACCAGATCCCTGAAGTCCATGCGTTTGCCGCCGAGCGTCGCGGCCCGCAATCCGCCCATTGCGCCCCCCTCCATGTTGAGGGCAAGCTGCGTTGCGTTCTCAAGCATGACCGGCGAATACGCATTACTTTCGAGCGCGACGGGCTCCGGTCGACGCGTCTCACTGGCCCGACCGGTGACATCAAACCGAACTTGTGGGTAAGATTGATCATTGATGACGGCAAGCAGATGGGCGGCGTTACCGGGTTCCGCGGTGACATCAACGAATACATCCGCCCGTTGCCCGGGCCCCAAAAGGAGGTAGTTGCCAAACGGTTCAGGCTTGGCCAAAGGCATACCGTCCAAGGCGACTATCCAGCCCTCGAGCCCGTCCAGCCGAAGTTCAAAAATACGGGCGTTGGCCGCATTGATGAGCCTTAGCCGCCGACGCTCGTTCTGCCGTGCGGTTTTGGTCAAGCCACTGATGCCATTTGTAGCGATGAAATTACCGTTCCGCCCCGCATGGCTGCGGTCGTGCATCGCCTCGAAATCACCGTCGATCTGACCCGTTGACGGGTCGATAAGCCAGTCGTCGAGGATGAATACGTCCTCCTGATCGATATCCGGTGCGACAGGCTCGTCTACGATCAGCGCTCCATAAAGCCCCCGGGCCACCTGTTCGACCGAACGATTATGCGCGTGATACCAATAGGTGCCTGCGTCCGGTGCAATGAAGTCATAGTCAAATCGTGTATCCGGCGCGACAGCTGCCTGCGTCAGCCCGCTTACCCCGTCCATCGCGTTGTCGATGCGGATGCCGTGCCAGTGGACCGAGGTGGCCTGTGGCAACTGGTTGATCAGTGTCCGCTGGACCCGTCCGCCCTGTGGCACGCGGATTTCCTGTCCCGGCATGGTGCCGCCGTAGCCCCAGATCGTCGTACGACCGTATTCTTCGGGCAACAGCTGCATGTCCACCACCTGCGCAGTCAGAGCCGTAGTTTCAGCGGCGCGTACGGGCAAGGCCAAAGCGGTCGCACTGGACGCCAGTCCACCAAGGACCTGTCGTCTCGTCAAATGCATCTGCGTGTTCCTCTCATTTCGGTTGGTCCATTAAATATTCTGCCATCGCGTCGAGATCCTCGGGTGACAGGTACTGTGTTCCAAAGAGAACCACCTCGCCCATGGCGTTGCCAAAGGCATCGCCCGACGGTGTAATCCCGGTTTTCAAAGCGTATGCCAGATTGCCAGCATCCCAATCCCGAGCAACAAGTGTTGCAGTGTCGATGGGAGGAGCCTTTCCGTCTCCGGGAAGCATGTCGGATCCGGCGAATTTCGCTGTATCGATTTTGCGTCCGCCCAGAAGATTGCGTGTCGTATGGCATGCCGCGCAATGGGTCGCTCCTTCAACCAACCATTTTCCGCGGTTCCAAGCATCACTTTTACCTTCGACCGGCTCAGTCTTTGGATCGAACTGATAAAGAGCACGCCAAAGCTTGAGCCCGGCACGCTGATTGAACGGAAAAGACATCTCCGGGGCCCGCGAGGCTGTGTTTGCCGGCGGAACCGTTTGAAACGCGGCCCATAAATCGGCGATCTCCTGATCCGTGAAGTCTGCATAAAAGGGATAGGTGAACGCGGGATAATAGGGCTCCCCGTCCGGAGAAATTCCCTGCCGGACGGCAACGGCGAATTCATCAACCGACCATCCGCCGATGCCATGTTCAGGATCAGTCGTCAGGTTCGGCGAATACAATGTTCCAAACGGGGTGCCGAGCTCCACACCCCCCGCAAGCGGTGCGCCGCCCTCCGGGTTGGTATGGCAGGCGATACAGCCCGAAGCGCGCGCAAGATATGCACCACGGCCAGGGTTCCCTTTCAAATCGGCAAGGTCTGACGACGGCCGGAGCCCGATCGGCCAGGCTGCCAAAGCCGCAAAGCCGATTGCCGCAACCGCGGCAATCGCTCCGGCGCCCATAACCAGGCGGCGCATATCAGTTCGTTTCCGCGCGATACTTGGTGTGGCAGGCCGAACAGGTCTGACTGATCTGCATAAAAAGCGCGTCAGCTGGCATGGATGCCAGCATTTCAGCATCCATCATACCCGTACCGGGCTGGCCCATCGTGCCACCCATGGCGGTTTGACCTCCCATCATGGTGTTTGTGCCCATCATACCGCCCATTTCGGTCTGCGATCCCATCATGGCACCGCCTGAGGGCGTGCTGGCACCGGATGCCAAGCCGTTACCCGCCGCCTCACCAAGAGCGCGGCCCAGTGTTTCAAGTTGCATTGCCAGCTTTTCAAAGCCTTCCCAGTCGGACCACACGTCGTCTTTGGCCTCAGATGGTTTGCCTCCCGTGCCTTCAGGGAACAGGCTCGTCATGGCTTCGCCGGAATGCATTTCCACCGCAATTGCGAACCTGCCGACGGCTTCCGCGTCGTACGCGGTTTGTCCGCGCATGATCGGCGTGATGGCTTTCACCGCCTCCTGCATCGCAGCCATACCGTCCATACGCTCTTTCACAACGCCTGTGGCACCACCATGCGCAAACGCCAAGCCCGCCGACATGGTGGCGATACCCGCCAAAATTATCTTCTTATAGTTCATCCGTTTTCTCCATATCCAAGATCAGCTTTGGTTTTTCAGCCGAAGATAATGGGAATTGGCGGATCACGGCCGAGGGAAACACTGACCAGGCTATCCGCTGTCAAAGCAACAAATTCCGCCTTGGGTTTCGTCTTGGAGTTCCCCTCAAGTGTATTTTCGAGAAAGAGCGTCACAACGCATTCAATCTCACCGTGGCAATGAGAGCTCCCATCCGATTCATCATCCAAGGCGATCTCCACCGAGGGATCATTGCTTGGCGCTGTGTGTGCTGCTGCATCTGTCGGAACAAAGGTCATTACAATGCTCGCAAACATCGCAAGTCCGATCAGTCGAACATATGCGCTAGGGTCAGGATGCATTGATTTCCGGAGCGCTACGTGATTCACGGCCCGGAAAACGGAGCGGTGACATGAGCGACCTTTTCTGGCTGACTGACGAGCAGATGGCCAAGCTTTCCCCTTTCTTC
>JAUIIR010000142.1 GCA_030431485.1 Alphaproteobacteria bacterium
AGTCCTTCAACACGACCACCTCCATGGGGCGGCTGACACTGAATATCCTGTTGTCCTTCGCCCAGTTCGAACGCGAGGTCATCGGCGAACGCATTCGCGATAAGGTGGCAGCCTCGCGCAAGCGCGGCATCTGGATGGGCGGATATGTGCCCCTCGGCTATGATGTGCAGGATCGCAAGCTGGTAGTGAACGAGGTCGAGGCCGCCTCTGTGCGGGGGATCTTCCAGCGGTTTATCGAGTTGGGGTCCGCGACAGTGCTGGCGCGGGAACTGCGTGGTGAGGGTTTCCGCAACAAGCAAGGCACGCTGATCGACAAGGGCTACCTTTATCGGCTGCTGAACAACCGGGTCTACCGGGGCGAAGCTCTGCACAAGGGCAAAGCCTATCCCGGCGAGCATGACGCCATCATCGACGCTGACCTTTGGGATCGGGTCCATACCATCCTGCAGCAAAGCCCCCGCAAGCGGGCCAACAACAGCCGCGCGCAAACTCCTGCTCTCTTGAAGGGGCTGATCTTCAGCGAAAATGGCGCGGCAATGACGCCCACCAGCACGAAGAAGGGCGCGAAGCTTTACCGCTACTACGTGTCAATGGACGTCATCCGGAACCGTGAGACCGGCGAGGAAACCGCGCCGATGCGGCTCGCCGCCGGAATGGTCGAGGACGCGGTCGTGACCGAAGTTCGGCGCATCCTGCAAACGCCGGAGGTCGTCACGCAGGTCTTGGCCGCACTGAAACGCGACGGCGGCGGAGCATGTGAGGCGGATGCCATCGCTGCCCTGCACGAGTTCAATGCGCTCTGGTCGCAACTCTTCCCGGCCGAACAGGCACGCATAATCCAGCTTCTGGTGCGGCGCGTCACGGTCACCGCCGCCGGGCTCGAGGTCGACATTCGGCGAGAAGGAATCGCGGGGGTCGTCCGCAAGATGGTGGCGCCTTGCAGGCTGGAGGCTGCGGAATGAACAAGCCTGACGATACGATCCGCGTGCTGATCCCGCTGCAGGTGCGCAAGAAGAACGGGCGGCCGAAGATCCTGCCGCCTGCCGACTACCGGCCGAGCGAGGATCAGGCCCAAGATCCTCATATCCTCCGCGCCATCGGCCGGGCATGGGGCTGGCGGCGGCGCATGGAGGCCGGTGAGTTCGCCACCATCCAAGAACTGGCCGAGGCCGTTGGACTGGCGGAACGCCATGTCAGCCGCCAACTACGGCTGGCCTATCTGGCCCCCGAGGTGCTGAAGCGGTTGACCTGCGGTCGCGAGGCGTCCGCGGTCAGCCTGTACGATCTGTGTTTTCTGGCGAGGGAGGAGTGGCGCGAGCAGGCGGGGCGGGTGTTTGAGTGAAGGAGCAGTTTGAGTTACGTGCCGTTCCGACCGCCGTCTTGAAAAGGGAATAGGTTAACGATTAACCGCCGTTTATCAATTCGGTCAAAACTCATCAGTCTGTCGGGCACTTCTGTTTCGAAACGCCCCTCTCCACATCCACCTCGTGGCAATGCCAAGAAGCACAAACAAGGCTACAACACTTACCCCGATCCCGATCAAAACACCGACCCGCCCAGGGCCCGGCACTGAGAGAAGCGACAGACCGCGACCCGTGAGGGCCAGTACTGTTGCATTAACGCCAGTGTTGGGCGCTGCGAGATATGGGAAGCTAGCACTTGCCGTGCGAGTTGGCGTGGCGGTGCCATCCACGATTGGGTCGTATGCACTGCCACGGATGAGCAGACCGTAGACAGTATCTATAATGTCTTGTTCAAGCGGTCTGCCCCCACAGTTTTCCGCCTGCCGGCCTTCAAGAACTGCCGTTTCCAGATCAAAATAGCGAGCGCCATCGCAAGGCAGAGCCGGGTCTATTGTCAGGAAATCATCTGCAAGGATTTCGGCCAACACATCCTTGTCGCTCAGGTAAGGGGTCGGGTCCATGGCGTCATAACGATCAAGGTTCTCCCTCACGCGTGTCCGAACGGTACTTCTAAATGGATCTGGCAAGCTCAACGCAGGGAAACTATTGAGTTCATCCCGCAGATCAGGGCCCGTATTTGATTGCAGAGCGATGTTCGCGATCTCTGGTCGTCCGATGCGGTCGAGGATTTGTTCACCGGACGCGTCGCGAACCTCGGCGCCCAAGGCGATCGCCTGTCCCAACAAGCCTGGCATAAGCGCAGCGATGTCGATTTCCGCTACAAGGCTATAGACGTTGAACCCATGAATGATGTTAGAGTCAAATGGTGCTGGGATACTGTCATTCATGGCCAATTCGCTGGCCCATACCCCGTTCAGGACAAAGGGGTCGGAACGGAGTCCGGCGAAAAGACGCAGGGGAGCTTGATCAAGCACTACCCCGAGTGGAGCGTCGACCGTGCCATTGGGCCCCTCGCAGGAGGCAATCTGGGCTTGCCAGCTGCAGCGGAGCCGGTAGCGCGGCTGAGCCAAAAGCTGAAGTGTGGAAACACCTTCATCACGTGTTAAGGTGCCAAAAACGATCTCAAAGCTCGCTGACGGATCGGGACGTTCCCACGCTTGCGTCGCGGTGATGATATCAAGAACTACAACCAACCTTTCCTGATGTTCGCCGGCAGTGAAAGCATAAAGGTCGGTCAGGTCAATCGTCGGGGAATTGACCGTAATGCTACCGTCTATGTGATCCGTCGCAGCTACGGCGGAGGCGATGAAAGCTGTTGCGCCAGCAAGCAAAAATCCCGCCAGCGTATTCTTTCTCAGTGCCATATCTTACAGGCTCTTCAGGTATTCAAGCAGGGCGCGCCGGTCTGCCTCGGTTAGGTCCACGCCATATTCATGCCCCCCCTTCGCATTGCCGGGTACGCTTGTATCCAGCAAGAACCCGCCATCGCCTGCGGCCTCAAACCCCACGTTCACGGGATCGAACGCGCCATTACTCACAATGAACTGAGCCGGGCGTTCCGATGCCGGACGCAAAAGATCGGCCAAGGTCGGCACCGAACCGTTGTGCAGAAATGGACCTGTCGCCCATATACCGTTTAGTGGGCGAGCGCGGTATTGGGCGGTCTGAAGCACCTCCATGCAGGCCTGTTCTGATCCGTGATATTGGAAATGGTCGCGCACCAACTCATCGAAAAGAGCAGCAGAATCGCTGCTAGCTTCCGCAAGACGGACGGAGATTTCACCTTCTGAAAGCCCCTCGGCCACCATGGCATCAATCATCGTGCCGTAGTCAGGAGGAGCTGTATCCTCTTCCACCTCGAGCCCCAATGCCGACCGAATCGAGTTGCCCAAACCTACAAGTCGCCGATGAACACTGGACGAAATTGTGGTTTCTGCCGCCTGCGCGATGGCCATACGATCATCGCCGAGGTGGTTGAGCATGACCCCTGCCACTACATGAGCAAGAACAGCGTTCCCATGGGTAACGTCACAAAACTCAGGTCCAGTCACGATACCAACTTGGCGCCCCTCGACAGGGCCTGTCACCACCTCACGCGCGGCGAAACCCAAAGCGGCGGTTGGGTCGGTCCCAATGGTCCCGAGATCAAAGGTTTGTATTGGAATGGAAGCCAAATCACCACGATCCTCCCTATCAATAACCACATGGCAGCTCGCGCACTGTGACTGGTAAATGACCTGACCCGCTTCAACTAAACTCTCGTCTAGCGCCGGAAGCGTGCCCGCCGCAACGAAATCGTTCCAAGAAGGCGATGTGAGCGTCTCAAGCCGCTCCTCCAGAGCCATAAGATGCGTGACATTCACAGACGAGTTGTAGCCCGGAGGAAGAGTCCCCTCGGCTAGATCAACCTGACCGAACACGCCAAGAACCTGTCCGACGTTACGCCCAATCGCACCGGCACCTGCATTCGGAACAACCCCATTATATTGCACGAATTCTAGATAAGGTGCATCCCAAAGGGCAGGATAGCTCACGGGCGCATCGGGAGTACGTGCATTCTCCGGACGTCCCAACATCCCCGCAGTCACCTGGTTCAAGATCACGTTAAGGGCATCTACCCGACCCGGACCTGGCTCAATCGCGGTATGGTTACGCGCTTGCCATTGATCACGCTCTGAAATGATCTGCCCGAGACGAGCATGAATCTGACTCGGATCTGTCACGAGGTGGTTACGCGCTGCCAGCCGCTCGACGAACCGTTGGAGCCGCGCCTCATCTTGAGATGTTTCAATGAGCGCGGCATCGAGCGACGACATGAAACTCCAAAAATCGAAATGTGACACGCCACCATCTACAAGGGCAACCTCATCTCCAACTCGGATCTGCGTGACATGACAAGCAGAACAATTCATGCCAAGTTGCACCTCGTTTCCAAGGCGCCCAGTATCGACAGTAAGACCGACAGGTAGAGAATGCGGATTGGCAACAGGATCGTCCCAGAAAATCATCCCCATATCTGACAGATAATCCTCATCCAGAAACAGTTCCGTATTTCCGGGCTGCTCCAAAGAAAGGAAATAGTCTAGCGGCAGGATCGGAGAGCCCTGGGGTGAGAAATAAAAGAATGAACGATCAGCATCGCTCCAGCCCTGGTTCACTGTGATGGTTGAATCGTATGAAGTCTCTGCTGCTACCGGTGAAGCGCCGGCGAGCAGCAGACTGACCATAGCAGCCCTTGAAATAAAAAAATTCATCGCTCGCAAGATCCCATGTGACATCATTCCGCCTTTACACTAACCTGCCTCCCTTGAACTGCATAGCGCGAAAGCAGGGCACCTTGGACCACTGCGAAATGTGGAGGGATCAGCGTGATAGCTTGCAGGTTGGCGATGTAGGTCTTGTCCCGAAGCGGGCTGCGGGAAACGGAAGAGCGCCACCAACGCACAACCACGTGCTACCCCATACAACTACGCCGCCTTCGGGTGTCTCAGTTCCAACCGAGAGCAAACGAATCTGTTTCAACTGCGGCGTGGTTTGATTCTTCTAAAATACTGAAATCGCTACACTTTATGAATCCGTCTCGATTTGGATGAAGGGCGGATGGAAAGAGACGCGGGGGCTTCAGAGACGGATTTCTGGCTGCAGGCCGGTCTCCGAAAGTCGGATGACCTCGCCAAACCCCTTTGAAACAAAAAGAAAAAAGGCCCCGCCGGGGGCCTCATCCAAGGTTCGCAATGTGAAGGTGGCGGAGACGAAGGGATTCGAACCCTCGAGAC
>JAUIIR010000053.1 GCA_030431485.1 Alphaproteobacteria bacterium
GATTTAAGGGCAACGCGACCAAAAGTCAGAAACGGTAGCCGTACTTTGGAAGGATTAATTCCGGTTGGATATAAGTGATCTGCGGTCTCGTGTCTTTGTTGTCTAGATGTTCGTACGCACGTTTCACCATTTCCTCCGCACGCTGGCGCATCATTGGCACCGGATGGCGAAGAAGACCACCGAAGGGATCGTAGTCAAACGCGCCGATCCCACAGGCATCAACCACTTTCGAAGGAAGCTGCACCAAGAATTCAAGAACACCCTCGAAACAACCAATCGAATTGATAACCAGAACTAACGGAAGCGATCCTCGGTCTTCATAGACCCGCTGAAGCGCATCCATTGCCGCGCGTCTTTGATATCCACAGGCAACAATTTGCGCGTCGGTCGCTTCAAAGCCTTTCTCAGAGAGAGCATCTTTGAAACCCACGATCCGCTGACCCGTTGCTGGTAGTCCCGCGTCGCCGCCAAGAAAGTAGATGCTTGACGGATCGACATCGGGGTATTCCTTCAAAAGTACTTTCGTAAGAGCCTTAGCGCCTGCGCGGTTCTCTGAAACAACCGAAGGCGCGTAATCGCAGGGCTGGTCGACAAAAACATGTGGGATGTTTGCGCGTAGACACAGATCGCTGAGGTCATTGGGGTGCGATGTGCCTACAAGCATCAATGCGTCGACAGAAGCATCTATAAGACCTCTGACGGCGTCCAATTCCTGATCCCGCTCTCGTCTGGCGGAGACAATGACGGGCAGGGCCTCTCGGCCACGGGTTTCATTCGAAAAGCACTGCCCAACGGACGAAAAGAATCGGTTGTCGTGCTGCGGTAGCACCATTCCGACAAGCCCCGACTTTGCATTGCGCAATGCTCTGGCTTGCAAATTGACAGAATAGTTCAACTTTTTCGCGATTTCCTGGATTCGTTCTACGGTCGCCTCACTGATCCGCCTGCTTTTCCAAGTTCCGTTCAGTGCAGAACCAACTGTAGATGCAGAAACGCCTGCTTTCTCAGCAATATCGTAGATGGTTTGTTTGGTATTTGTCGCCACGATAGCCCACTGCTTTCTTTGGTTATTTCAAGCCATTATAGTGGAACACTATCGATTGTGCAAATGGGCTTGACTCCTGTCGCGATGTCTTGTTAGGGAATTGCACTATCGATTGTGCTTCCATCCGACAGCAAGTTGCACAATCGATAGTGCACGTGGATGCGGACAAACTCAGGAAGAGCGCAGGACGCATCCAATAACAAGGAATAGGGTCCTTTTGGGCCCACTAGGGAGGAAATCTCATGAATACTCGTAAAGCACTTGTGTCTGGTCTTGCTTTGTGTGCCGCTTTGGCAACGTCGGCTTCTGCAGAAACCGAAATGGGCATTGTTGTCAAAATTGGCGGCATCCCGTGGTTCAACGCGATGGAGCAAGGCATCCTCGAGCGCGCTGAGGAGCTTGGCGTTTCTGCTGAAATGATTGGACCAACGTCTGCGGACCCTGCGCTGCAGGTTCGCGCAATCGAAGATCTCATCGCGCGTGGTGTGGATGTCATTGGCGTCGTGCCAAATGACGAGGCGGCCCTTGAACCGGTTCTGACCAAAGCACGTGACGCTGGCATCGTCGTGATCGCCCACGAGGGCCCCGGTCTGGATAACGTCGACTGGAACTTCGAACTGGCATCCGCGAAGGGTTTCGGTGAAGCTCACGCTGAGCTTCTTTGCGCCAATGCAGAAAAGCCGGGCAGCTATGCGGTTTATGTCGGCTCGCTAACGGTTCCGCTGCATAACGCATGGGCGGACGCTGGTGTCGCATGGATGGGCGAAAACTGCCCTGAGCTGACACTCGTTGGTGAGCGCTATGGCGTGGCTGAAAGCGTCGATGATAGCCGGTCCACCACACTCGACCTGATCGCCGCAAACGAAGATCTTCGTGGCATTCTCGCTTTCGGCAGCCAGGGCCCGATTGGTGCCGGACGTGCGATTGATGAGCGTCGTCTGACGGGTCAAGTCCACGTCATGGGTCCGTTCTCGCCTGGGCAGGGCCGGCAGCTCGTGCAAGACGGTGTGATCGCGGGCGGCTATATGTGGAACCCGGCTGAAGCAGGTCGAGTCTTCGTCACCTTGGGCAACATGCTCGTCGAAGGTGCTGAAGTCGCCGAAGGGACCGAAATCGAAGGTCTGGGTGTCGTGAGCCCTGATGCGGAAACCCGCAATATTATCACGGACAACCTGCTGGAGATCAACGCAGATACCGTCGACGGGCTTGCCGAGCAAGGCCTCTAGAAACGGTTGAACGGGTGCGCCGCCACCTCCCAGGCGGCGCACCAAGAGCTTTAATTTCAAATTTGAAGTAAACTGTTTCGGCCAAGATCAGTAGGTTTCAGGAGCGTAGATGGGATGCACCCAAAAGACGAAAAATATGCGCTACGCATGAAAAATGTGTCCAAAAGGTTTGGGGGCGTCCAAGCATTAGACAAAGTCGCTATGGAAGTTAAGGCAGGAGAAGTACATTGCCTTGCCGGTGAAAATGGATGCGGGAAAAGTACGCTGATCAAGATCGTCACGGGCGTATATGAGCCGGACGATGGGACTGAGATCGAAGTTTTTGGTGAGCGCATTTCATCGAACAGCCCCACCAAGGCACGTGCCAAGGGAATTGCGGTCATTTGGCAAGACCTCGCGCTATTCCCACACATGAGCGTCGCAGAGAACATCGGTATCGACGAACTTGTCGGTGGACGGCCAAGGGTTGCGCAATTCAAAAGCATAAAAACGCGAGCTCAAGGAGTGATGGACCGTCTAGGTGTGTCACTCGATCTAGACGCGCCGCTCAGTTCGCTTCCCATCGCACAACGGCAAGTCGTCGCCATTGCGCGATCATTGATGAGCGATGCACGACTGGTTTTCATGGATGAACCGACTGCGTCCCTGACCCAAAGCGAAACAGATGCGCTGCTGGCCATCGTTCGCAATTTGTCCGCCGACGGTGTGGCTGTTGTGTTCGTCAGTCACCGTTTGGCAGAAGTTCTTGATATTGCTGAGCGTGTCACCGTGGTTCGCGACGGAAAGTTGGTTGGGGTTTATCCAACAGAAGGGATGTCACAAAGCCGTCTTGGCGAGCTGATGACCGGTCACATGCTTGAAAGCGAAGTCAGGGCGCGTGACAAAACGGGGTCTGATATCATGCTCCGCGTTACTGGTTTGTCCCGTCAGGATCAGTTTGAGAACGTGTCTTTCGACATTAAGCGTGGCGAAATCGTCGGAATCACAGGCTTGATCGGATCCGGTCGGACAGAGTTGGCCCACGCTCTTATAGGAATGACCCGAACAGATCAGGGTACGATCGAATTGGACCGCGAGGTCGTGCGCCCCCGAAACATTCGAGAGGCTATCGCCAAAGGTATTGCATATGTTTCTGAGGATCGCTTGACCCTTGGTCTCGTGCAGCCACAACCGATTGCAGACAACACCGTCACGTCGGTTCTGGATAAGATCCTCGGATCTGTTGGCTTGATCTCAAGCCAAAAGAAAAACGACCTTGTCGATGGTTGGATCGAGAGGTTTTCGGTCAAGATCGGGGAAACCTCCGACGCTGTTTCCACGCTGTCAGGCGGCAACCAGCAGCGTGTTGTTCTGGCAAAATGGCTGGCGACCAATCCCAAGCTGCTTATCCTTGATAGCCCGACCGTCGGTGTCGATGTGGGTGCACGCGCTGGCATTTTCCATATTGTCCGTGAACTCGCGGACGAAGGGCTGGCGATCCTCTTGATTACGGATGAGATCACGGAAGCCTTCTACAATGCGGACCGCATCTTCCACATGGCGGACGGCCGGCTTCAGGCCGAATACGATCCGCATCAGACATCTGTTCAGCAGCTTGAGGAGCGGGTCTATGCGTAAACTATTGTCCTCTCACACGGTCGAAGCCCGCTTGTTTGCTGTGCTCTTGTTGATGGTCGTTGGCTTAAGCTTGGCAACCGATACTTTTCTCACTGTCGCCAATCTGACCTCGCTCCTTAACAACAATTCGGTGAACCTGATCTGGGCCGTCGGCTTGCTCGTTGTGCTGGTCGCAGGCGGGATCGATATTTCTTTCGCCGTTGCGGCCTCAGTTGTTCAGTATCTGACGGCGCAGATTCTTGGGTATGTCGGTGGTGGCAACTGGGTTCTTGGCTTTCTCATCGCAGGCTCCATCGGGTTGGGCCTCGGCCTCATCAACGCGGCGCTGATCCACGGTTTCAAGATCGTGTCGATTGTCATCACGATTGCGACCTTCAACGCCTTCTTCGGCTTACTGATGTTTTTCACCAAAGGGCGTAGCATTTACACGCTGCCCGACTGGTGGGTCGACCGGATCTTTCTGTTCGAATACCAATCTGCGTCTGGCGTCTGGTCGGAGCTTCACTTGTCCGTCGCGGTGATGGTGGCCTGTTTGGTTGCGACGGCATTTTTCATCAACCGAACGACGACGGGTCGCCAACTTTACGCCTTTGGCGACAACCCCGAAGGCGCGCGCAGGGCAGGGATTAACATTGCCTTGATGCAAGCCATTGCCTTTGGTTGGTGTGGTTTGATGGCGGGAATTGGCGGGTTGATGCAAGTCAATATCGCCAAAGAAGTGGTGCCGAATGCCCTCTACGGCCGTGAGTTGGACGTCTTGGCGGCGGTCGTTTTGGGGGGCGCCAGACTTGGAGGAGGGAAGGGGACCGTCTTTGGTTGCGTTCTCGGCGTCCTCTTCGTGGCTATCACGCAGAATGGTCTAAACTTGCTCGGAGTATCGCCCTTCGCATTCCAGATGATCATCGGCGCTACGATCCTCGTAGCGATTTCAACATCCAACGTCAAAATCGACCTGTCCTCTTGGTTCAAACCGAAAAGCGGTCAGCAAAGCAGGAGGGTCGACCAATGACGACCATGAAACGCGCTTACACGGCGCTCGGTTCTGAAAACGTTTTTTTGATTGGCGCTTTGATTGCCGTCGTCATCGGCTTCTCATCGGCGACACCCTTATTCATGACGCCTGCGAATTTCGGTTCCATGGCGTTCCAGCTTCCCGAGCTTGGACTGCTGACTTTGGCGATGATGGTGCCGATCCTGTCAGGTGGGCTGAATCTGGCCATCATCTTCCAGGCCAATATCTCTGGACTAGCTCTGGCAGCTGTGCTGATCCATTTCGGGGGTGTTGACGCAGGCTATGACGCATTCGCATTGGGCGTGGCAGCGGCGCTGGCGGTCGGCGGTATCTCGGGCGCGGTGATGGGCCTTGTGGTGGCCTATATGGGAGCGCACCCAATCCTCGTATCGCTCGCAATGATGATCTTCCTGCGGGGTTTGGGGGAGTTTCTGACGAAAGGCGGGGATATCTCTGGCTTCCCGCCCTTTATGGAAACGATTGGCCACGGGTATCTGTGGGGTATCCCCATTCCGTTGCTTATCTTTCTTGGAGCGGCCGTGGTATGGCATATCATGCTGCGATATACGAAGCATGGTTTCTCGGTCTACATGATCGGATCAAATATTCAGGCTTCTGAGTATTCGGGTCTGAACACCCGTCGCACGCTGACTATGATTTACACGATCTCTGGAATGGTCTGCGCGATTGCCGGAATCCTGATGGCTGCCCGCTTCAATTCGGTGCGCGTCGGACATGGTGAAGCCTTGCTGCTAGTGACAGTTTTGGCTTGTTTCCTTGGTGGTCTTGACCCCTTCGGAGGTTTTGGCCGCGTGGTTCCAGTCGTGCTTGCACTTTGCATGCTTCAGGCTTTGTCGTCTGGCCTCAATCTCATAGGCGCAAACCAGCACCTTTCGACAGCAGTTTGGGGCCTGTTTCTCATTGGCGTGATGGCTTTCAGGTGGGCTGCATCACGCCTTCACTTGACAAATAGAAGGAGATCCTGACGTGGAGGGATTTGGTGTACACACCAGCATGTGGACGATGAAATGGGATCGCGAGGGCGCGGAGCGTGCGGTCAAGGCGGCCGTAGACTACAAAATGGATTTCCTCGAGATCGCTTTGCTGGATGCGCCCTCTGTGGATGCGGAGCACACGCGCCAACTGTTGGAAAAGAACGACATGCGTGCGGTCTGTTCCTTGGGACTTCCAGAAGCGCATTGGCCGTCGCGCAGCCCCGACAGTGCCGTTGAATATCTCAAAGTGGTGCTCGATACGGCTAAGGCCATGGGAACCGAAGCCGTTTCGGGAGTGGTCTACGGTGGGATCGGTGAACGGACCGATATGCCACCGACAGAAGAAGAGTTGTCGAATGTCGCCCGTGCGCTGGAGGCCTCTGCTAAATACGCTAAGTCGCTTGGATTGCTCTTTGGCATTGAACCGGTGAACCGCTACGAGACACACTTGCTAAACACAGGCTGGCAGGCGCGCGAAATGATTGAGCGTATCGGGTCCGACAATATCTTCATACACCTCGATACCTATCACATGAATATTGAAGAGAAGGGCGCCGCGAATGGCATTCTTGATGCTCGCGAGCATCTCAAATACATCCACCTGTCCGAAAGCGACCGGGGCACTCCGGGAGAAGGGTGCTGTGATTGGGACGAAGTTTTTGCTGCACTGGCTGCCATTGAATTTAAAGGTGGACTCGCGATGGAAAGCTTTATCAATATGCCACCCGAGATCGCTCACGGTCTTTCGGTTTGGCGTCCGGTTGCGCCAAACTTTCAAGACGTGATGGACAAGGGACTTCCTTTTCTACGGAACAAGGCCGCGCAGTATCGTCTTGTTTGATACTCGTATGCCAAGGCTTCATGGTTGCGCTGACATGAAATTGGGCGCACGAACTAACCCGAAAGGAAGACCATGATCCTATGTTGTGGCGATGCCCTGATTTGATTGATATGCTCCCCTGCAAGACAGAGACCGGCGAAGACGCTTTCGTCCCCTATGCAGGCGGCGCGGTGTTCAACACGGCGATAGGATTGGCCAGGCTGGACACCCCAAGCCTGTTCCTTTGCGGCCTGTCAACGGATTTCCTGGGCGACCTTCTTCGCTAAAAATTGGCCAAAGCCGGGGTCGATGCCAGCCCCTCGCCTGCGTTGGATGCTCCATGCACGGTGGCCTTCGTCAAATTGGTAAATGGACAGGCGACCTATTCCTTTTATGATGAGAACTCGGCTATGCGGTCGTTCGGTGCAGCACACCTGCCCGAGATCAGCGCCGATGCGTTGTTTTTTGGCGGCATTTCTTTGGTGGGCGCAGGGTGCGGACAAGTTTACGAGGACCTGATGTTACAGGAATCGGAGCGCCGCGTGACGATGATTGATCCGAATATCCGACCCGAATTCATTGTCAACGAGGCAGAGTTTCGAGCCCGGATTGACCGGATGATGGCTGCGGCGGATGTCATCAAACTGTCAGATGAGGACCTGACCTGGCTGCGAGGCGAAGGTAATCTAGCCGATCTAGCCGGGAGTGGGCAAAAGCTGGTGGTCAATCAAGCTGCCTGCTTTGAGACGCCTAGCCTTCCGTCAAGCACAGCGGCCCGAGTGACGGCAACCCGATGCGCGCCCCGCGGTGACCATCTCATGCGCCGCCGCTTGCCCATGCGGGTGTTGCCGATGTCATCAACACAGCCTTCTGCCCGGGACGACGAAACTGCCAGGCCGTTCCGGTGTCGATGGCCGTAGTCAACGAGCGCGTCGAAGTTGTTCGAAAGGTAGGAATAGAGGTCCTGGCACCGCGTTCTGACACGCTTGGCTGCTTCCCGTGATTCTCGGCTTTCGGCGTGCAGACGATCGCAGTCGATCTGAAGAACTTTGAGGATTGTCGCGGCGGTCATCACTTTGCCGTGCCAAAGGTACCAACGCAATGTATCGGCAGGTCGCTCGAAGAGGAGCGGCAACCCTGAGAATTCCTTCGATTGCAGAAGTCCCCGCACCGCATTTTCGATGTGCTTGACCCGCATCGAGATATGCCACCAGTCCAGTATGTGAGTGACAGGACCTCGAACGGCACGCCTCACCAGCTTCGGCAGAGCAGGTTCGCCATCTGAGATCACGGTTACTTTGCTCTGACCGTCCCAGCCCTGCGCAATCAGGTCATGTCGGAGTTGCTTTGCAGGAGACCTAGCGGCTTGCTGCACAAGGCCAAACCGCCGGCTCATATTGGGGCTTTCAACCTTGCCTACCACGACATCGAGGTGGCGCTTCTGGTATTCAGGTCGACATCGTATGTGCGCACCATCCAGGAAGACGGTCAGTGGTGAGGGTGGCGCGATTACATTCGCGCCTACTTGGCTTGCGTCGTCGTGGCCTAGCTCGTCGGCGATGCGACCCAAGCGATTTCGAACGGTCGTGTTCGACTGAGCCGAACAGGGCAGGAACATCTCGATCAATCGAGCGGCTTCCCGAAACGAGTGCTTGGCCCCCAATTCAGCCTGCAGGCGCCGAAGTTCGGGAGTCGCACGGTCAGAGAACAGTCCGGCAAGTGGTGATTGCGGTCCAGCTTTCGCGATCCCAGCTGGTTGGCACAAGCAGCGTCGAAGCCTTGGCCACTTCACCCGAATTCGCCCGAAAAGAGTGTCGAGAATACGGCCTCGATCATCATGGATCGTGCGGTGTTTGCCACAGCCATCGCATTTCCGGCGAGTCTTAATTGCTTCACCGACCTGATCTTGCACAATCGCTTCCTGCAAGCCCCTCAACAAGGACTTTGCGTCGTCGAGCAGAAGGCCCAAATTCTCGGAATCAAACTCGTCCCGCGCACGGCGAAGTCGACCGATATTGCGCCTCTTGGTTTCTCCATCGTCAAAAGTCGTCTCGACAAAAATGCTTACATCCATGGTGGGTCCCGCCTTGTTCCAAAACCTTAACCTACCACGTCGACCACCAGGTTTTGCCCACTCCCGCGATGCTCTGGCCAACGGGCGCAAGTTCCGAACGGCCAATCTCAAGGACGATTGCACCCGTGAATGCCCCGCCATCGAGGTGGATTTCTCATTACCCGGCGAACGGGTCGTGGAATTGTTGAACCGGGTCGCGCGTGAGCGCGGATACCCCGACATTCTGGTCGTGGACAACGGCCCGGAACTGCGCGGGCGGGCGCTTGATGCCTGGGCCGATGACAACGGCGTGCAGCTGTATTTCATCGATCCGGGCAAGCCCACACAGAATGCCTACATCGAGAGTTTCAATGGCCGCTTCAGGGATGAGTGCCTGAACCTGCACTGGTTCACGAGCATCGGCGAGGCGCGCGAAATCATCGAAAACTGGAGGATCGATTACAATTCAGAACGCCCGCACAGCAGCCTGAAATACCAAACCCCGGAAGAGTTCGCAGCTGAGCGACCCTTTCACAAAACGCAATGGGCGCAGCCGCTTGAGGTATCTGAGGGCTCCGCGCCAGCGCCCATTGCTCACGCCGCCGAATGATGGCACACAAATGAAGAGCAAACTCAATTTATGAGTGGCCCTGAAAACTGGGGCAGGTCAATCGCGGTCTCGCCCGCGATCTCACCTGAGACATGCACGAAGATTGGTTTCCTGGAATGCGGAAGACATCAAGGTTTGCGAGGTTTTAGTATGAACTTCAGAGCTTAATTGTTTGGGAACAAACAGGCTGTACCTGACGTGCCCAAGCTGACGCGGCATTTCCGCTTCAAGGAATCAATCCGCCTCGAAGGTTTGTGGATCCGGGCCACAACGCTCGCCCGCCTCTAACGCAGCTATAGCGGCCATTTCGCCATCATTCAGCTGAAAGTCAAAAATGTCGAGATTGGCAGCAAGATGTGCGCTCTTAGTTGAGCGAGGAATGACCGAGTGCCCAAGTTGAAGGTGCCAGCGCAAAATCACCTGTTCGGGGCTCTTACCGCTGCGTTCAGCAGCGTCGACGACCGCTGCGGCACCAAGGGATTTGCCGCCGCCAAGAGGTGTCCAAGCCTGAGTGACAACGCCAAGGGCTTCGTTGACGGCACGGACCTCTGCGTTTTGGAAACGCGGGTTAATTTCGATCTGGTTTACTGCCGGTGCAATACCCGTCTTCGAGATCAACCTGTCAATTTGATCGGGGTTGAAGTTCGAAACACCAATCGAGCGGACCTTGCCAGCATCACGGGCGTCGATCAGGGCGCGCCATGTATCCACATATTGATCGCGAGAGGGGCAGGGCCAGTGGATCAAGACAAGGTCGAGATAGTTCAAACCGATGCGCTCAAGGCTATCCTGGATGGAACGTGTTGCTGCAGCGTATCCTTGGCTGGAATTCCACACCTTAGTGGTGACGAATAGATTTTCGCGTGAGGTTGGTGCCTGGCGGATGCCCTCACCCATGCTAGCTTCATTGCCATAGATGAAGGCGCCGTCGATAAGCCGCACGCCCAAGTCGACCGCGGTGGAGACCACGGCGGGGGTCGTGTCGTCATCGATTTGCCAAACCCCAATGCCAAGTTGCGGGATGGTATGTCCATCATTGAGGGTCAGTTGTGGAATATTTGTCATAGGAGTTCACCGGAGAACAGAAATGTTTCAATTAACAGTCGTAGGTTTGCGCTGGGGGGCAGGTAGTAGGCGCCCTCTGGCGGATGCAAACACGGGGATTGCGGGTGAAAAACTACGTGCATTCCGGCCGCAAGGCCGGCGGCGGCACCAGTGGGGCTGTCTTCAATCACAAGGCAGCTCTGCGGCCTTTGGTTGAGGCGGCTTGCTGCCAGAAGGTAGCCATCAGGAGCGGGCTTGCCATCGCTGACATCACTTCTTGAGAGAGTGACCCCAAAATTGTCGCGAATGCCGGTTGCATTCAAGCTCAGATCAACCTCAGCTCTCGTCGAGTTCGATACGACGGCCATTGGAACCGCGCGAACGACGAGGTCTCGAAGCAGTTGGGGTATGCCGTCCAGCAGGGTTATGCGATCCTGGAACGCAGCAAAGTGGCGCATCTTCAGGACCCGCCACTCCTCAAACCCTAGGCGCAATCCCGCCACGGCAGCCAGTTTGGCGTGAACGTCCTGCCCGCTAGAGCCTAGTAACTCATCGTGAAACCCAGAGGGCAACGTCAGGCCGAGTTCCTTTGAGGCGGCATCAAAGGCAAGCTCATGCACCGGCTCACTATCAACAAGGGTGCCGTCCAGGTCCCAAAGGATTGCCCGAGTCATAGGCGGTCGAGCCGGTCATAGAATTGTTGCGATGTGTGATAGAGACCCGAGTAGATTGGCATCATGCGATCATAAAGATCACGCCATTCGGGATTTGGATCAATCTGCTCGCCTAGACGGACCATGTGACGGCTGGCCGCGTGTAGATCAGCATATTTCCCTGTCGCATAGGCCATGAGAATGGCAGCACCAACCACACCGCATTCCAGCTCGTCTGGTACTACATAAGGTGTGTCATACATGCTTGCTTTTATTTCGAGCCAAAGTCGCGATTTTGCGCCGCCTGAGGACGCAACAAATCGTTCGGGGCGCCCGGCGGACCCTTGCAGCGCGTCCATTCTGAGCCGCACCGAGAATGCCACGCCTTCAAGAGTTGACCGATGAAGCTCTGCAAGGCCGTGCCCACTTGTCAGGCCGAAGAACTGAGCTCTTGAATTTGGCGCATCAGAAAATCTCTCACCACTGAGGTAGGGTAGGAAGAACAGAGATTTCGATCCTGCTTGCGCCCGCGTTGCGGCATCCGCAACCTCGCCGTAACTACGCCGGTTTTCGTGAAATGCGCGCCGAGCCCACCGCATCGCGTCGCCGCCAGCGTCAAGCAAGGTAAAACTGCCCCAATTGCCGCTTGGCTCCAGCAGGTTCGAGACCCCGGGATTTAAAACCGGATCGTCATGGATCAGGGTGACAATGGTCGATGTGCCTGTGACGTCAGAGCCCATGCCCGCATCACAAACCCCAGACCCCAACAACGCGGTCGGGTAATCGCCGGCGCCAACCAGCACGGGGATGCCCGCAGACAAGCCCAACCTGTTTGCAGCCCGTTCCGTCAGACCACCAAGAACATCGCTGGGATTTCGGATCGGAGGGAGAATTCTTCTTGGAATGCCCGTCAGGGCGACCAGTTCATCGGACCAATCCCGAGTCGATTGATCCATCAGGAAACTGAGCGAGGCTTCCGTATAGTCCTGCGCGCGTTCACCTGTCAGCTTTAGATTTATCCAGTCCTTCGGCATCAGCAGGCTTTCTGCCTGCGCAACGGACTCAGGATCATTCTCCATCAACCACATCAGCTTTGATGCGGGCCAGGCCGGCGCGGGCAGGTTGGCTGTCAGGCGAAGTGCATCGTCCGAAGAGATAAGTTTGTTCAGCTGGTCGGTTTGCGGCTGGGTGCGTTTGTCATTCCAAAGCGGTGCGGTTTCACGGGTCAACAACCCGTTTTCGTCAACAAGGACCGCGCCATGCATCTGACCGCAGGCACAGATTGCTGCGACGCGCGTTGCCGCGCCATCGACCTCGGCGAGCACTTGGTTGATCGTCTCTACTGTTCCCGCCCACCAATCTGCGGGGCGCTGTTCGGACCACCCATAGCGGGGGACGATCTGTTCGTGCTCCTTGTGGCATATCTTCAGGATTTCACCGTCGGACGTTACCAGAGCGGCTCGAATACCGCCGGTGCCGACATCAATGGCCAGAAAGAGATCGCGTTCCATTTTATAGGCGTACCTCGGTTATGGGGTCAAAGAAATGGGCGGCGCTCATGTCGATTGGAATCGTCGACGGCGCATCGGCTTGGGCAGCAAAGCGCGGATCGACTTGGGCCATGATCTTTTGGTCGCCGACAGTGCCAAGCAGCAGTGTATTCGACCCTAGGGGCTCGATAACTTCTACACCGAACGTCAACTGGGCCGCTGCCTCAGAATCCCGACAGTGTTCGGGGCGGATGCCGAAGATCACCCGGCCAAAATCACCGATGCGTTCGGCCTCTTGAGCGGCAAGCTGTAACCGTTGATGGCCAAGCAAGAGTTGGTCGTTCTCGATCCTTGCATCAAAGAAGTTCATGGAGGGCGATCCAATGAAGCTGGCGACAAATTTGTTTGCCGGACGTTCATATAGAGTGATGGGCGCGTCCACTTGCTCAATTACGCCGCTGCGCATGACGACGACGCGATCGGCCATTGTCATGGCTTCGACTTGATCGTGGGTCACATAGACGGCCGTCGTGCCGAGGCGCCGTTGAAGGAGTTTGATTTCGCTGCGCATTTCAACGCGCAGTTTCGCATCAAGGTTTGAAAGGGGCTCATCGAAAAGGAACACCTGTGGTTGACGGACAAGAGCGCGGCCAATGGCGACACGCTGACGTTGCCCGCCGGACAGATTTCGCGGCTTGCGGTCCAAATATTCGGATAGTCCAAGCAGGCCTGCCGCCTCTTCGACACGCGCGTCGATATCCGCCTTGGCTGCGCCGTGGACTTTCATCGCATAGCCGATGTTGTCGCGGACACTCATGTGCGGATAGAGCGCGTAATTCTGAAACACCATCGCACAGTTGCGATCGCCGGGGCGTTTGTCGGTGATGTTCTCGCCGTCAATGAAGATATCGCCGCTGGTAGTCTCTTCCAGACCCGCCAGCATCCGCAGCGTTGTCGTCTTTCCGCAGCCCGATGGTCCAACCAGAACAATGAACTCGCCTTGCTCAATAGATAGGTCAAGCGGCGGAACAACTTCGACTGCACCGTATGATTTCGAGATTTTGCGGAATTCAATATGTTCCATTTCGGCCTTCCTTTTGAAGTGCTTGGGGCGCCGCACAGACGCCCCAAGTCGTTTCGCAGTCCTAAAACTGTGGGCTTAGTTCAATGCAGGGAGACCCATTGAAGCCCGGTAGGCTGCGAGTTGGCTGTCGCGGCCAAACTCATCTGTCAGCTTGTTCCATTCCGCAGCGATCGTATCGAGCGCCTCTTGAGGCTCGACCTGACCGGCAAGTGCCTTGGAGAGTTCGATCTCAAGGATTTCGGTGTAGGAGAAGAAGCCAGGCAGGCGCAGGTCCAGCGCGACGTTTGGTGCATCAAGTGAGGCACGCTGAGCGGCCAGATAACTGCGCGCTTCGTCTTCGGTGAAGATCGACAGCCAGTTCTCGATGTTTTCGTAGTGGCTCAGGCGGTAGGGGTTAACGCCGGTGTTGGCCGTGACAATTGCTTCGCCGGACAGCTCTGGGCTGGTCAGCTCAGCAACGTAGGACCAAGCGGCTTCCTGGTTCGCACTATCGGCAGGAACAGCCAGCTGCCAGCCACCGAATGCAAGGAACGGAGAGGCCACAGGCGCGTCGAACTCGTCCCACTCGCCGGTCACGTGGTTCCAGATCTGCGTCGAACCCGGCAGCATTGCCGTACGGACGTTACCTGCGATCGAACCTTCGGTCGCACCCAGAATACCAGAGTCCGCCCAATCAATGTTCATCGCTACAGTACCGCCTGCATAAAGCGGGCGTACATCACCAGAGCCGTTGTTTAATGAACCCGGAGGGTTGAAGTCCAAGCCACGCTTGTAATCCTCAAGCGCGCGCAGCCAGCCTGCGTTGTTGATCTGTGCATCCATCGTTTCAGGATCAAAGAACATTGAACCTGGGTTGTTGGGGTTGTTGGTGTAGCTGGCAGCGTGGCTGAAGAAATACCAGAACTGCTGGCCACCGCGGGCATAGGCCTCGGCCGTGCCATACTCAACTGCGTCAGACGCGTTGAAGAATTCGGCGATGTCATAGTACTGGTCCCATGTCACCGGGGCCGCGAGCTCGTAACCATAGGCGTCCATGAACGCGGCTTTGTTTGCCTCGTCCTCGAACAGGTCAGCACGGTAATTCAGCATGTGCATGTCGCCGTCCATGGTGGCGGACTTGATCTCGCCACCCCAGGACATAAGACGTTCACGGTAAACGGGGTGCAGGTCTTCCCAAGCATCGCCCTGCTGCATTTCGGCTGGCATCGTGGACAGGTATGGAGCAAAGTCAGGAACCCAGGCAGGGATGAACCCGATGACGTCAAAGTCACCCGTTTGCTGACTCATCGCGGTCAGAAACTTTGGATAGAGTTCACCAAATGGGAATTCGACGAGGTTCACTTCACCGCAAGTCTTTGCCTCCCAGCTGTCAGCGGCTGTCCGCAGTGCCGAGGCCACATATGGCCCGTTCTGCGTTGAGATTGTCAGTGTGACGCCGCTGTAATCAGGCATACACTCTGCATGTGCCATGGTTGCAATCGGCAGTGCTGCGACGCTCATGAGTAGTTTCTTCATTGGGTATCCTCCATATTTCCGTTGAAGAGTTATTTGATCGACCCTGAAAGCATTCCCGAGCGCATCATGCGGCCCAGGAATGTGGCAACTAGGATCATGGGTATGATCGAAATCAGCGTTGCCACTGAAACCGCCCACCATTCATCGCCTCGACTAGAATTTTGCCCAGCCAACAAGATTGGCAAGGTCTGCCATTTTGATGACGTCAGAAGCAGGGCGAACAGGAACTCATTCCAGATGAACGCCAGAACGACCATCGAGGTGGCGATCAATCCTGGAAGTGACATCGGGAGTACAATCTGAGCGAAAATGCGCATGCGGCCAATGTCATCGACCATCGCGGCCTCTTCGACTTCGACTGGAACGCTTTCAAAGAAGTCGCGCATCAGCCAGACCGCAAAGGGCAGTCCGAACGCGGTATAGGCCAGAACCATGCCGCCAAAGGTATCCAGCAATCGCAGGCCGGCCTTGCCGGTTTCCGCATAGAGCAGGAACAGTGCGAATGCTGACACAATTGGCGGGAACATCCGCTGCGAAACGAACCAAAAGGTGACGTCATCATTGCCCATGATCGGGCCCGGCAGATTGCGGCCATTGGCCCAGACGGCGGCAGGCAGGGCCACGAACAACGCAACCAAAAGCGCGTAGGGCACCGAGACATTCCAAAGCTCGGTCAAGACAACGAAGCCGCCTATGGACAACAAAGCAAACAGCAAACCGGCAAGGAGGCGAATACTGAACCGGAAACGGATCAAAGCATAGGCTGCCATCGAGCCGAGCAAAACCGCCAACGCAGTAGAAACGATGGAGATCAGGACCGAACTAATGATCGGGCCATAAAAATCGCCGCGAATGCCGGAAAACGCGTCCCGGAATGCCTGCAACGTCGGCTGGAAATCCCAGAATGGCACGTAAGTTGCACCACCACTGACAGCCAGAGGAGGCTTGAACGCGGTGACCAGCACCCACCAGAGTGGGAAGATGCACAAAACGAGCCAGAACAGACTGAGCAGGAAGCCCACTCTTCGATAACCTTCACGTCTCATTGCTCATACCTCTGTGTCAGTTTTCGCGCGCCAGCCAGATACAGCGTGCCAAAAACGATCACGACGATCAGGAAGAGGAAGCTCAGCGCAGACGTCATGCCGATATTGAATTTCTTGAAACCCTCATTGTAGGCGAAGAGGGTCAGGGTCTCGGTCGACGTGCCTGGTCCGCCGCCGGTCAGGACGAAGACCGTGTCGATGATCTTGAAGCCTTCAATCAGCCGGATGAAGATCACTGCAGCCGACAGCGGTAAAAGCATCGGGAACGTGATGTCGCGGAACCGGCGCCAGGCAGATATATTGTCGACCCGGGCGGCCTCGAAAACCTCCGCCGGCAAGCCTTGAAGGCCGGCGAGCATCAAGAGCACGACAAAAGGTGTCCATTGCCAAGTTTCGATAGTTATCAAAACGGCGATGGCGAAATTCGGATCAGTCAGGAACGGCAAATTCTCAAGGCCAAACAGGGTGAAGAATTCGTTGGCCGGCCCAAGCACAGGGTGAAAAATCATCTTAGCAATCAATGCTACACAAACTGGTGCCAGGAACATCGGCAACAGGAATGTAACCCTGAACAAGGACGCTCCGGGCACGTTGTGATGTAAAGCCAAAGCCACCGAAAGACCGATAACGTACTGTAAAACAACTGAGATAACGACGATGGTCGCTGTCGTGCCGATGGCCCCCCAGAATCGAGCATTCGCAAGTATGTCGCCATAGTTATCAAAACCGACAAAGCGCGGCGGAGTCGGAGGCACGATCCGAATAGTCTGGAAGCTGACCGTCAATGCGTAGATCAACGGGAATAGGGTGATCACGAGCACCAACAGAAAGGCGGGCCAGATAAATAAGTGTTTCACGCGATCGTTCATTGATTCTCCCCTCTGGCTCACATTGGCGCATTGAACTGTTTAGGTCAATCCAAAAAGGTAGCAAAACTACGCACGTCAAAAAAATAACGAGGACACAGCGAAATAAACAAGAAAATATCCGGATATCTCCGAAAAAGCGTTGCTACAATCTAATATTTAAGTAGTAATACTACTGAATACAGGAGGCTAGAGTGATTCCCATACCCACATCCCACCGCATCGACCCTGCAAGTGGTGAACTGACCGGAGCAACAGGCCACTACAGCAAGAAGCTCAGCGATCTGGCCGGGCTTTATGCCGATGAGACCGCGTTTTTCCAAGCTGTGAAGCAAGACGTAGACGCGATTGTATATAGGGTGTCGGATGTTCGACCCGATGCCAGTCATGGTGATCTGATTTTCGGGACGACCTTCATGGAACCCGGACGGATTGGGGATGAGTTCTTTTTGACCCGTGGTCATATTCATGGCACAGCAAACCGTCCTGAAACCTATTATGGTGAATCCGGGGAAGGCGTAATGCTGCTGGAGTCGCCCGAAGGCGAAACGCGGGTTCTGGAAGTCGTTCCACGCCAGTTGGTCTATGTACCACCCTTCTGGATTCACCGTTCGGTGAACACCGGTGCAACGCCCTTGGTTATGAGCTTTTGCTATCCATCCGATTCCGGACAGGATTACTCAATAATTGAACGGTCTGGCGGAATGGCCAGCCGCATCGTCGCTGATGGCACTGGCTGGAAAGAAGTACCTAACACGTCGTATCGCCCCCGAGATGCCGCCGAGATTGCGCGCGTCTACGAAACAGGAGATCAAGATCAGTGAGTATTTTTGAGCAGATTGAACAATATGGCGTTGTCCCTGTGATCGCGATTGATGCGGCAGCTGATGCGGTGCCACTGGCTGACGCGTTGCTAGAAGGTGGGCTGCCGGTTGCTGAGATCACCTTTAGAACCGACGCGGCCTTAGACAGTATTTCGGCAATCTCCTCGCAGCGACCAGAGTTGCTCGTGGGGGCCGGAACTGTGCTGACCGAGCGTCAGGTTGATGATGCCAAAGCCGCTGGGGCCAAGTTCGCCTTGTCACCCGGTTTGGACCTGGATGTGCTGGTCCGGGCAGAGGAAGCCGACCTTCCATTCGCGCCGGGCATCATGACACCGACTGACCTGCAGGCCGCGCTGAAAGCGGGCTGCAAGATGGTGAAGTTCTTTCCGGCCATGGCGGCGGGCGGCCCGAACATGTTGCGCAATATTTCGGCCCCCTATGCGCATACGGGGATCGGGTTCAATCCGACAGGTGGCGTGACATTGGAAAACCTCGATCAGTGGTTGTCCATGTCCGTTGTGCGCGCCGTGGGCGGCACATGGATCGCAACCAAGGCAGATATCGCCAACGGCGATTGGGCCGCGATCACCGAAAAAGCCAAGGCAGCTGTTGAACGCGCCGCTGAAATCCGGAGCGCGCAATGAAATACGAACCTGCAACACGCCCCACATTCTACTTTATCGGTGTCACGACGGGGAAATCGTCGATCATGAAGGTGTTCCCGGCTTGGGCCGAACACCTGGGATTGGGCGATGTGGAGATCAAAGGCATTGATTTCCCGCCTCACGATACCACCGAGAATTACCGCGAAGCGGTAGAGTTTCTGAAGAATGATCCGTTGTCGTTGGGGGCCTTGGTGACAACGCACAAACTGGATCTGTATCAGGCCTGCAAAGACATGTTCGACGTGATCGACCCCCACGCGACGTTGATGGCCGAAACCAGCTGTATCTCGAAACGGGATGGCAAGCTGATCTGCCACGCCAAGGATCCGATTTCGTCTGGCCTGTCGCTGGATGGGTTCCTTCCGGAAAACCACTTTGCTGATACCGGTGCGGAACTGTTTTCGATGGGGGCAGGGGGATCAACAATCGCCCTGACATGGCATCTGATGCAGGAAAGCCGAGGTAAAAACCGACCCGCGCGGATTGTGGTATCTAACCGCTCACAACCGCGGTTGGACCATATCCGTGAAATCCACGAGAGCCTTGGCAGCGATATTCCAATGGAATATCGACTGGCTGCGACAGCCACCGACAACGACGATATTCTGGCGTCGATGGCGCCGGGCAGCGTTGTCATCAATGCGACAGGGCTGGGCAAGGATGCGCCCGGATCCCCGCTCAGCGATGCGGCTGTCTTCCCGAAAAATGCCATCGTTTGGGAACTGAACTATCGCGGCAATCTGGTGTTTCTGGATCAGGCCAATGCGGCCAAGACCGCGCAGAACCTGCAAGTCGAGGATGGGTGGACCTACTTTATTCACGGCTGGACACAGGTCATCGCCGAGGTGTTCGACATTGAAATTCCGGTCGCAGGCTCAGGGTTTGATGCCATTTCGGACATCGCAACGAAGGTCGCAGGACGATGAACGCTATGAAAGTATTGGTAACACCGCGCTCTCTGTCGGATTGCACGCATCCCGCATTGGACGCCTTGCGCGACGCAGGGCTTGAGCCGGTCAACTCGCGACCCGGCGTTATGCCAACCGAGGCCGACCTTATTGAGGCCATGCCGGGTTGTGTGGCCTGGCTGGCAGGGGTCGAACCCGTGTCAGAGAAGGTGGTCGCGGCCGCTAAAGATCTGAAGGTCATCAGTCGGAACGGAACCGGCGTTGACAACCTGCCTTTGCAGGCGCTGGCCGAAAAAGGCATCGAGGTCCGCAAGGCCCCAGGAGCAAACGCACGCGGTGTGGCCGAATTGGCCCTGACCTATATCCTGACCGGATTCCGCCAACTGACGCAGACCCATGTCGGCATTCAGGCGGGCGACTGGCCACGCCTGCGTGGCCGCGAGATCAAGGGGGCCACAGTTGGCATTCTGGGCCTAGGCGCGATCGGTCAGGAACTGGCGCGGATGTGTCTGTCGCTTGGTGCACATGTTGTTGCCTATGACCCGTTCACAATTCAGGATGCCGTGGTGCACGAAAACTTTCGCCGGGGATCTTTGGACGATGTTGTCCGAACTTCAGACGCGATTTCGCTGCATTGCCCAATGCCCGAGGATGGTCAGGCGGTTCTGGGGCCGGATGAACTGGGCTCGTGCTTGAAGGGTGCGGTACTGGTTAATACTGCCCGCGCCGGATTGGTCGATCGTGCTGCGCTGGCAACTTGTCTGGCAAATGGTCAGATCGGATTCTACGGCACTGACGTTTTTGAAACCGAGCCGCCCCAACCGGCGGAAATGCTGGATCATGCTGCCGTGACCATGTCGTCGCACATTGGCGGCTTCACGACCGAAAGTGTGGACCGCGCGACCGAGATGGCCGTGAGCAATATCATTGGGTGTCTCAATGAAGCTGGAGTTTGACGATCAGTCCGGCCCACCAAAGGGCGGCTACTTGTCCCTGTTCTGGTTGGGGCAAGCGGGGTTTTGGTTAGAAGGTCAGTCGAAGCGCGTTCTTATTGATCCGTATTTGTCTGACAGTCTAGCCCGCAAATACCGTGGCAAGAAGCACGACCACCAAAGGATGGCCGCAGCGCCCATTGGCGTCGAAGCGCTGCCCGAAATCGACTATGTCCTGATCACACATGCACACACCGATCATCTGGACCCTGATACACTCGCCCCGCTTTTCGCACGCTTTCCCGAAATCCGTTTCGTGGTACCTGCGTCCTGTGAAGCACTGGCGCGCGAACGGATCGGCCAGAAGGCAAACCTTATTCTGGTCGATGCGGGTGATCAGCTTGGCCTTGATGGGCTGAACCTGACAGTTTTCCCCGCAGCCCATGAGGCCGAAGAGCTGGACGATCAGGGCAGGCACAAGTTTCTAGGCTACGGAATAGAGATAAATGGCGCCCGAATTTACCATTCCGGCGACACTGTCCCGTTCCCGGCTCTGGACGAAGCAGTGGCCGCCTATGCGCCCGATCTTGCCCTGCTGCCGGTGAATGGGCGCGATGTCGACCGTCTGGCGGATGGCATTCCGGGGAACTTGACGTTGGACGAGGCCATCTTTCTAGCGCGCCACGCGGACATTCTTGTTCCGCATCATTGGGGGATGTTTGCATTCAACACCGAGGATCCCGTAAAGATTGACCGCGCCGCATCCACAAACAGCGAGGTTCAGATCATCAAGCCGCAATTGGGCAGAACCCTCAGGATTGTGTCAGACGGTGACTGAATAGGACGTCTGTCCGGTCGGCGCATCACCAGCAACAATACCCGCCGTCCACCAGGACTTCAGATCCGGTCATCAGGCTGGCCGCATCGCTGGCCAGAAAATGTACGACCGACGCGACTTCGTCAGGCCGGCCCATGCGCTGCATCGGTGTACCGCCGATCCAATGGCGATGCATGTCCTCATCTTCATAGACGTAGGCGTTCATCTCGGTCTCGATATAGGTCGGGGCGACTGTGTTCACCCGCAGCCCGCGTCCGGCCCATTCGGCGGCAAGCGAACGGGTCAGATGATGAACGCCCGCCTTTGAGGCATTGTAGTTCGCCTGTTCCTGAGGGCGGTTGACGATCTTGGCCGACATCGACCCGATGTTGACGATAGCCCCTTTTTCGCGCTGCAACATTTGCACACCAAACGCCTGACAACACCAGAAGACACCATTCAGATCGACGTCGATGAGCTTCGACCACACGTCGCGGCTCATGGTTTCTGCCGGCTGATTGCTGATGGCGATGCCGGCGTTGTTCACCAGTATGTCAATGTCGGTGGCATCGCCGATGCGGCTGGCGGCGCGGTGGACGGCATCGCGGTCCGTCACGTCAAGCTGCAGTGCGGTGGCCGAATGCCCCTTTTTGCGCAGCGCGGCCGCGCTGTCCTCGACGGCATCCGCGTGGATATCCGTCATCACAAGAGCTGAACCTGCCTCGGCCAAAGCCTCGCAGATGGCAAAGCCGATCCCACGCGCCGCACCCGTAACTACCGCTGTTTGCCCCTCAAGTGACAGTTTCTCTAGATACATCGCATTCTCCTCAGGCCAATGCACTTAAGGCATCACGCACCATCGTCTCCGTGACGGGGAAGGGTTCATTATGGGTGATTTCCCCCGGGCGGCACGCCCGCCGCGCGACCCGGCTCAGCATGTCATCTGTCGGCGCGTCGATGCCGATATGCGCCAGTTTGGTGCGCAGACCGATAACATCGCAGAACGCCAAAATCTGTTTGAACTCGGCCTTACGGTCCTGCATGAGAAGCCCGGCAAGAACGCCGATGGCCACCTTCTCGCCGTGCAGGGCATGATGCACCTCGTCCAGCTCACACAGCCCGTGATGAATGGCATGAGCCGTGGCCACGCCGCCGGATTCAAATCCGATACAGGACATCAGGATATTGGCCTCAATCACATTTTCAAGCGTCGACGTAACCGAGTCAGCGGCGCAATCTAACATGGCTTGCGGGCCATGCTGGCTGATCGTGTCAAAGCAATTGCGCGCCACCATATAGGCCAGACCCGTGCCCGTTAGACCTAGACAGTTCACTGCGCCGCTTTGGCGACAGCTTTCAGCCTCAAACCACGTGGCGAGCGCATCGCCGATGCCAGCAGCCAGAAACCGGGCGGGGGCATTGGCAATCATCTGCGTGTCGACCAACACCAGTTCGGGGCCGCGTTTCAAGAACAGGTCTCGGTCGACCTTGCCATCTTCGCCATAGACCACCGCCAAAGCACTGCACGGCGCGTCCGAGGCCGCAATCGTGGGCACGATCAGCGTCGGAAGGTCGAGCTGTTCAGCCACCGCCTTTGCCGTATCCACGACCTTGCCGCCGCCCAACCCGATGATCTGGGTGCAACCTGCCTGTTGGGCGAGTTTCGCCAGACGAGCGATTTCCGCATCCGTGCAATCGCCGCCGTGGCGTTCGCGCAAGGTGGCAAAGTCCAGTTGGTCCTGCACAAGATCATCGACAAACGGATCGACGATCGCCAATGCGCTGGGGCTGATATCCTGACTGAAACGGCCAAGTTGATCCATGGCACCGGGCCCCTGGATATAGCGGCCCGGAAAGCGGATCCCCGTCAGTCCCGCCATCAGCGTTTCACCAGAGTTGAGCCGTATTGCAGCAGCATCGCAGCAATGATGATACCACCTTTGAAGACCTGCTGATAAAAGCCGGGCACGCCCGCAAGGTTCATCAGGTTGGCGATGATGCCCAGAATAAAGACCCCGATAAAGGTGTTGATGGCGTTGCCGCGCCCACCCATCAGACTTGCACCGCCAATGACCACTGCGGCGATGGCGTCCAACTCGGCTCCGACCCCGATATTGGCCGAACCGATCCCTGTACGGGTGGTCGAGACGATGCCAGCTGCGGCCGCCAGCATCCCCGAGATGACATAGACCGAGATGATATAGAACTGCACATTGATCCCCGACAGGCGCACGGCATCTTCGTTGGACCCGATCGCTTTGACCAACCGGCCGAACCGCGTGAACGTCAGCACGATGGCGGCGACGACAAAAGCGGCGATCAGCAGTATCACCGGCAGCGGAACACCCAGCCAGAACCCCGACCCGAAGGCCGTAATCGAAGCGCCATCGGCACCCATTCGGATCGGCTGACCCTGCGACATGATCAACGCCGCGCCCCGCGCGATGGTCATGATAGCCAACGTGGTGACGAAGGGTGGCAGGCGCAAAAAGCCAACCAGAATGCCTGACGCCAGGCCACACAGCCCACCCAACCCGATGGTTGCCGCGACGCCCATGACAGGCGACATATCCGCGACAAAGGTGGCAGAGGCGACCGAACCAAGTGCCGCGACGGAGCCGACTGACAAGTCAATGCCCCGCGTCAGGATAACCAACAACATGCCGATAGACATCAGGCCTGTGGCCGTGACTTGCCGCAAAATGTTGAACATATTGCGTTGGGTCAGAAACACATCTGACATGGCTTGTGCGACGATCAAAAGCACGATCAGGATCAGAACCGTACCATAAGTATTGATCATCGACCCCATCGACGGGAGCTTCAGCGCAGGTGAATTCGTGCTCATGATGGACCTCACGACATCGCTAATTTCAAAAGATTGGCTTCGGAGTACTCATCAGGCATCAATGCGCCGGTCAGGGTGCCTTCGCGCATGACCAGAACCCGGTCACAGAGGCCAAAAAGTTCATGGTGTTCGGACGAGATAACGATGATGGCTTTGCCTTCGGCCGCCATCTGGCGGATCAGCGTGTAAATCTCGGTCTTGGCACCGACATCGACGCCGCGTGTGGGTTCGTCAAAGATCAGAATTTCACCCTCGGCATGGATCCATTTGGCCAGCACAACCTTTTGTTGGTTGCCACCTGACAGGCTCGAAACCGGATCCTTGGTTGAATTGGCCTTCAGACGCAGCGCCTTGGCCAAGCCATCGACAGTTTGGGCCTCGGCGCCAAACCGAATGAACCCAAATGGCGCGGTCACAGGCCCCAGCCGCGGCATCGTGACATTTGTGCGGATCGGGAAATCCAGCAGAACCCCCTGATCCTTGCGGCTTTCAGGGACCAGCCCCAACCCGGCACGAACGCCGGCCCGCGGTGTGCGCATGCGGTGTTCCTTGCCGAACACTTCGATATGGCCGGTCTGGGCCCGGTCTGCACCAAAGATCATCCGCACCAGATCCGTGCGCCCGGCTCCTACCAGTCCTCCAAAACCCAGGATCTCTCCTCGGCGCAGTTCAAACGACAGGGGCGTCACACGTCCCTCGGCGCCCAGATTGTTGACCTTGAGTGCCACCTCGCCAATTTCGCGCGGGACGTCTTCTCCAAAGATGGCCGAAAGCTTGCGCCCCACCATCAGTTCGATCACGCCATTCACGCTGGTCTCTGCGGCGTTTAAGGTGTCGATTGATACTCCGTCCTTGAGGACAGTAACGCGATCGGCGATGCGAAACACCTCATCCAACCGGTGCGAAATGTAGACCACCCCAACACCATCCTCGCGCAATTGGCGGATCACAGAGAGCAACCGTTCGGCATCCTGGGTCGACAGCACGGCCGTGGGTTCGTCAAACACCACGACACGGGCGTTCAAAGACAACGCCTTTGCAATCTCGACAACTTGCTGATGGGCGACGGACAGGTCGCTGACCGTCGCGCCGGGTGAAATTTCAAAGCCAAGGCGCTCGATCAGCGCCTTGGCTTTTCGACGCATGTTGCGCCAGTTTATCCGGGCAGGGAGACGGCCCAGAAAAATGTTTTCCGCTACGGTCAAATCCGTCGCAAGCGCCATTTCCTGATGGATCACGGCCACGCCGCGTCGGATAGCATCATGAGGGGTCTTGAACATCACCGGTTCGCCACCAATGCGGATGTCACCGGAATCTGGCGTCAGCGCACCACCCAACACGTTCATCAATGTGGATTTGCCCGCGCCATTCTCACCTAGCAAGGCATGAACTTCACCCGACTTCAGCCGAAGTGTTGCATCTTTGAGCGCCATGACGCCGCCAAAAGACACGCTTATGTTTTCCAGTTCGGCAACCACGTGCAGCACTCACTTAGCCAGAGAGGGAGTAGGGGACCCGCAGTGCAGGTCCCCTTGGGTTTCAACGTGCGGCAGTCTTGGAAGACGGCGTCTTCGCGATAGAAGTCGGCCACGTTCTCTTGCGTGATCACCGTTGGGGTGGTGTAGGTCAACTTGGAGATATCAGCGGGCAGGTCGCCGTCAATGGCTTGCTTGGCGATGTCCACCGCCGTGGACGCGACAAGTGCCGGGTCATTCAGACCGGTGGCACCATATTGGCCGTCCCGGATCATTTCCAACGCTTCTTTCTGACCGTCCGCAGCGGCAACCAGCAGGACTTCGTCCACTTTGCCCGCTTCTTCCAATGCGCGGCGCGCACCCAGGACCATCGAGTCATTTTCGCCTAGCACCATGTTCACGTCGGGGTGGGCGACAAGGATGTCTTCCATCGCGGTCAGGCCACCTTCGTTGCCCCAGCCGCCCCAACCTTGGGCGACAACCTCAAAGCTGACATGGCCTTGATTGCGCAGTTGACCTTCGATCAAGCCGGCTAAGGCACCCAGACGGCGTTCCTGACCCACTTCATTGCCCTGATCACCGGATAAAAGCGCAATCTTCAGATCCTGACCTTGGGTTTCATCCGCAATCCACTGACCGACAAGCATACCGTTTTGCAGGTTCGAAGATTGCACAAGTGCGATGAAGTCCGCTGTTGGGTCCAGTGTCGAGTCAATCACAACAACATCAACGCCTTGCGCCGATGCGGCGTTCACGGCCGGAACCATGCCTTGGCTGTCCCGAGGGTTAATGATCAGCGCATCAATGCCGCGCGCGACCATATCTTCGATGTCGGCGATCTGTTTGTTCAGATCATTGCCCGCATCAATGGAGATGACGTCACATCCGATCTCTTCCGCGCGCAGGCGGGCAGCCACCTCCTGAGCGGCAAAATAGGGGGCAGACAGTGTCTTCATCGAAATCCCGATTGTACAGTCCGCTGATGCAGCAGTTGCCGCCAGAACGCTGACACTGGCTACTACAATTGTTCTAAGGCTTCCAATCTTGCTCCTCCAAAAGCTAATATCAGAATGATTCCTCGCCAGATAAGTAGTTTCACTACATTTTCTTAGAGTCAACAAAATCTTTTCGCAAACCGGTATGGGCTCACCTGAGCTTCAGCGTGGGGCGCTCTACAGTGGGTACCACTGGCGGCCCGCGATCCATTCACGGCGAACGGGATCGACGGCAATGAAATATCGGAGGGTTGGCTGCGCTAGCGTTGCGGCAAAAGGGGCTATACGACGCCTGTCGTGCGCACATCGGCGATGTAGCGTTTCATTTCCATCACCTTGCGCCGCTCGTCCGGCTCTCGGCGCAATGCGACAACCGTTGACAAAATGTCGATCACAACAAGCGCCGCAACGCGCGAGATGGTCGGCGTGTAGTCATCGGTGTTCTCAAGCGTCTCAACCAGAAGCCCAATGTCGCAATGACGCAGAAGCGGGCTATCGGTGCCCGTGATGGCTACTGTCGTCGCGCCACGCTGCTTGGCACGGCGCGTTGCCTGAATGATTTCTCGAGTGTTTCCCGAGTTGGAGACAGCGAACAAAACGTCGCCCTCTCCCATCATCGACGCGGCGATCAGCATCTGATGCACATCCACGCTGGCGTGAGTGGGCACGCCGAACAAGGGAAACTTTTGCTGGGCATCCAGCGCAACAACCGAAGAGGCGCCAAGCCCAATGAAGTGAAGGGACGTGCATGCCATGATCGCCTCAACCGCGCGCTCAAGCTCGGGAACATTCAAATTTGTGCGCACCCAGTCGAGGCTGGTCAGGTTAAAGTCAAAGATCTTCTTGACGACCTCGTCGAGCGCATCGTGTTCGGAAATGGCGACGTGAGACGTGGACATCCCAAAGGCCAGGGACTTGGCCAGCTTCAACCGCATATCCTGAAACCCGACGCAGCCGACTGAGTTACAGAAACGCACAACTGTCGGCTCACTCACACCCGAGGCGCGCGCAAGCTCGGCAAGTTTCATTTCGGTCGCCCTTGGCGGATCGCGGAGAATTGTCTCGGCGACCTTCCGGTCGGATTTGCGCAAGTCAGGGAGCGACTGTGTGATGATTTCGATCAAGTTGTGCGTACTCAAAGGCGCGGCCCTTTCGGTTTGGAGTAATACTACATCTGAGTTGGAATGGCTCACTTGTCAACGCTACTGAACCGGACGCGCCATGGCTCCATAACCCAAGCCCCATTAGGGGGTCTGCTCCGGCTGAGTGCAGAATGACACCTTAAGCGCCGAGCACGCGTTTTCCATATTCTCGTAGGTTGCCTTTGGGGTCAACGTATCGGTACAGGGTGACGGGTTTCACGCCCAGCTCACTG
>JAUIIR010000054.1 GCA_030431485.1 Alphaproteobacteria bacterium
AACCAACCGGAGCTGACCCATGTTGAACGATCCCCTTTTGCAGCCTTATCAGCTCAAACATCTGACGCTGCGCAACCGCATCATGACGACCAGCCATGAACCAGCCTATCCCGAGGATGGCATGCCGAAAGAGCGTTATGCCGCTTATCATGCCGAACGTGCCAAAGCGGGTGTCGCCTTGGCCATGACTGCGGGGTCGGCGGCTGTGTCCAAGGACAGCCCACCGGTGTTCAACAACATCCTGGCCTACAAAGATGAAGTGGTGCCGTGGATTAGGCAGTTGACCGCTGCCTGCCACGATCACGGTTGTGCGGTGATGATCCAATTGACCCATCTCGGGCGCCGGACGACGTGGAACAAAGGCAACTGGTTGCCCTCCGTGTCGTCTTCCAAGCACCGCGAGCCGGCGCACCGGGCGTTTCCCAAACTGGCTGAGGATTGGGATATTGAGCGCATCATCACCGATTTCGCCGACGCCACAGAACGCATGAAAGAGGGCGGCATGGACGGGATCGAGTTGCAGGTCTACGGCCACCTGCTGGATCAGTTCTGGTCGCCGCTGACAAATGATCTGGACGGGCCATACGGGGGCCAGACGCTCGAAAGCCGGATGAAGCTCGTTCTGGATGTCCTGACCGGTATCAGGCGTCGGGTCGGTGATGAGTTCATTATCGGCATGCGATATGTCGCGGATGAGGCTGAAGCTGGCGGTATCACGCCCGAGGAGGGGCTTGAAATTTCAAAGCGGATGGCCGCGACAGGCATGGTGGATTTCTTCAACGTGATCCGGGGTCGTATCCACACAGACCCGGCCATGACCGATGTTATCCCCGTTCAAGGCATGAAGAACGCACCGCATCTTGATTTTGCTGGTGCGGTCCGCGCGGCAACGGGCATGCCGACCTTTCACGCAGCCAAGATCCCTGACGTGGCAACCGCCCGTCATGCGGTGCAGGCAGGATTGCTTGACATGGTGGGCATGACCCGCGCGCATATGGCAGATCCGCACATCGTCAAAAAGATCATGGAGGGGCGTGAGGACGACATTCGACCCTGCGTTGGCGCAACGTATTGCCTTGACCGCATCTATGCGGCTGGCGAGGCGCTGTGCATCCACAATGCTGCCACAGGCCGCGAACTGACGATGCCGCATGAGGTGACGCCGGCCCTGACCAAGAAAAAGGTGGTGATTGTGGGTGCCGGGCCAGCCGGTCTGGAAGCCGCGCGTGTGGCGGCGGAACGTGGGCACGAGGTGACCGTGTTCGAGGCGCAGCCTGATCCGGGAGGTCAGGTTCGTTTGACGGCACAGAATCCGCGCCGCCGCGAAATGATCAGCATTATCGACTGGCGTATGGCGCAATGCGCTGCCCGCGACGTGGAGTTTCGGTTCAATACGTGGGCGGAAGCCGACGATATCACGGCGCTCGCTCCGGATGTGGTGATCGTTGCGACGGGGGGGCTGCCGAATACCGAGCTGTTTGAGACGGGCAAGGAGCAAGAACTTGTCACGACAACCTGGGACATCATCGCGGGCGACGTTAAGCCGGGGCAGTCTGTCCTGATATACGACGAAAGCGGCGACCATCCGGCCTTGATGGCTGCTGAAGTTGCCGCGAACGCAGGGAGCACGGTCGAGATCATGACCCCGGATCGCACATTTGCGCCTGATGTCATGGCAATGAATCTTGTGCCTTATATGCGTGCGCTTCAGGATAAGGATGTGGCTTTCACCGTCACCCGACGTCTCAAGGACGTGCGGCGCGATGGCAACCGGCTCAAGGCTGTGATTGGCACGGATTACAGCGATCACACCGGTGAAAATACCTATGATCAGGTTGTGGTGAACTACGGGACACTGCCACTGGACGACCTCTATTTCGAGCTCAAGCCGTTGTCGTCGAATGGCGGGGCGGTAGACTATGACACGCTGATCGCGGGCCAGCCGCAGGACGTGACCCGCAATGACAGCGGTACGTTCCAGCTGTTCCGGATCGGTGACGCCGTCAGCGCCCGCAACACACACGCGGCCATTTATGATGCTCTGAGACTCGTTAAGGACATCTGACATGCGCTCGACAAAGACGATCCATGTCATCTCGGCGCATGCAGAAGGGGAAGTGGGGGATGTGATCGTCGGTGGTGTTTTGCCTCCGCCCGGAGACACGGTTTGGGAGCAAAGCCGCTGGATTGCGCAGGATCAGACCTTGCGGAATTTTGTGCTGAACGAACCGCGTGGCGGGGTGTTTCGACACGTGAACCTTCTGGTGCCACCAAAACACCCCGAGGCACAAGCGGCTTGGATCATCATGGAGCCGGAGGACACGCCGCCCATGTCTGGATCGAATTCGATCTGCGTGGCGACAGTGTTGCTGGATGCCGGCCTTATTCCCATGCAGGAGCCGGAAACCCGCATTGTACTCGAAGCGCCGGGCGGACTGGTGCGTGTGCGTGCCGACTGTCGCGAGGGCAAGGCCGAGCGCATCCATGTCGAGAACGTTCCCTCCTTCGCCGCCGAACTGGAATGCCCGCTTGAGGTGGAGGGGCTTGGGACATTGCTTGTTGATACGGCCTATGGCGGCGACAGTTTTTTGATTGTTGACGCGGCGGCGCTGGGCTTTGCGCTGCGCGAGGACGAGGCCCACGACATTGCGCGCCTGGGTGTCAGGATCACCAATGCAGCCAACCAGCAGCTCGGATTTGCGCATCCCGAAAATCCGGATTGGACGCATATCTCGTTCTGCCTTTTTGCAGGTGCTTTGCAGCAGGGGCCTCAGGGTCTGGAAACCGGAGCAGCGGTCGCGATCCAGCCAGGTAAGGTAGACAGGTCTCCAACCGGAACCGCCCTTTCGGCACGGATGGCTGTGCTCCACGCGCGGGGTCATATGGCGGTGGGAGATCGCCTGACCGCGCGCTCGATCATCGGATCGACCTTTACGGGCACTATTCTTGGCGAAACCTCTGTTGGCAATCGCGCGGCAATCCGGCCTGAAATTTCCGGCCGGGGATGGATCACCGGCACCCATCAACACATGTTGGACCCGGGCGATCCTTGGCCGGAAGGCTATCGACTGTCCGACACTTGGGGCGCGCGGTGAGACCTGTACGGCGCACGCGTTGGATGGCCGTGAAGATCGCCCGTTTCTTAGGCGTTCTGAAAAGCTGGGAACCTCTGTTTTCGACGTTCAATCTTGCCGCGACTGCGCGAGAATACACACATCCTGCAGGCCGGTCGCAAACCGATTTCGCTGCGTCGCAAATCATGACGTGGCCGCAGAATTTGCGTGCGATTGCGCGATCAGGGACTCGGATCAACAGGGCAGGACCTTGCCGGGTGTCACCTGCAATTTTTTCTTCACCGATGTCTCATAGCAGACCAATTAGATAGGTGCCTCATGCTTCGCGAAGCCGATGTTTTGTCCACGTTGATGCGTCGGAAACCTGCGTATTCCCTTGCGCAGGATCTTTATTGCGACCCTGGTGTCTTCCAGGCCGATATGGCGCGGATCTGGTACCAGGAGTGGCTGTTTGTTCTGCCGTCCTGCGAGATCCCGAAAGCTGGCAATTACATTGTCCATGACGTTGGCGCCTATTCTGTTGTCATCGTGCGCGGCACCGATGGCGAGATCCGGGCCTTCCACAATTCCTGTCGGCATCGCGGGTCCGTCCTATGCAAGTCAAAGAAGGGATCAAACCCCAAGCTGGTCTGCCCCTACCACCAGTGGACCTACGAACTGGATGGCAAGCTGCTCTGGGCGCGCGATATGGGTCCTGATTTCGACGCTTCAAAACATGGTCTGAAGCAGGTGCACTGCCGGAACCTGTCGGGGATGGTCTATATCTGCCTTGCGGATGAGGCGCCCGACATCACCGAATTTGCCGCGCAGACCGCGCGCTATCTTGTGCCGCATGATCTGGAAAACTCGAAAGTCGCGTTTGAGAGCACCATCGTCGAGCACGGCAACTGGAAGCTGGTTTGGGAAAACAATCGCGAGTGCTATCACTGTTCGGGCAACCATCCTTCACTCTGCCGGACTTTCCCCGAAGACCCCAGCTACATCGGGTCGGACAATTCAGGAAAACTCTCGCAGGTCGCATCCGAGCATGTGGCGCGTTGCGAAGCGGCAGGTGCCCCGTCCGCGTTTCTTGAATCGCCGATGGGGGATTGGCGGTTTGTCCGGACGCCGCTGCTCGACAAAGGCGAAAGCTATACGATGGACGGCAAGGTTGCGGTGTCCAAACCCAACTCGTCCATTCCCTTCAGGGATGCAGGATCGTTGCTTAAATACAAGTATCCGGGTTGCTGGAACCATTTCCTTTCGGACCATGTCCTGCTGTTCCGGGTGACGCCGATCAGCGCGATGGAAACGGAGGTGTGCACCAAATGGCTCGTGCACAAGGATGCGGTCGAGGGTCAGGATTACGATCTGAAAAGGCTGACCGAGGTTTGGCTGGCAACCAATGACGAAGATCGTGAGGTGGTGGAGAACAACCAGCGCGGCATTCAGTCTCCGGCTTATATCCCCGGCCCATATTCGCCGACCCATGAAGGTGGCAATATCCAGTTCACCAATTGGTACGCGGCAACGATGATCCGTGCGATCACCGGCGGCGTCACTCCGATTGCGGCGGAGTAAGAGATGGCCCTCGATGTCGATCTGACCGCTTCGAGCGATGCGGGTATCTGGACGGATGCGGAACCGCTGCTGTGTTGCGCGGTGGTTCCCGAAGCGCCGAATGTCGCGACATTCAGCTTTGTCTCACCCTCTGGACGTCAGTTCCGCTATGAGCCGGGGCAGTTCCTGACACTGGAGCTTCCGGTTCCGGGTGGCACCGTCTGGAAGACGTACACCATCTCGTCGTCGCCGTCGCGACCGCTGACAATTGCAGTCACAGTCAAAGCGCAGGCGGACAGCGTGGGCACCCGGTGGATGCTTGATCATTTGCAACCAGGCATGACGGTCAAAGCTACCGGGCCAGCAGGTATTTTCACGCTGCCGCGCAGCGAGAAGAAAAAGTACCTTTTTATATCCGCGGGATCGGGCATCACACCGTCGCTGGCGATGACCACTTATCTTTATGATCGGGGTACGGATATCGACGTTTCGTTCGTTCATTGCGCGCATCGCCCACAGGACATCATTGCGCGGCAACGACTGGAGCAGATGGCGTCGCGAGTGCCGTCGATCAAACTTTTCTTCATTGTCGAAGAGGATGATCCGCATCGTGTATGGACCGGTCTACGCGGGCGTTTGAACCAGTTGATGATCGGTTTGATTGCAGGGGACTATCTTGAAAGGGATGTTTACTGCTGCGGTCCTGAACCCTTCATGGACGCGGTGCGGGAAATGCTCATCGGGCTTGGCTACGACATGGAGCGCTACCACCAGGAGAGCTTTGTCGCGCCGGTCAAGAAGGAAGAGCAACTTCCTGAACATGATGATGTGGTGCCGGACGAAGAGGCCAAAGCAAGTGTCGCCTTCACCAAATCAGACGTCACCGCGGACTGCTATGAGACCGACACGGTTCTGGCAGTCGCCCGTGGTTCGGGCATCGTCATTCCATCGGGGTGTACATTTGGCGTTTGTGGAACGTGCAAAGTTCGCAAGACCGCAGGCGAGGTCCATATGGTCCACAACGGCGGTATTTCGGAAGACGACATCGACAGCGGATATATTCTGGCCTGCTGTTCAAAACCGATTGGGGCTGTCGAAATCGACATCTGAGACGTGCCGACCCGCTTCGGTGGGTCGGTGCCGTTTTGCCGTGTGCATCGCATTCCTGCAGGAGCTCCCGCTGGGAGCTGCCAAGAGGTCAGGTCAACGGTACCTTTTGCGCCGTGCTGGTTTTGCGAAAGCTGGCGGGGGTCGTCCCCATCCAACGTTTGAAAGCCCGTGTGAATGAGCTTTGCTCGGAAAAGCCGGTCAGAAAGGCAACCTCGGCCAATGAATATTGCTCGTTGCGCAGGAGGCCTTCGGCAAGTTCGCGTTGGGTCTCTTCTGTCAGCGTTTGGAAACTCAGGCCATGTTCGGACAGGCGTCGATGGAAAGAACGTTCGCTCAACCCAAGGCATTTTGCGATATCGCCAAGCCGAGGACGGCCTTCACTGAGCGCTTGGGCAATCGCGTCTTTTGCTTCTCCAACGACCGGAGGACGTATGTCGAAACCTGCCAATTCGGCATCAAGATGGGACATCAGGTATTTCGAGATACCCTCATCCCCCAGGATATTCCGCCGTTCCATCGCGTCCTGAGAGATAAGCACGGCATCCAGTCCGGCGTCAAAGGTAACGGGGCAGCCAAACCAGTCTTCATGAAATGCCGTGGTTCTGGGTGCGGGGTGCTGCACCAGGATTTCAACGGGCGAAAATGGAACCGGGCAAACCTGACGGGCGAGAGCGACGGTGCTTGCCAAGGTTGCTTCGTTTGACAGCCTCATACCCAAACGTCGTTCACCGGGGCGATGCAAGATGAACAAGATGCCCTTGTGGTCTGGTCTGAGCTCGTAGGACACCACTCCGGTCCATAGACGGGCGTAGCGTTCCACGCGTGCACAAGATCCCAAAAGGTTCGGCGCGGCTTTCCACGCGAGACCAAGTGCGCCGTAGTCGTCACAGCGCATCGACGCACCGACATGAATTGGCAGCTCGGTCACATCGGTGCGACCGGCAATGTATTCGAGCATGTCATAGTAGGCGTCCGCCGGGATCATCACCTTTGGATCCCAAGGGTCTTCAAGAGTGAGGCCCGCACGTGCGAGCGTGACCCTCGGATCAATGTCCGAGCCCGCTGCGGCAACCATCTTCCGCGCAAAAAGCGAGGTCACGTAACCCATCTAACCTATGTTCCTGCAGCCGACAGACGCGTTTGGAGCACTGTAAATTACAAAACCATCCGTGTCACATCGCTGAGGTGCGCTTGGCCGCAGTCTTTGGCGATGGCGGTCAAAAATCTGGCATATCCGGTCAATATCGGAAGGCGTCCGGTCGGATAGCTCTTGGTCACAGTCTTTAACCAAGGAGCACATCACATGACCAACACACCCATCCTCGTTGTCGGATCCACAGGCAAAACCGGATCGCGCGTCGCGGCAAAGCTCGAAGCCCAGGGGCTTTCAGTTCGTCGCGGATCGCGCAATGCCGCCATCCCTTTTGACTGGGAGGACCCAGCCACATGGGGCCCCTCATTGGAGGGTATCACCTCCGCCTACGTCACATATTTTCCGGACCTCGCCTTTCCCGGCGCTGTCGACAAGCTGAACTCGTTTATGCGTTTGGCGGCTGCCAGCGGATTGCAGCATGTCGTTCTGTTATCTGGTCGTGGTGAAGCGCATGCACGGCTTGGTGAAGACGTCGTGCGCAACTCTGGTATCGCGTATACTATCGTCCGCGCAGCATGGTTTGCGCAAAACTTCAGCGAAGGCTATCTGCGCGACCCGATCCTGTCCGGCATTCTGCCGATGCCGGGCGGCGATATTGCCGAGCCAATCATCGACATCGACGACATTGCCGATGTGGTTGTTGCGGCACTGACCGATCCGCGCCACAGAAACACGCTGTACGAAGTGACAGGACCCCGACTGATGACCTTCGCCGAGATGGCGCAGGCGCTGTCGCAGGCAATCGGTCGGCAAATCACCCATGTCCCGATCAGCTTTGAGGACTTCCACGCAAATGTCGCGGCGTCCGGCGGCACATTTGTGGCCGATGTCTTTACCGGGATTGCTCGTGAAACGCTGGATGGCCGCAACGCGCATACCAACGATGGCGTGCAACGTGCCCTTGGCCGTGCTGCCCGCGATTTTGCTGATTACGCGAAAAATGCGCAGTCCCATGGCGCGTGGACAGATGCCGCGTGAGCGCAGTGACCCCACAAGACAGGAGAACTCAGATGTCCTCAACATGGATTGAAAAAGTGGCTCTGGCTGTGTCCGGGCTGACCGCCTTTGGCATCGGCGCATTCATTCTTACCGCGCCGCACGCCTTCTACGCCAGCTACGATATCGCGTTGGGCAATGACACGAGCTTATTGAACGAGTTGCGCGCGTTTTCAGCCGGGCTGGCTGCGTTCGGAATGCTGATGCTGGCCGGGATTTGGCTGCAGGCGGTGACCCTGATTTCAATCGCCAGCGCGTTGACGGTTTTCATCGCATTCCCGGCAGGCCGCATCATCGGACTGATCGTTGACGGGATCCCGTCAAGCAACCTGGTCGCCGCGCTGGTGTTCGAATTGGCGGTCGCAGGCCTGTGCAGTGTGGCATTCGCCAGCCGCTTCAAGCGGTCAGCACATCCAAGCCGGTCCTCCCAACTGTGACCCTCATCGCACCGGCGTGTTGCGCATAGCGCGCCGCTGCGCATCTCTTGAAAGGAAATGAAAATGTCTGCTTCCGTTTTTGCTCTTCTCCAGTTCTCCATCCTTGCATACGCAGTTGTGGGTGGCGTGTTTCTCGCGTTCTCTGACTTCATCATGCGGTCCCTTGCGCACACCAGCGGTATTGGCGGTGTCGAGGCAATGCAGGTGATAAACCGCGAAGTGTTTCGCTGGGTGTTTATGGCTTTGTTCCTCGGTATGGCTGCCGTTTCGGTGTTCATTGTCATCTACAGTGCCACCCAGCTTTCGGGGGGGCCAGGCACGCTGATCACACTGGGCGCATTGGTCTATCTGATCGGCTGTTTCGCTGTGACCGTTTTTTTCAACGTTCCAATGAATGAAAATCTGGCCCGGATGGATGTGCTCTCCACCTCGACGCAGGAGTATTGGGTGAGCACGTATCTGCCGCGCTGGACCGCCTGGAACACGATACGTACGATTGCCTGTGCCGTATCTGCCGGGTTGATACTGATGGGCCTGACGTGGTTGACGCAGCTTCAGGCACGCGGTGTGTGACCAAAAATCGAATGCCCGCAATAAAAGCCGTCGCTTTGAAGGAGAGAAAAACCATGCCTGCCTCACCACATCTTCATCTGCTGTGCGGCAAGATTGGTGCTGGCAAATCAACCCTGGCCGCAGAGTTGTCGATGCAGCCCGAAACGGTGCTGATTTCCGAGGACGCATGGCTCAAAGCTCTTTTTGCCGACGACATCGCCACCGGGGCCGATTATGTCAGGTTTTCCGATCGTCTGAAGACAGCGATGGAGCCGCACGTTCTTGGCCTGTTGGCCAAGGGCATCTCTGTGGTCCTCGACTTCCCGGCGAACACCCGATCCCAGCGGGACTGGCTGAAACACCTGAGCGTTCAGAGCGGTGTGCCGCATGTCCTGCATTATCTGGATGCTTCCGACGCGCTTTGTCTGGAGCGTCTGCACGCCCGGAACGCAGAAGGTGAGCATGCCTTCGCCGTGACAGACGCGCAGTTTTGGCAGTTCACAAAGCATTTCGATCCACCATCCCCGGAAGAAGGGCTCAATGTCATGCGCCATGTGCAGCGTCCGGACGGGGCTGAGTGACATCAATCCCTATTGCGCAAGATGGTGACGGATTTTCTGAAGTGCCGCTTCGGGCTGGTCCCAAATCACTTCATGTCCCGCATTTTGAATGGTCGCAACACGCGCGTTTGGGAACAGGCGTGCGTGGTTGTCCTGAAGCTCTGTTCCCGTCCAGTCGTTGCAGCCCCCGGACAAAAACAGGATTGGGGCAGGGTGTCCGACCCCTTGGCGCATTGCCTCAAGAGCCGGGTCAGGATTGGCCCAGAACGTGTCGCTTGCCAGCCCGCCAAAGCGCCATGACGGGGCGCTGTAGGCAACGTCAGGGCAGTGATAAGGCGTGTCGGGATGGTTGGCAAAGGCAGAGACAACCGAGCCGATCAGGTGGTCGTGCTGCGCGTGCCTGTCCCCAAGGACGTTGCGCGCCGCGAACCCCGCTTTCAGACCGGCCCACAGAACGCGCGGGCTGTTGGCAACCGTGCTGCGCAGAGTTTCAAAGTCGTCGTATCCGCTTTTTTCCAGAAATCCGGGTTCGATCAAAACTGCATTCGCGACCGTGTTTGGGTGTGCGCCCATATACGCGACCGCCAGCATGGCGCCCCAGGAATGTCCGATCAGGCTCACCTGTTCGGCGTTGGCGTATTGGCGCACAAGACTGTCTAAATCAGACAGGTGATGTGCGACGGACAAATCCTGAGCGGCGACACGTTCGGACAGACCCGCACCACGCTGGTCATAGAACAGAACGCGATACCGATCCGAGAGCGCGTTGAGCGCCAACAGCGATCTGTGGTCGCCACCCGGTCCTCCGTGCAGGACGATGACGAGCGGCGCGGTATCGTCGCCGAAGATCTGGCCGTGCAAGCGCACCGGCGCTTCGGACAGAACCGGCAGCGACGGATTGCCTGCCACGGTATCGGCAACTGTTACGGTCCCGCGAGTCAGAAGCAGCATCATCCCGAAAAGCACGCCCAGGATCGCGGCAAAGCAGCCAAGCACTTTGAAAAGCGTTGCAATTTTCATCCGGTCGCCTCCGTTTGTGTCTTGGAGTGTGGTCTACCGGCTTCCGCGTCCGTTCGCCCATGACCTATGGTTCCACGAAATTGACTTAGGGTATCATATTATGTCCGAACCTATGATGGCTGCGGGGTTTGTTGCGTCTTTTATTGACTATGCAGTCTTGCGCGGCGCGGACCGTGTGGCGTTGCTACAGGCCGCGTCACTCTATGAGGGGGACCTTGCTGATCAGGACAATCGTGTCCCTGTCGCTGCATATCAGGCCGCGATTGCAAAAGGGATATCCGCCACCGGCGACACGGCTCTTCTATTGCGGCACACGCTCGGGTCCAAGTTGGAGACGATGTCGGTCGTCGGTCAAATCGTGCATCATTCGGCGTCGCTGCCGCATTCAATCGAACAACTGAACCGGTACTTGCATCTGATGGCCGAAAACGAGGCGCTGACCGCCGCTGATCGGTTTGAATTGCTCCAGACAAAAGGGCAGGTCTGGATCGTTGATCATCTTCCGGCTCTGGGGGCGGACTATATCGGGATGGAGGCGTCGTTTGCCCGTTTTATCAGCGAATTCCGCCGATCTTTTCCTGATCAAGTCTTTGCGCTCGAGATGGAGGTCACCTATGCGCCGCCGCCGCATGCTGCAGAGTACCCGGAGCTATTTCAGATCCCTGTGACGTTCGGGGCGACACGAAATGCGCTGCGCATTGATCCTGTCTGGGTTAGCGAGCGAAGTCACTTTGAGCCGGGCAACACATATGCCTTTGGCATTTTCACGAAACATGCAGATGAGCTGATGGCGCAACTCAGCCGCGAGACGTCGATCCGTGCCCAGGTCGAGGCGCATATTCTGCCAGACCTTCACCAGGGCTCTTTGTCGATGGACAAGGTTGCGCATGATCTAGGGATGAGCCGGCAGACTTTGTACCGACGGCTGAAGGAAGAGGACGTCACTTTCGCACAGGTTCATGATGATCTTCGGCATCGTATGGCGCGGGACTACCTGACCGCTCGGAAAGTGTCGGTCAACGAAACCGCGTATCTTCTGGGATTTGCCGAAGCGTCCTCATTTGTGCGCGCATTCAGGCGCTGGACCGGGCAAAGCCCAACGGCGTTCCGTGATGGCGGTCGCGTCCTCGAGGCCACGCCGCATTGAGGATTGCCACCGCAGGACCTGTGACGACACAGGCTCAGTCCAACGCAGAAACCGATTGGAAGTCTTTGCCAATGCGGATCACGTCCGAGATTTTTGTGCGCCCTGCAATAAGACCGTGATCGGGTCGTCCGATCAATGCGGCGGGCCGCGTCGTCGCGGCTTGAAGGGCATCCTCAATGGTGACCCCAACCTTTTGGATCATGTTGCCAATCGCTGTAGTAAGATCCAGATCGGCACCGGCCAAAGTGCCGTCGGACAGCGTGAGACGACCATCCTGCCGGGTGATCTTGCGGCTGCCAAGGTTGAAAGACGTCTGCTCCGTGCCAGCGACCGCCATCGCGTCGCTCACGAGGAAGATACCGCCAGGTCCGTTTTTGGAGCTCCATGCGATCTGCATGGATTGCGGGTGGACATGGATTGTGTCGGCAATCAGTCCGCACGAGACGGAGCCGTCCGCCAGTACAGCGCCAACAAGACCCGGTTCACGATTGCCAAGCTGGCTCATGGCATTGAACAGATGGGTGGCATAGCGTGCACCGGCTGCGAAATACCGGCGGCAGGTCTCGTAGCTTGCATCCGTGTGCCCCAGAGAGACCAGAACCCCCGCTTGCGACAAGGTGGTGACCTGGTCCTCTGTGACGTTTTCAGGCGCGACCGTTACCATCAGGATGGGTATCGCCTTTGCCGCGTCCAAAAGCAGGTCCAGATCGTTTTGCAGCATCGGGCGGATCAGGTTCGGGTCATGTGCGCCTTTACGGGCGAGTGACAGGTGCGGCCCTTCGAGGTGAAGGCCAGCAATGCCCGGAACGCCTTGAGCGATGGCCTCGGCCGCTGCTGCAATGGCCGCTTGGGTTGTGGCGCGCGTATCAGTGATCAAAGTGGGTAGAAGGGCGCTCACGCCAAGCCGCCGATGCGCCTCTGCGATCCTTTGGAGCGTGTGGGGTGATGGGTCGTCATTGAACATGATTCCGTCGCCACCATTCACCTGAAGGTCGACATAGCCGGGGCTGAGGATGTCGCCTTGCAAATCGACACTCTCACCGTCCTTAGCGATGTCTGTCTCAGGCCCGATGACTGCAAGATGCCCGTCTTCGAACCGTACAGCATGGCCTGTACGCAGCTTTTGACCGTCGAAGATACGACCGTTTCGATAGGTGAGGGCGGGCGTGCTCATAGGGTTTCGGTTATCTTGTTCAGGTGGCGCGGGGCGTCAGGATTTATGCCGCTACTGACGGCGACCGCTTCGACCATGCCATAAAACGAAACGATGGCCGCAATCGGGTCCGTCAGCCAGTGATCCGTGCGCCGATGCGGTAGGCACTTTGCCACGTCTGTGCCTCGTGCCGTTGTGAAGACCTGCGCACCTTTTCGCGCCAGATCATCTGAAATTTGTGCAACGCTTGTCTCTGCGGCGTCCCCGGCAGCGAAGGCAATCACCGGAAAACACTGATCGACAATGGACACCGGCCCGTGCAGCACTTCAGCCGAGGAATAGCTTTCAGCATGTATCATGCAGGTTTCCTTGAATTTCAAAGCGGCCTCATTCGAGATGGCCCAAGACGGTCCGCGCCCGAGGGTAAACAGAGACGTCCCGTCAATCGCTGCTGCAGCGTCGGACCAATCACATTGCGTGGCTGCACCCAGATGTGCGGGAAGCTGGTGAAGCGCCGTGACAAGATCATCGTCGCCCTTGATCTCGGCTAGCAGCCAAAGGCCTGCCACCAGAGAGGTCACACAGGTCTTGGTTGCGGCAACGCTGCGTTCGGGGCCAGCGTGCAGCGCGAGCGTCATGTCTGCGACATGGGCAAGTGGCGATCTGTCATCATTGGTCAAAGCGACGGTGAGCGCTCCTCCCTTGCCCAGGCTTTCGGTCATTTGAACGATGTCGGGGCTTTGCCCGGATTGGGAAACGGCGATGCACAGAGCGTCTTCGGAAAGCAGATCGACATCGTAGATGGACTTTACCGAGGGGCCGACTGAGGCCATAGGCCGCCGCAAAAGAAGTTCGCTGGCATATTTCAAATAAGTGCATACATGATCAGAAGAGCCGCGGGCGACCGACAACAAGAACCGTGGGTCCATGTCCCGTGCTTTCTGCGCAGCTGCCGCAATAGCGGGGCCTCCATCCGACAGCAGTCTTTCAACCGCTTCCGGGATTTCGGAAATCTCGGCTCGCATCTGTGTGGGTGCGGTTATCGTCATGCAATGCCTTTCCGTTATCGGGTCTGACGCGGTTCGGGGTCTGACCGACCAATCTCACGCGCATAGGCCTCGGCCAGTGCAAGAGCACCGTCCAGCGGCTCTCCTACAGGGCGTGTCAACGCTGCACGCACGTCTGCTGGCAGGAACTCTGCGTAATAGGGGCCAATGCCGCCTGTGAGACAAACCGGCTGACCAATTCGCCAGTCCAAGTCTCGGACAGCGCGATCAATTTCAAATGCTCCATCCCGCATGATCTGGCATGCCAGCGTGTCTCCGTCTTTCGCTGTTGCGGTCACCCGCGGTGCAAGTGCGCCAAGCTGCGCAGGCTGCGCCGTGCTGGCGAATGCCACAACCCCTGCCGCATCGTTGAACTGTGCAATCAGTCGCTCTGCCAGCGCCGAAGCGGGGCGGCGGCCGTCGATGTGTTCCAGCGTATAGCTCAGAGCGCGCCGCCCGACCCACTGCGCCGAGGCTTCGTCTCCGAGCACGGGTCCCCATCCCCCTATCAACCGTATCGTTGAGCCAGACTGGACTGCAAAGAAGGACCCCGTACCGCAATGTGCGAGAACGCCGTCGCCTGCGCCCAGGCTTCCGCGAACGGCGGCAACGCGATCATCTTCCACGCGGGCGTGTCGGAAAGGCAAGGCCAATCGGACCCGTTCTGCGATGACTGCGCCGGTGACGCCTGCGAGGCCAATGTACGCTGGGGCAGATGCCAGCGTGTCCATTGAAACGTCAAGGCGTTGCGCAAGCCCGTTTAGTCCGAGGTTGATCTCGTGGATCGCCGCAGTGAAATCGCTTGAGACATTGGCTGAACCGGTTTCGACCATCGTCCTCTCAGAGCCGATCTGTGCCACGACACGACAGCGCGTGCCGCCGCCGTCAATTGCAACGATAAAAGGGGCGGTTGTCTCCATAGCCGCATCAATACAGAAGTCCACGGTCTTGAAAACGCCCAACCGTCAGCGAGCCTGAATTGCGCTTTGCGTGATCCGCAGGATCGGACATAGTGTTTCCCACATCGAGTTGCACAGAGCGTCATTCGTCCTCTGGTGCGAGCAAGTCGGGGCAGTCAGATTAAAAACTTATGGCAATGTCTTTTTTATCCCGTGCGTTTGGCAAGTTTTCAATTCCGTCTCTCCTACTTGGTTTGCTGTTTTTCGCAGCATCCCTGACTCCCTCGCTCATTCCGCGCGGGCCAGACCTTCAGGGGGTTCTGGGAGGATTGGTGACTGCCCTTGGATATCTTGCCGCTCAGATAGCCGGGTTGATCTGGTTGACGCTTGATTTCCCTCGATTGTCCGGTCGGCCCGCACAGATCGCGACATGGGTTGCAAGCGCGGCTATTGGAGTTTTTTTCCTTTGGGTCTTGGGTTCAAGCCTCACATGGCAAAATGATCTTCGACAGAAAATGGGCATGGAACTGGCTGATGGCCTGAACCTTGCGCGTATCCTGTTGATTGCCATAGCCACCTTTTTGGTGGCGTATCTTCTGGGGCGCGCTGTCGCGTCGCTTTTCCGGCAAATCCGGAAATGGTTCTACAGGGTGATGCCACCACGGCGGGCAAATGTTCTTGGCCTTATCACGGTGGTCTTGATCCTTTTCGTGGTGACCCGAGACGGGATCATCGACCGGGTGATCACAGGGGTGGACGAAAGCTACGAGGCGGCACAAGCGCTTTTTGAGAACGCGCCTCCACCACCCACTGACCCGAATAAAGTGGGCAGTGCGGCCTCGCTCATTGATTGGGGTGGCCTTGGTACACCGGGGCGAGATTTCATCACCGGTGGCCCGGACGCAGCGGCTATTTCTGCATTCACGGGGCAACCCGCGCTGACACCGATCCGTGTCTATGTCGGTCGCGCGAATGGTGACACACCGCAGGACCGGGCCGAGTTGGCTTTGGCCGAGCTTAAACGCCTTGGTGCTTTTGACCGATCGGTTTTGATCGTTGCGAGCCCAACAGGGACGGGATGGATGGATCCCGGCTCTCATGACCCGGTCGAATACATGCACAATGGCGATATCGCGACGGTCTCTGCGCAGTATTCCTACCTGCAGTCCCCGCTTGCGCTGATCCTCGAGACGAATACCGGGCTTGAGCAGGCTACCGCTTTGCAGGAGGTCGTGCACGGGTATTGGAAAACCCTGCCGGCTGACAGTCGCCCAAAGCTCTATGTGCACGGTCTAAGTCTCGGTGCGTGGTCCTCCATGCACGCAACAAACCTGTTTCGCTTGCTGGACGATCCGATTGATGGCGCGTTCTGGGTCGGACCACCGTTCCCATCGACCTTCTGGAACTACGTTCAGAACCAGCGCAATCCGGGAAGCCTTTGGGTGAAACCGGACATCGGTGATGGCTCATTGGTGCGCTACGCGTCGCACACCAGTGACGCGTCATCGGCGGAGGCTCAGTGGGGCGATATGCGTATCGCCTTCCTGCAATATTCAAGTGATCCGGTTGTGTTCTACGATCCGTTTTCGCTGTGGCGCGCACCGCCCTGGATGCGCGATCCGCCCGCTGAAGATATGTCCGAACATCTCTTTTTCATGCCGATTGTGACGCAGTTCCAGCTTGCACTGGACATGGCTTTGTCATTCGGCGCACCGCCGGGGCATGGCCATGCGTATTATGCTCAGGACTATGTTGGCCCCTGGGCACAGGTGACGGATCCGGCAGGGTGGACAGCGGCGGATACAGAGCGGTTGAAGGCTCATTGCGACAATGGGATGAAGAACGGGTGCTCTAACGACCTGCGGTGAGGGCAGGCTGTCTGAAATGCCTTGGAACAGGTCGAAAACGGGAAACACCCCAAAAAGACCATGGGGTGTTTCAGTCTCGTGCGGTATTATCTGACCTGCGAACGCCGCACGCTCAGGCCGCAAGCTCGGACGCAAAACCGTCGAGGCTTTTCTCAACCGCAGAAAGAATTTCGCGGACCTGCGGAGCTTCGATGATCATGGGCGGGCAGAATGCCATTGCATCCATCATGTTGCGCGAAATCAGACCGTTCTTCAGGAAATGCGCATTCAGACCCGCGCCCAGTTTGCCCGGAGCGAATTCTTCGGCCCGGCCTTCGGGGGCAACGATCTCCAGCGCCGCGATCAGACCCACGCCCCGTGCCTCGCCCACCAGCGGGTGATCCACGAACTGGCGCAGTCCTGCCTGTAGTTCGGCGCCGCGCTCGGCGGCATTGGTCACCAGATCGCGCTCTTCGATGATCTTTAAGTTTTCGAGCGCCACCGCCGCGCCGACGGGGTGCGCGCCGCCGGTATAGCCATGGCCCAAAACGCCGATGCGACCGGACTCGTCAGCGATGGGGGCATAGACCTCCTCGGTCATCATGAAGGCCGAGAACGGGAAATAGGACGACGTGATCTGCTTTGACATGGTCATGATGTCGGGTTTGATGTTGAAGGTCTCGCAGCCGAACATCTTGCCAGTGCGGCCAAAGCCGCAGATCACTTCATCGGCGATTAGCAGAATGTCGTATTTGCCCAATACTGCCTGGATTTTTTCCCAATAGGTTTCCGGCGGCACGACGACACCACCTGCGCCCATAACCGGCTCTGCGATGAAGGCGGCAATGGTGTCCGGCCCCTCAGCCTGAATCATCGCGTCGAGGTCTTCGGCGCAGCGGGTGGCGAATTGCTCTTCGCTCTCGCCATCACGCCCTTCGCGCCAGTAATGCGGACAGGTCGTGTGCAGGATACCATCGAGCGGCAGGTCAAAGGATTTGTGGTTGTAGGGCAGCCCGGTCATCGACGCAGAGGCAATCGTCACCCCGTGGTAGCCCCGGATTCGCGAAATCACCTTTTTCTTTTCGGGTTTGCCGAGACTGTTCGAGCGATACCAGATCATCTTGAGGATCGTGTCGTTCGCTTCGGAGCCGGAATTGGTGAAGAACACCTTGCTCATCGGCACGGGCGCCATGCCCACCAGTTTTTCTGCCAGATCAATCGCCGGTCCATGCGAGCGGTGCGCAAAGTTGTGATAATAGGGCAGCTTTTGCATTTGGCGGGTCGCCGCGTCGATTAAACGCTGTTCGTTGAAGCCGACAGCGACACTCCAGAGACCAGACATGCCTTCGATATACTTGTTGCCGTGGTTGTCGAAGACATGCACCCCTTCGCCACGGTCCATGATCAGCGGGCCGTTTTCTTCGTGCAGCCGGGCATTGGTATAGCTGTGGAAATGGTAGGCGATGTCGCGGGCTTCGTCGGAATTCGGGCGCAGGTCCATGAGGCAGGTCTTTCGCAGTGTCGGTGAGTCTTGTGGAACAGCTAACGGGTCCGGGACTGGCGTGGCAAGGGGGGACGGCGCATGCTAGGCCATAGAGATCGCCCGGACCAACAAGGGAGAACGGACATGAAAGTCTATTTCGATGAGCGCCAATTGGGCCACAAACCCGATGTCTATTATCGCGGCGGCGCGCCCATGCCACACCCGGAACAGCCCGAGCGTGCCATCCTGATCCGAGATATGCTGGTAGAACATGGGTTTCCGATTGAAACGCCGGTAGATTTTGGCACCGGACCCATCAAGGCGGTACATGATCCTGCCTACGTGGACTTTTTTGTCGGTGCCTACGCGCGGTTCATGGCCGAATCTCCTGAAGGCGCGCTGGGCATCCCGACCCGCCACCCCGGTACGCGGCGTGGACGGTGCCCCAAGGATATCAACGGTGCGATGGGGTGGTGGATGACCGACACTTCGACGCCCCTGACTGAAAACACCTATGAGGCCATCTACTGGTCTGCGCAAACGGCACTTTCTGCAGCGGACGATGTGAAAACCGGCGCCCGAGCATCATATGGGCTGAGCCGCCCACCGGGCCATCATGCTATGACAGATTGCGCCAATGGCTTTTGTTTTTACAACAACGCGGCGATTGCGGCGCATCATTTGCGCGGCAATTGGGACAGGGTCGCTTTGTTGGATGTTGATGTTCACACGGGCAATGGCAGTCTCGACATTTTTTATGAACGAGGCGATGTCTTCTTTTGCTCGTTGCATCCGGACCCCGCTGTCTATCCGACCTTTTACCTTGGCTATGCAGATGAGACTGGCGACGGGGACGGACAGGGTGCATCGCTCAACCAGGTGCTTAATATGGGGGACGGAGAGGCCGAGGTCTTGGCTGCGCTGGATCACGGCATCGCAGCGATTCAAGAGTTCGGTGCCGAAGCTTTGGTGGTATCGCTTGGTTTCGATATGGCTGCAGATGACCCGCTTGCGGCGGTTCAGGTCTACGCCGGAGGATTTGCCGAAATGGCACGTCGTATTGCAGCGATGGGATTGCCCACGGTTTTAATCCAAGAGGGCGGGTATCTTGGTCCATCGCTTCGAAACAACGCGGAAGCCTTTCTCACAACCTTCCGCGCCGAGGTGAGCGGATAGATTACGGAAAGCTGTTTTCAAACCATGCGCGCGTCGCGTCGTTGGCGGGCAACAAGGTTTCGATGCGCAGGTCGTCGAGTGACGCGTCCGCGCTCATTCCGATTGTTGCAATCAATGAGAACAGGTCTAACAAAACCTCTTCGATCTGAAACTTGAGTGTCAGTACAGGTGCGGTTGTGCTTGGTGCGGGTGTGTCGCGCAATGCCCGCACGCCGTCCAGTTCCAACAGCTCGTCCAGCAGTTCATGCGCCTCGGCATCATTGGGGCGGCGGGCAATCTCAAGTTCGAGCAGGCGTAATAAAGCGCGGGCGACGTCTTCCCAGTTTAATATGCAGTCTCGCATAGGGCCCGGGGTCAGAAGTTCCCGAAAAAGGTTTGGATCCCCCCGCGCTCCGGCGCGTGCAAAGAATTGCTGTGCCGGATCATTGGCTTTTACGACGTTCCAGACCCGGTCGACCGTCAGCGCAGGATAGGGCGCATGGCTTTGCAGGATGTGATCAATCGAAACATCAACAGCATGTCGGGTGTTGTCGTCCCATGCATGCTGCGCAGACCGGGCAGCAAAACCGGCAGACACCAGCATTGCATCGATTTCTGCTGCGGGCATCTCAAGAGCTTCTGCCAGTTGGGCGATGGCAAATCTGCTCGGATTTGAGCGTCCGGTCTCAAGAAAACTGATATGTCGCTGGGACATTCCGGATTGCAGAGACAAGTCCAACTGGCTCAATCTCCGTCGCTTGCGCCAGCTTTTCAGAAAGCCCGGGAAAGAGAGGTCGGGAAAGTTCGGATTATAGCGCATGCTTCACTTTCTCAGTTCCAGCAACTTGCGTCGATTACTTCTGACGTAATTGAGTTGCTTTCTGCAACGGCCAGTATCGTCGCCAATACACAACGGACGGTATTGGCAATTATGGAACATTCGGCGACTGCACGACGCTTTCTTGGACTCAACGCGATCTTTTCCACGACAATCGGCGTGTTTCTGAGTGCCGCGCCCGGTTTGGTGGCGGAATTCATGTTCAAAGATGCGGCTGCTTGGCATCGGGTTGGGCTGCTGGTTCTGGGGATAGGATTGATCGCCTTCGCACTTGTTCTATGCTTTCTGGTCAAAAGCGCGCGCCTGTCAAAAGGGCAGGTTGTGGCCATTTCAGCAATGGACCTTGGATGGATCTTGGCCAGCGTGAGTGTGCTCGCTATTGGTGGGCATCTGTTTACAGTCCTGGGGCAAAGTGTGGTTGCTGTGGTTGCCGCGTGTGTCGGCGTCTTTGCTGCCGGCCAGTTTCTAGGAGCCGGGGCGATCCGCCCGCCACTTAGCCAAGCATTTGTCCGGGTTTCCGGAAGGACGGTCGTGGCGCGCGTGGACCGGACTGTTGATGCGCCGCTCGGATTGGTGTGGCGCGTGATGACCGATCACCCGGGCTATGCCGACGTGGCTGACAATCTGACGAAGGTAGAGGTCGTCGAGGGAGATGGCTTGGGCATGCAGCGACGGTGCTATGGTCCGAAGGGGGAAAGCTGGCTTGAAACGTGCGACTTGTATGAGGATGGGCGCAGTTTCGGGTTCCGCGTGCATACTGAGGCCGATGACTACCCGTATCCTTTTTCGGAACTTCGTGGGACGTGGAGCGCCGAAAGCAAGGGACCGGGCACGGCGTTCACAATTCGCATCGAGGCGAACTTGACTGGGTCCTTTATGACCAAGTGGCTGTTTTTCTTATTCGCCAAGCCACAATTTGAGTCCGTACTTATTAATCTCGCCGAGGCATGGGCCGCCAGAATGGAGCGGCAAGCGAGAACGTGAAGGTTCGGGGAGGCTGAGGTTCCGCTGGAATCGAGCACATCTCGGCGATGCTAGCCGTTTTCATATCGCACATCTGTTATGCAGTGAGGTCAGATCTGGCCTTCCAAAGCAGCAATTGTGAGTCAGCTTTCCGGACACTATCTGCCATCCGTCAATCAGAGCAGCGTCAGCTGTTGAGAAAAAGGTCGTTCAAAATGGCATATACTGTCACAACCACTTATCCCCCCTTTGGCGCTATCGCGGTGCACAACTTCGTCAACCGTATCATGAGCCTCAAAGATAGCTTTCGGGCATGGAACGAGATGCGTGTTACCCGCAAAGCGTTGCTTAACCTGAGCGAAGCGCAGCTCAAGGATATCGGGCTCAATCGTTTCGACTTGCTGTAATTTGCAAGATCATGCGGGTCCCAACGGGCGGCAGATCACATCTTTGATCCGGCAATCTAGATCAAAGATGTGATCTGCCGCCTTTCAGCTCTCTGTGAGCTAGAGACCTTGTTAGCCCAAGATACCCGGCCAGTTTGCATTGCCTTTGGCGATGTTGCCGGGAACGTCTTCAAGCCAAAGTTCGCGGGCGCGCAGATTGGCGTTGAGGTAAAGCTTGTCTTCATAGATCGTCCACGCCTCAGGTGTCGTGGGCGCGAGATAGCCGCGCGAGGCCGCGAATGCGCAATAGCCACCAAAGGCAGGTTCATAGGCAGCAGGATCGGCGCTGAAGGCATCGGCGGATGATTGATCTGCAAAACGCCACGTTGCGCCCTTGTACTCGACCGTCGTGTCACCTCCCGGAACCGGTCCACCGTTGGTGAAGTAGCCAACCGGGTCAGAGCCGTCGATGGCAATCCCACCCTCCTGATAAATCTCTGGTTCGCGTGCGAGGGCGGGGCGCGCGAGCCAAAGCGCGGGTGCGGCAAGTGTGAGGGCGGTAAACGTGCGGCGATGCATGGGGGTTCATCCTTCTGAAACAAGTGTGACATCAAGATGGCAGGTCAAATTGCCGAAGTAAGGTGCTTGATACACATCTCGCAGTGACGTGAAACGCCGTCATCGCTTGCGCCCTCTTGGCATTGCGGCGTGTCCCGCTTATACGCCCGGTCTGATCCCGAACAGCCGGAGGCCCACGATGCAGGGCAGTGCCAATCTCAACATCATGATCAAAGCCGCTCGCAAAGCAGGCCGGTCACTCAACAAGGATTTTCGCGAAGTCGAAAACCTTCAGTCGTCAGCCGCAAATGTGGCGGAGTTCGTTACCCGTACAGGTAAGGCAGCTTCGCAGTTGCTGAGAGATGAACTGACAGGCGCGCGCGGCACCTATGGATATCTTGATCCGACAGGTGAGACAGATGGCCAGGACCCGACGCGCCGCTGGGTGGTGAACCCGCTTGAGGGCGCTGCGAACTTCTTGCACGGCCAACCGCATTTTTCGGTGTCGATTGCGTTGGAACACAAAGGCCAGGTTGTATCGGCTGTGGTCTTCGATCCTGCCAAAGACGAAATGTTTTACGCCGAAAAGGGGCAGGGATCCTGGTTGAACGACAACAAGCGCGTGCGCGTGTCTGGCCGTACCCGCTTGGTCGAGTCGGTGCTGGGTCATGCGGTGCCGTTCGGTGTAAAACGGACCTTGCCTGCAACCCTCAAGGACCTTGCTCGGATCATGCCTGAATGCAGCGGGCTGCGTGCCTCGGGCTCCAGTGCTCTTGATCTGGCGTATGTGGCGTCGGGTCGCTTGGATGGATGTTGGCAGCGTGAAGGCGCGCGGACCGATCTGGCGGCGGGTCTGCTGATCGCGTCGGAAGCCGGTGCACTTGTCGAAGGTGTGCGTCCGGGCCAAGTGCCGCTTGAGGACGGCGCGGTGCTGTGTGCAAATAACCAGATGTTCGCCGAACTGGCGAAGGTCATTCGCACCACAGACTGACGGGGCTTTCGCCGCGCGACCCCCTGTGTATCATGACCCCTAGATGTCTGGGGGTATGACATGCGACTGAGAGGGATTCGCAGAAGCCGCAATATCGAAGACCGACGTCGTAGAGGTGGGGGCGGCAAAGCTGGCATCGGAGGCGTTGGCCTTTTGATCGTGCTGGCGCTGGGCTACTTCGCGGGAATAGACGTCACGCCGCTTCTGCAGCAAACAGCGCAATCCCCGTCGACCACCAGAGAACTGAGCGCCGAGGAGGAGCGCGCGGCAGAATTTACGTCGCGTGTTTTGGGCACCACAGAATCGGTGTGGGGTGAAATCTTTCCGTCTCAGGTCGGCCGTCCATACGATCCCCCTGTTTTGGTGCTTTTCTCCGGTGTGACATCCTCGCCTTGTGGCAACGCCAGTGGCGCAACCGGACCGTTTTACTGCCCTGCCGATGAAAAGGCCTATCTTGATACGGCCTTCTTTGCCACACTGTCCCGGCAGTTGGGCGCGCGCGGGGATTTTGCAGCCGCCTATGTGATTGCGCATGAGGTGGCGCATCACGTGCAAAACGAATTGGGCATTCTCGGGCAAGTGAATGAGCGGCGGCAGGTCGTGGGAGAAACGCAGGCCAACGCGCTAACCGTACGGTTGGAACTACAGGCGGATTGCTTGTCCGGGGTTTGGGCTCGCTCTGTTGACGGTTTGTTGGATCCCGGTGATCTGGAAGAGGCGTTAAACGCCGCGCGGATGATCGGAGACGACCACCTGCAAGAGCGCGCAGGCCGCGTGCCGCAACCGCATACGTTCACCCACGGCACATCAGAACAACGCTCCCGCTGGTTTGCCACCGGCTATCAGAGCGGTGACATCCGCAGTTGCGATACGTTTCGGGCACAGCGACTTTAGGATGATTGTCTACGCATTATCCGTTGGAGAGGGCATCCTCGCACTGTCGCCGATCCCGGGCGGCGACGGAGATTATGCGGGAGATGTGCAACATCTCATTGAATGGAAACCGGCGATTGTCATCTCACTGGTCGACGAGGTCGAATTGGTTGCAGCGGGAGCGGCGGGCCTGTGGCGCGATCTTGTCGATGCCGGGTGTCGTTGGGAGCATTTGCCAATCCATGACTTTGGTGTCCCGGACGACGAATTTGAAAGTGCCTGGCCCGAGGTCAGCGCAAATGCGCGGCGCGCCCTGATGGGAGGTGGTCGCATTCTGGTGCATTGTCGCGGGGGGTGCGGGCGCTCGGGCATGGTGGCTTTGCGCCTTATGACCGAGCTGGGTGAGGCGCCTGATGATGCGCTTGAGAGGCTCCGGACGATACGGCCTTGCGCCATCGAAACGCCAGAGCAGATGGCTTGGGCGTTGGCTGGAAAACGCAGCCCCGCGACGTTTGTGCGTCATGAAGAAAGGGAGTGAGGTGAGAGGCTGGACAACGACCCAAGCGTGGCTCGTTACGGCTGCTTCCTTCCGGACCTGACCGGGTTGGCGAGGTGCTCGCCCGCGCCAACCTCTCGAAAGTTCAGATAGTAGAGGCGTTGACGGAATGCAACCCGTTGGCAATGGCATTTCTGCACTGCTCCATTGTTCTTTGTTGCGTCACATGGCAAGCGCAGAAGATAACATCAGAAGGGGGAGTGGTCATGCGCAACGCTGAACAGGTGACATTTGGCGGCTCCGGTCTGGATCGCGCTGCAGAGTTGCGCAGCGACATTCCGGCGCTTGCCGAGATCATGCAGGCCACAGAAACACGCACGATCCTTTTGTGGAAAGGCAAACCGCTTGTGGCCGGCGACGCAGGTAGCCGCGTTTTGGTACGCCTGCCGCTGGACCATCCGATCCTGTCGGAGGCACGCGGTGCACCGGTCCTGCTGGGACGCGAGGATGGGGCTGCGCGGTTTGCACATGACATGTCGGAATGGGTGCCGGACGCAGATGTAAGCGAGGTCGGTGCCTTTATCGACACAAGTGTGCAATCGCATCCTCGCTTGCCGGAAGGTCACGGTTTTGCCGAGTTGCGCAGTATCATGACACAGCTCAGCCCGCGTGACGCGGAATTGGCCGCAACGGCCAAGGCCATCATCGGCTGGCACGAAACTCACGGCTTTTGCGCGCGCTGTGGTGCTGCAAGCGATGTCACGCAAGCTGGATGGCAGCGGGTGTGTCAGGTCTGTGGCGCAAGCCATTTTCCCCGCACCGATCCTGTTGTGATCATGCTCATCACGCATGGCAACAAGGTGCTGCTTGGGCGGTCGCCAGGATGGCCGGAAGGCATGTATTCCTGCCTCGCGGGCTTTGTCGAGCCCGGTGAGACGATTGAGGCTGCAGTCCGCCGCGAGGTCTGGGAAGAGGCTGGTGTCCGGGTGGGTGAAGTGCGGTACCTGTCCAGCCAGCCCTGGCCCTTCCCAGCGTCGCTTATGTTTGGCTGTCACGGCATCGCGCTGAGCGAACAGATCAACATTGATCCACAGGAGATCGAGGACGCGCTCTGGGTAAGCCGGGAAGAGGTCATGGACGCATTGGCTGGCCTCAGAGAAGGTCTGTTGCCTGCGCGGAAAGGTGCTATTGCACATTTTTTGTTGCGCAACTGGCTTGCCGATACGCTGAAATGACGCAACTCTTGGGAGTGCAGATCGAAGTGGGGGCGCGGCGATGCAAGTGACTGGAACCGAAGATGTGGCAGCACCGATTGATCATGTCTTTGCGGAGTTGACAGCGTTTGACGCGTTGGAGCGACAGGCGATGCGGCGCGGCATTGATGTGCGGCGACAATTCCGGGGATCGGCACCAAGCCTCGGCGAAGGTTGGGAGGCGAAGTTTCGGTTTCGGGGACGCGAACGCAGAGCAACGATCTCGCTGGATGGCATCGATGCGCCCAACATGGTGTCGTTCAAAGGCGTCACCGGCGGGCTTGAAACCAGCACGCTGATTGAACTTGTGCCGCTGTCGCCGAACCGAACGCGGGTTAACATGGTATTTAAAATGTCGCCGAGCACGCTATCTGCCCGATTGCTGGTGCAATCTTTTAAGCTGGCGCGCTCATCCATCAACAAAAAGGTCAAGAAACGCATGTTTGATTTTGCACGCTCCATCGAAAGCAAGACGGCCAAGATCGCATGAAGCTGACCAAGACACTTTGTGCAATTGCCGTATGTGCAGTGCCGTTTTCCGGTTCGGCACATGAGTTCTGGATTGATCCTCAGGCGTACCAAGTGCCTGTAGGCGGTACACTGGTGGCGACCCTGAGGGTCGGGGAGACCTTCAAAGGGTCTGAGCAATCCTATTTGGAACGCAATTTTGAACGCTTCGATTTGACTTGCGATGGAGTACTGTCGCCGGTTCCCGGGCGGTCAGGCGACCGACCCGCGTTGAATGTTGCGGCTCCTCAAGAGGGTTTGTGCGTCGTCATCCACCAAACGCGCGACTACACGCTGACTTATCGCGAGTGGCAGAAATTCGTCAATTTCGTCGAGCACAAGGACTTCGAGGGTGTTTTGGAGGCGCATGCAGAGCGCGGCCTGCCCGAGAGCGACTTTGTCGAGCTGTATAGCCGCTATGCCAAAAGCCTGATCGCTGTCGGAGATGGTGCGGGATCGGATGCCGTGGTGGGTTTGGAAACCGAGATTGTGGCCGAGGCTAATCCTTATACCGACGATGTCTCTGCCGGTTTCCCGATCCGCGTCCTTTATAACGGTGAGCCACGCGCCGATGCGCAGGTCGAACTGTTTGCCCGCCCGACGGAAGGCGAGGTTGAAGTCACACTACACAGAACCGACGCGAATGGGCGCGTAACGCTCCCGGTGCTACCCGGATACGCCTATCTTGCCGACGCGGTGGTCCTGCGGCCGCTTGAGCCGAAGGATGGAGATGGGCCCGTCTGGGAAAGCCTATGGGCGTCTTTGACTTTTGCCGTGCCGGAGTGACTGGCGCGTTATTTGCCGTGCCAGTCGAAGAAGCCTTCGCCCGCGCGATCCAAAAGAGTGCGGGCCAATGCCTTGCCCATCTCTGCACCGTCTGAAATCGGGCCGCTGATTTCATCCGCATGAGATTCTGAACCGTCAGGCCGCAGGACTTCACCGCGCAGGCGAAGTGTATCGCCGTTCAATTCAGCCAATCCGGCAATGGGCGTTTCGCAAGATCCGTCGAGTTCAGCAAGAAATGCGCGTTCAGCGGCAAGCCGTTGACCGGTTTGCGTGTCATGGATGGCAGCAAGCATCTCGGCGGCGCGGTTGTCATCTGCGCGACGTTCGATGCCAATCGCCCCCTGTGCCACGGCCGGAAGCATGTCGGTCGTGTCGATGGCGGTTTTCGGCACGTCGTCCATTCCGAGCCGGTTCAGACCTGCCATCGCAAGAAAGGTACAGGATGCAACGCCGTCGTCTAGCTTCTTCAGGCGGGTTTGCAGGTTGCCGCGAAACTCGACCACGTTCAGATCGGGCCGCCGGTTCAGCAATTGTGCACGGCGTCGCAACGACGACGTGCCCACGATGGCGGCCTCGGGAAGTTGTGCGATACCGCTGAATTCCGCTGAGATGAACGCGTCGCGGACGTCTTCGCGAGGCAGATACGTGTCCAGCAGAAGACCCTCGGGCTGGAGTACTGGCATGTCTTTCATCGAATGCACGGCAATGTCGATTTTGCCCGACAGCATGTCTTCTTCGATCTCGCGGGTGAATAGGCCCTTGCCTCCGATTTCCTTCAAAGGACGGTCAATGATCTTGTCTCCGGTTGTCTTGATAACAACAATCGTGAACGCCTCATGCGGCAGATCAAAGGCTTTGGCGAGCCGGTCGCGGGTTTCGTTCGCCTGAGCCAAAGCAAGCGGAGAACCGCGTGTGCCGATGTTCAGAGGTTGTTCGGGTGTGGGCAGGTCAATCGTCATGAATCGATCTTTATGCGTGTAAACTTGTCCTGACAACCATGCTTGTCTTGACATATGACTTTCTA